>BBZN01000012.1 GCA_001304855.1 Clostridia bacterium UC5.1-1D2
CCCCTTTACGGGATTTATTTATATTCGCTGTACTTTTCCTCACAATATTGGCAGCGGTAGGTCTCCGCCTTTTCATCTGCCAGATAAAAGATATGGGGAAGCTCCTGCTCAATGGAAGTAATGCAGCGCGGGTTTTGCACTGGATCACGTTAGTAATCTTTTAGGCAGTTTCAGACGTTTTTTCTCCACGATGTTGTCCCCGCGGATGATGTTTACGGTGATATTGTGGTCAATGTAACCCAGCATATCCAGATCCACAGTGTCCAGCCCGCCCTCAATCTTTATAATATCTTTCCGTCCCATCTTATTGCTCCGGGCGTTTTTGATAATTGCCACCTGGCACTCCAGCTTGTCCAGCCCCAGGTGATAGTAGATATCCAGGCTTTTGCCCGCTTCGATATGGTCAAGAACAATGCCTTCCTGTAATCCGCTGATATTTAACATGGCTTCTCCACCTCCAATAATGTCATGATTAAGGCCATACGCACATACACACCATACTGGGCCTGCTTAAAGTAAGCTGCCCTTGGGTCGTCGTCCACCTCCACGGAGATCTCGTTAACCCTGGGAAGGGGATGGAGTACAAACATGTCCTTCTTGGCCAGTTTCATTTTCTTCTTGTCTAAGATATAGCAGTCCTTTAAGCGAATGTAGTCCTCCTCATTAAAGAAGCGCTCCTTTTGAACGCGGGTCATATAAAGAATATCCAGCTGTCCGATTGCTTCATCCAGGTTTCCCACTTCCTCAAAGTCTATGTTGTTGGCTTTTAATACATCCTCCCGGATATTATCAGGTATCCTGAGCTCCGGAGGGGAGATTAAAATAAATTTTATGTTGGGGTAGCGCACCATGGCGTTGATAAGAGAGTGTACGGTACGTCCGAACTTTAAATCACCGCAGAGACCTACGGTCAGGTTGCTGAGACGCCTTTCAGGGAGCGGACAGTCATAAGGTCGGTTAAAGTCTGGGTAGGATGCTGATGGCCGCCGTCGCCTGCGTTGATAACGGGAATTTCCGACTTTTGGGCGGCTACAAATGCTGCTCCTTCTTTGGGATGACGCATGGCGCAGATATCGGAGTAGCAGGAAATCATGCGGATGGTATCTGCCACACTTCGCCTTTGGCGGCAGAGCTTGCGTTTGCAGATGAAAAGCCTAATACACTTCCGCCCAGATTCAGCATTGCCGCTTCAAAGCTCAAACGGGTTCTTGTACTCGGCTCGTAGAACAGGGTCGCCAGCTTTTTTCCGTCGCATACGTGAGCGTACTTGGGAAGATTTTGCTCGATTTCTCTGGCAAGGGCCAGAAGATCGTCAATTTCTTCCACAGAGAAGTCTAAAGGATTCAGTAAATGTCTCATGGGATTCTCCTTTGCCTTTATCTTGGTTTTATTAAAATAGTAATTTTGGGAAATACTTCACACTCTACCAGTGCGATAGCCGGACCCGCCAGATATGGCACTGATTTGTGCCTCGTCATATTCTTACATAGAATGATGTATAAGTCAAGATGTTTTTTGTCCTTTTTTTATAAAAATGGATCTGTGTAATAAATTATTAAGGAACATGAAAGAAAAAACGGGTGAACAAAAAAAGACGGCTGTGCTATACTAAACGGGTATAAGTGTACATCTTTTTACGGGGTGGGGAAAGGAGGGCGGCTTTGGAAAAAGAAATAGGGCGGGAAAGCCAGGTTCCGGGAACTGAGACAGCAGGGGTTGAGCAGCCGAAGGCCGCCGCAGACATGCCTGTGGCAATCAGCGTGAAGAACCTGTACAAAATTTACCGGGTGGGAGAAACCAAAGTTCGTGCTCTAAACGGTGTGGATTTTGAATTATATAGAGGTGAATTTGTTGCAATTGTAGGTACATCCGGTTCAGGCAAATCAACTCTTTTGAATATGCTTGCCGGTTTGGAAAAGCCCACAAAGGGAGAGATCCAGATAGGAAAGGTACATATAGAAAAGCTGACGGAACGCCAGCTGGTAACCTTCAGGCGGGAAAAGGTGGGTTTTATCTTTCAGGCGTATAACCTTTTAAATACGATGAACGCAGTTGAAAATGTGGCTTTGCCTCTGGCTTTCAGGGGAATCGCCAAAAAGGAGCGGCTTAAGAGGGCCAGAAAATTTATGAAGCTGGTGGGCGTAGGCGACCAGGCGAATCATATGCCCAACCAGATGTCGGGCGGCCAGCAGCAGCGGGTGGGAATTGCCAGAGCCCTTGTGGTAAATCCTCAGATTATATTTGCGGACGAGCCTACAGGAAACCTGGATTCCAGGACTACCATGGAGGTGCTGCGCCTGATGCAGAAGATTGTAAGGGAGCAGAAACAGACTCTGGTTATGGTTACCCACGACAATAATCTGGCTTCTTATGCGGACAGGAGGATCCGCATCGTAGACGGTAAGATTGTGGGAATTGAGATTGGAGCGAGGTCGGCGGAGGAACAGCGGGAGGCACAGGGAGCCGCAGCCGATGGTTCCGCGGAGGCTCCAGCCGCCGTTTCGGAGGGAGCCGCAGCCGGCGGACGCAGGGAAGCCCCGGGGTTGCAGAGGCAGCCGGCCGGTAAGGATATCAGTGAGAAGGAGAGCAGAGGAGTAAAATGAAAGTGAACATAAAGACCTACAGGGTAAAACTGCATAAAAAAGCGGCGGTGATAGGCATCTCCATTCTGCTGGCAGCTACAGCTCTGTCTGCAACTGCGCTGGCGTCAGAATTCAATATAGGCTACAATACCAATGCCAGCGATAATGATTATATATTTACCACCAAAGCCCCCAGAGGAAGAATTGGAAAATCCATGTCCATCTCATTTCGCATTCGCGCTACTGACGAGGATATGAAGAACCTGAAGGTAAGTCTTTTGGAAACCAATGATTTCCAGATGATAGAGGAGCGGGGAAATGGGGATTACACAGTAGATTACTATCCCTTTGAAATTATAGAAACCACCTTTGTGCCCAAATCCGTAGGGATATCAAAGAGGGCAATACCAAGAGCGTATCCCTCTCTGCCAATGTGCGCAGAGACGCGAAACAGGGATATTACAGTATTCCCATCTATTTGGAATGGGATGGGGGCAACGACATTGATTATATTAATATCTGGATCTCCACAGACACCTCCTCCGACACGGATGATGAGGAGGATAAGAAGGAAGGCAACTATTTTGTCATCGGCGAGAACCAGTCCACCCCCAGAGGGGTGTATCCCAACGTGCTGGATTACACTGTGAATTTCAGAAACCGCCGTTCCACCACAGCTCAGGATGTGACCGTTCGCATGGAACTCTCTGAGGATGATACAAAGTTTCCCTTTGAGATTAATGACGGCAATTATGACAGGACCTTTGCCCGGGTACAGGCGGACGAGACGGTGTCGGCATCCTACAGCATGGCTATACGGAAGGATTCCTACACCGGCTATTACCCTATAAAATATACCATTACCTTCCGTCTCAGTTCGGAGGGAGATCTCCATACAGAAGAAGGGACTTTTTACGTACACATTGTGTCCAAGGACAAGGAAGACGATTTAAGGGACTTTGACGCCAATGACAGAACCAAGGCCAGGCTTATTGTGGACAGCTATTATACCGTCCCCGACGAAATCTATGCAGGAGACGAATTTGAACTGGTGCTGAATATGAAGAATGCTTCCACCTCCGTTCCTGCCAGCAATATTTTGTTTAACCTGGAATCAGAGAAGGTATCGGACAGCGCTGTTTTTACCACGGAGACAGGCTCCTCCTCTCTGGTGGTCAATTCCCTGGCGCAGGCCAGAGCACTGAGGTACGGGCGAAGTTTGTAGCCAAGGCGGGGGTGGATCAGAGATCCTATGCCATAACGATCAAAGAGAAATATGACAGCCCTGAGTTTAAAAATGCGGAGGAAAGTATTGTTGTAGATATTCCCGTGAAGCAGTATGCCAAACTCAGCACCAGCACCATAGAGGTAATGCCCGACAATATGACGGTGGGTTCCGAGTCCAACGTTATGTTTGGCATTAACAATACCGGAAAAGTAATTCTCTACAATGTAACAGTTACCTTTGAGGGAGATTCCATCAAGACCACCGACGCTTATGTGGCAATATAAAGCCTGGGGACACCGGCAATGTGGACACTATGCTTTCAGGCATAAATCCCACAATGGACGACGGCACTATCAGGATAAGCATCGCCTATGAAGATGAGAACGGCGTGGCCGCAGAGCCGGTGGAGAAAGAACTGACTCTGATTGTCACTGAAGATATGGGCGGTGATTGGGATATGGGAATGGATCCCGGGATGGAAGTGGGCGGAATGGATATGGAAGGCCAGACCTCCTTCTGGGGAAAATATAAAGTATTCATTATTGCCGGAGCTGCGGCTGCCGTTGCGGCAGGTATCATCATTACCCTGCGCATCAGGAAAAAGCGCAAAGCGGCCAGGGAAGAGGATATAGACGATGAGATTTCCTGATCTATTGATCATGAGTATTAACAATTTAAGGCGCAGGAAGCTCAGAACGGTATTAACGGTGTTGGGAGTTATCATCGGAACGGCTTCCATTGTGGTTATGGTTTCCCTGGGAATCGGGCTGGATCAGATGTTTATGGAACAGCTTTCCTCCTGGGGCAGCCTGACGACGATTGACGTAAGCGCCAGCGGAGGCGGCTATTACGGAGGCGGCAGCGTGGCCGTCTCAGCAGGCGGTTCCGGTTCCAAATCCTCAGATCCGGTATATATCACGGATGAGGTTATGGAAAAGTTTGGGAAGCTGGCCCACGTAACAGGCATATCCCCTATATTGGATGTCAATGTAATCATGCGGCAGGGCGCTTACGAGGCGCAGTATATGAATATACGCGGAGTGAGCCAGACTTATCTGGAACAGCTGTCTCTGGGGGAAGGACGGATACCGGAATCCGGTGAGATGGGCCTTGTGTTTGGAAATACGGTGCGGCAGGACTTTTATAATTCCAAAACCGGACGGGGATATTGGGATACAGGGGAACTGCCGGATGTGGATTTCCTTGGAAAACCCCTCTTTGTGGTTTTTGATATGGACGCCTATTACCAGAGCCAGAGCGGAAGCTCAGGCGGAGACACGGGGGAAGGGCAGAGTTCCGTGAAACCCCCAAAGAAATATATGATTAACGGACTGGGAGTTCTGGAAGGCGGCCCTGAGGATTGGGGTCCCAACTCTTACAGTGTATACACGGATGTGGACGGATTGAAGGCCCAGCTGAAAAAAGTTTTTAAGAAGGGAACGGTTATTCCCGGCCAGCCGACTAATAAAAAGGGGAAGGCCCTCAATTACATTACATATAACAGAGCGCAGATATATGTGGATGAGGTGGACAATGTTCCCGCTGTCCAGAGTATGGTGGCTGATATGGGATTCCAGGTCAGCAGCCAGATGGACTGGATGGAGAGCACCAAGCAGCAGTCCAACATGATACAGGCTGTCCTGGGCGGAATCGGAGCTGTTTCCCTGTTTGTGGCGGCCATCGGTATTGCCAACACCATGATGATGTCAATCTATGAGCGCACTAAGGAAATCGGCGTTATGAAGGTTCTGGGCTGCGATATGGGGAATATTCGGAATATGTTCCTGATTGAGTCGGGAGTTATCGGCTTTATGGGAGGGCTCATAGGAATCGGCCTCAGTTACAGTATTTCTTCCGTTATCAACCGTTTTGTCAATATGGAAGAAATGAACGGGCTGGCAGGTAATTTGTCCAGAATTCCGCCCTGGCTGGCTTTGGCAGCCGTGGCTTTTGCAATTTTGGTTGGCATGGCGGCGGGCTTTATGCCTGCTATGAGGGCAATGAAGCTGAGTCCTCTTGCAGCAATCAGAAATGAATAAGTAAAATTAATAAGTAAACCTTCTAAGAAGGTATTGCAATATTAGTAAAAAGATATATAGTAATTGTAGGCGTGTAACTGGCGGATAAGTGGGCAAACCACAGGGAGCACGCATAAGGACTACAATTCCAAGAGAGCCGGCCGCCTGGGCACGTGTTTATTTTGCGTACCAGGAGGAGGCTCTTTTGTTTCTATGTAAACATGCTGCAGTGGTACAGTCCACCGGCTGCTTAATAAACCAATTAAAGGGAGGAATCACTATGAACCAGATGTCACTGGAACAGGAACTGAAAAATAACGCTTATCCCGGACGTGGAATTGTCATTGGACGGTCTGAGGACGGTACCAAAGGGGTGGCTGCATATTTTATTATGGGAAGAAGCACAAACAGCAGAAACCGCGTGTTTGTGGAGGAGGGAGAGGGGATACGCACGCAGGCCTTTGACCCTGCAAAAATGGAGGATCCAAGCCTGATCATCTATTCCCCGGTGCGGGTTCTGGGCAACAAGACCATCGTAACCAACGGTGACCAGACGGATACCATTTATGAGGGCATGGATCGTCAGATGACCTTTGAGCAGTCTCTGCGCTCCAGAGAGTTTGAGCCCGACGGCCCTAACTATACGCCCCGCATATCCGGCATTATGCACATTGAAAATGGCGGCTACAATTTTGCCATGTCCATTTTAAAGAGCAATAACGGCAATCCGGATTCCTGCCTGCGTTTTACCTATGCCTACGAGAATCCGGGGGCAGGGGAGGGAAGATTTATTCACACCTACATGCATGACGGCGACCCGCTGCCCAGCTTTGAGGGAGAGCCTAAGACGGTAGGCATCTCCGGAACAATCGGCGAATTTACGCAGATGGTCTGGGACAGCCTGAACGAGGACAATAAGGTATCCCTCTTTGTGAGGTTTATCGATATCGCCTCAGGTACATATGAGACAAGAATTGTTAACAAAAACAAATAAGAGGAGAGAGGTATTGTTTATGAGAGAACTGGAACTGAAGTATGGCTGTAATCCCAATCAGAAACCATCCAGAATTTTCATGGAGGGAGAAAGGGAGCTTCCCATCACCGTACTCTGCGGGCGTCCGGGTTATATTAATTTTATGGATGCCCTCAACGGATGGCAGCTGGTAAAGGAGCTTAAGAAAGCTGCCGGTCTTCCGGCTGCGGCCTCCTTTAAACATGTATCTCCTGCCGGAGCGGCCGTTGGTCTGCCTCTGGACGACACCCTTAAAAAGATTTATTGGGTGGAGGATATGGGAAATCTTTCACCTTTGGCCTGCGCCTACGCAAGGGCGAGAGGAGCCGACAGAATGTCTTCCTTTGGAGACTTCATCTCCTTATCCGACGTGTGTGATGCTGATACGGCCAGAATTATCAAGCGGGAGGTTTCCGACGGAGTTATCGCCCCGGGATATGAGACTGAGGCTCTGGATATCCTCAGGTCCAAAAAGAACGGCAATTACAATGTGATACAGATCGATCCGGATTATGAGCCGGAAGCCATTGAAAGAAAACAAATTTTTGGCGTCACCTTTGAGCAGGGGCATAATAATCTGGAAATTAACAGGGAGCTTCTCGGAGACATTGTAACTGAAAACCGGGACCTTCCGGCTGCGGCGGTCATCGACCTGATGATATCCCTTATAACTTTAAAATACACCCAGTCCAATTCCGTATGCTATGTGAAGGGCGGGCAGGCCATCGGCATCGGAGCGGGACAGCAGTCCAGGGTTCACTGCACCAGGCTGGCAGGAAACAAGGCAGACAACTGGTATCTGCGTCAGGCTCCCCAGGTGCTGGGCCTTTCCTTTGTGGACAGCATAAAGCGGGCGGACAGGATAATGCCATTGACGTGTATATTGGCGAGGATTATATGGATGTGCTGGCCGACGGCAGGTGGGAAAAGATCTTCAGGGAGAAACCGCCTGTATTTACCAGGGAGGAGAAACGGGCCTGGCTGGATACCATGACGGACGTGTCTCTGGGGTCAGATGCTTTCTTCCCATTCGGGGACAATATTGACCGGGCTTATAAAAGCGGAGTGAAATATGTGGCACAGCCCGGAGGTTCTGTGCGGGACGACCAGGTAATTGAAACCTGTAACCAGTACAAAATGGTGATGGCTTTTACAGGAATCCGTTTATTCCACCACTAACCTGTTTCCATAATAATAAAAAAATCAGAGGGTGCCGCTCAATCATCTATTTTGATGATTTTGCGACACCCTCTTCAGATTTCGGACTATCAGTTAAAATGTGCCTTAACTTATTGACATTGCTTTTGCAACAGCCCCTTTTTTAGTGTGACAGGCATGGCGCGCTTATCTAACCGGATACCCGGATGACCGCAAGGGGCAGCGCAGGTCTGCAGAAACATCTGTTTTCGTCCAAAATTTATGCGAAGGGCTATAAACAATCACTTACCTATTCTCAATATTTTTCATATTCTGTAATTGGAGCGGCTTTTTGCATGTCCCGCCTGTCCGGTATCATAGGGGCTCTTGCCGTTTCCCCCGGGTCAACTGCTTTCAGTTTGAATTTCTTTACCAGATCCTTTAAAATCTGCGCCTGGCCCGATAACTCCTCACTGGCGGCCGCGCTTTCCTCTGCCGTTGCGGAATTGGTCTGCACCACGCCGGATATCTGGTCAATTCCCTGAGTGACCTGTCCAATGGAGGTCGCCTGGGTTTCTGAGGCCTTCGCAATTGTGTTGATGATACCTGTGATCTCTTTTACTCCCTCCACTACCGAAGATAATGAGTGGGCGGTGTCATCGGCTATCTTTGTGCCGTTTTCCACTGCCTGCAGGGAGCCTTCAATTAGCGTCGCCGTGTTTTTAGATGCCTCGGCGCTTTTGCTCGCAAGGTTGCGGACTTCGTCTGCCACTACCGCGAACCCTTTGCCTGCCTCTCCCGCCCGGGCCGCCTCCACCGCCGCGTTCAACGCCAGTATGTTGGTCTGGAACGCGATGTCCTCAATTGTCTTGATAATTTTTCCGATCTCATTGGAGGTGTTGCTGATATTTGACATGGCCTTGAGCATGTCCTGCATGCGCTGGTTGCTGTCATTTACTTCACGGCTTACGGTGTTGGTTTTTTCACTGGCATTCTTTGCATTGTCCGCGTTGTGCTTAACCTGGCCGGAAATTTCGCTGATGGTTGCCGCCAGCTCCTCGATGGAGGAGGCCTGCTCCGTAGCTCCCTGCGACAGGGCCTGGGCTCCCACGGATACCTGCTCGCTTCCGCTGGCAACCTGGCCCGCCGACTCGTTGATCTGACCCAATATAAGACTCATGTCCCTGTTCAGCTTACGCATGGAAACCAGAAGCTGCCGGAATTCGCCCACATACTTATCCTCCTCGCGGGTCTTTACATCGTAATTGCCCTCAGCCATCTCCCCCAGCAGGTATCCGGTATCCTTAATCATAGCGCTCAATTTGTGGACGGTATTTCTTAAAGTGTCCAGCAGAACGCCGGCTTCGTCGGTGGATTGGGCCTGGGGAACCGGTGTTTCCAGATCTCCCTCTTCCAGCTTCAGCAGACGCTCCACACATTTTTTAATAGGATCGGAGATTCCCTTTGAAATGATAACGCCGAGGATAACAGACACCGCAAGGGCAGCTGCCGTAATGACCACGCTGACAATCAGCGAGAAGGTTCCCTGGGCGCTCAAATCCTCGCTCAGCTCATTCCCCGTATCCACATTCATACTCATCAGATCGGTCCAGGCCTGGTAGAGTGCGTCATAAAGAGGATCCAGCTCTGTAACGGCCATCTCCTGGGCAAGCCGGCTCTGCTCTGAATTAATGGTATCGCCCAGGGACAGAACCTCGGCCTGCTTGGCATTGTAGGCAGCCATGGCGCTCTCTATCTTATTATACTGGGCGATCTCCGAATCCCCCACCAGTGTTTTCTTTACCGCCTCACAGTATGTATCATACTTTTGCTTATTATTATTCATATTTGACTTTGCGTTGTCAATATGCTCCTGATTTGTAAAGCCAATAATATCTCTTGTATACTGCTGGCTGCCTGAAACCATCAACATGGCTTTTCCGATATCCCCCTGGGAAAAACCATAATTAGTCAACGCATAACTGTATTTCTGGTTTGTATTCCATATAACATACATGGACACAAACCTGATATGCTGGCTAATACAGATACCAAAATGAAACTGACAATTAACTTTTTTCCGATTTTTAAATTTCTAAACATGTTCCTTCCTGTCCTTTCTTTATCTGATTTTGCAATACGTCTATCTGATTTATAATAGGCACCCCCTCCTTTGTTTGGCTTTATGTAAACCTAATTCCTATAAGTGATATTATCGCCATATCAGAGAATAAAAATGGAGAAAAGAGGGGAATTGGGGCAAATAATTTCGTTTATACGTTGATTTCATATTATTATAAAATGGAATCTGTCGATATATAAAGAAATAATATACAAAATTAGGGAAAAAAGGAGATTTTAGGCGTTTTTTTAATAGTGATAATATCACTTATCGTAAGTAATTCTGTGGACATTAGAAGGAGCTGAAGGGATTCCGATTCCTCTAAAATAAAGGGAGACTGGGGAAAATCCACAGAGATTTGCAGCATGGTGCAGGAGACATCAGCGTGCGGAACAATTTATACTATAAAACCTATACCGGCTTACAGGAAGGATTTGGAAAGGGGAAAGCAAACATGAGAAATAAATCATTGGATAAGCTGTTGATTGTATATTTTGGAGGTATTTTACTGTCAGTATTTATATTGTCTGCCGTTGTAACGCTGTGTCTTTATGAAATCAGTGCGGTAAACAAAGAAGTGCGCAGTGAAAATACATATGCAAGCCATCTGTATGAGGCCGAGATTGCCCACTATCAATGGAGTAAGAATTTAAACAACGCCATAAATTATGGTAAAGAGTTCACCGGTTCAAAAGATCCCACCACCTGCGGTCTGGGCAAACTGATATATGGTGAGGATGCACAGGATGATACAGTTTTAAAATCTCTCTCTTCCGATGTTGAGGCGCTTCACAAAGAAATCCATGCGTCGGCAGATACCATACTGGATCTCCTTAAGACGGATAAACAACAGGCTCTCACCACTTATATTGAGAAAACGGAGCCTAACATAGAGAAATTGGTTTCCAGATTGGGTCAGGCCATTGAGGAGAAAAATGCCAACAGTCTGGAGGTTGAACAGAAATTCACTCAAATAGTTACGCTTTCTGCGGTTGTCTGTGCAGTTGTGTTGATTATTGTACTGGTGGCCTGTATCAGCCTGTATCGCTTCCTGCACAGCGAGGTAATCCGGAATATCAAAAATCTGGTTGTTCAGATAGAAAAGCTCTCGGCGGGCATGCTTCATCTGGACTTTTCTACAAGATGTACCACCAGGGAGATGTCTTCTATAAGGGATACTCTGGACAAATCGTTAAAAGAGATCTCCCAATATGTAGATGCGATCAGTTTCGGCATGGGAGAGTTTGCCAAGGGGAATTTTACATGCCGTTGCCCCATTACCTTCCGGGGAGATTTTGAACAGATTCAGAATTCTATTGAGACATTCCAGGATAAAATGAACGGAACTCTGCTCAATCTGGAGATGGCTGCAGAGCAGGTGGGTGCAGGGGCAAATCAGGTATCTGACAGCGCCCAGGCGCTGGCGCAGGGCGCCACGGAACAGGCCAGCAGCGTGCAGGAGTTATCGGCCACTATATCCGAGATATCCGATAAGCTGTCCCAGACGGCAGAGTATTCCCAGAATGCCAATAATCTGGGAAAAGAAACGGGCGACGCTGTGCGTCAGAGCCAGAATGAGATGAGGCAGATGCTGGAATCCATTAAGGAAATGAGTGATGCCAGCAAGAAAATACAGCAGATAATCAAGACTATAGAGGACATCGCTTTTGAGACGAATATACTTTCTCTTAATGCGGCAGTTGAGGCAGCCAGAGCCGGATCGGCAGGCCAGGGCTTCGCAGTAGTTGCCGAGGAGGTAAGAAGTCTGGCTCAGCAGTCGGCCGATGCGGCAAAGAACACGGCAAATCTCATTGGTAATTCCTTAAAATATGTGGACAGCAGTGAGAAGCTGGCGGCGAATACAGGCGCTGCATTTGAGAATGTGGCAAAACACGTTGAAAATATTCTGGATATGGTGGATCGTATTGCTCAGGCGTCAAAGGAACAGTCTGCTGCTGTAAGCCAGATTTCCCAGGGGATCGACCAGATTTCTGCAGTTGTCCAGACGAACTCCGCTACCTCGGAGGAGAGCGCAGCAGCCAGTGAGGAGCTGAACGGGCAGGCAGGAATGATGCATACTCTGGTAGGGCAATTCCAGCTGTTAAAATAAAAGAACAGCAGAAGACAGGGCGTTGCAAAATTGTTTTCCATCACAACATGGGTTTCCGCACAGGGTCAGCGGATACCGATGCTTGTGACGGATCAGAATTTTGCGGCGCCTTCCTTTTTTGTTGAAGTTACGGCTTTCCGGGCGTATAATAAAACAGAATGTCCAGGGAGGAGAGCGTGAGATATGGTTACAGATTTGACAGTTGATCATCCTGACAGGACGCTTTGGCGTTTTGTGCTGCCCATGTTCATTAGCGTGATGTTTCAGCAGTTTTATAATATAGCAGACAGTATGATAGCAGGACGGTTTGCAGGAGAGGACGCCCTGGCGGCAGTGGGGGCTTCCTATCCCATTACCGTTATTTTTATGGCCTTTGCAGTGGGAAGCAATCTGGGAGCCTCAGTGGTGGTATCCAGACTCTTTGGAGCCAGGAATACGGGGAGGATGAAGACTGCCGTTTATACAGCCTTCATAGCCTGCGGGGTTATGAGCGCGGCGCTGACGGTTATGGGTTATCTGTACTGCAAAGATTTGATGGCAGTGATACACACGCCTGATAATATATTTGCAGACGGAGAACTGTATTTAAAGATATATGTGTATGGCCTTACTTTTCTGATCCTCTACAATGTGTGCACCGGTATATTCACGGCGCTGGGGGACTCCAGGACTCCGCTGTATTTTCTTATCGGATCCTCCATAGGAAATATAGTGCTGGACTACTGGTTTGTGGCCGGACTGCACATGGGCGTGGCAGGTGTGGCCTGGGCTACCTTTCTGGCCCAGGGGTTGTCGGCTGTGCTGGCCCTGGGGACTTTGGCCCGCCGGCTGAAAAGCATGGAAAGCTCCGGCAGGACGGAACTGTTTGACTGGCGTCTGCTGGGCCAGATTGCAGCCATAGCGGTGCCAAGTATTATGCAGCAGAGCGTTCTTTCCGTAGGCAATATGTTTGTCCAGGAGATCGTGAACAGGTACGGCTCAGCCGTTATTGCCGGGTATTCGGGCGCCATTAAACTGAACACCTTTGCCGTCAATGGGTTCATGTCCCTTGGGGGCTGCCTGTCCGGCTATACGGCCCAAAATTTGGGTGCAGGGAAGCTTTCCAGGCTGCCTATGGGATTTAAGACGGGAGTCCGGCTTTCCCTGATTGCTTCCCTCCCCTTTGTTATACTGTATTTTAGTTTCAGCCGTCAGATGATGGGACTGTTTTTGGGAGCTGAAAGTCAGCAGGCCATCGCTTCCGGCGTGGAGTTCCTGAAAATTGTAAGTCCCTGGTACTTTATGATTTCCATCAAACTTATGTGTGACGGAGTGATTCGGGGTTCGGGGGCGATGCTGTACTTTGTGATGGCTACTGTTCCTGACCTGATTCTGAGGATTGCTGTGGCGAACGTGCTTACGCGCGCCTTTGACAGCAGGGGAATCTGGATGGCATGGCCTTTTGGATGGATTGTGGCGACTGCGCTTACCCTTTTCTTTTACAGGAGAATTGTTACAGGGAAATATAAGATCCATATGTAGCATATCCGGGTATGGGGAATCTGTGAACCTTTTGTGAAAAAAATGTTTCTGGAAGCAATTGACTCTTGATGGATAAAAATCTTTGTGCTAGGATAACTGTATCAATATGCATTCTCCTTCTGGCTGCGGCGGGGAGAATGCCTAAAGGGACGGTAATCTGTGACAAGAGATAAGTGGATGCAACTGTTAAAAAGAATAGGGAAGATAACTGGAACCGTGTGCCTGCTGCTGGCGCCCTGTGCCTCCTACATACTGTTTGAGCACGTTACCGGCAACCTGGCTGCGGTTTCTTTGCCTATGGCTTTGCTGAATATAGCGTGGTTTTATGTGCTGTATTTGCTTGTCTTTGGAATATGCGGAAACAGCCGCGCGGCGGTGCCTCTGGTTTCCGTGTTTTTGCTGCTCCTGTCTATGGGAGAGGCATTTGTGGTGGCTGTGAGAAGCCGCCCTGTTATGCTTTGGGATGTATTGGCTTTAAGGACTGCAGTGACTGTGTCCGGCAATTATGAATTTGTTTTTACCACTGCTATGAAGTCTGCCTGTGCAGCTGTGGCGCTAATGAATGCAGCGCTCTGGTTTGTCCCTTTCAAAGTTTCAGGCTGGAAAAAAAGGCTTGGAACGGCAGCGGGGATATTGGGAGCGGCAGCCGGTTTTGCAGCCTATTTTTACATAGCGATAGTTCCCGGCCGGGACTTGGAATCAATATGTGGGAGGTAACAAAGAGTTATCAGGAGTACGGGTATATTTTGTCCACGGCTGTTTCTGTCCAGTACATGGTGAAAAAACCGCCGGCAGGGTACAGTCAGGCTAAAGTCAGGTCCATTTATCGGAGAATTGCGGATGGGCAGGAGGAAGTGCAGCTGGTTTCGGCAGGAGCCGTGTCTCCCGGGGAGGAGAGTATTTCCCCGGTAAATATTATCTGTATTATGAATGAAAGTCTTTCGGAACTCAGGGCCGCAGGGGATTTCACCACGAATATCGAATACTTTCCCTTTTTAAACAGTCTGGAGGAGAATACGGTGAAGGGCAGCCTGGCAGTGCCTGTATTCGGTTCCATGACCAGCAATACGGAGTTTGAATTCCTCACAGGAGACTCCATGGCCATGCTGCCGTCCAATTCCATCGCATACCAGTTTAATGTGAAACCGGGCGCCTATTCTCTGGTAAGCACCCTGAAAGACCAGGGATACGGGGCCGTTGCCATGCACCCTTATCCGGGGGACAACTGGAACCGGGTGGAATGCTATGAAAATATGGGCTTTGATGTGTTCCTGGACGAGGAATTCTATGAGGACAGCCCACAGCTGCGCAATTATGTCAGTGACAGGGCTGACTATGACAAGCTGATTGAGGTGATAGAGAGCAAAGAATCGCCGGATGACAGGCTGTTTATTTTTAACGTGACCATGCAGAATCATGGAGGGTATGAGGGAACCTACGATAATTTTCAACAGGAGGTATGGCTCACAGGGGAGCTGGAAGGCAAATATCCCAGGACAGACCAGTATCTGTCCCTGATGAAAAAGTCGGATGAAGCTTTGGAATATCTTCTGGATTATTTTAAAAACGTGGATCAGCCTACGATGATTGTCATGTTTGGAGACCATCAGCCAAGTGTGGAGGATGGGTTTTTCGACCATATCTATGGAATGGCAAGCTCAGATGTACCTGTTCAGGACCATCTGATGTGGTATGAGACACCCTTTATCATTTGGACTAACTATGACATGCCCTCTGAGAATATGGGAAAGCTGGGTTCAATCTATCTGTCCTCTGAACTGCTGGACAGAGCTAACCTGGAGATGACTCCTTATAACCGGTTCCTGCTGGAATTGAAGGAGGTTCTCCCTGTGGTGCATTTTCTGGGATGTTATGACAGGGAAGATAACTATTATTATTGGGCCAAGGCCGAATCGGACCGCTGCCCATACAAAGATCTTGTACTGGACTATGAGGCTCTGGTGTACAACCACAGTCTGGATAATAAAAAAATAAAGGAAATGTTTGTAATAAAATAGTACCAGCCAAGAAAAACTTGTAAAAGCACTTGGCAAGCCGCCCCCGCATAGAATAAGATTAAGAATATGCAGGGTGGCTATCTTTGAAGACTTTTCCTAAACCATTATCAGCAGGAGAAGAGAAGGAGTGTCTGGAACGTCTGAAGGAGGGCGACCAGGCAGCCCGGGATATGCTGATAGAACACAACATGCGTCTGGTCGCCCATGTGGTAAAAAAGTACCAGGGTTCTGATTACGATACAGAAGACCTGCTTTCCGTAGGCACCATCGGCCTTATAAAGGCAGTGAATACATTTAATGCAGATAAGGGCTCCAGGCTTGCCACCTATGCAGCCAGATGCGTAGAGAATGAGATACTGATGCTTCTGCGGGCCAGCAGGAAATATTCCAGGGAGGTTTCTCTTTTTGAACCCATCGGGGTAGACAAGGACGGAGAAACCGTAAGCCTGGTGGACGTTATTGAGATGGATAACAAGGAGACCCTGGATCTGATGATACTGAGCCAGGATGTGAAGGAACTTTATGAAGCCTTTGAAACCTGCCTGACGGAGACGGAGAAAACAGTGTTGGGCATGCGGTACGGGCTTTACAAGGGTAAAGAATACACCCAGCGTGAGATTGCCGGGCAACTGGGAATCTCACGTTCTTATGTCAGCCGGATAGAGAAGAAGGCCATTGAAAAAATACGGGCTGAGTTTCAGCGGAGCGGCTGAAAGAAGTTGTAAATACGGAAAATATAATGGTAGAGGAAGCGTCGGGGCCCATGTTTTGTGCAATCCCGGCGCTTTTCTTCCTGAAAAGGATATGTTACAATTTGAAAAATTTGCCTGTTTGAAATATCTAAACTCATTTTCACTTAAAACGTCCTTGGAGGTCTAAGGTAAAACAGGCTTTGGGGACACAATGCTGCATTATCTAAGTTTAATATGGTCATTTTTATATAAAAGACTAAATGGTATTTGACACTGATATTAATTCATATAATTAATTTAGTCAATTGATAACAAAAATACTAAGTTGACAGTTGCTTGAGGTAACGAGCAGTGCCAGGACGAAATGAAATTGGCTGCCGGGAGCTTGCTTTTGGGCAGACCGGTTTTGGACAGGCATGATAGTGGGACAGCACGCATCGAGATGGAGCGAAGGGAAATCGAGATGGCACTGCGGGTGGGCAAGGGTTTGTTGGGATGAAGGATGGCCAGGCTTATAGATATTACAGGTAAAGCACTTACAGGTGAATGGGGAGTTGATGATGAATCTGGAAACGGCATACCAGTTCTCAGAACGACAAATTTTACCAATAATGGAATCGTGGATTATCAAAATGTTGTGACTCGATGTATAGCGAAGAAGAATATAGAAGAGAAATAGTTAAGTGCTGGGGATATTATTATTGAAAAATCAAAAGTTGCAGTGAAATAATCATCAGATGAAACACAGTTGTTATTTGACTCACTTATGCAAAAATATTTTGGCTAGAAAGGATTGCAGATATGGAAGATAATGGAATTTCCCCAATCGTGTTATAGGAAATTAAAGAGATTGTAAAAAAGAATGACGTACAGAAGGTAATTCTTTTTGGCTCTCGGGCAAGAGGAAATTATCATCGGGCAAGTGACATTGATTTAGCTGTCAAAGGAAAAGATGTTCTGGGATTTACTTTTGATGTAAAAGAAAAAACATCAACATTATTAGATTTTGATGTCGTAAATTTGGCTGATGATTTACAAGATTCCTTTCGTCAGCAAATTATGAAGGAAGGGGTGCTTTTGTATGAGGAAATTTGACAATTATGTTTCTAATCTTGCTGTATTAGAGAAGGCCCAAAATGAAGATTTAAACAATGAGTTTATTATTAGCGGAATTATTGTTAAGTTTGCAATTCAATTTGAACTCAGCTGGAAAGTCTTAAAAGAACTGATGCGTTACGAAGGGAAAAACATTGCCAATACAGGTTCCCCCAGAGAGATCTTAAAGGCGGCAATATCCATTTATAGACGAAAAGGTGTATCTTTCCATGTTGAAAAACAGAAATGACATGTCACATATTTATGACGGAAATGCAGCAAAAAGATTAGTGGAATTGATTTTGCAGGAATATATTCCAGAATTTCAAAAATTAAAACAACAATATTTTAAACTGCTATGGAGAAACGATAAAAGAAATAGTTTAACCTTATCAAGGAAGTCTCCCGCTTCAATGTCGTGGAGATACAAGCGGTGGTTGGAGACTTGCTTGTTTCAGCGGGTGTTCAAGCGCCCACTGGATGAGGAAGATTCTTTTGATTACGGAATTGGCGGTGAGACTAACGGAAAACCAACGGAAAACCTTACGCAAACGGAACAAAATAGTTTGGCAGTAATTTGCGATAACCCGATGATTACGCAGCTACAGCTAACACAAAAGATTGGAATATCAGAGGGAGAAATTCGCTGCTCAATCAGAGGATTGAGAAAAAAGGGAATCCTGAGTCGAATGGGCTCGAATAGAAAAGGCAGCTGGGTAATCCGTTGAAAATAAATTTTTAACCCTGACTTGACAGGAGCGTATGTCAGCCGGATAGAGAATAAGGCCATTGAAAAAATATGAGCGGAGTTTGCAAAGCATGGATAAAAATGGAAGATTTTAAAAGAAATTCAATAAAAAAGTGTCAAAAGTTCAAAAGATTGTGCATTGTTTTATGAGGGATTTGCCTTTATACTATTCATAGCAGGCGGGGCCGGTTGATACCTGTTCCGCCTTTTTGCAGCTAAACATGTGTTCATGAAGGAGGAGCAGCGATGGCAATTTTAGTGACTGGAGGCGCCGGTTATATCGGCAGCCATACTTGTGTGGAACTGTTGAATGCAGGCTATGACGTGGTAGTAGTGGACAATCTGTATAACTCCAGCGAAAAGGCTTTGGAGCGGGTGGAAACCATTACCGGAAAAAAGGTAAAATTCTATAAAGTGGACATACTGGACCAGCAGGCCCTCAAGGATGTGTTTGACAGGGAATCCATCCAGTCGGTGATTCACTTTGCCGGTCTTAAGGCTGTAGGCGAGTCTGTACATAAGCCTCTGGAGTATTACCACAACAATATTACGGGAACCCTGATACTCTGTGATGAGATGAGAAAACACGGAGTAAAGGACATCGTGTTCAGCTCCTCCGCCACTGTATACGGCGACCCGGCTGAGATTCCCATCACAGAGAACTGCCCCAAAGGTGAGATTACCAATCCCTACGGACGTACGAAAGGCATGCTGGAGCAGATACTTACGGATTTGCATACTGCAGATGAGGAGTGGAATGTGGTCCTGCTCCGTTATTTTAATCCTATCGGCGCTCATGAGAGCGGTCTCATTGGCGAAGATCCGAAGGAATTCCCAATAATCTTGTGCCCTACATTGCACAGGTGGCAGTAGGAAAATTAGAATATCTGAATGTATTCGGCGACGATTATGATACGCCGGACGGAACCGGAATCAGGGATTATATCCATGTGGTGGATCTGGCAAAAGGACATGTCAAGGCAGTGCAGAAGCTTGCCGACAAAGACGGCGTCAGCATCTATAATCTGGGAACCGGTGTGGGATACAGCGTGCTGGATGTACTTCATGCCTATGAGAAGGCCTGCAAAAAGACTCTCAGGTATGAGATCAAACCACGGAGAGACGGAGATGTGGCCACCTGCTATTCAGATTCGGCCAAGGCAGGCAGAGAGCTGGGATGGAAGGCTGAAAAGGGAATAGAGGAGATGTGTGCAGATTCCTGGAGATGGCAGTCCATGAATCCCGAAGGATACAGAGATTAGAGTTTAATATAAGGCCCTGGAGCAGATATGAAAAGTCTGCTTCCAGGGCCTTTCTGCCGTCTCTGCACAGATTTGGAAGGAAGTTGCGGCAGAATACAGGAGAGAAAATGACGAACAAATGTTTGCTAAAATGGTTGCTTTTACAGGCATAGTATGTTAAACTATAGGAAATACAAACATATGTTCTTGGCGGTGATAAAATGCTGATACAGGAGAATTTAAGTATACAGGAAAAACTTAAGATATTGACGGATGCAGCCAAATATGATGTGGCCTGTACTTCCAGCGGAGTGAAGAGAAAGGGGAAGGCCGGGAGTATTGGCAATACCTCGGAGGCCGGAATCTGCCACAGTTTTGCAGCAGACGGAAGGTGTATTTCCCTATTGAAGATCTTATTTACAAACCAGTGCATCTACGACTGTAAATACTGCGTCAACCGATGTTCCAACGATGTGGTTAGGACATCCTTCACTCCGGACGAGGTGTGCAGGCTGACTATGGAGTTTTACAGGAGAAACTTTATTGAGGGCCTGTTCCTAAGCTCCGGTATCCTGTACAATGCCAACCACACCATGGAACTTATATATGAGACGGTGTATAAGCTGCGCAATCATTGGAATTTTAACGGGTATATCCATGTGAAGGCCATTCCGGGAGCCGACGGAGAGCTGGTAGAGCAGATGGGATTTCTGGCGGACAGGATGAGCGTGAATCTGGAACTGCCTACAGCCGAGGGGCTTAAGAACCTGGCGCCGGGAAAGACGAGGGACAAGATCCTAAAGCCTATGCGCCAGATTCAGCAGGGGATTTCCGTGTCCGGTCATCTTCTGGGATATGACCGGGAGTTTAAGAAGCCCTATGCCACCCAGCGGGCCGGCTTTGCAGGCGGAGCGGCGCTGATCAAACCGGAACTGGCAGACGTTGGAGGGCTTCTCCTGAAGGGTGAAGGAGGCAGACAGAGGAGCCTGCCTTCCTCACCCTACAAAAAGACTCCCTTTGTTCCGGCAGGACAGAGTACCCAGATTATCGTGGGCGCCACGCCGGAGAGCGATTATCAGATGATGTCTGTCAGCCAGGCCCTATACCGCAACTATGGATTAAAGCGGGTGTTTTACTCCGCCTATATACCTGTGAATGAAGACAGCAATCTTCCTGCGCCCGGAGGCAGGCCTCCTCTTCTGAGAGAACACCGCCTGTATCAGGCTGACTGGCTTCTGCGCTTTTACGGATTTCAGGCGGAGGAATTGTTATCTGAATCACAGCCTAATTTCAATGTGTTTCTGGATCCCAAGTGCGACTGGGCTCTGCGGCATCTGGAAGGGTTTCCTGTGGAGGTGAACAGCGCCTCCTACGACCGGCTTTTGAGAGTGCCGGAATGGGAGTAAAGTCTGCTATGAGGATTGTCACTGCCAGGAGGAAGGGAAATCTCACCTTTGAGGATTTGAAAAAGCTGGGGGTGGTTTTGAAGCGGGCGCGGTATTTTATAACCTGTTCCGGCCATATGATGGAGGGGTTTAAGCTGGATCAGGATTATATTACCAGCTGTCTGGTGGGAGATGAGCGGAGGGCTGCCTGGGATATTGAGCACAAGGACAGCTTCAGGCAGCTTTCCCTCTTTGATGATATGCATCTGGATATGCCGTTACCAGGGATGATCAGTATGGAGCGGCAGTGGGAAATTTGTAGCAAGGGAGGATTATGAATATGACGGTTTATGTGTGCGGGCCTGATTTTGAGAATATATTGTGTGGCATCTACGACGCTTTTATGGGGGGCAGGGAGAGGAAAACCTGCGGCTGGAACTGAGGGGAGGGTTCCGGGGAACTGGAACTCTTTGCAGAGTATGTGGAGGTGGAGACGGTCCGGGAGAAGGTGGAGAAGGTTATCCGCACCATCGGGACCAAGCTGTCCAATGAGATCTATGAGCAGGTTTATATCGCTTCCCTCAGCCAGGAGGAGGAACGGCCGGATCGGATGTTCCGCTTTCTGGCGGAAGCCTTCCGCTATGGCCCGGGAGTGGTGGATATGATGCAGCTTCCTGCTGTCTATGAGATATTCCGAATCCGGAGAAATGTCTATAATGAGAATCATCTTTTGACTCAGTTTACCCGATTTTCCCAGACCTCCCAGGGAGTGCTGGTCAGCCGTATCGGGCCTAAGAATGATGTGCTTCCCCTGCTGGCGCCTCATTTTGCAGACCGGCTGCCAGAGGAAAATTGGGCCATTTTTGATGAGAAGCGGGCGAAAGCGGCTGTTCATCCCATGGGAAAGGAATGGTTTCTTACGGATATCCCCCTGGAGGAACAGGGGGAGGATAAAGGGAATCGGGCAGGTTCGTGGCTGAGAGAGCAGACGGACGAGGAGATATATAAGAATTTGTGGTACACTTTTTTTGATGCGGTAGCCATCCGGGAGCGGACAAACTACAAGTGCCAGAGGAATCATCTGCCGCTGCGGTTCAGGCCATATATGACTGAGTTTAACCGGTAAGTGATCTGCCTATAAATCCCCTTGCCTTTTTTTCATTCTTTTAGTATAGTAATACTATCTTTAAGTCAGATGCAGGGAGTCTCCCTGCACTGTCTTAATTAATTGTCGGGTACGTTATCGTACTATTTTCCAGGTATAACAATTAAATTAAAGTTTCAGGGAAAGGGGAAAGGAATGTTTACGCAAATTAACAGCGGGGGCATCCGGGCCGTAGAGGGATTTATAGTCTCTGTGGAAGCGGATGCGTCTGAAGGGCTGCCCGGATTTTCCATATCCGGGCAGCTGGCTCTGGCAGTGAGGGAATCCCAGGACCGGGTACGGACTGCCCTGAGAAATTCCGGCTTCCGTCTGCCTGCTAAAAAATCACGGTGAATCTGTCGCCGGCTGGTGTGAGAAAGGGCGGCACAGCCTATGATCTGCCCATAGCAGTGGCCATATTGGGAGCATACGCTGATAAATACGGAATGCTTGAAAGACAGTATGGTCATAGGAGAGCTGGGGCTGGATGGCAGCGTAAAGCATGTAAGCGGTGTGCTGGCCTTAGTGACGGCTGCCAGAGATAAGGGACTTGTCAGATGCTTTCTTCCCCAGGTCAATGCCATAGAGGGAACTGTTATCGAGGGGGTGGAGATCGTTGGAGTGGAATCCCTGGGCCATATGGCGTGGCTCCTGGAACATCCCTCTGATATAAAGGGTATAAGGGGCATGGATGAGAATGCATGGAGGCAGGAGAACAGGGGGTGGGATCTGGATTTCCGGGAGGTCAGCGGACAGCTGGTTCTTAAGCGGGCGGCCGAGGTGGCTGCGGCAGGGATGCATGGCCTGCTTCTGAACGGCAGCGCAGGAACAGGTAAAACCATGGTTGCTTCCAGAATACCGACTATTCTTCCGGCGCTGACCAGGGAGGAGGATATTGAAATTTCCAAGACCTACAGCATCTGCGGCCTTCTGCCGCCGGGACGTCCCCTGCTCTCCAGACGTCCCTTCCGCAGCCCCCACCATACCATCACTCCTCAGGGACTTACAGGAGGCGGTATGCCTGCCAGACCGGGGGAACTCTCACTGGCCTCAGGCGGTGTTCTGTTTTAGATGAGCTGCCTCATTTCAGCCGGGAGGCCATCGAAATTCTGCGCCAGCCTTTGGAGGAGCGTCAGGTGGTAGTGACCAGAGTGGCGGGAAGCTTTGTGTTTCCTGCGGATTTTATGCTGGTTGCAGCCATGAATCCCTGCCCCTGCGGATTTTATCCGGACAGAAGCAGGTGTAATTGTTCGGAGTCGGAGATACGGCGGTATCTGCACCGCATTTCCAGACCTGTACTGGAGCGGTTTGATATCTGTGTGGAGGCGGCTCCCGTCACCTTTGAGGAGCTGAGGGGCGGCGGAGAGAGCGAGGCCTCTGCTGCCATAAGGCAGCGTGTGGAGTTGGTCAGGAAGATACAGGAAAAGCGGTTTGAGGGAACTGGTATCCGGTTTAACAGCCGCATGGGCGCTAAGGAGATAAAAAGATTTTGCCGTCTGGAGCCGGAAGAGGAAGCTTTTGTGAAAAAGATTTATGATGCCAGGGGTTTAAGCGCCAGAAGATATCACAAGACACTGAAGGTGGCCAGGACGATTTCCGACCTGGCAGGAAAGGCGCGGATTCAGCGGGAACACTTGGCGGAAGCTTTGGGATACAGTCTTTTGGAGGAGAAGCTATGGGGATGAGGATGAAAGCCACAGGACGGGAACCGATTCTATATGAAGCTGCGAGATGGAGCAGGGAGAAAGAATTCCTCTACTGGCTGTGCCGTTTTTCCAGCTTTGGGGCAGTGCCGGTTCGCAGGATAGGAGAGACTTTGGGCCGCTACGAAGATGCCTATTATATAGAAGGAATAGAATTAAAAAAATTTGGAATTGTAAAACGGGAGGAAGTATGCCGAAAGTACGACTTATGGAAGGGGCAGTTTCAACGGATGCAGGAGGAATATTACGGGCTGACGGAACGGGGAATCCGTTTTATTACGCCCCTTGACCAGGAATATCCGGATAAACTGAGGAATATCTATGATTATCCCATGGGCCTTTTTGTAAAAGGAGAGCTTCCTGACGACAGCAGGCCTTCTGTAGCTATCATAGGTGCCAGAAACTGCACCGGTTACGGAAAGAGGGCGGCAGAGACTATGGGACGCGAGCTGGCTGAAAATGGAGTTCAGATTATCAGCGGACTGGCTTTGGGGGATTGACGGTGCTGGACACGAGGGCGCATTGAAGGGGCAAGGAAAAACCTTTGGGGTCTTGGGATGCGGGGTAAACATCTGCTACCCCAGAAGCAACTATAAACTTTATGAACAGATTTTGACCCAGGGCGGCGTCCTTTCTGAGTATGGACCGGATCAGGAGCCCTACGCATCCAACTTTCCTGTGCGGAACCGGATCATCAGCGGACTTTCCGATGTGATCCTGGTGATTGAGGCCCGCAGAAAGAGCGGATCATTGATTACGGCAGAACTGGGATTAGAGCAGGGAAGGGAAATTTTTGCACTTCCCGGCCGAATTACTGACCCATTAAGCGAAGGCTGTAACCAGTTGATACAAAATGGCGCAGGTATTCTCATATCCCCTGAGAATGTGTTGGAATACATGGGCATTTTCTACAAAAATAGAATGAATCTTCATGAAAAAGACCAGAAGGGACTTGCCAAGACCGAAAAAATGGTGTATAGTTGCCTAGATTCCGAACCCAGACATCTGGAGCAGGTTGCGGCAGCAACAGGGATGTCTGTAAGCAGTTGTATGAGCGCTCTGCTGGAACTGGAGCTGGGGGGATTTGCAGTGCGGACTACAGGTCAGTATTACATCCGCGGATGATGAAAGATGAATATCCAATAAGAGATAAGAATATATAAATGAGGGAATAGGAGTTTTACAATGGCAAATTATCTGGTAATTGTGGAGTCGCCGGCGAAGGTAAAAACCATCAAAAAGTTTCTGGGGACAAATTATGAAGTTGACGCATCGGGAGGCCACGTGAGGGATCTCCCCAAGAGCCAGCTGGGAATTGATGTGGAGCACGATTTTGAACCCAAGTACATTACAATACGGGGGAAAGGGGATGTGCTTGCCAAGCTGCGCAAGGAAGTGAAGAAAGCAGACAAGATTTATCTGGCAACCGACCCTGACCGCGAGGGGGAAGCTATCTCCTGGCATCTGATGAAGGCGCTTAAGCTGGATGAATTAAAGGATAAGGACGTTTACCGGATTAGCTTTAACGAGATTACAAAAAATGCTGTAAAGACATCCCTCAAAAGCCCGAGAGCTCTTGACATGAGCCTGGTGGACGCGCAGCAGACCAGAAGAATGCTGGACCGCATGGTGGGTTATACCATCAGCCCCCTGCTCTGGGCAAAGGTTAAGCGGGGCTTAAGTGCAGGACGTGTCCAGTCTGTGGCATTGCGAATGATTTGTGACAGGGAGGATGAGATCAATGCATTTATCCCTGAGGAATACTGGAATCTGGAAGCCAATCTTTTGTTAAAGGGCAGTAAGAAGCCTCTCACAGCAAAATATTATGGCCCTAAGGATTCTAACGGCAAAGCCGTTATCCGCAGCAAAGATGAACTGGATAAGATCCTTATGACTCTGGAGGGCTGCAGCTATGTGATAGATGAGGTAAAAAAAGGCGAGCGGGTGAAGAAGGCCCCCATTCCCTTTACCACCAGCACATTGCAGCAGGAAGCCTCTAAGGTTCTCAACTTTTCTACTCAGAAAACAATGCGTCTGGCCCAGCAGCTATATGAGGGCGTGGAGGTGAAGGGACGCGGAACGCTGGGTCTTATCACATACCTGAGAACGGATTCCACACGTATAGCAGACGAGGCGGATGCTGCCGCCAGAGCTTTCGTGAGGACGGCCTACGGCGATAATTATGAGGCCAGGGAGAACAGAAAAGTAAGAACAACGGTAAGATACAGGATGCCCATGAGGCTATCCGTCCCACAGATATTACACTCACCCCAACCATTGTAAAGGAATCTCTCCAGCGGGATTTATTTCGTTTGTACCAGCTGATATGGAAACGTTTTACAGCCAGCCGTATGGCGCCTGCCGTATATGAGACTACTTCTGTTAAAATAGAAGCAGGAAGCCAGCTGTTTACTACATCTGCTTCCAGGCTTACCTTTGACGGTTTTATGTCTGTGTATGTGGAATCCGACGACGAGGAGGAGAAGAATCAGGTTCTGGGCAATCTGGAAAAGGGCGCTGTTCTTAAGCTGGATAATCTGGATCCAAGCCAGCATTTTACCCAGCCTCCTGCACATTACACGGAAGCTTCCCTTGTAAAGGCGTTGGAGGAACAGGGAATCGGACGTCCCAGCACTTATGCCCCTACTATTACCACCATCATCGCAAGAAGATATGTGGTGAAGGAGAGCAAGAATCTGTATGTGACGGAACTGGGAGATGTTGTAAACCGTATTATGAAGAATTCATTTCCAAGCATAGTGGATTTGAACTTTACAGCGAATATGGAATCCCTTCTTGATAAAGTAGCTGACGGTACTGTGCCCTGGAAGACGGTAGTGAGCAATTTCTATCCGGATTTGGATGAGGCGGTCAAAATCGCTGAGACTGAGCTGGAGTCTGTAAAGATAGCGGATGAAGTGTCCGATGAGGTCTGCGATCTGTGCGGACGCCAGATGGTAATCAAATACGGCCCTCACGGAAAATTCCTGGCATGTCCCGGATTTCCTGATTGCAAGAATACAAAGCCATATCTGGAAAAGATTGGAGTTCCCTGTCCCAAGTGCGGCAAGGAAGTGGTGCGCAAGAAGACAAAAAAAGGCCGTCTTTACTTCGGATGCGAGGCCAACCCTGAATGCGATTTTATGTCATGGCAGAAGCCATCCACCCAGAAATGCCCCAAATGCGGTTCTTATATGGTGGAAAAAGGGAACAAGCTTCTCTGCTCAGATGAGACTTGCGGATACCGCACAGATAAAGCAGAAAAGTAATAATATTTGTCAAGATAAATATAGAAAATTAAAAAATCTTAAAATAATTGAAAACTTCAAAAAACTCTTGTTATTGCTTAAGAATTGTGCTAAAATTTAATCATTAGTAGAGTATTTTTAGGTGTAATACAAAGTGGATAAGGAGGTTTTCGCAGATGAGTGTTCAATTGTTGGACAAAACAAGGAAAATCAATAATCTGTTGCATAACAACAATTCTCATAAGGTGGTTTTTAACGATATATGTAAAGTGCTGAGTGAGATACTGTTATCTAACATATTAGTGATCAGCAAGAAGGGAAAAGTGCTGGGAGTTAGCTGCTGTCATGGCGTGGACGAGATTGAAGAGTTAATCGAAGATCAGGTAGGCGGTCATGTGGATCAGATGCTGAATGAACGTCTTTTAAGCGTTTTGTCTACCAAGGAGAACGTGAATCTTGCAACTCTTGGATTTGCAGAAGAGAATGTTAAAAAGTATCAGGCCATTATTACCCCCATCGATATTGCCGGGGAGAGGCTGGGCACCTTGTTTATTTACAAGTCGGATTCCAGCTATGATATTGACGACATTATTTTAAGTGAATATGGCACTACGGTTGTAGGGTTGGAGATGATGCGCTCTGTGAATGAAGAGAATGCGGAAGAAACCCGAAAGGTACAGATTGTGAAATCTGCTATCAGCACGTTGTCGTTCTCAGAGTTGGAAGCGATCATTCATATTTTTGAGGAGCTGGACGGCAGTGAGGGAATTCTGGTAGCAAGTAAGATAGCAGACCGGGTAGGTATTACCCGATCCGTCATTGTAAATGCGCTGAGAAAATTTGAAAGCGCAGGAGTAATAGAATCTCGTTCTTCGGGTATGAAGGGAACTTATATCAAGGTGTTAAATGATGTGGTGTTCGATGAGTTGAAGGCTATCAAAGCGTCCAACTCCAAATTTAAAATAAAGTTTTAATCATAACTAGCGGCAGCCTGCAAAAAGTACTTGCAAGCTGCCTGTTTTTATGCTATATTTGAAAGGCTGACAAAAAACACGTCTGTGGATTCTACGGAACGGTGCCTGGAACAGATATAGGACAGGTCTTTCGGGAAATGTCAGAAGCAGACGGAAGAGCCTGAACTCTCATGCTCAGCGGAGCAGGCAAAAAACCAAACGGAGGTAAGAAACATGAGCGTAATTTCAATGAAGCAGTTGCTGGAAGCTGGTGTACATTTCGGTCACCAGACAAGAAGATGGAACCCTAAGATGGCCCCCTACATCTACACAGAGAGAAATGGTATCTACATCATCGATCTTCAGAAGTCTGTAGGCAAGGTAGATGAGGCGTACAAGGCAGTATCCGATGTCGCAGCCGATGGCGGCACCATCCTGTTTGTGGGAACCAAAAGCAGGCGCAGGAGGCTATCAAAGCCGAGGCAGAGCGCTGCGGAATGTACTATGTTAATGAGAGATGGCTTGGCGGTATGCTGACCAATTTCAAGACCATCCAGAGCCGTGTTGCAAGACTGAAGGAGATCGAGGCTATGTCTCAGGACGGGACCTTTGATGTTCTTCCAAAGAAGGAAGTTATTGAGTTAAAGAAAGAGTGGGATAAGCTGGAGAGAAACCTGGGCGGTATCAAGGATATGAAGAGACTCCCGGACGCTATCTTTATTGTAGATCCAAAGAAGGAACACATTTGTGTTCAGGAAGCCCATACTCTGGGTATTCCCTTGATTGGCATTGTAGATACTAACTGTGATCCGGAAGAACTGGATTATGTAATCCCGGGCAATGATGATGCTATCAGAGCCGTTAAGCTGATTGTTTCCAAGATGGCAGATGCTGTTATTGAGGCAAAGCAGGGAGAAGTATTGGAAGGCGCTATGGAGCTGGAAATTCCTGTAGAGGCATTTGAGGCAGCAGAGGCTTAATTCAAACTTTTAAATTGGAGGAAGATGACATGGCAGCAGTAACCGCAGGAATGGTAAAAGAGTTAAGAGAGACAACGGGAGCAGGGATGATGGACTGCAAGAAAGCCCTTGCAGCTACCGACGGCGATATGGAGAAGGCAGTTGAGTTCCTGAGAGAGAAGGGGCTTGCCGGAGCAGCTAAAAAGGCTGGCCGTATTGCAGCCGAAGGTATCGTAGCTACCGCATTAACGGAGGACGGCAAGAAGGCTGTAGTAGTTGAGGTAAATGCTGAGACTGACTTCGTTGCTAAGAATGAGAAGTTCCAGACCTATGTTGCAGAGGTTGCAGCACAGGCATTGAATACGACCGCTGATAGCTTAGAGGCATTTATGGAGGAAAAGTGGGAGAAAGACACAAGCCTTACTGTTAAAGAGGCCCTGGCTTCCCAGATTTCCATTATCGGCGAGAATATGAACATCCGCCGTTACGAGCAGGTGGAGGAGGCTAAGGGTTTTGTTGCGTCCTACATCCACGCAGGCGGAAAGATTGGCGTCCTGGTTGATGTTGAGACCGACGTTGTTAATGATGCGATTAAAGAAATGGCGAAGAACGTGGCTATGCAGGCTGCAGCTCTGAAGCCGATGTTTACCAGCAGAGACGAAGTAAGCGCTGAGTATATTGCCAAGGAGACTGAAATTCTTACAGCGGCAGCTAAGAACGAGAAGCCGGATGCCAATGACAAGATTATCGAGGGCATGGTTAAAGGCCGCATCAACAAAGAGCTGAAGGAGACTTGTCTCTTAGATCAGGTTTATGTTAAGGCAGAGGACGGAAAGCAGAGCGTAGCTCAGTATGTAGCAGCAGTTGCCAAGGCAAACGGCGCGAATGTTGCAGTTAAGAAGTTTGTCCGCTTTGAAACGGGAGAGGGCCTTGAGAAGAAGAATGAAGATTTTGCAGCTGAGGTTGCAAAGCAGATGGTCAATAAGCGATTGTTATCCTGCCATCTGAAATAGGCATATTCTGCCACAAAATAGCATCATTTTGAGGCGAAAAATAGGAAAAAAGGACCTAAGGTATGTGAAAACCATACTTTGGGTCCTTTTTCGTGCCTGAAATCCTCCGGGCCCCTTGTCCCAGGCAATCCCCCGGGGCCATCGGCCGATTTTGCCCGGCATCGGGCCATTCTGCCGTTGAAAATAGGGAGTCAAAAGGTCGGAAACCCTTGTAAACAAAGGCTTTGGCGGTGATGGGAGCTGCCTGGGGCCGGAGGGAGAGTGGGAGGAAAAAGGAGCCAGAGGGAGAGGACTATGAGAGTGCCAGAGGGCAAAATTCTGGATACAAAAGCAGGAGACAGAGGGCCGGGAGGCTGATGTCTGTTATATATGTGCTGTTTTGTGGGAGAATGTGCCTATTTTAAATGGCAGAACAACATAGACCCTGCAACTAATGTGAATTAATTGCAGTTTTTGACGGATTTCTGTTGTTTCGCAGTTTTGTATGGAAAGACTATTTGCAATAAACAGGCTTATCATTTTTTCTCTGCTCATATTTCTCACATGGGAAATATCACGAAGCGTTTCAATTTCATCTTCAATTTCAGAAAATGCGGTGCTTACATCTGTAAAGTGATGAAATGCAAGGCGGGAGAATACAATATCAAAGCTGTCATTCAAAAATGGGAGTTCTTCCCCATAGCCTTTTATAAAACCATGTTATCTAAATGACTGTTGTCTGCTTCCTGTTTCCCAACCTGCAGCATAGGAAGTGTTGCGTCCAAGCATACGACGGTCTGCACCAATGGGGCAAAGGAACGTCCGCAGGCACAGTTCCGGCAGCCACTGCTAAAACAGTGTCCTGCTTGGCCGGAGCAACACATGAGAGGGTATGGCTCAAGTATGGAAGTTCTTTCTCCTCCTGTTCTTTGTCCAGACCGTATGAAAAATATTTCTGTCCCTCAAACCACAATCCGGTCAATCCCATATCATCAGCCGCTAAAAGCATATTGCCGATAGGAGATTGATAATGACTGATGTACTGCATATCAACCCTCCAATCCCAAATGCCTGTTGGAATCCTGCGGGGCTTGCCCCCGTTCTGTGTCTGTGTAGGAACGGATTTCAGAGCAGACCGTTATTTTATAGTTCTCAAAAAGTTTATCCCGCCCTTCTTTCTGGCTCATGCGGTGCTGCATGATATTCCGCCAGCCTTCCACGGCGGCTTCGTCCGTCCACACATTCATGGACAGCAGCTTGCCGTCCTCATTCAGGCTGGTGAAACGCTCTGCTCGGATAAATCCTTCAAACCCCGCTAACACCGGCTTCAGCATGGCCGCAAGGTCAAGATACTTCTTCATTCCGGCCTTTGTGGGTTTTACTTCAAATAAAACAATGATATTTGCCATTTTCATTAACTCCTTTTTAATTACATTCCGGCTTACAACGCTGCATGGACGGTAGCCGTGTTTCAATGCTTCTTCCAAGGTATCAAAGAACGCCATATTTTTCTCTAAGGGTGTCCGTGATGAACAAGACGGACGGCAGACGATTTTTGTGGATTTTACCGCAACATAAAATTTCCCATCATAGTTGTCTCGTCCCTGCCGAAAGCGGACTTCCTGCTGTTGGTCGAGCGGGAGAAGTGCGGATACAGCATGAAGAACGCACTTACAAGTTCCCATATATTCTACTGCTATATGGATGACTTCTATACAGGCGGCGGGAGCGAGATACAGACCAGTGCCTTGATAAAGGCGGTACACCATTACCTGGACAGCCTGTTCCAGATGAGTGTGAATGACATGATGGAGGAAGTGTACCGGGTGACGCGGATGAATATGTCCGAAACGGAGAAGCGGCAGTTTTATGAGAAACATGTGAAACCAATGCATCTGGTCATTGATAAAAACGGCAATGTGACAATAGAATTGAAGAAATAAATGAAGGCTGCCTTCTGGTTAATAGGAGAGCAGCCTGTTATTTTATTACAGCTTCATTCAACAGATGGCCTGTCAAGCCTGTGCCTATCCTGCTAATTAATCCTTATAGGATATAAGGAATGAATTCTTAAATTTATTTGATTTTAAAAAAGCAAGAGCCTTCTGATAATCAAATCCATATTTTTTCAAAGCCTTGTAACAAAATAAAAGGCCGGCTTGGCTTTCCTTATTCAGCATTCTGATTTGTTCCAATGTATCATGAGTATCCACGAAAGGCCTCCTTCACAAGTTAGAGTTAGTTCACAGGCTCGCCATCGACCATTCGGACAAAACCTTCATGCCATTTCAAAGCGCCTAATTTCCATCGGGTTACAGTCCATTCCGCCCGTTGGTATTTCTCCTTTATGACCGGAAGCTCTGCGTCTGCCTGTTTTTCTGTGAGGAAGCATGGGCTTTCAATTATGTCTATCTCATCTAGGTATTTATTTGTGTTCCATCCCTGTACCGTCCATAAGTAATCAGATGTCCTGCTGTTGAAATCGCCAATAACATTTTTCTTCACAATACGGTATGTACAGGGAAATCACAGAACCCTTTTATATTTTTAAGATAATGCTGGGCAGTATCCTCGGCCTGTTGTTCGGTTTCAAACAGGCCAATGTAAAAATCCTCTGAATAATTATCATAAGATAATTCAGGGTCAGTCAATATCAGCAGATATAACATATGCGCTCCTTTAAAAAGATGAGTTTTGATTTAATGATTCCTCTATATATTCTTTCACTGCATTTATCCCTTCAAACTTTTTATATCGAGGGAATCCATCTGTATTACATTCGGAATAAGTCAAATGGAAAATATAATATATGTCTGCGCCTCCGTCATTATCAGCCACATACAAGACATCATCATTTGAATCACATTTGGCCACTGCCCATAGCCGTTTATGATAGAGGAAATGTTCCTTACCGATTTCTTTCTTCAGTTCAGCCACAAATGTCTGATTTGAGAAGGGCAGCATATGCCAGTTGAAATCATCGCCATATTTATTATATAGATTATAAAAAACTTCTTCTGCCGTCATATGCCCATTCCTCCATTAGCTCCGCCGAAATATTCTTTAAGAGCACTTTGAATAGGTTCTCTTATATTGATGTTGTTCATTCCATACATTTTTTCCTCAAAGAAATAGACTTTATTTGATGCTCCCCAAAAGTTTTGATTAAGCCATTCTTCCTTATCTGCACCATATTGGATAAGTAAATCAAGGACTTCAAATAATCTCGTTTTGGTTTATTTCTTGTATATCTGGATAAGCGTCTTTTCTCTCCAAAATGATTTCTGCTTGATTTACCGCCGTACCTATCGGAAACATTTCTGATGATGTTTTTCGGTTGGGATTGGCTCCATTCTCAAGTAATGTTTTAATCAAATTCATATACTTTTCGGAATGGTTATACCGTTTATAGCATAGTGCAGAAAATACACCTATGATAGCATCGTGCAGGACGGACATACAGACGCTATGAGGCGGAACAAGTGCAGGGTCTTCCATGAAATTGGAATCGGCTCCATTTTCAAGCAAAAGCTCTATAATTTCAAATTCTCCGCACTTAATCGCTACTTGTAATGGCGATTGCCCGATATCCTTTTTAGGTGTTTTTGCATTGTAAACCTCATTTACAGCGGTGATATTTTTTGATATTGCTGCCCGTACCGCTTCGATATCACTATGCCTTATATCTTTAAATAATTTATTCATTTTAATCCGTATACATCCTTGTTTTCTGATAATTCATTTTCGATAGAGGTTCTGATTGATAAATTCTGTATTCTTTCACATCAGTCAGAGAGGGAAGAAGCGTGTCCAATCCGCCATTAGTCCCATAGGCCCAATATGTCAAAATCGGTACACTCTAAGTCCCTAACCTTTTCCCAGTCCCGTTCTAAAACAATGCCATCAATCTGCTGGGCTTTATATAATTCATCCAACGATTCAAAATTATATTCGCCGCTTGCTTCTTCTGGGGCGCCGCACCGTTGAAAGGAGCAGTGGTCATCATAAATTACAATCATGTATTCATTCGGGGTGTCATGAAAGAATAAGCGTAATTCTGATTCAAAACCATACTCATGGATGCTTTTTGATAACAATCCCTTTATATCTTCAAATGTATAATTGGTCATTTTATCCACCATATTTTCCGGCTGCCAAACAACATGATAAGGTGCTATTTATCTGGAAATTCTCTAATGACATGTATTTCACCAATGATATGCTCATTAAATTCATCCAGCTTTTCGGCCGGGACCCATAACTCCTTATGGTGCGCGCCCCCGACTTGATGGACTTGAAACTGTCCGCAATATTGGTTGTCTACCTCAAACTTTGTGACATAACCTCTGTGGTCCTCATTATATTTTACATTCCAGCCGGAAGCAATCTCCGTTGCGTACTGTTCGTTCAGGACTGGATAAAAAATAGGCTGTTCCGCTAACCTTGGAGGAAATTTTCGATAATTGCTTTCCTTAATTAATTCTAGCTCTTTAGTGCCAACAGGTCTGTATAAAATCATTTTGCCTCCTAATGCTTTAGTTTCGGTTCAATAAGCTGGAACTTACTTATTTTCTCTTACTACTCGGCAAGGATTTCCATATGCTATGGTATTGTCCGGAATATCTTTTGTAACAACACTTCCTGCTCCAATTACAACGTTATTTCCTATCGTAACACCTGGCATAATGATAGCACCACCACCAATCCATACATTATTGCCTATGGTAACTGGTGCTGTTTGTGTTTTGCAAAATTCAAATGCCCCATCTTCTTTAGGCTCCCCAAAACGGTCAATCGCATTTGTTGGGTGAAATGCTGTATATATTTGCACATTCGGGGCAATTAAAGCATTATCTCCGATACGAATAATATTATCATCTAAAAATGTACAATTCATGTTGACTTCGCAATTATTTCCAAAATAAACATTGTTCCCATAATCAACATAAAAAGGGGCTGTTATCCAAAGATTTTTACCTTTTCCACCAAGTAATTCACTTAATATTCTTTCTTTTTCTTGCACATTGGAAGAATCTGTTTGATTATAGTCCCTTGCCAAATCTTTAGCCTTATGCCATTGGGCTAATAACTCAGTATCTCCACAATCATATAGTTGTCCTGTCAACATTTTTTCTCTTTTTGTCACAATAGACCTCCACAAATTAATGACTTAAATACACAACCAACCTATAGAAGTATAGCATGTACATCTGGATTCCACAACAGTTTCCCCACCCATCTGCCAGTTGCCGCATCCACTTGCCATATGATATAATTTATCCTATTAAAGAACGGAAGAGGTAGCGGTATGCCTGCATATTTCAATCTATCGGTCCAGTTCAGAAGGGATGAGCTTTATCCCACATTTGTGAAGGATTTCTACACTATGCTTGATGAAGCGGGAATGAAATTCCAATCAGGCTATTGGGGATTTGAGGAGGATTCACTGGAAGAAACCATCCAGTGGAACCAACGGAAGCTGGAAGAGGACTTTAACCTTGGATTCACAGAGCACCATTCGCACGATTATAAACAGGTGATATACAGGTTTGGCGCTTATTCCGAGGTGCGGGGATTCTGGATGAACAATTACCCGGAGGATGGGGAGTTCACCTATGAAATTATCATACCGGAATCGGAAGTCCTGATGGAAGGGTATCCCGTCAGGTTCATAAAAAAGAAGATGGACAGGCTCCTGGAATTGTCTGAAGGGATATGGCAATTTCCTCCTGTCAGGGCCATACAGACGGGCCTGGAAATTGAGGATGACTCAGCCGGCCTTGCGGAACTGGCACAGGGAGGATGCCCGAGCGCCTGGCCTTTTGCCATCGTGGAGGAGCTTGGGGCCTGCTATGAGGGTTCCATGTATGATATCCGGCTCATAAGCGGGGGGAAGAGAGGGCTCCTGTTTTGGCGTACTGGAACTGACAATGGATAGAAAATGAGGTGGGCTTTATGATATCAGCTTTTTGGGAGAAGTTTAAACCGCTTTATGCTGTGGACGCGTTAGAGGGATATGCAGAGAATGAAATTGCATATCTAAAGGGGCTGTTCGGCGCCCTGCCGCCAGTGCTGGAGGATTATTACCGCGCCGCCGGGCGGACAAAGGCGTTCCACTGTGTCCAGGACACATGGATGCTGCCGGAACATTTCCGGAAATGGGAATGGCTGCGGGAACCGGATTACTTGATTCTTCTGAATGAGAACCAGGGTGTCTGCCGGGCCGGAATCCGCAGGGAGGATTTGAGGCTGCCGGACCCTCCGGTTTATGTGACGGAGGATGATAAAAACTGGGTCCTTTGCGCGCCCACGACCAGAGAGTTCCTATCTGCCGCGCTGGCTTATGAGGGTGTCTTTACCTTTGAATATAACCCGGAGGAATTCTACTGGCTGACAGACGAGGAACTGTGGCTGATTCAATCTAAGCTCACGAAGCTTCCTTTTGAAATGACAAACTGGCTTTGCGGCATGCGCATTACCTTCTATAGCAATGAACCGGATAATATGGTGGCTGTCATGGACTGTGGAAAAGGGGAACTGCATGAAGATGGGGAACTGCAAATGCTTTATGGGGCGGCAAGCGAGGTCTCATATGCAAGGCTGATGTCTGTCCTGGAAGGCGTTGGGGAAACGATATAATCTGATGTTTGGATAGGATAGTTTGGTTATGGTCTTCTGTATTTAATAAGCAGACTGGAGGAGGAATAAGTTGATATACAAACGCTACAAGGACGCTGATAAATTGATTGTGGATGTGGACGGGTTAAAAATGTCAGATGATGCATTGGTTTTGATTTATCATGAAGATAAGTGGTACGATGACGTTTTTATTGATTTGGAAGGACAGGCAGTAAGTTTTGAGAAACTAAAGCCATATATAATATTTGCTGCGAAAAGCCTTGCTGAAATGGATGTTATCGCACAGGAATACAGTGCATTGCATGGGGACGGCAGATTCGTGGATGGTTATGAGGTTGCTTATGTATTTCTTGATGCGCCTGACAGCATAAGGTTGAGGTACTGTGGGATAACCCAAAACACGGAATTTGATGTGGTTTTTCAATATATGAATGGTGAGTTTTCCCTTAAAAGCTTTGGTATGAAAAAGGATATCTCATCTAATTGGGGCACTCTTAAAATGTAAAATGATAAGTCAAGGATAAGTAATGATCGCCTTTTTGTTAAACACACTGATGGTCAGTTGGTTCCCTTCGTGCTTTAATACCTTATACCGGGTCCCTTTGCGATCCTTCCATTCGTAGTTGGTGAGCTGCAGTTTCTCATCCTGTAGTTCAGCTTCAATGATTTTTCCATGCAGGGCCTCCAATGCCTTGAGGAAGTCATCAATGCTCAGACGGTTGTTGCAGGTACGCTCGCCTTCGGAGCGGTTTTCCCTGTGGTACTTTGGACAAGCGTAAAAGAGGGAGGACGGACCTTCCTGGAGGACCATTTCAATTGGTTCATCATGTGTGTTGCCGCAGACCAGGGTGATGTCGCCCCAGCTGCCTGTAAGCTTGAGATATTCCTGTTTCATAAGCTACATTCTTTTAAGAAGTCCATATATGTGGTAAAATATGTTGAAAAGGACAACACCGGCAGAAGAAGGGGTGTGATAATATGCCGCCATATAAGTGGGGAGTATGCCTTGACTTTGAGACATATGATATTGGATTATTTCAAACAGTCGTGCAATATACAGCAGACCGAGCAGGTGAAATGGCGATTATCATGTCTCCTGTAACTATGGTTCATGTGAGAGAATCAAATATAAAGGAACTGAAAACGCCCCCTCAATTTAGTTATGGCGAAAGGGTAGTCCCTTATAACCATCTTGATACAGCTGGTATTGTGGTAGGGATTTACTGGCATTTTAAACTTAATTGTTTTTACTACAGAATCAGGGTTGGAGAAAAAATAAGAAGCAAACGATATTTTGGAAAAGATTTGATTTCGTTTGAATACAGGGCGGAAAGGGGAATATAAATGGAAGAAAATGTTTTATATTTAACCCGTTTTTGTGGCGTAGAACGGCATCCGGTGGAAACGGCAAAATGGTACATCGTAGAAGGCGATGGGACTGAGGATGACCCGGATATGCTGTGCCTGGAAATAGAGTTCGGCATGGGGGATGGCCTGCATGAGGATACGGCATATCTGGAAGCGGAGCCGTCATGGGAGGTAAACTTCTATTCATTGAAAATTCCTGTCGCTTCATTACGGCCGGGATTCTTTCTGGAGCAGCCTAACAGCGAGGAAGATGTGGATGGGAACCTGTACTACATGGAGCATCAGCCTACCATGAATAATAAGATGGAGATTATTGAAGTGGAAGGAGAGCGTCTGAAAATCCGGCTGACCGGGATGACAGAGGATGTGAACTATTATGATGGCTCCAAGCCGAAAAACACAATGGAACTGGTTGCGTGGTTCGACAAAGATTGATAAGGGGAATACATGTCAAGAATAGATAGAAGCGAATGCTTTTGTATGGATATGGAATGGTACGGCGTTGACAGAAATGGCAATATAGCTGTTTTCTGTAGTGCTGGGGAAGGATATATACCGGAGTTTGTGTGTGAGGATGCGGAGAGGGCGGAAGAGCTGATGGAGTATTTTGATACAGTTGAAAAAATCACAGAAAGCACGTTGTTCTTCAAATCAATCGAACGGGCAGAGCAGGTTGCAAGGGAGTTTTCTGACAAAGGGCTGTATTATTTTGATTCGGATGACGGCACAAGATTTGGGGTTGCAACGCTCCACGAGTATTACACAAAACTTTCTGCCCCACTGAAACCGTTGAAATACGAGTGGCTGCCGGAACATATCCGGGATTTATTAGGGCATAACCGAATGGATGTTGAGGACTTTTCTGCTATCCATGTACGGCATGTGAAGCATGCGTATGAGGTGCACATATGAGGTATGATGGTAAGTCTTTATTTGAATGTGTCCGTTGCCCAATGTGCGCTTGCCGCCAGCTGCCTCCATACGGGAATTTCACGGTTGGATTGGATTATGCATTTGATTACATAATTGACGCAAGGAAAGTAACGGACAACCTGGGGGAGACCATTACATTGCCGGAAGCTGTTTTCCTTTCCTGCTTTGAGAATCTGGGGGAGGCAATCACTTCCTTCAGCCCGATGCAATCAGACGCAATAGAATACCGCTTATATCTGGTTTTAAGGGGGGATATCTGCAGCCTGGAGGAAATCAAGGCATATGCGAAGACCATGAATGTGAACTATCTCCAGGCAAAACGGGCATTGACGCAGAAGCGGAATCTGATTGCGGCCGGAAGAGCCCATGATATATGGAAAATGCTCGGCCGGTTTGAGCTGTTTGATGTGCATTATGAAATCGAGCCTGAGTATCCCTATGGATAAAAGATGAATAGGACACATAAACAGAGTATATAGGGAAGGTGCTGGTATGGTAAAGGTTGAGTTTGGAATCATTGAAGATATCACGGAAACAAGGGAATATATGTACAATCCGGAAAAATACCATTGTGTTCCAATAGATGACGAGGTTTACATAGAGGACTGGTGGGATAAGCTGGCCCTTTTGAAGACATATTTCCATAACCTTAGCCGTCCGGATTTTGGGCTTGCCAGATGGGGGATTACCCTGATACCGCCGGAATCACTCCCTGCATTCCAGGAGATAGTGACAGCGGATAAAAGGATGAACAGGGATGAGCAGTTGGCAGCCCTGGCCGATAAAATAAGCGAGGCAATCCGCCGGGAGAAGTATATGATACATTTTGGCATATAAGCAGACTGCTGAATATACATTTTCTATAGGTAATGGAGGGAAAATAATGGATAAAGTTGAAAAGCAGCACATGCATGCTCTTTTTACAGCAAAGGATTATATGGAGCTTTACCGGACCCAGAAACCAACGGTTGACCTGATGCTTGGGATTAAAGAGCAGTGGGAGTTTGAGGCCCTATTGGAAGATGAAATTCCATAGAGGAGGCTCCTGTTTGGCTGTATTATCCAGTCGTACAGGGGGATTTTTAGAGATAGGCGGATATGCTGAATTTCACCGTATTGCAGACCATCTTCAGGATATATATGTAGATATAGATGAAAGGGACAACCTGGAAGAAAGAATCGGCCTTTGTAACCAGCGCCTGGCAGGTACGGGCTATTCAATCCAGGTAGAACATGATGATGCCTATTGTGCATGGGATTATTTCTTGTCGGTTCAGCACACATGAAAATTAAGTTTGAAGATGAATCTATTTGCAATGAACAATATAAAAAACTAAAAGGTTGTAAACACACAGAGGCGGGCGAACACAATAAAAATTTCACCATTTCGAGGAAAAAAGTTAAAATAAGGGCTCTAAGGTATGTGAAAACCGTACTTGGAGTCCTTTTTGCGTGCCTGAAATCTTCCGGCTCCCTGCCCAGGCAATCCCTGGTAGCCATCGGCCGAAACAGTCTGCCCAAGGCCGCCCTTCGGTTAAAAGCAGGGGGAAGAGTTGGAGGCCGGGCGGAAAATACTGGCCCTATAATCAGACATTTTTATTATTGTTATCCTATCTTGACGATAATATGTAAAAAGGAAGAAATCGGCTTAGATGATTTATCATCAGATTATACGGTTTGATCAGCAATTTATCATATACATGAAATACAGTGCAAAGGAGAAAACTATGGTTAACGACTTGCAAGATAAAGGAAAAGCTCCACACAAACCGTCGCTGCGGGTGAGAATTACATTCTGTGTTCTGACTGTCTGTGTTCTGGCAATTTCATTATTTACTGCGCTGGAGGCGGGGCTGATGTATAACAGTATAGAGACTGAGCAGAGGCATAAGGCGGACTATGCGATTGAAGCGGTTCTGGGGCCGTTGAGAAGAAAAGTTCTTAATGATGCCTCAGTTAGCCAGGAGGATATCCTTTTTTCCGGCCGGGAGGAGGAAATCGCAGAGCTTCTTTCTGGTTTAAGGGAGCAGGGGATAGAGTGGATGGTTGTAGACAGGCAGGGAAATGCACGTCTGGTATCTGACAGTACCATCCAGGAGAAACTTTCCAGGGATCACTTCAGTTTGTTCGCTGATAAACGGATAGAGATTGACGGATCTTATTATTATACCGGGAATCCCGTAGAAGGGTCGGAATATATATGCTATGCTCTCATGCCCATGGAAACAATCAGAAATCACATTTATGAAACCATTGCAGCCCTATTCTTTACCCTGCTTTGTATCCTGTTTTTTGTGACCATAGCTGTATTTGCAATCATATGGAATGTAACGGCGCCTTTACATGCTATGATAACCACGATATCAGCAGTAAGCGAAGGCAACCTTTCAGAACAGATGCCGCCCTTTTCATTCTACGAACTGGATGAGGTTCGAAATGTTTTCAACGAAATGACCTCAAAGCTCCGAATCATGATCAGGGAAAAGTATGAAAACAAACTTATGGTTCGTGAACTTCAGCTGAAACAGCTTCAATCCCAGATAAATCCACATTTTTTATTTAATGTTCTGACCACCATTGCGTTCAAGGCCCTGGAATCCGGTCAGATAGAAATTTATGAGATGCTGAATGCGGGAGGAACGCTGCTTCAGGGGACATTAAATCCTAGAAACCAGGGAAACACGGCGCTTTTGGCCGATGAGCTGGAGTTGGTGAAATATTTTTTATATCTGCAGGGAAAACGATTCCCCGAATACTTTCACTACACGATAGAGGGTATGACGGAGGACTTGGAAAATGTGGTGATTCCGCGCCTGTGTCTGGAGCCTTTGGTTGAAAATGCGGCGATTCATGGAATAGAACCGAAAAATTCAGAGGGACATATCCGAATTAAAATAGAACCGAAGGACCAAGATCTATTAATTCTTATCGAAGATGACGGGGTAGGCTTTGGAACTGACTCCAAGAACCAGACGAGTCACCCCGGAATTGGCCTTTGTAATACAAGACAGCTCATTGAGAATTTATATGGGGATCCATATGGAATAGAAATTGAAAGTAAGAGGGGGTAGGTACGAAGGTTATGCTGCGGCTGCCGTTGATACGGATGGACTGAAAGCAAAAACGCACATATGGGCAGGACTGCCCGCATTGGTATGACGGAGGTAAAAGTATGTGGTCGGTTATTATTGCAGATGATGAGAAAACTATCCGCTCTGGGATGGGAAAGTTTATTGACTGGAAATCGTTAGACTGTATGGTGGTATATGAGGCCAAAGATGGGGAAGATCTCATTAAAGCGGTGGAGAAATTCCAACCTAATATTGTGATTACGGACATCAAAATGCCGGTGCTGGATGGCATAACTGCGGCTAGTTTGATCCGTGAGAATTATCCACAAACGGAGGTCATTTTTCTGACTGCTCATATGAATTTTTCCTATGCCAAGGCCGCCCTGGATATGGGAAGCGTCTCCTATATAATAAAAACAAATTTTTTGCTTGAAACCCCGAAGGCAGTGAAACGTGCTATTGCTAACATGGAAGTTATATCGCACGAAAAGCAGGTAATCCTGTCTAATATCCAAATTCGGCAGCACCTTTTACATAATCTTGTACACGGCCTTATTTCAGAGAACAGACTGTCCGAAACTGAGAAGAATATCTATACGGATATCTGTATGAAGCTTTCTCGCTATCGTATGCTTTTGGTCAGGGAGGTGCAAAAGGAGGACGATATAAATAAAGAGGAGATTGACGATAAGCCCCTGCGCAGTATGCTGCTGTCCATGCTTGCTAAACATGAAGAGTTTATTTTTCACATAGCCCAAAATAAGCTTTGCGTCTTATTGTGTGAAAAGGAGTACAGCTGCGGCGAGCTGTTGATATTGACGCGGAATCTTGTAGACTACAGCGAAAAATTTTTAGGACGGAATCTCGTCATTTATATAGGAGAGCAGGTAACTGGGGCCGAGTCCGTACCCAAATTATTTGAGGAAGCAGATAATGTAGTGATGAACCATTTCCCAGATGGCGGGTCAAACATTTATTTTCGTACGCGGATGATTGACGAGAATAAGAATGGAAAATTAAAAGAGGCGGTGGCAGACCTGCTGTCCCTCATACATGGACATAAGTTTTCTGCTGCCTGTGAACGCTTGGATGCGTTTCAGGAGCTTTGTATGATGGGGTATGAGAAGGAATTGTTAAAAAGGCAGTTTGCCTTGCTGGAGGAGGAGTGCATAAGATATCTCATTTACATGAACCCAGAATGGAAAAACGAGAATACGGATGTGTTTTCCACTCAGTACCTGTTCCAGCTGTTCAATCGACTCCGCCGGCTGCTTGATGAGTGCATGAATACTTTAAGGGATGGCTCCCTCATTGCCGAGATTAACCAATTCATTGAGGAGCATTATATGGAAAGAATATCTCTGGAAGATATAGCCACAGCTATTCATCGGAATAAAAGCTATATCAGCCGGATCTTTAAGGAAAAAATGAACGAAACCATATCCGATGCCATAAGAAAACGAAAGGTATTCGCCTCCAAGGAAATGATTGAGAAAACGGACTTGTCGATTCAGGATATTTCCGCAAAATTAGGATTTGTGGAGCATTCTTATTTTTCTAAAAACTTTAAAAAAATAGAGGGCATATCCCCAAAAGAATATGAACGTCTTGTCCGTAAGAAGCAATAAATCTGACGCCCACAGCAGGAAAACGTCTCAAAGCTTGTGAATACTCAGAGATCGAAATAAAATATGTCACAGGTTGCCATAGGCAGAGCCAATTTATTATTGGCTCTGCCTATGTGTTTATTATCACGCTGTTTTAGGTTAGGCTGAACATTCATTCCCGCCATCTGCACGCCCCGTCACGATCCGGTATATTTATCCTCAATTCAGTCAGCGCAGCCCGCTGCGCCTCCTTCATCGGGGCCAAATCTCCCACAAAGTGTGGCGCACAGCTGTCAGAAAGCAATTTTCAGACACGCTCTGGTCCGATGTCATTCTGCATTTCGGGAAATTCTTCCACGACGCTTCCTCTATCTTTTTGTTTCGCCAAAATATCTCCTATTTGGACACGCCCTTTACAGATTTGGGCAAATTGTGTAAGAAAACCGTATTCATTGACGGAACTCAGTTTTCGCCGGTTTTTGCATGAACACAAAGTAAAAATAATACCGGAAATTTGTAAAAATAATACCAAAACTCAATTTATTATAAAATAAAAATTTTTTCTTAAAAAACTTTTATTAAAAAAGTCAAAAATGACATCCTAAGTTTTCAATATCCTATCTCTAAGAAAATTTAAAAATCATGTAGAATAATTAAACAATAAATAGAGCAATTAGTTTGATATTTTAAAGAAATGCAGGGGAAGGTGGACGCAGATGAAAAGATTTGCTTTGTTTTTCGTTACAGCGGCGTTGGTGTTAACCGTTTTGTTCACGGTTGTGGCGGATGTCAACCACGGACACGGCCCAGGCCATGGAGAGCATGGTGAGGCGGCTCACGGAGAGGAAATTCAGGGAAATGCGGCCCACGGAGAGGAAATTCAGGGAGATGCGGCCCACGGAGCGGATCCACAGGAAGAGGGGGATCATGGCGGAGAAACTCAGTTACTGGAAGCAGCGCATTGAGTAGGGCTCAGAGGTGGATTCCTTTGAAAAAGAAAGGTGGTTATTAAATGATGATATTACTTTATGTCACATGGCTAATCTTTCATGGAAGGATTACATGGGACGTTCTGTTGACCGGAGGCGTTGTATGCGGCTCCATAGGATTCCTCTTGACGAGAATGAAGTTATACAAGTTCAGCACAGAACTTACGGTGTTGAAGGTGCTTCCGCACGCGGTAATCTATCTTATCCTTCTTTTTTGGGATGTGGTTAAAGCGAATTTTCATATGATATATCTCGTCTTAATAAAACATGAGGTGGAGCCGAGCCTGGTGTATTTCAAATCTCCTGTCAGTACAAAGACGGGAACGGTTGCCGTGGCGAACTCCATTACTCTCACCCCCGGGACCTTGACGGTTGATATCAAAGACGACGAATTCTGTGTGCATGTAATTGACAAGCCATCCAAAGAAGGGCTGAGGAATTTGTGGACGGTTAAGCATATCCAGGAAATGGAGGGTAACGCATGATTAGTAATATTGCAAAAATTGAGGATTACGTACTGTTATTTTCCATGTGTTATTTGTCGGTAACGATTTTTATATGTTTGATTCGGGTGGTTCTGGGGCCGCGCTTCACTGATAGAATTGTTGCCGTGAATATCATCGGCCTCAAGGGAATCATCCTGATATTAACGGCCTCTTTTTACTTGAAGGATACCTCCTACATAGATATTGCGCTGGTATACGCGCTTCTCAGTTTTATGACGGTGGTGATACTGTCAAAGCTTTATCTGGTTAAAACAACCAAGACAGAAGAAAAGGAGATACAAAGGGAGGTGTAAATGAATGATTAGGTTTTGTGCTGGAGTGTTTTTCCTGTTGGCAGGGCTTTTGATACTTGGGATAGCAACCTATGGACTGTTCCGTTTTCGGTATGTGCTAAACCGTATTCACGTTGCGGCGAAATGTGACAGTCTGGGAACAATCCTTGTATGTATCGGGCTCATGCTGTTCTCAGGCAATTTATCGGAGATTCTGAAGCTTATGCTGGTCATACTCTTTATCTGGCTTCTGAATCCGGTGGCCAGTCATCTGATTGCACGAGTTGAGGTGGAGACAAATCCTGAGGTGGAGAAGGAGTGTGAGGTGGAACGATGGAATTAGTCATTGAGCTTGCATTGCTGGCATTTTTGATTACAACGGCAATTTGTGTATCCTTCACCAAAAGGCTTCTGTCGGCTATTATCATGTTCATGTCCTACAGTACCATTATGGCTGTTCTCTGGGTCATGCTGGTGGCGCCTGATCTGGCGCTGACAGAAGCCGCCGTTGGAGCGGGCATCACAACCATATTATTCCTTCTGGTACTCAAAAAAATAGGATCGATGGGGGCAGAAGAACATGAGTAAAGATAAGGAAAATACCAGATTTAAAAGTTTTGTTGACTGGGTAAACGCGGACTCGCCCGATATTCCTGCTGCGTCACAGGAGGTGAAGGGACACGGTCATGAAGAACACGGCCGTGAAGGAGGCGGTCATGAAAAACATGGCCACGGAGAACACGATCGTGAAGAAGGCGGTCATGAAGAACATGGCCACGGAGAACACGGTCACGTAGAACATGGCCGTAAAGAAGGCGGTCATGAGGGACACGGTCACAGAGAACACGGCCGTGAAGAAGGCGGTCATAAAGAACACGGTCACGTAGAACACGGTCACGTAGAACACGGTCGTGAAGAAGGCGGTCATGAAGAACACTGTCACGTAGAACACGGTCACGGGGAACACAGTCATGCAGAACACGGTCACGTAGAACATGGACATGAAATTCATGTGGAACCAAAACTCAACGAGAAGGATTGGCTGGGGATTTCCAGAATTATTTACACAGCGATTATCTTTATTGCAGGCGCAGTGTTTGTTGGCGGCCTGTTGATGGTCATTGGAAATCTGCCTCTGTTCGGAAGCTTGAATACGCCGGCGGTCAATGAAGTTTACGCCAGATACATTGAACAGGGAATCAGGGAAACCGGAGCCGTCAATGCGGTAACAGGCATGATTTTAGACTACCGGGCGTTCGATACCTTTGGAGAATCGGCCGTACTCTTTACCGCAGTATTGACAGTCATGCTTCTTCTGAATCAGCAGTCCGGGAAGGGCTCATCCTCCGCTGCAGAAGCGGAAAGCGGAGGCGTGGGCGGCTATTCCATGATTATACAGACAGTTACCAAAGCAGCCTTTCCATTCGTTCTCCTCTATGGCTGCTACATTATCCTGAATGGGCATCTGTCCCCGGGCGGAGGATTTTCAGGCGGAACGATTCTTGGGGCGGCCTTGATCCTTTACCGGTCTGTATTCGGCGAAAGGGCGGGAGATGCAATTCTTACAAAGCAAGGCTGTATGAAGGTGAGCAGCACCGCACTGCTGTGCTATGCATGTTTAAAAGGGTACTCCTTTTTTACGGGAGCAAACCATCTTGAGAGCATAATTCCCACAGGCGTTATAGGGAGCATCTTCAGCGGAGGATTGATTCTGCCGCTAAATATTGCGGTAGGACTGATTGTGGCATGTACCATGTATCTGTTCTATCAGCTTTTTGAGGGATGGAGGTGCGAGGATGAGTCATCTGGCAGGAAATTATTATGAGGCTGCCGCAGCTATTTTGTTTGTAGTAGGCTTTTTAACCCTGCTGCTTCAAAAAAACCTGATTAAGAAAATTATTGGAATTAACATCATGGATACCTCGGTTTTTCTCTTTATCGCAGCAAAGGGATTTATCGATGGAGGGATATCCCCGATGATTAAAGAGGGAATCGGCGAGTCAGTTTATGTCAATCCGATTCCTGCCGGACTGGTCCTCACCGGCATCGTGGTAGCGGTCAGCGTCACAGCGTTCGCCCTGTCGCTAAGCCTTAAAATTTATCAGAGGTATGGCAGTTTGGATATTGATGAAATAGCTTATCGAATAAAACTGGAACAAGAAGGCGGTGAGATGCATGGCGTTTGAATATAATTTTCCTTTGTTTAGCATTCTTTTGGTTATGGCGTCGGCCCTTGTCATGCCGCTCTTCAAAAATTATAAAATAGCGCGGAACCTGCACATTGCGGTGGTTGCAGCGGTGGGGGTGTTTTCGCTGGCGCTTATGATGCGTTTTATGAAAACCGGCGGAACTTTTACGTATATGATGGGCCACTATCCGGCTCCCTGGGGGAATGAGCTTCGCTTCGGACTTTTTGAATCTATGATGGCAGCCTTGTTTTCTGTGGTCATGCTGCTTGCAGTCATTGCGGGGCAGGGGAGGATCGAGCTGGAGGTAAAACCTTCGAGGAAATCGTTGTATTATTCCCTGCTGAATATGCTGCTTGCCTCCATGCTGGCTCTTATTTATACGAACGATATTTTTACCGCCTATGTTTTCATAGAGATTAATACCATTGCCGCATGTGCGATTGTGTTGGCAAAAGACAGCGGAGAATCTCTGCTGGCAACACTCAGATACCTTGTTATGAGCCTTTTGGGATCGGGACTTTTCCTGATTTCCGTTGCAATCATTTACTCCATAACAGGTCATCTTCTCTTTAGCTCTCTGCAGACCGCCATAGTAAAGCTGGGTGGAAATGAAAGCTACCGGATACCGTTAATGATGGCTGGCGTGCTCATGACCTTCGGGCTGTGCGTTAAGAGCGCCGTGTTTCCGTTCCACACATGGCTTGCGGATGCACATAGCTCTACGACAACCGCCTCCAGCTCTATTCTTTCCGGGCTGGTGGTAAAGAGCTACATTATCCTGCTGGTTAAAATTTACTACAGAGTTCTGGGCGTACAGACAGTGGAAAGCACAGGTCTGTTCCAGGTTATCTTTGTGCTGGGAATACTGGGCATGATGTTTGGATCCTTCAATGCTTTAAAGGAAAAAGAGTCTAAGCGTATGATTGCGTACTCCTCGGTAGCCCAAATTGGATATATCTTCATGGGACTTGGATTGGGGAACGTCATAGGCTTAAGTGCAGCATTCTTTCATCTTATTGCACACGCCTTCACCAAACCACTGCTTTTCCTGGCGGAAAGCGGACTTTCGGATGCAGCTGGACACAGCCGGCTGAATGCTGATTTAACTGGCGCCGGATATAAGAATCGGATAGCCGGAATCTCTTATGTTGTTGGGGCTTTCTCAATGGTGGGAATTCCTTTGTTTGCGGGATTTACAGCGAAATGGTATATGGCTGGAGCCGCATTCCAGATGCCGTCAAAGACGCTGCCAGCTCTGATTGCACTGGCAATTTCTACCTGTTTAAATGCCATGTACTATTTGCCGGTAGTCCTTACCATCTATAAACGAAACCCCGGAGAAGCGGCAAACCAGGCGCGCCAGTGCAGAAGCCGGCTTTCGCCTATGTGACCGGCGCGGTGTGTTTGATTGCTGCCAATATTGCTCTTGGGGTGCTGGGGCATAAGATTTTCCAAATGCTGCAATTTAGTATGTCAGTATTGGCGTAAAAACAGAAAGGAGACACAAAAATGCCACTTGCGATAATTATTATTTTAATTCTGGCTGCAATTATGTGCGTTGCATCCAAAAACACAAAGAGGGCAAAAACCATTTCCATGGTTAGTCTGGCAGTATGCGCGGCAATCTCAGTTATCATCACCGGCATGGTGATGAGCGGCGGCGATATCATTATGGTAATGGGGAATGAACCCTTTAATATTTCACTTAAGGTAGGCCTGATTGAATGTTTTATGTCCTGTCTGTTTACCATCATTGGTTTTTTCATTATATGGGCATCCCTGAGCATGATTTCCCATGATGTGGAGGAGGATAAAATTCCGCTGTTCTATTTCTTGATGCTGGCTTTGATTGGCACCCTTTGTGCGGTTGTATTTTTGATAATCTCATCGCTGTATTTGTATTTATTGAGCTTTCCAGCTTTGCAGCAGCAGGTATCGTAATCGTGAAAAATCACAAAGAAAACCTCAAGGCCGGACTTAAATATTTAGGCTTATCCATTCTGGGGTCCGGACTTGTACTGATGGGCACTGTAATTCTTTACAATGCCACCGGATACCTGTCTATGGATGGGATTCATGGGGTGTTGGCCGCCGGGGGATTTTTCCACGAGAACATCAATTCAGTTGTATGGGCATTTGGATTGATTACGGCTGGCGTGTCTTTTAAAAGCGCCTTGTTTCCGTGTCATATCTGGCTGCCGGATGCCCATGGAACAGCGCCCAGCCCTTCCTCTGCGATTCTTTCCAGTCTTGTGCTGAAGGCCTATATCATCTTCTACATAAAAATGCTTTATCGCGTAGTGGGATTTGACCTTGTTAACCAGGCGTCCATGAGGACTTTGTTGAACGTTGTGCTTCTAATGGGCGTGATTGCCATGATCAGCGGTTCCGTATTTGCAATTCTGCAGACAGATATTAAGAGAATGATCGCCTATTCTTCTGTTGCACAGGTTGGCTATATTTTTATGGGAATCGGTCTTGGAACTCCTCTTGGAGTATTTGCGGCGATTTTCCATATTCTTGCACATGCGGTAACGAAATCCGGGCTGTTCTTAATTGCAGGAAGCATCATTGAGCAGACGCATAACCGGCGTCTGGATAAGATGGATGGTCTTGGGATTCTGATGCCGGTAACGATGACCTTATTCACCATCGGCGGATTATCAATGGTTGGAATCCCGCTATTTGTGGGATTCAACAGTAAATGGAACTTTGCATCTGCGATTATTGACTCCGGCAATCTCTGGGTATTAATTGCACTCGCTGTATCTGCGCTCTTGAATGCGCTTTACTATCTTCCGATTGTAATCCGCGGATTCTTCTGTCAGGCGGTGCGGGAGGATCAGTACAGACTGGGGGAAAAAGAACGTCCGATCAGGGATTTGCTGCCAATCATTGCATTGTCGTGTCTCGTGATTCTGTTCGGGATTGCTTCCGGTCCTGTAGCGCAGTTTATCCAAAATGGTATCGCGAATCTGTAAGGGGGAGAGAAATGGAAAGGGGTGATGATGGACGTGCAACACGCAGTTTTGGCAATACCTGTACTTTTTCCTTTAATCGCAGGGATAGGCGTTCTGATACTTAATTTCAAAGACAGAAAAAGCAGAGAGGTTTATGCAGCCGTCTCTGTGATCGTCAATGCGCTAATTACGCTATTGCTTGCAGTAACTCTGAGAGATGCCAGCTTTACGCTGCTTCATTTAAATGATGGGGTAGATATTACGCTGAGAATTGATGGGATGAGTGTTCTGTTCAGCTGTCTGGCATCCTTTATATGGATCCTGGCAACCTTCTACTCCTTTGAGTACGTCAAGCATGAAGGGCATGAGAACCGATACTATACCTTTTTTGTGTGTACCCTGGGAACCATCATTGGAATCGGCTACTCAGCGAATTTTGTTACACTTTATATGTTTTATGAAATGATGACCTTAATCACCTTCCCGCTTGTTATGCACTCTATGACACCGGAGTCCATAGCGGCAGGAAAGAAGTATTTGTCCTACTCCTTTGTGGGAGCCAATGTAGCTCTGGCTGGCGCTTTTGTTCTGATTCATTATTGCGGCACAGCGGATTTTGTTGCCGGGGGAATTCTGAATCCCGCCGTACTGGGGGAGAACAATTTTCTGTTCCAGATCATTCTTCTTCTCACAATTATGGGCTTTGGATGTAAGGCAGGACTGTTCCCGCTGCATGCATGGCTGCCGTCAGGACATCCCGTTGCCCCCGCCCCCGCCTCCGGCGTACTTTCCGGAATCATTACAAAAGCGGGTGTTATGGCAATCATACGGGTATGCTATTTTTGGTAGGGCCTGACTATATCAGGGGAACCTGGGTGCAGACAACGCTTCTCTGCCTGACGCTGTTCACCGTGTTTATGGGTTCCATGCTGGCCTTTAAGGAAAAGCTCTTTAAAAAGAGACTGGCTTATTCCTCGGTCAGCCAGGTGTCCTACGTTTTATTCGGATTGATGCTCTTTAATACCACAGGATTTGTGGGGGCATTGCTTCACATGGTCAGCCATGCGGTGATCAAGAATCTTCTCTTTATGACTGCAGGCGCCATTATATACATGACACACAAGACGTATGTAACTCAGTTTAAAGGGATTGGTAAGGAAATGCCGGTTACCATGTGGTGCTTCGCCATCGGTTCTATAGCCTCATTGGCATTCCCCCCACCTGCGCGTTTGTGAGTAAGTGGTTTTTGGCGACAGGTGCTTTGCAGGAACCAATCGGGATTTTCAGCTACTTAGGGCCCATAGTGCTTTTGGTAAGCGCGCTGCTCACAGCTGGATATCTGATGCCGGTGGTAGCCGAAGGCTTCTTTCCGGGCGCGGATTTTGACTATTCATCCTTAAAGAAATACGAGCCAAATCGTTACATGACGGGGCCGCTTATAATTCTGGCCGCATGCAGCATACTGATTGGAATGTTTCCTACAGAGCTCATTAACTTTTTTACCGACCTTGCTAAGACCATCTTTTAGCTGGGGAAACAATATTTAGAAAGACGAGGAGGGATGGTCATTGAATCTTTCTGTGCTATTGCCAATTCCGATAATACTGCCAATTGTTTCAGGCATTCTGCTGTGGATGCTGAAAGTTGAAAATCGGAATAAACGCCAGTTATATGTGGCGGGGACGGTAATTGTCAATGCTGTTATCACATGCTTACTGGCATTTGGCGCGCCCACTGCGGAACTGAAGCTGTTTTCTGTCAATCATCAGGTTCAATTCGCGCTGCAGCTGGACCGGTTTGGGGCAGCCTTTGCGGTACTCGTTTCAATACTCTGGATTATCGCAATTTTCTATGCTTTTGAGTACATAAAACATGAGGGACGGGAAACCAGGTTCATGGCATTTTATACAATGACGCTGGGGGTAACCTTGGGGATTGCCTTTTCAGCCAACACCATGACGCTTTATCTGTTCTATGAGCTGCTGACCCTGGTCACCTGCCCGCTGGTTTGTCATTCCGGTACAAAGGAGGCCATTACTGCACTGCGCTATTATGTCGCTTACTCTCTTGGCAGCGCCGCCCTGGGCCTCATGGGGATTGCGGGACTGGCCGTCCTCACGGGAAGGACAGAGTTTGTGCTTGGAGGAGTTTTGGGAAGCCTGACTCAATATGAGAATGTTATGTTATTCTTCTTTATCTGCGCATTCTTCGGGTTTGGCATGAAGGCTGCGGTAGTGCCGCTGCATGGGTGGCTCCCCAGAGCCTCCGTAGCTCCGACGCCTGTTACTGCCTTACTTCATGCGGTTGCTGTAGTTAAGGCCGGCGTCTTTGCGATTACAAGAGTCACCTATTTTAGTTTTGGGACGGAGTTTTTGAAGGGAACGACGGTGCAGACCATAGCTATCCTCATCTGCATTGCGACGATTCTTTTCGGTTCCACAAAGGCTGCATTTACAAAGCATCTGAAGAGGAGGCTTGCCTACTCTACCGTTTCGCAGCTTTCCTATATCGTATTCGGCATGATGATGATGTCGCCGGAGGCTTCAGCGCCGGAATGCTGCATTTGGCTGCCCACGCAGTCGCAAAGATTACGCTGTTCTACTGTGCAGGAGCAATTTTGTACAAGACTGGCAAAGAATATGTTTGGGAATTGGCGGGAATCGGAAGAAAGATGCCTGTGACAATGGCGGCTTTTCTGATTGCTTCCCTGTCTCTGACGGGAATTCCGCCGTTATCCGGCTTCTTCAGTAAATGGTATTTGATTTCAGCTGCTGTCAACAGCAAAACGACGCTGGGGATTATTGGGGCGGTTACCTTGATTATATCCGCGTTCTTAACTGCAATTTATCTGCTGGGGATTTGTCTGAATGCATTTATGCCGTCCAAAACGGAATTAGCCGCTGTGGAAGCTGGGGAGTCCCGGATGGACTCCCATCACAGAGTCGAGGATCCGAACTGGTACATGAAAGGGCCGTTGGTGGTCTTATCTGCGGTGACCATTTTGTTTGGTTTTGCCGCTTCGCCGCTGGCCAGCTATTTTGCCGGTATCGTCACTACTATTGCACCATAGGAAAGGAGGGAGTATATGTCTGGAAATCTGATTTTGTTATTCCTGGTATTTTGGCCCATGATCGGTGCATTTATCGGCTATGCTATTGGACGCAAAAGCAAATGTGGACGGAATAACATGGCGGTGTTTATTACGGTAATCGAGTTTATTGTCATGCTCTCTGCCTTACCGCTGGTGGATAATCACAACCCTGTTATTTTTGAATGGCTGGGCTTTGGGCACGACAGGATTTTCTTTCAGCTGGATGGATTCCGTTATGTTTATGGCGTGATCACCTCACTGATGTGGATGTGCACCACTATTTTTTCAGAGGAATACTTTGCACATTACAGAAACAGGAACCGTTATTATTTTTTTATGCTGATGACCTTTGGAGCAACCATGGGCGTGTTCTTGTCTGGAGACTTGCTCACGACTTTCACCTTTTTTGAAGTGATGAGTTTTACTTCCTATGTTATGGTTCTTCACGATGAAAAACCGGGGGCAATACTTGCCTCTAAGACCTACATGGCAGTGGCGGTGATCGGCGGACTGGTTATGCTGATGGGGCTGTTCCTCCTGTATAATACGGTAGGTACGCTGGAAATAGGATTGCTGCATGAGGCATGCAGCGCATTGAAAGATAAGACCATGCTCTATATAGCAGGAGTTCTCATGCTCTTTGGTTTTGGCGGCAAGGCAGGAATGTATCCGCTCCATGTGTGGCTGCCCAACGCCCACCCCGTGGCGCCTGCGCCTGCGTCAGCACTGCTCAGCGGGGTCCTCACCAAAACCGGGGTCTATGGGATTCTGGTGATCAGCTCTCAAATTCTGTTTGGAGACAAAAACTGGGGAATTTTCCTGCTTATCATCGGGGTGATTACCATGTTTACCGGAGCGGTTCTGGCAGTGTTCTCCATTGACCTTAAGAGGACGCTGGCCTGCTCCTCCATGTCCCAGATTGGATTTATCCTGACGGGAACAGCCATGCAGTGCATTCTGCTGGCGAAGGGGGATACGGAGCACTACCATTTTATGGCGGTTTACGGTTCTATTCTACATATGGTCAACCATTCGCTCATCAAGCTGGTTCTATTTATGTCGGCGGGCGTTGTTTATATGAATTTGCACAAGCTGGACTTGAATGAAATAAGGGGTTTTGGTTATCGAAAGCCCCTTCTGAAATTTATTTTTGGTATGGGTGTGCTGGCCATTATTGGTATGCCTTTATGGAGTGGTTACATCAGCAAGACCCTGATTCATGAAAGTATTGTGGAACAGATTTGGTACATTCTGGAATACACGCCGGAAGCAAGGTTTTTCCAGGTGGTGGAAAGTATTTTCACGCTGACAGGCGGTCTTACTACCGCATATATGACAAAGATTTACATTGCTGTATTCTGGGAAAAGAATCCTTATCATCAAGATAAGATGGACGAGAGCAACAAGAAGTATATGAAGCCGGTGAATGGGATTATGCTTCTGCTTTGCTCCCTGATCTTGCCGGTACTTGGTATGCGGCCGCAGCTGATGAACAATATTGCTGATTTTGGACGTGTATTTCTAAACGGACATGCTCCAGATCATAACGTAGAGTTTTTTGCCTGGCTAATTTACGAGGAGCGGTAGCTTCCCTCTCAATAGGAGCCATTGTTTATATTTTCTTTATCAGAGGATGCCTGATGCAGAGGGACGAGAATGGAAAGCGGATCTATATTGATGCGTGGCCAAAACCGCTTAATATTGAAAATAAAATTTACCGGCCGCTTCTGCTTATCTGGCTGCCGTTTATCGGAGCATTTTTTGCACGATTGATTGGTAGTGTTACGGAAACGGTTGCAACTGTCTGGATAAAATTTTTCGGACTCGTCAGACGTCAGCATGCACGTGATGTGGCTACATAGAGGGTGGAAACTTTATTGGAGACTTCCGGGCGCTCTATGAACGGTCTTCAAAGTTTCTGGATTCGACGGTGTCAAAGTATAGTAACCGGCAGGAAAAATTTGTACCGCCTACCGAGATACCGCTCATTGATCGTTCTATCGAAAAGTATGAAGAACGTATGGAGAAAAAGAAAAAACAGCATGAGAAGGAAAGCGTATTTTTAAGAGTTCGGTCAGCAATCAAAGGAACACCGGCTTATAGCTTCGTACTCTTTGCTGCTGGAATTGCGATAGGTATCCTCTACATCCTGTTCCGCTAAATGGAATGAAACATTTCCGAGAAATTGAAGGAGGCGTAAGAGATTCATGGATGAAACTGAAAAAATTGAAAAAATAAAAGTAAAGGTACTGTTGGGATTGGCGGCCATTCTGATTCTGATGGGAGTGTGTATTACTCCGAATGTGTCCCTTATTCTGGAAGGATTTAAAAAGCTGATTACTACCACAGCATTGTTGGATGCCAACACCTTTATGATTGTGGATGGCGCACTGGGGGTTCCATTTATTAACAGTGGACTTCTTGTCTTATTCGTAATCATCAGCTACCAGCTTACTAAAACAAAAATTGGCGGTGGACAGATAGCGGCGCTGTTTATGGTACTGGGATTCGGCTTTTGCGGAAAAACCATCGTTAATGTCTGGCCCTTTGTCGTCGGTGTAATGCTGCACACAAAATTGAACAAAAAACCTCTATCTTCTTCAATGAATTTAGCATGGTTTTCCGCAGCAATCTGCCCTGTTTTTAATATGATTGCATTTTACACCAATTTCGGAGCTTCCTACACGGAACCTCACTTCGCTGTAAGCCGGATTCTTTTGGCGATTGTGGTTGGAATCTTTGCAGGATATCTCGTTGCTGTATTGGCGGGTATACTTCCCGGAAAGCACAATGGGTTTACCCTGTACAACGCGGGAATGGCAGCGGTATAGCCGGATTCCTGATTTTCAGTTTCCTTAAGGCATTGAAATTGGGACATGATGCTCCGGCTCACGAGTACCCTGATATTGCAAACGGCTTGTTGGCGCTCATGATTTTGATTTTACTGGTTTATCTCGGGGTGTGCGGACTGATTATTAACCGGGGAGTGCCAAAGGATTTGAAAAAGCAGTTGGTTCACTGCACAAAGGGAGGCGATTTTACATGCATCTATTGTTTTGGGTCAGTGTTGATCAACATGTTTATCGTTGGCATTATGTGTCTGGCATATATCCTATTCGTACCAGCTAATTTTAGCGGTCCGGTGTTTGCAGCGCTCTTTACGGTGGTGGGATTTGCTTCCAACGGGATTACCGTTCGCACCTCTCTTCCAATCATGATGGGTGTCTTCTGTATGGCTTTCATCAGTGGAGGAATGACCGGTGCTGCAGCCGGCGAGTCGTTCCTGAAGAGTGCATTTGCCTATACGGGAACGAAAAGCATGGTTATTGCCGCGGTTTATTGCTGTGGGTTGTCGCCGGTTACGGGAGCTTACGGCGTTTTAGCAGGCTTTTTAGCGGGAATATTCCACTGTCTGATTGTCCCGAGCATAGGACCGTTGCATGGTTGGCTGAATCTTTACAACAATGGCTTCAGCCTCGGAATTGTGGCTACGTTCTATGTGCCGATTTTGGAACGGCTGAACAAAGTTCTTTCAAAGCAAAAGGATATGAGAGTAGCAGATGCCTGATTCGGGAAACCGGCAATCAGATAGAATCCGATGATTAGTAGCGCATAGTTTTTACATAGATTTTTTTCCTGTATGCGTGGGTAATGAGATTTATACGTCCATGCATGTCCATAGAGAGGGAGAAAAATAAAATACTTAAAAAAGCAAAAAAAATGAAAGGAGGAAAAAAAATGAAACAAACACAATCCAGCCGAGAAAATCACCAGCGCAGAAGAGGCCATTCAGTTATTGAAAGAGGGAAATCAGCGATTTCTCTCAGGAAGTTTAATGAATAAGGACAGTCATGCCAAAGACCGGGAGGTATTATCGGAAGGGCAAAAGCCATTTGCCATCGTTCTCTGCTGTGCTGACAGCCGTGTTGCGCCTGAGATTTATTTTGATCAGAAGCTGGGAGATATCTTTGTTATTCGCAATGCGGGCAATGTAGTGGATCCGATTGTTCTTGGATCCATCGAATACGGTGCGGAACATCTTGGATCACCATTGATTGTGGTGGTGGGACATAGCTGCTGCGGCGCTGTGACAGCCGCATGCGGGGGCGATGAGCTTCCAGAAAATATTCAGTGTATCGCAGATGTCATTAAACCGTCTATTAAGGAAGGAGATACTATCGATACTGTAGTGAGGAGCCATGCGGTTGAGATGGCTAATCAAGTGAAGAACGACAGCATCATACAGCATATTGGAACGAAGGTAGTTCCTGCATACTATGATATCAAGTCAGGTGAGGTTATCTGGCTGTAATAAGTAACAATGGAAGATATCCCCAGCCCGGATATTATACAATTTTGTTAAAGTGAATTTCCAAAAAGGGGCTGCTGCAAAAGTAGATCACTAATCTACCAGAGCGGCAGCTCCTCTTTTTCGCATAAAAACAGAAAATTAATTTTAAAGAGTTTGGCGTCTGTGGCATCAGCTAAGTATGTGAAAATACCCATTAAGGGACCTCTACATAAAGTGTTTATGCCAGAAGAAGCCAGCCGTATGATAGTAATGCCCCATGCAGGTTCTTATGGCAGATACAATACACATCGGGACAGATGAACCATGCTCTCCCAGACTATCTTAGAGTGACTAAACGAATACTGGCACTTTTATAACGTTCCCAGAGACAGGCTGTTTATCAGTTTTCTTGCTCTTCATATGCCAGGCTCCAGAGATAACTAACCGCTTGAGGTCTGATTGGTTTTGAAATTGGCAGGATTAGATAAAAAATAAAAGGTCCTTTTCGACTGAAAAAGGGTTCTATATGTATGTGCAATTATGACAAAAGGAATATATAGCTGAAGGTCAAAAAGCACCCGTTCATTATCAATAAACATAAATATATATAGTTTAACAGATATTGCTGTGTGGTATGACAATTTACAAATGTTGTAATTTGCTATATAATTTACTATATTAAAGCAATTTCGTATTAAAGCGAGGAATGGTTAAAACCTGTTATACAAAGAAAGGGACAGAACTGTGCTAAAAATTGCAATTTGTGATGATGATATAAAATTTGCTGGTAAATTTGAAGAGATGCTGATATCCATATCAAAACAGGAACATATTCACATTGACACCGACGTATTTTCAGATGGGAAAGAATTGCTTAAGGATATATGTGAAGAAGGAAAAAACTTTGATTTAATATTTATGGATATAGAGATGAAGGACATAGATGGTCTGGAAGCAGCCAGACAAATTAGGAAGACAGATGATCTGACTATGTTAATCTATGTAACAAGCCATAGAAGTTATTCCATTGCTGCATATGATGTACAGCCATTTCAATTTATAGTTAAACCTATTGACATAGATATGCTTTACCAGTATTTTATGAAGGCATATGAGCGGTTGACAAAAGGGCCGGCTTATTTCTTCTGTCAGTTTAAGAACAATACGGATAATCTGATGATGAGCAATATCATGTATTTTAAAAGCAACAGGCGTATCATTAATATTTATATGTCCGATGGCGCTACCTATAAATTTTATGGAAAAATGAACGATCTTGAAGAGCGTTTAAAACAGGAAAAGGCGGATTTCTGGAGGATTCATCAATCATATTTGGTAAATGTCAGGTACATAGCCAGGATAACCAATGATAAAGTCAAGCTGAAGAACCATAAGGTGTTGTATATCAGCGAGGACAGAAAAAAGGCTGTTGGTCAGAAATACTGCTGTTATATTAAGGAGAATATAGTTGAGTAAAACATTTGGGGAGTTTATATCGGCTGTATTAATGACCTGCTTTTCTGCATGGACTCTTAAGGAATATTTAGGAACGTTTCTAGAGGAAAAGAAAAATAATCCTTTAACTATTTTTCGCCTGAGTATCTTTGCTGTATGGCATGTCTTTTCTATGCTTTGTACAGCCGATTGGCCCAATTATATTGTACTGCTTATAAGTGTTTTGTCAGTGTCGATTGTTTCACTTAACTGTAAGGACCATCTGATAAAAAGGTAGCGTTTACCATAGTTTACAATTCTATATGGATGCTCACGGAATTTCTGGTAGGTTTGATGTTTATTGTCCTGGGCTGTAATTATACCTCCCAGGAACTGCTGGGTTCCCTGCTTTCACTGATCCTTTTTATTTTTATTGATACAAGCTCTCAAACATTTTTTCTGTAATGAGAACATACGGGAAGTGCCTCATTCCTACAGTATAGTACTCAACTTAATTCCGCTGGGGAGTATGTTTGTGGTCTATACCTCATTTATAATGAGCGTACACAGTCAACAGTTCATACAGATTCTATGGTCATTTGTATCTTTGCTAATAATGTTGTTCATTAATATTCTGATTTTTACAATCTATTTAAAGTTATCGGAAGATTTTGAACTACGCCAAAGGACGATTGTATACCAACAAGAAATAGAACTGTATAACAGGCATATCGAAGAGAAAGAAAATTCTATGCTGAAATTTCGAAAAGCTAAACATGATTTGAAAAATCAGTTGATATATTTGATGCAATTGTCTGAAAATAAAGAGTATGAAGAATTAAAACAGTTTTTGGAAAGCATAATAGAAAAAGCCGCTTTTGATGACCTGACGATAGCGCAAACGGACAATTCGGTTGTAGATGCATTGGTTAATCATAAATATGCTTATGCCAAAAAATCGGAATCGATTTTAAGGTAAAATTGGAGATACCTACGCATCTGCCCTTTGACAGCGCGGATCTGTGCATTATACTAGGAAATGTGCTGGATAATGCATTGGAAGCTAATATCAGAGTGAAAATCCAAAATGCATTTATAAAATTGTATATGAGAATGGATATAAATAATCTTTTAATTATTGTGGAAAATTCATTTGACGGACATATAAGTAAAAGTAAGGAGGGCAGGCTGCAGACGTTAAAAGCAGACAGGTTAAACCATGGCTTAGGTCTGGAATCTGTAAAAAAGTCTGTAAATAAATATCACGGATATATAAATACGAGTTATAGGGAATACCTGTTTATCACAGAGATCCTTTTATATGCAGAATAAAAAAGTTACATAGATAAACGGAATAGTTACACTTGAATGACTGAGTATATTTTTTTGTGATAAAATTGAAAAAAAAGATATGAGGTTATCGCTATGAAAAAATCTAAGGAGAATACGTTGCTTCAAAAGAACACAACTGCCGCTCTCGCCTTTATCGCGAAAGGGTTTGCTGTTACAGCAGCGAACAGTGCCTGCTGCTGCCTTTACCATCAGCCCCCAAAGCCTGATTTAAAAAGCTTGAGGAAGTTCTGATGGAAGAACTGGCGGATAAACTTGCCCGTTATATTGTAAAAATGGGAGTTATCGGAAAAGAAGATTATGAAATATACCGTTACGGATTGCTAATCGGTTTGGAGATGACTTTATGTATGGCTATATGTTCTATTATAGCCATATATTTAAAGTCATTTTTAGAATTTGTTGTTCTGATAGCGGCTTTTTTTTACTTCGGGCCTACGTGGGTGGTATACACTTGAAACATTTTTGGGCTTGTCTTCTTTGTTCCTGTCTGGTAATTACATCCCTTCTGATTTCCGCCCGTTGGTTTTATGTGGATTTTCCCACAGCTATAACAGTGACAATTGCCGTCCTTTTTGCTGTCAATTGTCTGGCGCCATTGGCTACCAGGGAGAGTGTAAATGATCGGGAGGAGGCCGTTTATTTCGCAAAGCAGCGAAAACGAATATTTATTCTGCTCATTATAGCCGAGTTAATATTTATGATATTGGATTTTAAACAGTTGTGGTCACTGATAATGTACACAGTTTTGATTGTTTTGGCATCGATGATATTAGGAATCGTTCACTGTGTGTTTGTTAGGAATTTTGTTCCTCCCGGAAGGGACTGACTGCATGGAAGTAGAAGGGGCCGTGGTACGAATCTGTGCCAAAGCCCCTTCTTGACAGAGCATAGCTATCCGTCTAAAAATGTTACTTTAAATGAATATAATAGGTTATTACACCTTGTAGCGCAGCAGGAATGTGAGCTTCATTTAGGCTGAATCTTCCACACGCAAACAGATCTGAATATATCGAGTTTTATACGCTTCTGTTTAAACCTTTTAGACTGCTAAAGTGTGTGTTCTTTTAAGACATTACCTTTTCTGAACTGTGCTTTTACTAGATAAACTCCCGCCATAACAACTAAAATACCAAATACTTCGACTGGGGAGACGGTTTCCGAAAAAAGTAAAAATGAGTAAACGGATGCAATTGCAGGCTGGGTTAAGCAAATAATTGCCGACAGGTTAACATTTATTCTGCCCTGGCAGTGGGCTAACAAATTATGACCGATTACCTGCAGACAAAGGGTTAAGCCTAAAAGAGGCCATAGCTCATTTATACCATGGGGAACCTGGATTCCCTCAACAAAAAATGCGGAAATTAACAGAGTCAGTGCACTTCCAAATCCACTTATGAACATAATTACGCTGCTTTGAATCCGGTCACGGAGCCGATAGGAAATTAATAAAAAGCCCGCATAAAAAAAAGAGGCGCATAATGCAAAGAAATCTCCCAGATAGTTTGAAGGATTGGGACTTGCTTTTCCTCCTAAAAGAATAAAAATACCTGCAAAGGTTATTATCATACCTGTAAAGAAAAATTTAGGTATTTTTTCTTTGAAAAAGAAAAATAAGAAACAGGGGTAACTGTAAAAGGGGTCAAATTTGTCAGCAGGTTAGCGTTGGCAACTGATGTGTAGCTAAAGGAAAGGTTCCAAAGAGCCACATCCCCGGCCAGAAAACAACCGGCCAGAAACAAAATTAATACATCTTTTTTAGATATATTTTTTAAATTTTTATATGCCAGAGGAAGCAGCAGCGGCAGTGAAAACAGTACCCGGTAGAATCCAGTATTTATTGGTGACAGGGCGCTGATTTTTATAAAAATACCGCCGGTTGCCAGGAAAGCCACAGCAATAAGTTCAAGCATTATATCACTGGTTTCATTCTTTCTTTCATTAATTTTCATTTTATCCCTTTCTAAGAAAAGTGGCTATGTATTATAATAAATTTTCTAACTGTGCCTTCAGGTTATCCTCGCAGACACCCATCGCCTGTAGGGTACGTTCCAATAATTCATCTAACTCCCAGCCAAGTATTTGCGCTCCCCGACGTATTACATTCCTTGAGCATCCGGAGGCAAAGGTTTTGTCTTTGAATTTTTTTTTCAAACTTGAAACCTTCATATCAGAGCAGCTTTTGGAAGGGCGCAATTTGGCGGCAGCGCCGATTAAACCTGAAAGCTCATCTGTGGCATACAGGATCTTTTCCATCTCATGTTCCGGAACAATATCGCAACAGATCCCATAGCCATGGGAGCACACCGCATGAATTAATTCATCGCTGCAATGAGCGTTACTCATCAATTCCGCAGCTTTTTGCAATGGCTCTCCGGAAAACATTCGTAATCAATATCATGGAGAAGTCCGGCCAACCCCCAGAAATCCACATCCTCATTATGTCCTAATTTTATCGCAAAATAGCGCATTACCGCTTCCATAGTTAAAGCATGGGACAGATGAAATGCCTCTTTGTTATACTGCTTTAAAAGAATTAGCGCTTCTTCACGTGTCAAACCTGACTGCATAAGTTTCTCCTCTCCTGTTTCTTATATTTTTATTGTATGATATAATAAGAATGGCACTGATAAAAGTACCACTAAAGAGAAAAAATATGGTGCCACTATTTGGGAGGACATATGATTTATATAAGCAGAGAAAGTAAAGAACCGCTGTATATGCAGGTTTATGCACAGATAAAGAACGAAATTCTTAAGGGGACACTGAAAGAAGGAGATATTTTGACAGGAAGCAGAGGGTTGGCTAAGATATTAAATATCAGCCGGAATACGGTTGACAATGCATATGGCCAATTGCTGGCTGAGGGGTATATTATATCTAAAAAGGGATAGGTTATATTGTGGTGAAATTGCTGGAAGCAGATACAGGCAGGTTGAACAGAAGCGTGCATAATATAATTGAAACAGGGCAAGAGAAGAACGAGATAAGAGATGGGATCCTCTATGACCTTACCAACAGCAGCTATACGAGCGACCTTTTTCCAAAGAGGATGTGGAAGCGTTATACATTGGAAGCCCTGGAACTGCTGGAACAGGAAGAAAGGATATCGGTATATCAGAATAAACAGGGTGAAGGGTTCTGCGCAGAAATCTCTTATCATATCTGGAACGAATTCGGGGAGTTAACTGTACTGAAAATCAAATCATCATCACCTGTGGAATGCAGCAGGCTCTGGAATATGCATGTAAATTGTTATCAGCAGAGAATAAGATAATACTGGTAGAGGAACCAGGTTTTAACAAAGCAATGGCCGTTTTCAAAAATAATGGTTTGGATATACATACAGTACCTGTGGACGACAAGGGGGTTGTTGTTTCAGAATTACCCGAGTTGTTAAATCCCTGTGCATTGTATTTAACGCCATCACACCAATTCCCCACAGGGGTAACTTTATCTATTGGACGCAGATATGAGCTGCTTGCATGGGCAAAGCGAAATAACGTCTACATTATAGAGGATGATTTTGACAGTGAATTGAGATATTATTCAAAACCTATACCTTCCTTGCAGTCCATAGATGCAGAAAACAAGGTAATATACATAGGTACATTTTCCAAGGCATTATCACCTTCCATAAGGATGGGATACATGATACTGCCACCCCAATTATTAGATATTTATCTTAAGAAGTTTGAAAACTATAACAGTACGGTGCCGCTGCTGAATCAATATGTGATTGCTTGCTTAATAGAAAACGGCCAGTATGACAGGCACGTAAGACGTTTAAACAATATATTCCGCAGGAGACTTGAGAAATTTCTCGAGGGATTTTCAGATGTGAAGGATAAAGTGGAAATATCAAGCAATGGCAGCGGACAGTATTTCTTGCTGAAATTTTCAGCCAGGACGGATCAGAACATGTTAATCCAAAAAGCTTTGGAGAAAGGGGTGAGGGTATACCCAACAATGCAATTCTGGCAGGAAAAAGCTGCATGTCCACCTAATACCCTGTTTTTAGGGTTTGGAAAAATTGATTTAAAGGATATACCTGACTGCATAAATCGTTTAAGAGAAGCTTGGCTCAGTGGATATAACTCCCAACTCAATCATCCCCGAGGTTAAGGCTGCAGTACATTTTTAGACATTCTATTTGAAATATGTATAGGGTGTTTTTTTAATAAAATAAAGGCCCCTATAAGTCAAAATATACCATAAACACTGTATTTAAGGGGAAAACCAAGAATTAAATATCAAGAAATTCACAACGATATTACAACAAATGAAAGAGCCTTATATAGCGACGTATACCAAAATATACAGGGATATCCAGCACAGTGGACGAGGGCATTGTAGTGTGACCGGCCCTCTGCTCTCTTGGCATCGTAATAAGCCTTGAAATTGGTGTTGTTCTTTACGACATTATGAGCTGCATTCATAAGCACACAGCGGAGAACCTTAGAGCCTCTTTTAGACATTCTGGTTCTCTTGGACTGGAAGTTCCCGGACTGATATACAGTTGGATCCAGACCAGCGAATGCAGGCAGGTGACAATGCTTGCCATTTCATGCTCTGTCTCAAAAAACTGAGAATCCAATAACTCAATCTGTGCGGAAGTCTGAGTTATCTGGATAGATAAAGAGCTGTCGTTTAAGCCGACAGACTTCTGTGCGAGAACTCTTAATTCCCCCTCCATTTCTTTTGTGAAATGACCTCGCGAGTTTTTACCGGCAGATTGGAGAGATGAGTCATATGCATGGAAGCAATGTCCTTTGGCATAGGAGCCTCTTTTAAGAGGGCATAGACAGCTTTTTGGTGCAGGCCGGATTTGAAGAAATACTGGAGTTCCGGGAAGACCTGGTCCACATAGGAAGTCAGCTGTATTTTTAACCGTGTACGCTGCTTGATGGTCTTCTGTCGGAACCTGCCAAGTTCCTTAAGTTCAATGTAGTCCAGATCCTCTAAGGAGGAAAACCTAAGAGAGTCCTGCATCATGAGAGTTTTGGCAATAACAAATGTGTCGGTTTTATCAGTCTTCGTCCTGCGCACGTTGTTCTTGCGCATAGTTGAAGTATTGATGGTATTAAGAAAACACACTTTGCAGTTCCATGTAATTCAGAAAACGGACAAGGTTGTCGCCGTAGTGTGCCGGTGGCTCAAGACCTATGATGATGCTGTCCGGAACAAGAGGATCCGGTTTGGAGAGCAGCAGATAGAAGCCGTCATAGTCATTTGTGAATTTAGACGGTTCGATGAGAATTTCGCCATCTGAAGATATGGCGGAGGCAAAATGGTTGAGTTTGGCAATATCAATGCCTACGTAGAACATGAGGTTTTACCTCCCTTTCATAAAGTCTGATACCGTGATGTCCACCAGCGATTATTATTGTTCACTTGATTGAAAAAAGTACTCATTGGAACAGACGTTCCGGCACATCCAGTTATAAACAATTCAGATAAAGGCAGCGGCAATACACTCCAGGGTAAGTAGTCAAGGCTACAGGTAAAAATCAAATGTCCACAGTATCTGAGTTGTCTTGAACCACGATATTAAAAGAAAGGAAAGTTGGTGTTTATGCTTCTAAAAACATCATACACGGTAATTATGACAGAAAGAGAAAAAATGTTAGCAGGACAACTTTATGATTGTGGAGATGCTGAATTATTAACTCAATGGCATAAGGCAAAAGATTTAGCAAGGGATTATAATCAAACTAACTCTGCTGATGCCGAAGAAAGAGATAGAATCTTAAGTGAACTTCTTGGTGGAAAAGGAAAAAATTTATGGATAACAGCACCTTTTTATGTAGATTATGGCAATAATATTTATTTTGGAAATAACTGTGAAGTAAATATGCATTGTACTTTTTTAGATGATAATATTATTCGTATCGGAGATAATGCTTTAATTGCGCCAAATGTGCAAATATATACAGCATTTCACCCAACAAATGCGATTGACCGTTTTGGAGAATCTAAAGAAGATGGTTCATTTGAATTTTGCAAAACACAAACAGGACCGGTTATCATAGGCAAAAATGTATGGATTGGTGGTGGAGCCATTATTATGCCAGGAGTTACAATTGGAAATAATGTTGTTATTGGAGCAGGAAGTGTTGTCGCAAAAGATGTTCCTGATAATGTCATAGCTTATGGAAATCCATGTCGAATAGTAAGAGAAAACAAATAAAATTGCAGTTTGTATGTATATTTAATAGGATAAAAATCTCGTAAACGGACGGAGTGCTTAAGATATGGTGGCGGGAAAATCTCTTAGATTTTTCGCCATTCCTTTTGTGGCTGGTTCAATTCGTCCGTTGAGGGAGCCTGTGGCGAGCGAATATCAAGCTCCCGTTATCTAACAAAGAGGGCACAAGAAACGAGTGACACTATACACTAACAGTCGGAAAACGCTGTATTTACAAGATAAAAACGCATTTTTACATGGCGTGATATAAATTATGCCAATATCACTATGAAAAATTGAATATGAAATAAGAAAGACAGTTGATTTCAAGTAAGAAGCTAATTGTCTTTTTCTTTTAAAACAGGTATAACAGAAAATGTTACACCATCTATGGAAAAAAGGACATTTGTAAAAATATGCCGAAATCTCTGTGATAATATGCTTTAGAATTGTTTTTAGCTTTTAACAGGGAGACGCTTTTGCAGATTTTAAAAAGATAAGAACCGGTAAGAACAGTGGCCTCACAGGTTTGTAGAGAGCCTGACTATGTACTTGAAAAGGAGAAAACAGTATGAGCATTATTAATCTTGTAGGAAATACACCAATAATCAAAATAGAAAATCCATTTGGTAAACAGTGCGGCAGAGTATTTGTAAAGCTGGAGGAGTTTAACCCCGGAGGAAGCCATAAGTCCAGAATTGCTTTACAGATGGTTGAAGATGCCGAGATTTCCGGCAGATTAAAAAAGGCGGCGTGATAATAGAAGCTACAGGCGGCAATACGGGAATCGGTTTGTGCTTGGCAGCTTCTCTAAAGGGCTATAAAACTGTACTCATAGTTCCTGATACTTATAGCCAGCAGAAGATAAAGCTATTGAGAAGTTATGGTGCAGAAGTTATTTTGGCGGATCACACACTGGGAAATGATTGCCACATAATAAAAGCCAAAGAGTTAAGTGCAGAAAATCCACAATTTGTCTGGGTAGACCAGCTCTCCAATGAATCAAATCCCAAAGCACATTATTATGGAACAGCCAGGGAAATCTTTAATCAGATGGGGGGAGAAGTTGATTGTTTTGTAGCAGGCATGGGCTCAGGTGGGACTATGACAGGGGTTGCAAGGCGGTTAAAGGAGAGGCTTCCTGAAGTGAAGACAGTTGCAGTTCAACCCATGGGCTGCGATTTCAGAAAAGGTATATATGTCCCCCATAAGATACAGGGACTTGCAGTTGGAAGAGTCGGATCCTTTGTGGACTTTAGTTTAATTGATGAATTTGTAAGTGTGGATTATGACGAAGTTATGGAGATGAGAAATTGGCTTGTTACCCGACAGGGATTAAGCTTGGCATCTCGGCGGGAGCAAATATATTGGTTGCATTAAAAATTTCCAAAAAGGTGGACAGCTATACAAAAATCGTTACTGTAGCGCCTGATAACGGAATATCCTATCTTAATTAATTATACTTTAAAAAGCAGGTGAGTTGATTATGGATATTGAGGTGCGTACATCATTATTAGATGAGATTATTAAATTAGAACCAAAGTTTGACATTTCAATTGCTCTCGATGATTTAAAGATAATACTGAATAAAGCGTATGACGATCTGCAGGCATATTCAAAACGCGATCCCAGCAGCAATAATGATATGAAATATATATTGCATACCTATCTTTCCTACCGAGCGGTCCTGTATCACAGAGTGGCTCATGCCGTATATTCAAGTGGCGCAGCTGATACAGCCAGAAAGATATCGGAGTACACAAAACTTAAGACCGGAATTGAAATACATCCTGCTTGTAATATTGGAAGGAGATTTGTACTTGACCACGGCGTAGGAACTGTAATCGGTGAGACAACAGTAATAGGGGATGACTGCTACTTTCTGCAAAATGTTATATTGGGAGCCGGCATATTGCCAACAATGATTGGGGGAAAAGGCATCCCATTATAGGGAACAATGTGGAAATTGGGGGATATGTAAAAATATATGGTAATGTGAGAATCGGAAATAATGTGGTCATTAGTCCCGGAGCAGTTATCAAAGACGATATCAATGATAATTCAAAGGTGATTGTCTCCACCGAATATCAGATTCAAAAAGGAAATTCAAAGATATTGTTTACAGGCTACAATGAAAAGAACAACCATATTGTTGCATATTTTAAAAACATGAACTATCCGGAGAAGAAGAAAATTAGAGTATTCAATGATAAAAACTTAATTAAGGCCAAGATTATTGAAAATACCATTGAGTTTGATAAAGCCGCAGGGCAGGGTAACATTTATCGGTTTGTTTTCGGGACCAGCGAAATAATCGATGTTAAAATTAAATAAATAAACTCATTCAGCTAAAGCTTTCTGTAGAATCCACCATCTATCCGGGAGGAATATTAAAGATAAACGAAGTTAACTTTAAATAGATAAGTCCCGGTAAAATTACCTGAACATCCAAAAATTACTGCCATGAAAAGCTATACAAAGGGAGAAAATAAGTTTATAATGGTATTGCTTATTAATGTTGGAGGAAAGAATTATGACATTTACTTACCCTGCGGTATTTACGCCTCATAAAGGGGATAAGGGTTTTCATGTAGAGTTTCCGGACCTGGAATGCTGTGAGGCCGACGGCCCGGATTTGGAAGATGCGGTGGAGCATGCCAGGGAGGCGGCCTATAACTGGCTCTACCTGGAGCTGGAAGAGAAAACCTATGAGTTCCCTCCCCAGACCCATATAGAGGACATTGAACTAAAGGACGGCGAATTTATCAAATACATTATGGTTACGGTGAGACTTATGCCGGATAATGATTAACGCTATAATCGTGTAAACAGGAGGCAGGCAGTTCCGAAAAAAGGGGCGGTCTGTCTCCTCCTTAATCTGTACGCCGGAATATGATGGACACCGCATTATTTTCCATATATGGTAACTGTTCAGCACGGCGCATCTTCTTGCCCGTCTAATCGCCGTCCTGAACTGTTGCCATATATGATAGCAGCAGAAAGAGACTGCCTGGAGTAGCAATCCGGGATATTGAAAAAAGGAAGCTGACAGACATGCTATATCAGATTAAAGACGGAACCGTCACTGCAGGGGGAGCCCTGATACTTTCTCATATAAACTTTGAAATACGGGGGAATGAGAGGATTGCGGTGGTGGGAAAAATGGGGCGGGCAAGACGACCCTGCTGAAGGTAATTGCAGGGGAACTTCCCCTGGACCGGGACGATAAACGGGAAGGGCCGGGTATCCTGTACTCCAGGCAGGTAACGGTGGGAATGCTGGCCCAGCAGGCATTTGCTGACGGTTCCCCCAAAGTGGAGGAACTGCTTTTGGAGGCCTGTCCATTTAAAAATACCTTTGAGCGGGAGCGGTTTGAGTATGAGCGGGAGTTTGACGTCCTGTTCACGGGCCTGGGTTTCAGGAAGGCGGACAAAAAAAGAGCATTAACGAATTTTCCGGAGGAGAGCAGACTAAGATCGCATTAATCCGCCTGCTGTTGGAAAAGCCGGATATCCTTCTCCTGGATGAGCCTACCAATCATTTGGACATCGCCGCCTGCCGGTGGCTGGAGGGGTATCTTAAAGTCTATCCGAAAGCAGTGGTTATGGTATCCCATGACCGCTTCTTTCTGGACCAGACGGCAGATGTGGTGTACGAACTGGCCCATAAGACGCTCACGCGTTATCCTGGCAATTATACCGGATACCGCCGGGAGAAACTCAAACAACTTGAAATTCGGAAAAAGGCTTACCAGCGCCAGCAGGAGGAGATAGCCAGACTGGAAGGTCTGGTAGAGCGGTTCAAGCACAAACCCAACAAAGCCTCCTTTGCCAGAGCCAAACGAAAATCCATGGAACGAATGGAGCGGGTGGACAAGCCTGTGGAGGACGAGGTTCATATATTTACAGGTGATATAGAACCTGCCATGCCGGGCAGCAAGTGGGTATTTACATCGGAGCATTTAAAGATAGGGTATGACAAGATGCTCCTGGAGATCACCCTCCGCATCCGCCGCGGCCAAAAGATAGCCATTCTGGGTCCAAACGGGGCAGGAAAGACCGCCTTTTTAAAAACGGCGGCAGGGCTAATCCCTCCGCTGAAAGGAGAATTTTCACTGGGCAGCCGTACCACCATCGGATATTTTGACCAGATGAGCGGGGCAATCTCTTCGGAACAGTCGGTTTTTGAGCATTTTACCTCTATTTTTCCGGGGCTGAGCCAGAAGGAAGCCAGAGCTGTGCTGGGAGCGTATCTCTTCGGGGGCCGGGAGGCTGAAAAAAGGTCAATGCCCTGTCGGGCGGCGAGAGAGCCAGGCTGGCGCTCTGTGAACTCCTTCAGAGCCGTCCGAATTTTTTGATACTGGACGAGCCTACCAACCATATGGACATACAGGCCAGGGAGACTTTGGAGTCTGCCTTCCGGGCATATAAGGGAACGATGCTGTTTGTATCCCACGACAGGTATTTTATACGCCAGGTGGCAGATGCTGTGCTGATATTTGAGAATCAGTCGGTGATGTACTATCCTTCGGCTACGAGCATTATCTGGAACGGAAGGAGCGGGAAGAGGCAGGGCAGCCCCTTACGGCACAGATAAAAGCAGAGGAACAGGCGCTGATAGCAGATCTCAGGGCCGTACCCAGGGCGGAACGCCACCGCCTTAGGGAATTTTCCACAGAGACTGAATACAGGGACTGGAAAATGCGTCTGGCCAGGGAGCGCCTGGAGGGCCTGAGGCTGGCGGTGGAAGGGCTGGCGGAGGAGGCGGAGGAACTTCTGAGATCCCGGCAGTCTGAGGAACGTGTCTGGCTGGGGGAGGAGTGGGAGGAGGAAACTGCGTACGGTGAGACATTGAAGCGTTATGAAAAAGCCTGGGAAGCCTGGAACCAGGGCTGCCTGGATTGGCTGGATGCGGCACAGGAAGCAGGTCTGACGGATTGTTTCGGCCCTCAGCGCCATGAATAAAACCGGAAGCCGTTGCATAGATATATATTTTATGATAAAATGACCAAAACCTTAGGGAAAGGATTTTAAAATTGAACGTTAACTATCTTATTATCAGCATAGCTGTTATTTTACTGCTGTGGAGCGCAGGGATGTTTGCCCTGAACAAAATATTCGGAATGATTCTTAAGCGGAAAGAGCAGATTCACATTAAATTTTTAAGAAGTATGTCCAAGGTTATCTTATCTGTTATTGCGTGTATCTCTGTCAGCGGCCTGTTTACCACAACCAAGGCGCTCAGTGCAACCCTGCTGACCAGTTCCTCTCTTTTGGTGGCCATCGTCGGTTTTGCAGCCCAGCAGGTATTGGCAGATGTAATCAGCGGAGTCATGCTCAGCTGGTCCCGGCCCTTTAACCTGGGAGAGAAAGTGAACATAAGCAGTCTGGGCATATCGGGGATTGTGGAGGATATGACTGTGCGTCACACCGTTATCAGAACTTACCACAACAGCCGCATGATAATCCCTAACAGCGTGATCAACAAAGCGATAGTGGAAAACAGCAATTATAACAACGATTATATAGGAAATTACATGGAGATATCCGTGAGCTATGAGAGCGATTTGGAAAAGGCCATAGAGGTAATGCGCAGCACCATCGCAACCCACCCTCTGGTGGTGGATATACGGCAGGATAAGGAAACGGGCAATAAGGTAAATGTAGCTGTAAAGGAACTTGGAGACAGCGGAATTACTCTGAAAGCCACTGTGTGGACAGAGAACATAGATGATAATTTTACCGCCTGCAGTGATATCCGCAGGCTGATAAAGAAGAATTTTGATGCGGAAGGCATATCCATTCCTTATCCTCATATCCATGTAGTGGAAGACAAGGCCCAGGAGGCCGAATAACCGTTTAAAAACGTCTGCCCCGGAACCATAATTCCGGCGGCAGACGTTTACTTTACCGCTTCTCCATTTTCTGTTTCTCTGTCTCCACCAAAGTGCGGGATTCCTCCAGCTTGGTGCCGAGAACTTTCATAAGTACATTCAGTTCCATTGTAGGCGCATAATAGAAGCCCTGCTGAAATTCGCACTCATACCGATTCAGGACCCGGAGCTGGTTTTCTGTCTCCACACCCTCGGCTATAATGTGGATGCCCAGCTCCCTGGCCATCTGTATCAGCCTCCGGCAATGGAAGCAGAAGGCGGATTAGTCTCCAGCTGCCATACGAACATCCGCTCCAGCTTGACTGTATGGATGGGGAGATCCAGAATACTGGTCACAGGCGCACAGCCGGAACCGAAATTATTCATAACCAGCTCCACACCCATGTCCGCCAATTCCTGCATGGTAATATTCACATTGAGATTCACACTGGTCAGAGCGCTGTCATTGATTTCCAGGGCCAGCTTTCCTTTCGGGATCTGGTAATCTTCCAGAACCTCCTTCACCTTTTGGGTAAAATCCTCCTGCACCAGCAGAACCGGCGAAACGGCGATACAGATAGAATCAAATTCCCTTCCGGCAGCCGTCAGCTTTGCGATGCATCTCCCGGCGTGCTCCAGGGCGTAATAGCCAATTGCCCGAACCTGCCCGGAGTCTTCGGCTATGGGAAGGAATTCGCTTGCTCCCACCAGGCCAATCCCCTGGATAAAAATTCTCATATAAGCGTCGGCCCTTGTGAACCGGCCCTCCTTAAGATTGTAGGTAGGGCGGTAGCGGACTTCCAGCTCATTTTTCTCCAGGGCAGTATGGAGATACATGGCGATGGCCCGGCGTCGTACGGCCCTGTTATGCATAGCTCTGTCATATACGGCCGACTGATTCGGGCCGCAGTCGGAAGCTGCGGAAACTGCCTGCTCCAGACGCTTTAAGAGGCTGTCCGTATCTGTGGCGTGACCGGGGTAAGAACAAATGCCGATTTGGGCGGAACAGAGACAATCTACGCCGCGTATTTTCCACACATGCTCAAAGCGCTCCAGAATCTCCTCCGCCAGCTCCGAGGCTCCCCCCTCCGTATACTGTTCCAAAATCAATATAAACTCAACGCCGATGTAGCGGTAAAGATTCCCCTCTGAAATCTCCTTCAGATAGGCGGCAATCTGCGCCAGCAGTTCCTCGCAGTATTCATATCCAAAGGTCTTATTCAGACTCTTAAAATTTTCAAGATAAAGCTTCAGGACTGCTCCTCTGGAGTTTTGTGTTTGAAATATGTAATCCAGCCGGCTTAAACAGGCATTCCGCCCTTCCATCGCCTTGTCTTTTGGTGTAAATACCGGTGGCTTTGGCTGTTCAGCCTTAGCTGTTTCTTTTTTGTTTTGAAACCAACCCATGAATCCTCTCCTCCAAAACCGTATTTTCTTCATTATAATATAAATAGCAGAAAATCTCAAATTTAATTTGAGAGATGTATGAAAAAAGCAGGAAAATCATAAAAAAATTTAATTTTCTTTGCAAATTTGGCTATCTATGATATAATAACGGCAGATATTGCTACAAGGAGAAAAGGCATTATGAAAATGAATCGAGTGTTCTTGAAATTAAGCGGAGAAGCCCTGGCGGGCCCTAAGAAAACCGGTTTTGATGAGGAAACCGTAAGGGAAGTGGCCCGGCAGGTAAAGCTTTCTGTTGATGCAGGTATACAGGTAGGAATCGTCATTGGCGGAGGCAACTTCTGGAGGGGACGCACCAGCGACGCCATTGACCGGACAAAGGCAGACCAGATCGGTATGCTGGCAACTGTGATGAATTGTATTTACGTGTCTGAGATTTTCCGCAATGAAGGTATGATGACGCAGATATTGACCCCTTTTGAGTGCGGTTCCATGACAAAATTATTTTCCAAGGACCGGGCAGGTAAATATTTTGAAAAGGGAATTGTAGTATTTTTCGCAGGAGGAACAGGACATCCATATTTTTCAACGGATACGGGAATTGCCCTGCGTGCAATTGAGATGGATGCGGACTGTATCCTTCTGGCAAAAGCCATCGATGCGTATATGACAGTGATCCTAAGGTGAATCCCGCTGCCAGGAAGTACGATACCATCTCCATAGAGGAGGTCATCCAAAAGCAGCTGGCCGTGGTAGACTTGACGGCTTCCATTATGTGTATGGAACACAGGATGCCTATGGCTGTATTCAGCCTCAACGAACCGGACGGAATTGCTAACGCTATGCAAGGCCGTATTAACGGAACCATTGTAACCGCGTAAATTCCGGAAAACAGAACAAAATTAAGCGGCAGGACATGTGTGAAGCCTGCTGTATAAACAGGAGGGACTTATGGAAGAATTAAAAGTGTATGAGGACAAAATGAATAAGACTCTGGATGTGCTGTTATCCGATTTTGGCACCATCGCGCAGGGCGGGCCAATCCCCATGTGCTGGACAAGATCAAGGTGGATTATTACGGTACGCCCACACCTTTACAGCAGGTTGGCAACGTGTCTGTGCCGGAGGCCCGCATGATCGTGATTCAACCTTGGGAAAAGGGGCTTTTGAAACCCATTGAAAAGGCCATCCTGACTTCTGAGCTGGGCATTAATCCTACGAACGACGGCAACTGTATCCGTCTGGTATTTCCCGAGATGACAGAGGAGCGCAGAAAGGAAGTCAGCAAGGATGTGAAGAAAAAGGAGAGGGAGCGAAAGTTGCCCTCCGCAACATCCGCCGCGACGCCAACGAAGCCTTTAAGAAGATGGAAAAGGCGGGGGATATGTCTGAGGACGATCTGAAAGAAGCAACTGAAAAGATGCAGAAGCTTACGGACAAGATGGTGGAGAAGATCGACAAGGCTGTTGAGGACAAAACCAAGGAGATCATGACTGTTTAGGGGTTAAGCTTGAAAACGAATACAGGAGGCAGGAGACTTCTTCCTTTTTATTCCCGTGAGCAACGAGCCGGGCGGACATGCCCGCATGTCCGTCTGGCGACTGCCGCGAGGTCAAACACCCCGCAGCTTGCTGCGGGGTGTTTGACGTGTTATGTATGCTGCAATGTACGCCGGGAATCTCGTTGTGCCTGATTTTACGGGATGATTTTTTGTCAGCTGTGCACAATTTATGAGGCCTGCGGGGCAGGTACGTTGATTAAATTTCTGTGGGGCCGGCAAAACATCAGCTCCAAAGGCAGGTGCAGGAGAGATTCCGAGGGTACATTACATAGGAAAGGCGGAAAATAGAAGTATGGCATTGGACGAAAATATGAAAATACCGGAGCATGTGGCTCTTATACTGGACGGTAACGGAAGGTGGGCAAAGAAGCGGGGGCTTCCCAGAACCATGGGGCACAAGGAGGGCTGTGTCACAGTGGAAAAACCGTTGAGACGGCGGCCAGAATGGGAATCCGGTATTTGACTGTATATGGATTTTCCACGGAAAACTGGAAACGTGACCGCCAGGAGGTGGGAGCCTGATGCAGCTGTTCCGTTACTATATGGTGCGTCTGCTGAAGATTGCCTCCGCCAACAATGTGCGTGTAAGGATGATCGGGGATAAAAGCCGCTTTGATCAGGATATTATAGACGGCATCAACCGCCTGGAGGAACAGACCAGGGACAACACGGGACTCACCTTTGTGATTGCGGTGAATTACGGAGGCAGGGATGAAATACGCAGGGCCGCTGCAAAGCTTGGGGCTGACTGCGCTGCGGGAAAGGTTCTGCCGGAGCAGATAGATGAAGCTGTATTCAGCTCCTATCTGGATACGGCAGGGATGCCGGATCCGGATCTGCTTATCCGAACCAGCGGGGAGCTCCGCCTTTCCAATTATCTTCTGTGGCAGCTGGCCTACACGGAAATTGTAGTGACGGACTGTCTGTGGCCGGATTTTAATCAGGAGGAATTGGAAAAGGCTATTGTGCAATATAATAAAAGAGACCGGCGGTTTGGCGGAGTAAAGTAGGGGGAGGAAAAGGCCATGTTTACGACCCGATTAATAAGCGGTATCATCCTGGTTCTTCTGTCCATTGTCATTGTAGGGCGGGGAGGCGTGCTTCTCTTCGGAGTTACGGCTCTCATATCACTTATCGGCCTTTTTGAGCTGTACCGGGTACTGGGAATCCACAAACGCTTTTTGGCGGTTGTGGGCTTTGCCACCGCTGTTTCCTATTATGGGATTTTGTGGTGGGAGGGACAGAAATATGTTACACTGATGGTAGTCGCCTCTCTCATGATTTTGATGGCCCTCTATGTGTTTACATTTCCTGAGTACAAGACAGAGGAAATCACGGGAGCCTTTTTCGGCGTCTGCTACGTGCCGGTGATGCTTTCCTATCTGTATCAGACCAGAGTTATGGAGGACGGCGCTTATGTGGTGTGGCTGATCTTCCTGAGCTCCTGGGGCTGTGATACCTGTGCCTATTGCAGCGGCATGCTTTTGGGAAAACATAAGCTGGCCCCTGTACTCAGCCCCAAGAAGTCCATAGAGGGAGCGGTGGGAGGGCGTGGTTGGGGCCGCCCTTCTTGGCTTTATCTACGCTTCCATGTTCGGCGGCAGCATGACCGCCATAGACAGGCCGCGTATGGTCTGCGCCATTGCCTGTGCCATCGCTGCAGTCATATCCCAAATTGGAGATTTGGCTGCCTCGGCGATCAAGCGGAATCACAATTTTAAGGATTACGGGCATCTGATTCCCGGTCACGGAGGGATTCTGGACCGGTTTGACAGTATGATATTCACGCTCCGGCCATTTACTTTGCGCTGACATTTTTAAAATAAAGGTGGGGTAAAGAGTATTTCTTCAGGATAGGGAGAATATAAGTTATGATAAAGAAGATTGCGATTCTGGGTTCTACCGGCTCTATCGGCACACAAACCCTGGAGATTGTCCGGTATAATAAGGACATAGAAGTGACGGCTCTGGCTGCAGGCGGCAATGTGCAAAAGCTGGAGGAACAAATACGTGAATTTAAGCCGAAGCTGGCCTGCCTCTGGAGTGAGGAGAAGGCCAGGGAGTTAAAAACTGCAGTTGCAGACTTGGATGTAAAGGTAGTCTGGGGGATGGAGGGCCTGACAGAGGCGGCGGCTTCCACAGAAGCCGATACGGTGGTGACGGCCGTAGTGGGCATGATTGGCATCCGGCCCACCATTGCGGCCATGGAGGCGGGCAAGGACATCGCCCTGGCCAACAAGGAAACCCTGGTCACGGCAGGTCATATCATCATGCCTCTGGCTGAGAAAAAAGGGGTGAAGATTCTCCCTGTGGATTCTGAGCACTCCGCCATATTCCAGAGCCTTCAGGGCTCTGCGGGCAACCGGATCCGCAAGATACTTCTCACTGCCTCAGGGGGGCCCTTCCGGGGATGGACCAGGGAACAGATGGCAGATGTAAGGCCGGAGGACGCCCTGAAGCATCCAAACTGGGCTATGGGACGGAAGATTACCATCGATTCCTCCACGATGGTAAATAAAGGGCTGGAGGTTATGGAGGCCCATTGGCTTTTTGATGTGGATATGGATCAGGTGCAGGTGGTTATCCAGCCTTCCAGCGTGATTCATTCCATGGTGGAGTACGAGGACGGAGCTGTGCTGGCACAGCTGGGAACGCCTGATATGAAGCTCCCTATTCAGTACGCCCTCTACTATCCGCGGCGCCGTTTTCTTCCGGGCCCAAGACTGGATTTTACAACCTTGACGCAGATTGCCTTTGAAACACCTGATATGGAGAATTTCCCTGGGCTCAAGCTGGCCTACGAGGCGGGGCGCAGGGGAGGCTCCCTTCCGACGGTGTTCAATGCGGCCAACGAGAGAGCGGTAGCTTTGTTCCTGAACCGGAAGATCGATTACCTCTCAATTGTATCGCTGATCCGGGGAGCCATGGAGGGACACCGGGTCATTGAGAACCCCTCGGTGGAACAGATACTGGAGGCGGAGAAAGAGACGTACGATTATATTGACGGCCGGCAATTTTCAACTCCACCCCGGGCATAAGGCGTCCTCCGGCAGCAAGGGCTTACGGACAGGATTCCAGGGCCTTCCTTTTACGGGTGACGGCACTATAATGAAAGAAAGGTAAGACAGACGGGTGACATATAGGTGAGCATAATTATAGCAGTGCTGATACTTGGATTTATTATTATGATTCATGAATTCGGCCATTTTTTATTTGCCAAGCTAAACGGAATAGGCGTGCTGGAGTTTTCCCTGGGAATGGGCCCCAGGCTTTTTGGCTTTGAACGGGGAGGCACCCGGTATTCCTTTAAAATACTGCCTTTGGGGGATCCTGTTCCATGGTGGGGGAGGACGAGGAATGCAATGAGGAGGAGGCCTTCGGCAGTAAATCCGTGTGGGCCAGAATATCCGTGGTAGCGGCAGGCCCAGTATTCAATTTTATCCTTGCATTTCTTCTTGCAATGATATTAATTGGAGTAAACGGCAGGGGAGGCACCGCCCTCCGTGGCGTAATAGACGGATATCCGGCGCAGGCGGCGGGACTTCAGGCCGGAGATGAGATTGTGAAGCTGAACGGCAGAAGGGTGCATTCCTTCAGGGATGTAAACTGGTATTTATTCACGCATCCCCAGGATACGGTAAAGGTTACGGTGGGGAGGACGGATGAGGCGGGAAACAGGGAAACCTTTGTGAAGGAGATAGCGCCCGTCTATTCCCAGGAGAATCAGTCCTATATGTTGGGAGTGGAGTTTGACGGCAGAAACTATCCTCTTAACAATCCGGTTCAGCTTATGGCTTACAGCGCTTATGAGGTACAATTCTGGATTCATTATGTATTTGACACCTTCCGCATGATGTTCAATGGTATGGTGTCCATGAATGATATCAGCGGGCCTGTGGGGATTGTGGATACAATCGATACTACGGTGGAGGAGACGGTTCCCTACGGCATTTCAGCAGTGATTCTGACTCTCATAAACCTTACCATTCTTCTGAGCTCCAACCTGGGCGTGATGAATCTCCTTCCCATTCCGGCCCTGGACGGTGGACGGCTGGTGTTCCTCCTTCTGGAGGCGGTCAGGGGGAAACCCATAGACAGGGAGAAGGAGGGCATGGTCCATATGGCAGGGATGATGGTTCTTCTGGGGCTTATGGTGTTGCTTTTGTTTAACGACGTGCGTAAATTATTCGGTTAAGGAGTGCTTTGCTATGTCCAGAAGGGATACGAAGAAGATAAATATCGGCGGCAGGGTCATTGGCGGCGGCAGCCCGGTTCTGATTCAGTCCATGTGCAATACAAAGACTGAGGATATAAGGGGGACAGCCGCCCAGATACTCCGTCTGGAGCAGGCAGGCTGCGATATCATCCGTGTGGCAGTGCCAACCATGGAGGCGGCTCTTGCATTGCGGGAGATTAAGAAGGAGATCCACATTCCCCTTGTGGCGGACATTCATTTTGATTACCGACTGGCCATTGCAGCCATTGAGAACGGCGCAGATAAAATTCGGATCAACCCCGGCAATATCGGAAGCAGAGAGCGGGTAAAAGCGGTTGTGGATAAGGCCAGGGAGTATGGAGTGCCCATCCGGGTAGGCGTAAACAGCGGTTCTCTGGAAAAGCAGCTGTTGGAAAAGTACGGAGGGGTCACGGTAGAGGGGCTGGTGGAGAGCGCTCTGGATAAGACGGCCCTTATAGAGGAGCTGGGATATGATAATCTGGTTATCAGCATCAAGTCCTCGGATGTGATGATGTGTATTAAGGCTCATGAAATGATTGCAGAAAAAACCTCCTATCCCCTCCACATAGGGATTACGGAGGCTGGAACTGTAAATGCGGGCAACATAAAGTCTTCCGTTGGCCTGGGGATAATGCTCTACCAGGGATCGGGGATACCATCCGGGTTTCCCTCACCGGGGGATCCGGTGGAGGAGATAAAGACGGCGAAGCTGATTCTTGGAGCTCTCGGCCTGAGAAAGGGCGGCGTGGAGGTGGTTTCCTGCCCCACCTGCGGCAGAACCTCCATTGATCTCATTGGACTGGCAAACCAGGTGGAAACAATGGCGGCGGAATTTGACGATCTGGACATCAAGGTGGCGGTAATGGGCTGTGCAGTCAATGGACCGGGGAGGCCAGGGAGGCCGACGTGGGTATTGCAGGCGGCAAGGGCGAGGGGCTTTTGATAAAAAAGGGCGAGGTTGTCAAAAAACTGCCTGAGGCTGAGCTCCTGAACGCCCTGAGAGAAGAACTGCTGTCTATGAGAGAATCGTTTTACAAGAGAAAGAAGCAGGATATATGGTAAAGAATTTTCTGGAAGTATTTCCAACACTTACGATAGCGGAACCCTTAAAAGAGCTTTTAGGTCTGGTTCAGGTGGAGAAGGTTACCACCACCAGGGATAGAAGCTCTATCCGCATTTATTTAAAGAGTCCCAGGCTGATACATAAACAAAATATTTATGACCTGGAGCGGGGCATAAAAGACCAGCTGTTTCCGGACAAGCAGGTGGCTGTTAAAATACAGGAAAAATACAGGCTTTCGGATCAGTACACCCCGGAAAAGCTCTTGGGTATGTATAAGGACAGCCTGCTTCTGGAATTAAAAAATTACAGTATTATCGAATACAGCATGTTCCGAAAGGCAGAGATAACATTTGATAAAGAGGATGTGATGGTTCTCTCTGTGGAGGATACCATGGTCAACAAGGACAGGACGGGCGAGCTTAAGCGGGTTCTGGAAAAGGTTTTTGCAGAGCGCTGCGGCCTTCCTGTGGAGGTGCGCTTTACCTTTGTTCCTCCGCAGGGCAATGAGAGAAGGCGGCAGCTGGAGCTTAAGATGGAGCGGGAAGCCCAGGCCATCTACTGGAGGAATCACAGGGAAGAACTGACGGCCTTGGGGGCTGCTGCAGGCCAGGGGCTGGAGACGGCCGGAGGGAATCTGCCGGGAGCCGCCGGAAGCGGCGGCGGAGATGGTTTTATGGATCCCGGAACAGGGGCCCCCGACGGGCGCCCTGGGATATGCTTATGGCCCAGGCGGAATCGGGAGGGGCGGGAGACGGCTCCCAGGGACCGGTTCAGAGCGGCTCCCCTGCCCAGGCCGGCAGAAAAGCTCCTCAGCTTAACAGAGGGAGAAAGGGCTGGGGCAGAGAAAGGGACAACGGTGAGGATAAAAAGTACGCTGTAAAGCGGTCCAACAACCGGATGTGCTCTATGGACGGGACTTTGAGGACGAACCCATGGAGATCGAGAAGATTGACGGCGAGATCGGAGAGGTGACAATCAGAGGTACGGTTTTGACCTGTGAAAACAGGGAGCTGCGCAGCGGTAAGTTCATTCTTACCTTTGATATCAGCGATTTTACAGACACGATCACAGTGAAAATGTTTATCCGTCCTGAGATTTTCCAGGATGTCAAGTCCTTAATCAATGCAGGGATGTTTATCAAAGCGAAGGGCGTCACTACCATCGACAAGTTTGACGGCGAGCTGACCCTGGGTTCCATAATGGGAATTAAAAAGTGCGAGGATTTTACCAGCAAACGGTCGGATACAAGCCTGGAAAAAAGGGTGGAGCTGCATTGCCATACCAAGATGAGCGATATGGACGGAGTATCCGAGGTAAAGAGCATCATCAAACGGGCCAGGCAGTGGGGAATGCCTGCTGTGGCGGTGACGGACCACGGCTGTGTCCAGGCCTTCCCGGATGCCAACCACGCTCTGGAGAAGGGAGACGCCTTTAAAATTATCTATGGAGTGGAAGGGTATCTGGTGGACGACACCAAGCAGCTGGTGGAGAATTCCGGGGGCCAGAGCTTCAAAGACACGTTTGTGGTATTCGATATTGAGACTACGGGATTCAGCCCAAAGAAGAATAAAATCATAGAGATCGGAGCTGTGAAGGTGGAGGACGGCAAAATTACGGATCGTTTCTCAGCCTTTGTGAACCCCGATGAGCCCATCCCTTTCGACATTGAAAAGCTGACGGGAATAAATGACGGGATGGTGCTTCCTCACCCAAAAATCGATGTGATTTTGCCGAAATTTCTGGAGTTTGTGGGGGATGCGGTCCTTGTAGCCCATAATGCGAGCTTTGATGTGGGATTTATTAGCCATTTTGCGGAAGAACAGGGGCTGCATTTCGCCCCTACGGTTCTGGATACGGTGACTCTGGCAAGGCTTCTGCTTCCAAACCTGAACCGCTTTAAGCTGGATACGGTTGCCAAGGCATTGAATATTTCCCTGCAGAATCATCACAGGGCTGTGGACGATGCAGGCGCTACGGCGGAGATCTTTGAAGCTTTGTGAGAATGCTCAGGGAGCGGGATGTGGAGGACTTAGACCAGCTCAATTCCCTCAATGCCATGGATACGGCAACAATCATGAAACTGCCCACCAACCATGTGATTATCCTGGCGAAAAATGATATTGGGCGCATCAACCTGTACCGCCTGGTGAGCTGGTCCCACCTCACCTACTACGCCAGAAGGCCGCGTATTCCCAAGAGCCTGCTGAATAAATACAGGGAAGGCCTGATCATCGGCTCGGCCTGTGAGGCGGGCGAACTCTATCAGGCCCTGCTGAGAGGCGCCCCTGACGCGGAGATTGCAAGGCTTGTGAATTTCTACGACTATTTGGAAATCCAGCCCTTAGGCAACAACGGCTTCATGCTCAGGGATGAAAAAAGTACGGTAAAGTCGGAGGCGGATCTCATTGAGCTGAACAGACGGATCGTGGATCTGGGAACCCAGTTTAACAAGCTGGTCTGCGCCACCTGCGATGTGCATTTTTTGGATCCACAGGACGAGGTGTACCGCAGGATTATAATGGCAGGTCAGGGCTTTAAGGACTCCGACGATCAGGCACCCCTGTATCTGAGAACCACGGATGAGATGCTGAAGGAGTTTGAATATCTGGGGCCCGACAAGGCGTATGAGGTGGTGGTGACCAATACCAGGAAGGTTTCCGATATGTGCGAGCGGATCGCTCCGGTGCGGCCGGATAAGTGCCCGCCGGTTATTGAAGATTCCGACAAGACGCTGACAAAGATATGCTATGACAGGGCGCACGAGATGTATGGGGAGGATTTGCCCGGGATTGTAGTAGACCGCCTGGAGAAGGAGCTGCACTCGATTATCACAAACGGGTTTGCGGTTATGTACATTATCGCCCAGAAGCTGGTATGGAAATCCAATGAGGACGGTTATCTGGTAGGCTCCCGTGGTTCCGTAGGCTCCTCCTTTGTGGCCACGATGTCGGGCATCACGGAGGTAAATCCCTTAAGCCCCCATTACCACTGCCCCAAATGCAGGTATTATGACTTTGATTCCCAGGAGGTGAAAAAATTCTCCGGCATGGCAGGCTGCGATATGCCGGACAAGGCCTGCCCTGTGTGCGGAACCCCCCTGGAAAAGGACGGCTTTGACATTCCCTTTGAGACATTCCTGGGATTTAAGGGAGACAAGGAACCGGATATCGACCTTAACTTCTCCGGCGAGTATCAGAGTAAGGCCCATGATTACACGGAGGTCATCTTCGGGAAGGGCCAGACGTACCGGGCCGGAACCATCGGCACACTGCAGATAAGACGGCCTTTGGTTATGTAAAGAAATATTACGAGGAGCGGGGCGCCAGAAAACGGAATTGCGAGATCAACCGGATTGTTCAGGGCTGCGTCGGCGTGCGCAGGACCACAGGCCAGCATCCCGGCGGTATCATTGTTCTTCCCATCGGGAGGAGATCTATTCCTTCACGCCGGTACAGCACCCTGCCAATGATATGACAACCTCCACCATAACCACCCATTTTGATTACCATTCTATCGATCACAACCTGCTTAAGCTGGATATTCTGGGACACGATGATCCCACCATGATCCGTATGCTCCAGGATCTGACAGGGTTGGATCCTGTGAAAGATATTCCTCTGGACAGCCGCGAGGTGATGAGCCTGTTTCAGAGTACAGCGGCGCTGGGGATTACGCCGGAGGATATAGCGGCTGTCCTCTGGGGGCATTGGGCGTGCCTGAGTTCGGTACGGATTTTGCCATGCAGATGCTGATTGACACCAAACCCAAGTACTTCTCGGATCTGGTCAGAATTGCAGGTCTGGCCCACGGTACGGACGTCTGGCTGGGAAATGCACAGACCCTGATCCAGGAGGGGAAGGCCACCATTCAGACCGCTATCTGTACCAGAGATGATATTATGGTATACCTGATTGCCCAGGGCCTGGAGGAAGGCCTTTCCTTTACCATTATGGAGAGCGTGCGTAAGGGGAAGGGGCTGAAGGACGAGTGGGTGGCGGAGATGGAAGCCCACGGCGTACCCGACTGGTACATCTGGTCCTGCAAAAAGATTAAATACATGTTCCCCAAGGCCCACGCGGCGGCCTATGTTATGATGGCCTGGCGTATTGCCTACTGTAAAATATTCTATCCCCTGGCCTATTATGCGGCTTTCTTCAGTATCCGGGCCAGCGCATTTTCCTATGAAATCATGTGTCAGGGCCGCGATAAGCTGGAGTACTACCTTGCTGATTACAAGAAACGGGCCGATACTTTGTCCAAGAAGGAGCAGGATACCATGCGCGATATGCGTATTGTACAGGAAATGTATGCCAGAGGCTTTGAGTTTCTTCCTCTGGATATCTACAAGGCCAAGGCCAGAGATTTTCAGATTATCGACGGCAAGCTGATGCCCTCGCTGAACAGCCTGGACGGCTTGGGGGAGAAGGCTGCGGAGGCGGTGGTGGACGCGGTGAAGGACGGGCAGTTTCTGTCTGTGGAGGATTTCAGCAACCGCACCAAGGTTAACGGCACCATCTGCTCACTTATGTCGGATCTGGGGCTGCTGATGGACCTGCCCAGATCCAATCAGCTGTCATTGTTTGATTTTTAGTGATTGTTGCTATTTTTTGAATAATATGTTAGTATAGTGAGAGTCCTCTGTGAGAAGGCTCTTTCTTAAGCCCTGAACCCGGGATAGCCGGATTCAGGATAAATTAACGAATTGGGGGATAGATACCATGGAGCGTGAGAAATTTTCTTCCAGGCTGGGCTTCATTCTCATATCTGCAGGATGCGCCATCGGGCTGGGGAATGTGTGGAGGTTTCCTTATATTGTAGGAGAATACGGCGGCGCGGCTTTTGTGTTGGTATATCTGGTTTTTCTGCTGGTTTTGGGCCTGCCCATTGTCATAATGGAGTTTGCGGTGGGACGAGCCAGCCGAAAGAGCGCGGCTCTGTCTTTTGACGTGCTGGAGCCTGAGGGAACCAGGTGGCATTGGAACAAATATATTGCCATGGCAGGCAATTACCTGCTTATGATGTTTTACACCACAGTGGGAGGCTGGATGCTCCTGTACTTTTTTAAAATGGTGAAAGGCGATTTTGCCGGCATGGGAGCAGATGCGGTTTCAGGAGAATTCGGCGCCATGCTGGGAAATCCGGGACTTATGGGCGTCTTTATGGCGGCGGTGGTGGTTCTCTGCTTCAGCGTCTGCGCCATGGGCCTGCAGAAAGGCGTTGAACGCATCACAAAAGTGATGATGGTCTGCCTGCTGATGCTGATGGTAGTTCTGGCCGTCCACTCTATGATTCTGGAAGGAGGAGCGCCAGGGCTGGAGTTCTATCTGAAACCGGACTTTAACAAGATGATTGACGCCGGTATCGGCGACGCGGTTTTTGCTGCGCTGGGACAGTCTTTCTTTACCCTGAGCATCGGCATCGGAGCCCTTGCCATCTTCGGAAGCTATATCGGCAAGGAGCGCAGCCTCACAGGGGAGGCGGTCAGCGTTACCATACTGGATACCCTGGTTGCTTTTATGTCCGGCCTGATTATCTTTCCGGCCTGCTTTGCTTACGGAATAGAACCTACGGCAGGACCTTCCCTTATATTTATTACGCTGCCCAATGTATTTAACCATATGGCAGGGGGAAGAGTCTGGGGGACCTTGTTTTTTATGTTTATGTCCTTTGCGGCATTTTCCACCATTATTGCAGTGTTCCAGAATATTATATCCTTCGCCACGGATTTGACGGGCTGCAGCCTGAAGAAAGCGGCGGCCTGCAATATAATCGCTGTCATTATACTGTCCATTCCCTGCGTCCTTGGCTTTAATCTCTGGAGCGGCTTTATGCCTCTGGGAGACGGCAGCACTGTGCTGGATTTGGAGGATTTTATTCTCAGCAATAATCTGCTGCCAATCGGCAGCGTGCTTTATCTGCTTTTCTGTACCAGCAGATATGGCTGGGGTTTTAAGAACTTCCTGGCTGAGGCCAACGAGGGGGAAGGGGTGAAATTCCCCCAGTGGACGAGAATCTATGTGAGCTATATCCTTCCGGTTGTTGTGCTGATTATTTTTGTTCAGGGTTACGTGTCCAAATTTTTGAAATAGAATAGGCCTATGAATATGGGAGCCGGGAACGCCCGGCTCTTTTTTTCGTGGAGGTCTGATTTCAGCGTGCTGCCCGGGAGTTTGGAGGGCGTCTAAGAGCGCTTGCGGGAAATGGACCGAAGCTGTATGAGAAAAAATTTCCTTTTGGGGTATACTAAGGTATTGACAAGAGTCAGTTAGTGCCGTATAATCCAAATATACCCTATGGGGGTATAAGGAAAGGAGTGAAAGATATGAAGACGGAACAGTATCATATAGATGGGATGTCCTGCGCCGCATGCAGCAGCGCAGTGGAGCGGGTGACCAGGAAGCTGGCGGGGGTGGAGAGCAGTGATGTGAACCTGACTACCAACCGTATGGTGATCACCTATGACGAAGCACAGGTGACGCCGGATATGATATGCGAGAAGGTTTCCAGGGCGGGATTTACTGCCAGTCCCATCCTGGAGAAGGAACAGGGCAAAGGGGAGGAGGAAGAGGAGTGGAGGCAGCAGGAGGAGCAGCTTCAGGCAGTGAGACGAAGGGTGGTTACGGCTGTCTGCTTTGCAGTGCCTCTTCTGTATATCTCCATGGGACACATGCTGCCCTTTACGCTGCCGCTGCCTGCTTTTATGGAGATGGATAAGGCGCCTCTGAATTTTGCCCTGGCACAGCTGATACTTACGATTCCCATTCTTATATGCGGCAGGAAGTTTTACGTGGTGGGCATCCGCTCTCTGCTAAAGGGCAATCCCAATATGGATTCCCTGGTTGCCATCGGTACAGGCAGCGCATTTATCTACAGTCTTGTAATGACCATAGGAATACCCGGGGACCACATGAAGGCACACCAGCTCTACTATGAGTCTGCGGCTGTTGTTGTGACGCTGGTAATGCTTGGAAAGTTTATGGAGAGCCGCAGCAAGGGAAAGACTTCAGAGGCTATCCGCAAGCTGATGGAGCTGGCTCCTGACAGGGCCATTCTCTATGAGAACGGCGCGGAGCGGGAGGTGGAGACGGCCCTTGTAAGCGTTGGGCAGCATATCCTTATTAAACCCGGCAGCAGGATCCCTCTGGACGGCGTCCTTGTGAAAGGAAGCAGCAGCGTGGACGAGTCCATGCTCACAGGGGAGAGCATACCTGTGGAGAAGCAGGAGGGGGACCGTGTTATAGGCGGAAGTATGAATTACAACGGGGCCATGGAGGTGGAGGTTACCCATGTGGGAAGCGACACCACCCTTTCCAAGATTATTAAGATGATTGAGGACGCCCAGGGAAAGAAAGCGCCTATCTCAAAACTTGCAGACAAGGTGGCCGGCTATTTTGTCCCTGCGGTCATGGGCATCGCACTGGCCGCTGCATTGCTGTGGTGGATATTCGGCGGCAAGGATCTGGCCTTTGTGCTGACCATATTTGTGGCGGTGCTGGTTATCGCCTGCCCCTGTGCGCTGGGGCTGGCTACGCCTACTGCCATTATGGTTGGAACCGGTGTGGGAGCAGGCCACGGCATTCTTATCAAGAGCGGCGAGGCCCTGGAAGTCTGCCACAAGGTGGATGCGGTGATACTGGATAAGACGGGAACCATCACCGAGGGAAAGCCCAAGGTGACGGATGTGAGCGTTATCTGCGGTTCTGTTGTGGAACAGGTCTGGAAGCTGGAAAAGCCGGAGGCCGCCGGAGAGGGGACGCCCGGAGACAGGGAGGAAAAAGAGCATCTCCTCTGGATTGCTGCCTCCTGTGAGCAGATGTCGGAGCACCCTCTGGGCCAGGCCATTGTGGAGGCAGCCAGAGAGAAAAAGATGGAGCTTGTGATGCCGGAGGCGTTTGAGAGCATCACAGGAACGGGTATTGTGACCACCTGGAAAGGCTGGAAGGTGGCAGTGGGCAACCGCCGTCTGTTGGAGCACTTGAATGTGCCTGCTTCCGGGGAAACCACAGAGACTGCAGCCCGGTATGCAAATACGGGCAAAACCCCTATGTATGTTGTAATAGACGGCCGTCTGGCAGGACTGGTGTGCGTAGCCGACACCATCAAGGACACCAGTGTGGAGGCGGTAGAGAAGATTAAGAGTCTGGGCGTTCAGGTCTACATGGTCACAGGCGACAACCAGAGGACGGCGGAATACATCGGAAAGCTGGCTCATGTGGATAAAGTGGTGGCTGAGGTTCTGCCGGAAGATAAAGCGGAAGTTGTAAACAGGTTGCAGAAAGAAGGAAAATCCGTTATGATGGTAGGCGATGGTATTAATGACGCGCCTGCCCTGGTACAGGCCGATGTGGGCTGCGCCATAGGAAACGGCAGCGATATCGCCCTGGAGTCAGGAGACGTAGTGCTGATGAAATCAGATCTGATGGATGTGTACCGGGCCATCAAGCTGAGCAAGGCGACCATCCGCAATATTAAGCAGAATCTGTTCTGGGCCTTTTTCTACAATTCCCTGGGAATTCCAGTGGCGGCCGGCGTGCTGTATCTGCTGGGAGGGCCGCTGTTAAGCCCTATGCTGGGAGGCTTTGCAATGTCCTTGAGTTCCGTGTGCGTGGTGGGAAATGCCCTGCGTCTTAAGAATGTGAAGCTGTAATTCCGGGAAGAACAGGCTCAGTGAACATGAATAAGGAGATGAAGTATGGAATACGAGGAGAGCTGCAGCTGCCGCCATAAACACCGGGAAGTGTCGGAGGAGCGGGGGCTGATGAACCGCCTGAACCGAATTGAGGACAGATCCGGGGAATCAAGGCCATGGTGGAGGATGAACGCTACTGCGTGGACATTATCACCCAGGTGGCTGCCGTCCAGGCCGCCCTCAACAGCTTTAACAAAGTGCTGCTGGAGCATCACATCAAAAGCTGCGTGGTGGATGATATCAAATCAGGAGACAGCGACGCCACGGTGGAGGAGCTGTGCAGGATACTTCAGAAGATGATGAAGTAGGCGCATTCTTAAAATTACCGATGATAAAGGAAGCCGATTGTTATGCAGTTTAATTCTTACTTGTTTTTGCTCTTGTTTCTCCCGGTTACCTGGCGGGGTATTTCGGGCTGTACCGGGCCGGAAAAGGGAGCGCAGCCAGGTTGTTTTTGGCTGCGGCCTCCCTGCTGTTCTTTGCATGGGGAAATACCTGGTATCTGCTCCTGATTCTAGGAAGCGCTGCCTTTAACTGGGGGATCTCCAGGGCGCTTTGCCCTGAGGCATTTGGGCATAAGAGAGGACAGAGGGGCCCTGTCGGGAGAAAATGGCTTCTGGCCTTTGGCATTGCTCTTAATGTAGCCCTGCTCTTTTATTTTAAATATTATAACTTCTTTCTGGAGAATCTGAACCTGCTGTTGAAACAGGATCTTACTCTGACCAGGATCCTCCTGCCTGTAGGGATCAGTTTTTTCACCTTTTCAGCAGATTGCATGGCTGGTGGATTCCTTTCGCGGGGAGACAGGCGGATACAGATGGCTGGACTATGTGATCTTTACGGTATATTTTCCGAAGATCGCCATGGGCCAATACTGCTCCATGGGGAATTCATACCTCAGCTTGGTGAGAGCTCCAGGCATATCCCCCGGGGGGAGAACCTGGCAAAGGGGCTTATGGTTCTGTCTGCGGGCCTGTTTAAGAAGGTGATACTGGCGGAGTTCTTTGCAGCTCCCGTGACCTGGGGATTTTCACAGGTAGCCGCTTTAAGCGCCACAGATGCGTTTATGGTCATGGCCGCTTATACCTTCCAGCTCTATTTTGACTTTAGCGGTTACTGTGACATGGCTATGGGCGTGTCTCAAATGTTTAATATCGTCCTGCCCGGGAATTTCGATTCCCTTATAAGGCGCTGTCGCCTGTGGAGTTCTGGAAACGCTGGCACATGACGCTGACCCGCTTTCTGCGGCAGTACATTTACTTTCCTCTGGGAGGAAGCAGGAAGGGGAAGCTGCGTACCTATATAAATATTATGGTTATATTCCTGGTCAGCGGACTCTGGCATGGAGCTAACTGGACCTACATACTGTGGGGCCTTGTCCACGGCCTGGCACAATCCCTCAACCGCATGTTTGACAGGCAGTGGCGGCAGCTCCACGGGGCGTTTCAGTGGATGGCAACCTTCCTGTTTGTAAATTTGGCCTGGGTCATATTCCGGTCGGAAAGCATTTCTCAGGCAAAGGAGTTTATAAAAAAATTGGTTTGGTTCGGCAATATGCAGCTGAGTCCGGGATTTATTGAAAGCTTTAAAATGGTGGAACTTCCCCTTGTGCTGCAGAACCACAGAATTATGACGGTGATGCTCATGTACGGGCTGGCCCTTCATCTGGTAATGAATACAAAAAATATGAGCGAAGTGAATCTGAGGCCAACCCTTTTGCGGGGCCTGGGGACCGTTGTCCTCCTGGTTTGGTCTGTGATTTCCCTGGCCGGGATATCCACTTTTATTTATTTTCAGTTTTAATACAGAGTTGCAGGGAGAAGGTATTGCTTATGCAGGATGAGAAGAAGCAGGAGAAGGGCGGATACGGAAGATGGCTGGGATTTACCCTGGCCGGGACTCTGGCGCTTTTAGCAGCCTTTGGGGCGGTTACCGTTGTGGTAGACCCGTTTTTTCATTATCACGGACCGTTAAAAGAGCTGGCCTATCCCATTGACAGCGAGCGCTATCAAAATGACGGAATCAGCCGCCATTTCACCTATGACGCGGTGCTCACAGGCACTTCAATGACGGAGAATTTTAAGAGCTCCCTCTTTGACAGTCTGTTTGAAGTCAGATCCATAAAGATACCCTTCGGCGGAGGGTATTACAAAGAGGTGGACGAAGCCGTAAGGCGGGCCCTGGCCTACAATCCGGACACCAGAATCGTATTCAGGAGCCTGGACAAAAGTTTCCTGATGTATGATAAGGACGCTTGGAACCCAACGGCGCCGGTGGCAGAGTATCTGACAGATAATAATCCGTGGAATGATGTGAATTACATATGGAATAAAGAGGTAATATTTGGAAATATTCGCGGTGTGTTGAATCTCACCAAATCAGGGGGACGCACTACTACCTTTGACGAATACATGCACTGGGCGCCGGAGCGGGAGTGGGGGAAAGAGGCTGTTCTTAAAACGTATGGCAGACAGAGCGGGAACCTTCCTGCTGTGGAGTTTACGGAGGAGGACAGACAGCGGCTGGCTGAGAATCTGGAGCAGAATGTGCTGGCAACTGCAAAAGCCAATCCCCAGGTGACCTTTTACTGCCTTATCCCGCCCTACAGCATCGGATACTGGGACAGCGAACTCATAGCCAAGGGCGGTCTGGAGCGTGAACTGAAGGCTCTCAGGATGACTGCCGAGATGCTGCTGGAATGTGACAATATCCGGCTCTTTGCCTTTGACGATAAATTTGACATCATCTGTAATCTGGACAATTATATGGATGTAATCCACTATTCTGAGGAAGTGGGGGACCAGCTTCTTGTCTGGATGGCACAGGGGGAGAATCTGCTGACCAGGGAAAATGCAGAAGTGTATTTTAATACAATCACGGAGTTTTACACAAACTATGATTATAAAAGTATTTATGAATAAGAATAAACAATGAAAAGGAGAATGCAAAATGAAAACATTTAAGTGCGAGGAAATGATGTGCGAGGGCTGCGTAAGCAGAATTAAAAAAGGGTTGGACGAGGCAGATATTAAGAACACGGTGGATCTGGCGGCAAAAACCGTAACCATTGACGGCGGCTCCGACTGTGAAGCCAGGGCTGTGGAGATTCTGGATGATTTAGGATTTTCGGCAGCGGCCGTCTTATAGGATGTGAATGAAAAACATATGCACAAAAAAGAAAAACCCTTGATTCTTCAAGGGTTTTTCAAAGCCACTGGCCGGACTCGAACCGGCGACCCACGCATTACGAATGCGTTGCGCTACCAACTGCGCTACAGTGGCATCCGGATATTGCTATTCATTGGATGAAATAAGGCTGCTGCCTGGGCAACAACCTTATCACCATGACCTGACCGGGAATCGAACCCGGGTTTACGCCGTGAGAGGGCGTCGTCTTAGCCGCTTGACCATCAGGCCTTACCAAGTAACATCGAGGCGACGTGATTCGAACACGCGGCCTCTGCGTCCCGAACGCAGCGCTCTACCAAACTGAGCCACGCCTCGATACCTCTGGTAGTATAATACAAATAGGCGTGAATGTCAACCATAAATTGTCAAAGTTTTTAAAAATAATTTTGAATAATTGTAACAGTTCAGACGGCGCCTTGATTTCTCTGTTTTAACTGTAATAATTCAAAGGTTCTTCTTTATCCATTCCCTTCCGAAAAAGAAAATATGAAAAAAATGTGAAAATCATTGACAATCTTAATTGTATCTGATAAAGTTACAGTATGAACTGTATTAAAAAAAATCACAGTAATTGAAAAAATCAAACAACAACAACCTAATGGAGGTATACTTATGAAGAATCTGGATAAAAATTATGATGTAATCATCATCGGTTTCGGCAAGGGAGGAAAAACACTGGCGGCGGCTCTGGGAGCGGCTGGGAAACGTACGGTTCTAATTGAAAAGTCATCTAAAATGTACGGGGGCACCTGTATCAATGTGGGATGTATTCCGACTAAATTCCTGGTACATAAGGCGAAAGAGGCAAACTGCTCCGAAAAAGATTTTTCAGAAAAGAAAGCATTGTATGCAAAAGCGATTGAGGGAAAGGCGGTTCTCACAGAGCGTCTCAGAGGGAAAAACTTACAGAAGGTTGAGAATACGCCCAATGTGACGGTAATCACCGGAACCGCCAAGATGCTTTCGCCTCATGAGGTTGAAGTGGTCACAGAGGATGGAACCACAGTCCTGGAGGGAGCGCAGATATTTTTAAATACAGGTCCCTGCCCTTTATTCATTCTATTGAGGGTTTAAAGGAAAATCCATATGTGTATACCAGCGAGCAGCTGCTGGATCTGAAGGAACTTCCTGAACGCCTGGTCATCATCGGCGGCGGCTACATCGGTGTGGAGTTCGCCTCCATATACGGCGATTTTGGCAGCCGGGTCACAATCCTTCAGGACGGCCAGCGGTTCCTTCCAAGAGAAGATGAGGAGATCGCCGATGGGGTGAGAGCCAATCTGGAAAGCCGGGGCGTAAATGTGATGACAGGGGTTGCGGTTCAGTCTGTATTATCCCAGGAGGGAAGCGCCCTTGTTACTGTAAAGAAGGGCGGCGATATCATCCGGCTCGAAGCGGACGCAGTGCTTACCGCTACAGGCAGACGTCCCAATACTTCCGGGCTGGGGCTGGAATCGGCAGGAGTGGAGCTGAATGCCAGAGGCGGAGTGGTCACCAATGAGCATCTGCAGACAACAGCGCCTCATATTTATGCCATGGGTGATGTGGTGGGAGGACTTCAGTTTACATACATTTCCCTGGATGACTTCAGAATTGTCCGGTCGGCAGTCCTTGGGGATGGAAGTTATACTTTAAAAGAACGGGGAGCCGTACCTTACAGTGTATTTTTAAATCCTCCTTCTCCAGAGTGGGAATGGGAGAGCAGGAGGCCAGAGATAAGGGTTACCAGGTGAAGATTGCAAAACTGGCGGCAGGAGCTATTCCAAAGGCTCAGGTTCTGGAACAGACTTCGGGGCTTTTGAAAGCAGTTATCGACCAGGAGACAGGCCTGATTTTGGGAGCGCATCTTTTCTGTGAGGAATCTCAGAGATGATCAACCTGGTGAAGCTGGCTATGGACGCCAAACTTCCATATACTGTTTTAAAAGATATGATATATACCCACCCGACTATGAGCGAAGCATTTAACGACTTATTCAACGTTTAAAGGAGAGAAATAATGGGATTTTCTATGGATGTCAGTGTACCGGTTGCAACTGTGTTTTTACAAGGCCTGGTGAGCTTTTTCTCCCCATGCGTATTTCCTCTGATACCCCTGTATATCAGCTATCTGTCGGGAGGAACCTCCAAAAAAGGGGCCGACGGAACTGTGCTGTATGATCGGAAAAAGGTTATTTTGCACACGCTGTTCTTTATCTTAGGCGTCAGCTTTGCATTTTTTGTTCTGGGTTTTGGCTTTTCCGCCCTGGGGCAGTTTTTTAAAAGCAATCAGCTGATGTTTGCCAGAATCGGAGGCGCGCTGGTGTTTATCTTCGGTCTGTACCAGCTGGGAATACTTGGAACCTCCAATGTGATGGGCAGGGAACACAGGCTGCCTTTTAAATTGGACAGCTTGGCGATGTCGCCTGTTACCGCCTTTGCCATGGGTTTTACCTTCAGCTTTGCGTGGACTCCCTGCGTGGGTCCGGCATTGGCAAGCGTGCTTCTTATGACGCGTCGGCCAGCACTACCGCTATGGGCTTTATGCTCATTGGGGTGTATACCCTGGGTTTTGTGCTTCCTTTCCTTGCAGTGGGACTTTTTACAACCAAATTGCTGGAACTTTTTAAAAAGCACAGAGGCGTGGTGAAGTATACGGTGAAGGCCGGAGGCGTGCTGATGATTGCCATGGGATTAATGATGTTTACGGGGAAAATGAATTCCGTAACAGGTTATTTATCCCAGATATCCACAGAACAGATAGCCAAATCGGAGGCGGCGCAGCCCCAAAGCCCGCAGCCGGATGCACAGGAGCCGGAAACCATGCCTGAAAATGCGGAAATTTCCAAAAATGAAAGAAAATATGGTGGGAGAGAGTGTGCCCGATTCAAAAAAGGCCCGGACAAAAGAGACTACAGCGGCTGAAACCAAGCGCCCAGGGAGGAAAATACCCTGCCTGCCATTGATTTCACCCTGACGGATCAGTATGGGAATACCCACACCTTATCCGACTATAAGGGCAAGACAATATTCCTGAATTTCTGGGCCACATGGTGTCCGCCATGTCGTGCGGAAATGCCGGATATCCAGAAACTTTATGAAACTTATGACACAGAAGGCGATGATGCGCTCATCATCCTTGGCGTGGCTTCGCCCAACATTGGAGGAGAAACCTCGGAGGAAGGCGTTAAGAAGTTTCTGGAAGAGAACGGATACACCTATCCCGTCCTGATGGATACCACAGGGGAACAGTTTATGAATTACGGAGTGTTCTCTTACCCGACTACATTTATGATAGACAGAGATGGAAATGTGTTCGGGTATGCCAGCGGACAGCTGAGTGAAGATATGATGAAAAGCATTATAGAGCAGACAATGGAAGGAAAGCGAAAATCATGAGAAGGAGCAGAAGGAGGGCGGGCAGGCGCTTAAACCGCAGGAGATTAACCGCCGGTGCGGCGGGAATGGTGGCGGTGGCAGTCCTGGCAATCGGCGTGCACCTGATGGAGAGAAGGCAACGGGCGGTTTTTGAGGGAGCGGAAGCTCAGACCTTAAGGAGCGGCGCACAGGAAACCCTTGAGCTTCTGGAAAGAACCAAAGAGACGGTTAAGGATTCAGGCGGGGAGACGGCAGTGATAAAGGTGGAGGACACCGTCATCACCGGCCTCTCCTCCCGGGAGGCCAGAGATCTTCTTCTCCGGCGCTATTCAGGGCCGTTACAGGTCCGCGCAGGAGAGGAGACGCAGGAGCTTAAGAATCCTGTGGAGCAGGAGATTGACCGCCTGCTGGGGCTGGCGCCTGATATGGCGTCTGAGGATCTGGAACTGAAATTTGATAACCGGCGTATGGAGGAGGCGGTACAGGAACAGGTGACGGCTCTTGCCGGAAAGTGGGACAGGGAGCCTGTGAATTCAGTGGTTGCCTCCTACGATACGGCCACCGGAATTTATGAATACTCAAAAGAGAAAGAGGGCAGAACGCTGGACAGAGAGGATCTGACTGCAAAAATAATGGAGCGCATTCAGGCAGGGGACTATAAAGAACCGGTAGAGGCGGCATTCAAAGTCATTCCCCCAGAACGCACTCAGGCCCAGGCCAAAGCCCAATATAAAGTTATAGGAACATTTACCACCAAACTGACCAGCAATAAAAACAGAAATAAGAATGTGACGCTGGCCGCAGAGGCAATCAACGGCCGCGTGCTGCAGCCGGGAGAAGAATTTTCCTTCAACGGAGCCACCGGGAACAGGACCAGCGAAAAGGGCTACCAGCCTGCAGGAGCTTACCGGAACGGAGTCCTCATAGAGGAACCGGGAGGGGGCGTATGCCAGGTGTCAACCACCTTGTACCACTCCATTATAAAAGCAGGTTTTAAGACTACAGAGCGGAACGCCCACAGTTTTTCCCCCTCCTATGTGGAGAAGGGGCAGGACGCCATGGTCAGCTTCGACGGCTATGCGGGACCTGACTTGAAATTTGTAAATACAAGTAAAACCCCGGTTGTCCTCCGGGCTTTGGTTCAGGGTCTGGAACTTAAAATGTCCATAGTGGGACTTCCCGTTTTGGAAGAAGGGGTGGAAGTAAGCATCCGTTCAGAGAAGGTCCGGGATATCGAACAGCCGGAGCCTGTCTATGAGGAGAATCCGGAACTGCCCTACGGAACAGAAAAGGTTGTGGAGGAAGGACAGAAGGGCTCTGTATGGAAAAGCTACCGTGTAGTGACGAAAAACGGAGAACTGGTGGAGGAGACGCCTCTTCATAACAGTTCCTATAAAGCAAAAACCAGGCAGGTGCAGCTCAATACCACTGCCCCCGGAAACCAGGAGGTACAGCTTCAGGAAGGTATTATAAATCCTGAAACGGAAGGCGGAAATCCCGAAACCATTATTCCCATAGGACCTGAAGCAGAGGAGGAGCCGGCGGGCGGCACAGAACCGGCAGAGTCCCAGGAGTCGGCGGGCGGCACAGAACCGGCAGAGTCCCAGGGGCCGGCGGGCGGCACAGTATCGGCAGAGTCCCAAGGGCCGGGAGGAGGGGCGTTGTCCCGGGGATAAAATAAAGAAAAATGCAAAAAAAGGATGAAAAAATATGAAATTTAGGATATTATTAGGAATAGGAGTAATTGTGATGCTCAGTTTAGCCGGATGCGCCCAGGCAAAGGTTCAGACCCAGGAGGATATGCAGATCCGGTCCTCCAAAACCCAGGAGCAGTCCGCGCAGCCTCAGCAGGCTTCAGCCTATCATAAGATTAGCCCGAGGAAGCCAAGGAGATGATGGATGGGAAGGAAGCGACGGTTGTGGACGTGCGCACTCCTGAGGAGTACGAAGAGGGTCATATTCCCGGAGCCGTCAATATTCCCAATGAAGAGATTGGGGATACGGAGCCTGATCTTTTGAAGGATAAGGACGCCGTACTTCTGATTCACTGCCGTTCCGGTGTGAGGAGCAAGGCTGCCTCCGATAAACTGGTTGAACTGGGCTATACCCAGATTTATGACTTTGGCGGTATCATAGACTGGCCATATGAAACAGTGAAAGAGGATTAGACAAATGACAAGTGAGTTTGCAATCGGTGTACATGCATTAGTATTTTTGAACCATAAAAATACGGTGGTTTCCAGCGAGATGGTGGCGGAAAATGTCTGTACCAACCCTACAAGGGTGAGGAAAGTTCTGGCCCGCCTGAAAAAGGCAGGATTTGTAGAGACAAAGGAGGGAATAGACGGAGGTTATCATTTCTGCGCAGACGCAGAGAAGGTGAATCTCTGTATGATTGCAGATGCCCTTGAGGTATCTTTTGTATCTGCCTCCTGGAAAAGCGGAAATATAGAAATGGATTGTCTCATAGCATCGGGTATGGCGGGAATCCTGGATGACATGTACAGGAACCTGGACAGGAAATGCCGGGAAGAATTGAAACATGTGACAATTGCAGATTTGGACAGCAAGATTTTTAAGGGGTAAACAGCCGTTTACCCCTTTTTACCGCCCTGAAAGGATTCCTGTTCGTATCCGTAGGCCACATACTCCATCATCTGGTCCGTAGTGTCCGCATTTCGGATAAAGTTCAAAAGAATCTGGAGAATTTTTCTGATTCGCCCCTCCTCCGGTTCCCTCCCCGCCAAATCCGCCGTCAGCTGCTCACGCATCTCAAAAAGCGTATCTTTTTTCTCAGGCATGGGAAGTCCCATATTTTTAGAAACAGTTCCGATGGCGCAGTATCCCTCGATGGGCGACGACATGGGAGCCGGAGGTTCAAAGCCGGCTTTGATGTCCAGCGCCATTTTTATTATATAAGACATCCTTTAATCACCTCTGTTTTTATGATAAGGTATATCATACCACAAAAAGCCACGATTGTGTATAGGCTGCCGGATGCTGCCGCGGAACGTTGGATGGAAACTAATTGCTGTAAAGAATAGGATATGATATACTTGATCTCGCAGGTACAAAAGGCTGCAAACGAATATTTTTCCAAAATAACGGAATAATCTTACCATGGGAGAAAAATTGATGAGAAGAGTGAGATTTAAGAATTATATATACTGGGGGATTACAGCGCTGTCTGTGATCGCCTGCAGCGTCGCCTTTTGGCTTTTTCCTGTCCCGCTTTGATCTGGTGGCAGGGGCTTTTAGTAAGGTAGTGGGAATACTGATGCCAATTATTTACGGCGCAGTTCTGGCCTACCTGATGCTGCCCGTCTATAATAAAACGAAAGAATTGACCGACAATTACCTGTCTCAGGCGGTTAAGAATGAAAAGACGGTGAATCGAATCGGAAAGGCGGCGGGCACCCTCACCAGCCTAGTTGTTCTGTTTGCCATCGTGGCGGGACTTTGCAGAATGATACTTCCTGAGATTTACAACAGTATTATGGGACTTCAGGCCACCATTGGGGAAAACATTAACAACCTGAACCTTTGGGTGGAGCGGATCTTTGAGGAAAATTCCACACTTGAGCAGTATATAATGCCTGTTTACGAGCAGGTTGTGACAGAGTTTCAGAACTGGCTCACCATCGATCTGGTCCCCAATGTTTCTAAAATCATAAGCGAGGTGTCCACCGGCCTGTTTAATGTGGTGACTGTGCTGAAGAATATTCTGATTGGTATCATTGTGATGGTATATTTTTTGAATATAAAGGATACCCTGTCGGCTCAGGCCAAAAAGATTGTATACAGTCTGGTAAACTTAAAGCGCGGCAACAAAATTATCAGTGAGGTCCGTTTTGCCCATAAGGTGTTCGGCGGTTTTATAACGGGAAAGCTCCTGGATTCCCTCATAATCGGCATCATGTGCTTTTTTGCCCTGCAGTTTTTGGATATGCCCTATGTTCTGCTGGTCAGCGTAATCGTGGGCGTAACCAATGTGATCCCCTTTTTCGGCCCCTTTATAGGGGCGGTGCCAAGCGCATTTTTGATTCTTTTGGTAAGTCCTATGAAATGCCTCTATTTTCTCATTTTCATACTGGTATTACAGCAGTTTGACGGAAACATACTGGGACCGAAGATACTGGGGGATTCCACGGGACTTCCAAGTTTCTGGGTGTTGTTTTCCATCCTGCTGTTCGGCGGGCTCTTCGGATTCGTGGGTATGATTATAGCAGTGCCTCTGTTTGCGGTGATTTACAGGTTCATTTCCATATATGTAAGCAAGTCTCTGGCTAAAAAAGAACTTTCGGTGAACACGGGGGATTATTTTAATCTTGGATATATAGATGAGGAGAAACGCTCCTATGTTGACAAACGCTGTTGCAGGGAGGAAGAACTGTTCGGCCAGCAGGAGATCCTGAGGGAAGCTTCTGAGTCGGAGCAGGAGGAGACAAAGGAATAAAAGCGCTGTGTAATAATTGAATTTACAGGGAGGAGGAAACAATGAGTGATCTGCAGACAAGGTATTTAGAGCGTCTTTCGGAACTGTATCCCACAGTTGCGGCTGCTTCCACGGAGGTCATTAACCTGGAAGCCATATTGAATCTGCCAAAGGGCACTGAGCATTTTCTTACGGATATCCACGGGGAGTATGAGGCTTTTAACCACGTGCTTAAAAACGGTTCCGGAGCGTACGGAGGAAGGTCAACGACGTGTTCGGCAACACCTTAAGCAGGCAGGACAAGCAGACGCTGGCTACCCTTATCTACTATCCCAGAGAAAAGATGGGCCAGATTTTGGAGAAGGTGAACAATCGCGAGGACTGGTACAAGATTACCCTGTACCGGCTCATTGAAGTCAGCAAGCGGGCGGCCAGCAAGTACAGCCGCTCTAAAGTGAGAAAGGCGCTGCCCCCGGAATTTGCATATGTAATAGAGGAACTCATTACGGAGAAGGTGGATATGAGGGATAAGGAGTCCTACTACAGCGCCATTGTCCAGACCATTATTCGGGTGGGAAGGCTGAGGAATTTATTGTGGCCCTCAGCGAGCTGATTCAGCGGCTGGTTGTGGACCATCTCCATATTTTGGGAGATATCTATGACCGGGGACCGGGGCCCATATCATCATCGACAAGCTGATGGCATACCACTCCATCGACATCCAGTGGGGCAATCACGATGTGCTGTGGATGGGCGCTGCCGCAGGACAGAGGGGATGTATTGCCAATGTTATCCGAATCTGCGCCAGATACGGCAATCTGGATATACTGGAGGACGGATACGGCGTCAATCTGCTTCCTCTGGCCACCTTTGCACTGGACCAATACGGAGATGACCCCTGCGCATGCTTTGCGCTGAAAGGCTCCACATCGGGCGCTTCCAGTGAGACGGAACTGAATATACGGATGCACAAGGCTATATCCATTATCCAGTTTAAGGTGGAAGGACAGCTGATTAAAGAGCACCCGGAATTTGGGCTGGAGTCCCGCAATCTGCTTCATTGCATTGACTTTGAAAAGGGAACTATCACTTTGGACGGAGTCGTCTATGAAATGCTGGATACACGTTTCCCCACGGTAGACCCCAAGGATCCCTACCGGCTGACTGCGGAGGAGAAAGCGATTATGGAACGGCTGGAGAAGGCGTTCCTTAACTGCGAAAAGCTGCAGCAGCATATGCGGTTTCTTCTGGCCAAAGGGGGCTTTACAAGGTATATAACGGAAATCTCCTCTATCACGGCTGTATTCCCTTAAATGAGGACGGCAGCTTTTGCGAGGTGGAAATTTACGGACAGAAAACCAGGGGAAAGGCTTTGTATGAGCTTCTGGACAGCTATATCCGCAAGGGATTTCTGGCTGTGGACTGTGAGGAGCGCCAAAAGGGCAGGGATATGATGTGGTACATATGGCTTCATGCCAACTCGCCTCTTTTCGGAAAGGACAAGATGGCTACCTTTGAGCGGTATTTCCTGGCGGACAAGGAAACGCACAGGGAGAAGAAGAATCCTTATTACAACCTGCTCGAGGAGGAAGAAACCGCCTCCATGATACTGAAGGAGTTTGGACTTTCCCGGGAGGAGGGCCATATCATCAACGGACATGTGCCTGTAAAATCCAAAAATGGAGAGACGCCTGTGAAGTGCGGAGGAAAGGTTTTGGTAATTGACGGAGGATTCTCAAAAGCTTATCAGAAAGAAACGGGAATTGCCGGATATACACTGATTTATAATTCCTACGGCCTGATACTGGCTGCCCATGAGCCCTTTGAATCCACAGAAGCCGCCATTGAAAAGGAGAGCGATATTCATTCCGAAAGCATTGTGGTAAAGCGGGTGGCAAGCCGAAAGCTGGTTGGGGATACGGATGTGGGCCATCAGCTGAGAGCTAAGATTGAGGATTTGGAAATGCTGCTGAAGGCATATCATTCCGGCGTGATTGTGGAGAAGTTTCCCAGGAAATAAGCAGGTGGGAGAATGAAAGAATAAAGATAAGGGTTATAAAAACAACCGGCGGCAGGAGGGAACCGGGATTTGGAGCCTCTTCTGACGCCGGCTGCCCGCAGGAAGTGGGCATATTTTCCCATGGAAAAATCACAGAACAACATCCAGATATTCAACCGTTTCGGTGAGAGGTATCATTCCATGCTTTTCCGTGGAGTTAAAGTAGATGCAGTCTTTTTCCTTCATTTTATATTCAGTATTACCTACCTGAAAGATGAGTTCACCTTTCAGAACCATCACAAATTCTTCACCGTTATGCACTAATTCATGCTTGATCACTTCTCCGATTTTTCCGCGTATAAGCAGAGGCGTCATGGAGTTATTCACAAAATTAGCTGCCAATGGCGCAAACCGATATCCCTCATTGGATTTGATAAACGAATCATCATCCAGTGACGACAGAGATGTAAATACACAGGTCTGGCTGTTGGATTCGTCCAGTAAATTACACATTTTTATACCCAGCGCCTTAGATATTTTAGAGAGTGTTGCGATGGAGGGGCTGGCAACAGAATTTTCAATTTTTGACAGCATACTTTTAGAGCAGCCGCAGCGCTGAGCCAGTTCCTGCAATGTCATTTGTTCCTGCAAACGGATTTTTCTGATTTTACTTCCCACGTCTATGCTCATTGGGGTAACAATCCTTTCTTGTCTTCTTTACTATCGTTAAAGCGTGTCTGAACATTTAATCCCCCCGTCTGCACGTCCTCCGCGGCGGTATATTGATTCCAAATCTCAGGCTGCACAGTACGTATACCGCTCTTCCCATGTCACAGATTTCTGCAATGTGCCGCGCACAGACGACGGAAAACAGTTTCCAAACACACTGTGATGGAATCGGAGGGGGAGGGATTCTCAGGGTCAATTTTACCTCAATTACCAATGGATTGCAATTAAATATTACGAAGGGCCATGAGGCAAAGAAAGACACATTGTAATAAATGTTTACAATGTGTCTTTTTAAGGCCCGATGAAAGGAAGGCGGTTAGGGGGGATCAGAACGATAAGTCTTTGCAGACGGATTTATCCACCCCATACCGGACAAGCACATAGGGGTCCACCACCTCGCAGAATTCTAAATCGCCGTACATGGCAAGCAACAGCAGCCATTGGTGAAGGGTATACATGCCGGAGCCCCGTCTGGTAAGAAATTCTACGATCTGCTCCATCACCGTCTCTACTGCTTCGTCGATACTGCGGCCGGAGCAGAGCATATACCACCGGTCGGCAGTTTCGAGAACCGGCCAGGATTCGCAGCGGTTTTTAATAACATCTGTCCTGACCTGGATTTTTCCCGGCACTTCAAGACCGCTTACAACCTCCCCGTCGCCCTGGTGAGCATGGAGATCGCCGGCCGACAGAAGAGCTCCTTCCACGAATACAGGGAGATAAAGAATGGTGCCTTTGCGCAGATATTTACAATCCATATTACCGCCGTTGCGGTATGGATCCATTGTACTTATGACCTCTTTATCATAGGCGACGCCTATATCTCCAATCATAGGGCAGCATTCCAGCATATTGCCGTAGAGATTGGCTATGCCGTCTTTTATTGGGATTTTAAAGGTGTGTTCACCTTCTACATATTTCTTAAAATACTTTGTGCCAAGCTTTCCGTCATGATTGAGATGCATAGTGCCGTATAGACTGTCAACGATGATATCTTCAATGGTGATTTTCAGGGTATCTCCCGGCATAGCTCCGTTTATATATACCGGTCCATTGAGAGGATTGACCGGAACACCGATCATATCGGTGCTGGGCTTGCAGCTTTCGCTGGTCAGAAGGTCAGAATACGTATCCATTGCGTGAAAAAGGATCGTGTCGCCGCTTTCTGCGTAAAGCGCAGGGGCATTGTCCTTGCTGAAATCAAAGGTGAATTTGGATGGATCTACTTTTTTCATATGGTTTCTCCTTCTAAAATATGATTATAACAAAAAAGTTGAATGTTATTAAAAATAAGTTTAAATATAAAAATGGAAAATGTCAATAGATAATGATAAAATACAAGGAAAAAGTGGGAATAATTTTTGAATATTTCTTTATTAGAAATATAAAATAAGAAAAAATAAAACAAAAAATATTTTATTTAAGAAAATATATTGACAAAGTAGCAAAAAACTGTTAATTATAAGTTGAACAATGATAAACAAAGTTGAATGTTAAAAATAGTTAGGAGGAGGAACCATGGATGAGAAAATGGACATTCAGAATATACGGCGGTTAGCGGTCAGGATGAGGAAGGATATCGTGGAAATGATAGGCGGGGACGGGCATGTGGGACATTTGGGCGGTTCCTGTTCCTGCGCAGATATAGTGGCTGCAATTTACAGCCGTATGCATTTAAATCCTGAAAATCCTCAAATGGATGACCGCGATAAATTTATATTCAGCAAAGGCCACTGCGCCCTTACCCAATATGCGGCGTTAGCCGAGCTTGGTTATTTTCCCGTTGAGGAAATTCGTACGGTAAAAGAACTGGGATCACGTTTGCAGGGGCATCCGGACCGGCTGAAAACGCCTGGGATAGAAGCAAATACCGGTTCGTTGGGGCAGGGGTTATCAATTGCCAACGGATTGGCGCTGGCAATGAAATTAAATGGCATTAAGCGAACCGTTTACTGTATTTTAGGGGATGGGGAACTGGCGGAAGGACAGGTTTGGGAGGCGGCCATGGCAGCATCAAATTATATGCTGGACAATGTGGTCGCAGTTGTAGACTACAACGGCCTTCAGGCAACCGGTATCATTAAAGAGCGGTTTGATACGAATCCGGTTCCTGAAAAATGGGCGGCTTTCGGATGGCATGTGATAGAGATTGACGGCCATGACATAGAACAGATAGAAAATGCATTGGATGAAGCGGATGGCGTAAAAGACAAACCTGCTGTGCTCATTGCACACACCACAAAGGGAAAGGGAATATCTTTTGCAGAAAATGTGGTGAGCTTCCACAATGGATCATTGACAAAAGAACAGTACGAGACTGCAATAAGAGAATTAAATTGTCAGCTGAAGGAGCTGAACGAAGGAGGTGAAGGTTTATGAGCGCTACATTGAGCCAGCGGACTGCCTATGGTGAAACATTGGTGGAGCTGGGAAGAAGCAATCTGAATATTGTGGTTCTGGAGGCGGACCTGGGTAAATCTACCATGTCAAATATGTTTCAGCAGGTATTCCCAGAACGTTATTTTGAGATGGGTATTGCAGAACAAAATATGCTTTCTACTGCGGCAGGGCTTGCAGCAGGCGGGAAAACAGCCTTTGTCAGTTCCTTTGCTGTGTTTGCCGGAGGACGTGCTTATGACCAGATAAGGCAAAGCATTGCCATTGGGAAGCTGAATGTTAAAATCTGCGGTTCATCCTCCGGCTTATCAGATTTCGGTGATGGAGCCACACACCAATGCATTGAAGATATTGCAATTATGAGCGCAATTCCCAACATGACGGTTCTCACTCCCTGCGACGGGGAGGAAACACGGCAGGCTGTGCGCAAAGCGGCAGAGATCGACGGTCCTGTATACATAAGAGTCATGAGGAATAATCTTCCGGCTTACACAAAAGCCGGCGAAGCGTTCGTTTTAGATGAACCCCTGTTTGCGGGAGGGTTGGGATGTGGCCTTGCTGGCACACGGAACGATGGTGGGCGCGGCTATGGAAGCGGCGGAAGAATTGAAGGAAAAGGGGATTTCTGCCAAAGTCATCAATGTTCACACTATGAAACCTTTCCCGGGCAGCAGGCTGAGAAAGCTATGCGAGGGAGTCCGGGGAGTTGTTACTGCAGAAGAACATACTTATATCGGAGGACTTGCAAGCAATACGGCCCTGGCGCTGCGCAATATGAATATGCCAATGGAATACGTGGCAATTGATGATTGCTTCGGACAATCGGCGCATAATCCCCAGCAGCTTCTGGACTACTATGGGCTCAATGCAGAGCATATTGTTTTATCGGTTAACAGGGTTTTGGCAAAGAGGGGTTGGACATGAAGATCGGCTGTTGTGTAAATATGAATGCTTGTGATCCCAAGGGGATTGGAATACATGGGCTGGAAGCCGCTGCCAGGGCAGGATGCGACTATATTGAACTGCCCCTTGCTCAAATAATGGCGCTGACCGGAGATGAATTCGCAGCAGCAAAAAAACAGATCGCAGATTCCGGTATTCCTTGTGAGGCCTGCAATAATTTTGTCCCCGGAACGGTCCGTCTTACGGGACCGGACGCAAATCCGGGGCAGATACGCAAGTATACCGTCCGGGCAATAGACCGGGCCCGGGAGTTGGGCGCAGAGGTCATTGTTTTCGGAAGTTCCCAGGCAAAAAATATTCCCAAAGGATTTGAACCGGAAAAAGCATGGAAACAGATTAAAGAATTCCTGCATATGGCGGACGAGGTCCTGGACGGCAGCGGTATGATCATTGTAGTGGAACCCCTGTGCAGATTGGAGAGCAATCTGATTAATACGGTTTCTGAAGGGCTTCAAATGGTGCAGGAAGTAAATAGGAGGCACATACGTCTGCTCGTGGATTTCTACCACACGGCAAAAGAAAATGAAGAGATAAAAGAGGCGGTATCCTGCGCAGGCAAGCAGTTGTATCATGCTCATATTGCAGTTCCAGAAGGGAGGGCTTATCCCCATATGGGAGATGAAGCTGTGTTGCAGCCGTTTTTTGAGGCGTTGGCTGATGCCGGATATAGCCGGAGAGTCAGCCTGGAGGGTTACAGTGAGGTTTTCGGCATAGAAATAGGAGAAGCGGTGGACGTAATACGAAGATGTGTGAGACAGACAAGAAAGAACGCATAAAAGCGGCAAAAGAACAGGAGGAGTAAACATGAGCAGAAAAACCCTGGGCATTATTCATGCGGCAATATTTACTGCAAATGCCATTCAGCCATATGCAGATAAATATATTCCGGAAATTGAGATTCTTCATTGCGGTGACGACTCCATTCAAAGGGACAATTTCCTGGAGGAGGTGGGCACGATCCCCAAACATAATTTCCTTAAATTTGCCAATTTGGCCGATGGATTACAGCGGGCGGGTTGCAATGCACTTTTGTTAGGATGTTCAACCTTTAATCAGGCTGCTGAGCTGGCGCAGCCTATGATTGACATTCCCATCTTTCAGATCGACCGGCCTATGATGGATCGGGCCGTTTTGATGGGAAAGAGAATTGGGCTGCTGGGAACGGTTCCCTCCACCATGCCCTCGTCCGAACGGCTTTTGAGGCTTGCGGCCCGGGAAGCCGGGAAAGACATAGAGGTGGTTACAAGGCTTAACAGGGAGGCCTTCCATATTTTGCGCAGCGGTGATACGCAAACCCACAATGATATGCTGATTAAGGACATTCTGGAGATGGAGAAAGAAGGGGCGGAATGCGTGGTGCTGGCACAGATTTCTATGGCTGTGGTGTCCCCCCGGGCCAATGAGATACATATCCCTATGCTTACCAGCGGTGACACCTGTTTTGAATTTTTGGCAAAGTATTTCAACGATAAGTAGAAGCGTCTTATGCGCGAGGAAACTGCCGGAGGAACAAAGCGGTAAAAACAGCAGGAGGTTTCAGCGGGTTGTTTGGGGGAGGTGAAGATAAAAGGCTGCTTTTGTGCATATCCGGTATTTAGAACTGAACATACAGATAAGAAGAATGGAGGAACATAATGAAAAAAGTTATTACAATGATTCTGGCAATTACAATGATTTGTACCTTGGCGGCCTGCGGTTCTGGCAGCGCTCAGAAGAATGAGGAAACCACGGCCCAGGCTCCGGCTCAGACGGAGAAGGAGACAGAAGAACAGACGGAAAGCGTGAGCGCTGACGGGAAAGAAAACAAGAAAATGACAGTAGGCGTTTGTTTCAAGAGCATTACCAATGATGAATTCATGCGCATTGCATCTGAGAATATCCAGAAAGTAGTTGAAGGCGCCGGATATACCTATGATTTGGTGCTGGCAGGGGGACAGACGGAGGTGTCGGCTCAGGTGAATAATGTGGAGGATATGGTTAATAAGGGGGTTGATGCAATCATACTTGCGCCTATGGACCGGACGGCCTGATTCCTGCCCTTGAGAAGGCAAAGGCTGCCGATATCCCGGTTATTCTTGTAGATGCAGGTATTGAGGAAGGCCACGACGACCTGTATGTGACTCTGGTTGCCGCAGATGCCTACAAAATCGGTACTACGGCGGGGGAAGAGATGGTGAAAGCTATAGGCGAAGGCAAGGTTGCCGTGTGCCGCGGCGCCGCAGGGTCGGATGTAAGCGAATCACGCTCTGCAGGTTTTGTGGATGCTCTTGAAGGAACGAAGGTGCAGGTTGTCAATCAGCAGAATGGGGATTGGGCAAACGAGACGGCAATGCAGGTTACAGAAAATATGTTGTCTGGAGCGCCGGATATTAAAGGAATTTTTGTCTGCTCCGATAACATGCTCTCTGGGGTCATCGCTGCTGTTGACGCAGCAGGTAAGACAGGGGAGGTTACAATTATTTCTGTTGACGGCAATAAATCCGCTGTTGACGAAATTGAGGCGGGAAATTGCTACGGCGATGTGGGACAGTACCCCTCCAAGGTAGGGGAAATTGCTGCTCAGACGGCAGTTGACATTATTTCCGGGAAGACTTCTTCCGATTCTTATGAGAAATTTATGGATGCGGGAATCATCTTCATGTCCATGGAGAACATTGAGGAAGCCCGTAAGGCGGCATATTAATTATCCCAACAGCGGGCAGGGCATGGTAGCCGGCGCGCCCTGTCCGCTCACTAAAAGAGAGGTGGTTTTATGTTGAAAAAACCCCGAAAACTGATTTTGGCACTGTCAGCTTTCATTATTTTTTTCATTGTAGGTGTGAATATTCCCAGTTATTTTTCGGTGGCAAATCTTTTGAACGTCACAAGGCAAAGTTCAACAATCGCTTTATGCGCGTTGGGAATGGGGATTGTTTTAATCTCCAGGGAGATGGACCTCTCTACAGGGGGAATCATGCTTTCAGCGCTATGGTCAGCGGCTTTCTTATGCAAAAAGGCTGGGCTCCTGTGCCCGGGGCCTGGATTGCAGGCCTGGCTGTGGGTACTTTAATGGGTATGCTCAACGGGATATTGGCGGCGAAAGTAGAAATTCCATCGTTCATTGCAACCTTTGTCACAGGCCAGATAGGAACGGGATTTGCTCTGGTGCTCTGTGCGGGACGCTCTCTCAGCTCCCTGCCGGATGCGAATAAAATAGTTGGAAATTCTATGATCGGCGTAATTCCGTATCTTACAATTATTATGCTTATATATCTCGTTATGTGCTCCATATTAATGCGCAGGACCCGCCTGGGAAAGCATTTCTATGCTTTGGGAGGCAGCGAAACCACATTGAAGTATGAAGGAGTGGATGTCCACAGGATTAAAATTACCGCCTTCATCATATCCGGTTTCTGCTCCTCCAGCGCTGGCATTTTGCTGAGTTCCATGATGAACACAGTCCATCCCACTCAGGGATCCAATTACCAGCTGGATGCGGTGGCCGCATGCGCCATCGGCGGAATCAGCATGCTGGGAGGCAAAGGAAAACCGTGGATGGCCGTGTTTGGAGCCTGGTGATTGGCCTGCTGCGAAATGGCCTGACGCTTTATGGAATGCATCCCTGGTTTCAAAATCTTGCAATCGGTACAATCATTATTATGGTAGTGGGCATAAGTGTTTTCCACCGGAATCGGGAAATGGAACTTGCAAGAGTATTCTAGGGGGAAGTGGGAGTATTAAATATGGAAAATAAGAACAGAAGTACCTTGAAAGAAGGCATGCATGATTTCCTTAAAAGCAAAGGAAACGTTGTAGTTTTTTTGTTTATATGGCGGCTGCCATGACTGCAGTGCCGGGATTTGCGACTGTAGATAATAACCTTAATGTGATAAAGCAGGCTGCAATACCGGCCATTACCTGTCTGGGTATGACTTTTGTGCTGATGACAGGAGGGATCGATCTGTCGCTGGGGTATAATGTGGGGCTGTGCAGCTACCTGTTCGGGCAGTTTGCCATATTATGGGGAATCAATCCGGTTTTGGCTGCTTTGATGACGATCATGGTTGGCATGACTGTCGGATTATGCAATGGAATATTGGTTCAATGTGTTAAGATTCCGGCATTTATTGTTACGCTGGGGACGGGGTATATCATCTTTGGTGTTGCGCAGATTCTGAGCAACGGTTCCGTTCTTTCCGGTATTCCCAGAGAAGTGCTGGCATATGGGCGCACAGAAATTTTAGGACTGACGGCAAACGTGTACTATGCATTGGTTGTGATGGTTGTATGCTACACCATCCTTCACCGTACGATATTCGGACGTTCCCTGTCCGCCCTGGGACTTAATCTGGAAGCGGCCAGGATCAGTGGAATCAACGCGGCGTGGATTCATGTGATGGCGTATGTCATATGCGGCGCATTGACGGCATTTGCAGCAATTCTCATGACTCTGCGGGTCGGATCCGCATCTCCTGTTATGGGCGGCACAAGCTATACATTTGAAGCCATAACCGCTGCAATTCTGGGAGGGGCCAGCCTGGCAGGAGGAGCCGGTTCTGCCATTGGATCCATATTTGGCGTTTTTATAATTATTATCATTGAAAATGGAATCAGTTTGCTAGGCGTTAATTATTACTTCTACCAGGCGGTTTTGAGTATTGTGATTCTTTGCGCTATGGTTTTTGAGAAACTCAAAACCGTAAACTTCAGTGATACGGAGGAATGTGGTATGGGTGAAAAACTGTTAGAAATGCGGGGCATTACAAAGTACATCTTTGACGCCTACGGAAAAGCCATTAAAAACGCGACTGTCCGTATCCTCAGCAATGTTGACTTCGACCTGGAATATGGGGAGGTTCATATTCTTGTAGGTGAAAACGGAGCGGGTAAGTCCACGCTGATGAAAGTTCTTGGAGGGGTCATTGAGCAGGATGAAGGGGAGGTCTGTCTGGAAGGGAAGCCCTATCATGTACATAACACGCGGGAGGCGCGGGACTGGGGTATCGCATTTATCCATCAGGAATTGAATCTCTGTGTGAATCTGGACATTGCCCATAATATTTTCCTGGGCAGGGAGCCTGTAAAGCATGGTTTTGTAGATGAGAAAAGGATGTACGAAAACAGCCGGGAATTATTGTCGTCCTTCGGTTATGACGACATGGATCCGCATATGCTTGTCAGCGATTTGTCAACGGCAAAGCAACAGGTAGTGGAAATTGTCAAGGCAATGTCATATTCATCGAAGATTGTTATAATGGATGAACCTACAGCCAGCCTGACGCAGAAAGAAATAGAACATTTGTTCCGATTGATCAGGAAGCTGAAAGCAGACGGGGTGAGCGTGATTTATATCTCCCACCGTTTTGACGAATTGACTGAGATTGGGGACAGGCTGACTGTATTGAGAGACGGGCAGTCCATTGCTACCATGTCCATGCAGGATTTTGATTACGATCAGGTGGTACAGCTTATGGTTGGGCGTACTCTGGGAAAGATGTATGACTGTAAGCATGTGCCTATGGAGGAGGTTATACTGGAGGTTAAGGGGCTTAAAATCTCGCCGCGCACAGAACCGATGGATCTGTGCGTACACCGGGGGGAGATTGTAGGTATAGGGGGGCTGGTGGGTTCTGGAAGAACGGAACTGGCAAAAAGCATATTCGGCGCAAGAAAAAAATATGGAGGAACCATGGTTTTTAAGGGAGAGGCGGCAGAAGCCCTCACGCCATTTGATTCCGTTGCCAAAGGCCTTATTTATTTGTCGGAAGACAGGAAGGCCGAAGGCCTTGTGATTGATAAAAGTATATGTGAGAATATATCCCTGTCATCCCTGCACCGTATTTTTCCAAAGGGATTTATAAGTTACAGGAAAGAAGAAAAGATTGCGGTTCAATATGCAGGTACATTAAATATCATCTGCAGAAATGTAAAGCAGATAGTCAACACTTTGTCCGGGGGAAACCAGCAGAAAGTGCTTTTTTCCCGGTGCATGGCCGCAAAGCCCGATTTGCTGATCCTTGATGAGCCTACCCGGGGCATTGACGTCAATGCAAAAGCAGAAATCTACCATATTATTGATCAGATTGCCATGGAAGGAGTAGCAATACTGATGATTTCATCTGAATTACCTGAATTAATCGGTATGAGTGACAGAATCTATGTGATGGGCAAGGGGACGGTCAACTGTGAAATTAAAAGAAAAAGAAAATATGACTCAGGAATATATCCTGCATGCCACATTGGGGAATTAATCCCAAAGGCCCGGCTGCCAAATGACGGCAGCCGGGCCTTTTAGCCATTTCCTTTATTTCCGCATATTGTGGATAAAACTTGATTAAACATGTTTGCTCGATGAGAGCTTTAAAATATATTCAACCCTGTTCTGGATAATAAAAGGAGTGAAGGGCTTCTGAATAATTTCACAGATTCCAATCTCCATAAGCTTGTTTATTTTCTGGTAAGAATCCTCGGCTGTGATAGCCATCACCGGGGTATCCTGGAGAAGGTTTTCACGCTTGGCAGCTTTCATCATTGTGTAACCGTCCATTACAGGCATAATAATGTCTAAGAGCACCAGCGCTATATCGCGGCCTGTTGTCTGAGCATTTTCAAACCCTCCAGGCCATTGCTGGCTTCCAGAATCGTATATTTGTCTTCCAATGCAGAGCGGATAATGGCGCGGTTAACTGCAATATCCTCAACAATCAACAGGGTATCAGGCTGATGAAGTTTTTTGTCAGGGTGTTGTTTTTCTGATAATTCAATGAGATTATTCACACGCAGAAGCACGAGCTCCGGTGTGTACGGCTTTGCAATTACATCCTGGGCGCCTATTTGTATACCGTTGAGAATATTTTCCTCATATGTCTCAGAGGTTACCAGAATCACCGGTATCTCCTTATACCGTTCGGTTCCTCTCAGATGTTTTAAAAAGGTGAAGCCATCCATTACGGGCATGATAATGTCCAAAAGAATCAAGGATATAGGCTCCGGCGATTGTTCCAATATCTCTTTTGCGCTGGCTCCGTTGTCTGCTTCGATAATATTGTAATTATCGGCTAGAATCACAGACAGTATTTTGCGGTTCATCTCCACATCATCTACGATAAGAATGGTCCGCTTTTCATTTGTGTTCATAGTAGTTCTCCTATAGTATTCTTAAGATTTGAGGAAAAACTTTTTCTTATTCTTTCTACAATATTATACAAGATTTGGGAGGAATTGTATACATAATATTAATAAAATAAACGAATTATGGAAAAATAAACATAAAAAAGCGCGTTGGAATAAAATAAAAGCACCAGAATACAGATTCTGATGCCATAATAGATATCTTTCTGATTCCCCATGCCAAAGGATCTGAGAGAATCGGAGCGATTGAAAGCAGATGACGGGAATCGAACCCGCCTCCTCAGCTTGGGAAGCTGATATTCTACCAATGAACTACATCTGCAAAGTACTTTTATATTATAGCACGTTTTTTTAATTAATCAAGCAGGATTTGGAAAAAATTATTGAAAGTCTGCTGCGAGTGCATATTTTTAACAGTCCAAAACTTGCCAAACGAATCTAAATGTGTTTTAATACTATATGATAAAACACGTACGTATGTACACACCAGATATGGAGGATTGTGATGGCAAAGGAACAATATAATGCGGACAGTATTACAGTGCTGGAGGGGTTGGAAGCAGTGCGCAAGCGTCCGGGTATGTATATAGGAGGTGTTGGCTCAAAAGGTTTAAACCATCTGATATATGAAATTATAGACAATGCAGTGGACGAGCATCTGGCAGGTTTCTGCAGCAGCGTCTGGGTGACTCTGGAGGCGGACGGCTCCTGTACTGTAAAGGATAACGGCCGCGGCATTCCGGTGGGCATGCACAAGAAAGGCATATCGGCAGCGAGGATCGTACTCTCCACACTCCATGCAGGGGGGAAATTCGATAACGATGCATACAAAACCAGCGGAGGACTTCACGGTGTGGGCTCCTCCGTAGTTAATGCCCTGTCGGCCCATATGGACGTTAAAGTTTACAGGGACGGATGTATCTACCACGATGAATATGAACGGGGACTGCCCATTATCAAGCTTGAAAATGGGCTTCTTCCTGTGATTGGAAAGTCAAGGGAAACCGGAACCAGAATCAATTTTCTTCCGGATGGGGATATTTTCGAGAAAACACGGTTCAAGGCGGACTGGTTAAAGAGCCGCCTCCATGAGACTGCCTATTTAAATCCCCAGCTTTCTCTTCACTATGAAAACAAACGGCCCGGGGAGGAGGAAAAGGTGACTTTTCACGAGCCGGACGGCATTATCTCCTATGTTAAACAGCTGAACTCAGGCAAGAGCGCAGTCCATGAGCCTATCTATTTTAAGGGGACTGTGGACAAGGTGGAGGTGGAGGCTGCCATTCAGTTTGTGGATACCTTCGAGGAAAATATCCTGGGCTTCTGCAACAATATTTTCACACAGGAGGGAGGCACCCACCTGGCAGGCTTTAAAACAAAGTTTACGGCCCTGATCAATACCTATGCCAGAGAGCTGGGAATATTAAAGGAAAAGGACGCCAATTTTACAGGTGCAGATACACGGAACGGCATGACGGCTGTGATTGCCATTAAACACCCGGACCCAATCTTTGAGGGCCAGACAAAGACGAAGCTGGCCAGCGCCGATGCCACAAAGGCTGTATTTACGGTTACCGGGGACGAGCTTCAACTCTATTTTGACCGGAATGTGGAGGTTTTGAAGGGGGTCATCGGCTGTGCTGAGAAGTCTGCCAAGATCCGAAGGGCGGAGGAAAAGGCTAAGACCAATATGCTTACCAGATCCCGATTTTCCTTTGACAGCAACGGTAAGCTGGCCAACTGTGAAAGCCGTGATGCCGGTAACTGCGAGATATTTATCGTGGAGGGAGATTCCGCAGGCGGCTCTGCCAAGACGGCCAGAAACCGTAAATACCAGGCCATCCTTCCCATCCGCGGCAAGATTCTTAATGTGGAGAAGGCTTCCATGGACAAGGTGCTGGCCAACGCAGAGATAAAAACCATGATAAATACCTTTGGCTGCGGCTTTTCCGAAGGTTACGGCAACGATTTTGATATTACAAAGCTTCGCTATAACAAGATTATCCTGATGACGGACGCCGATGTGGACGGAAGCCATATCGACACCCTTCTGCTCACGTTTTTGTACCGGTTCATGCCGGAGCTGATCTACAATGGACATGTGTATATTGCAATGCCCCCTCTCTTTAAGGTGATTCCCAAGCGGGGGCAGGAACAGTATCTTTATGACGAGAAGGAGCTGGAGCGTTACCGCAAGACCCACGCAGGGGATTTTACCCTTCAGCGTTACAAAGGTCTTGGGGAGATGGATGCGGAGCAGCTGTGGGAGACGACTCTGGACCCGGAGCGGCGGGTGCTGAAAAGGGTGGAGATTGAGGACGCCAGAATGGCCTCTGAGATCACAGAATTGTTAATGGGAAGTGAAGTGGCCCCGCGCCGCGCCTTTATCTATGAGCACGCGGACGAGGCGGAGATCGACGCTTAGAACTTGAGGAGAAGTGAAATATTATGCCAGAAAAAATAGTAAGAACGGAATACAGCGAGGAAATGCAGCGCAGCTACATGAATTATTCCATGAGCGTTATCACGGCCAGGGCCATTCCCGACGCCAGGGACGGATTAAAGCCGGTGCAGCGCCGGGTCCTCTACGATATGAGCGAGCTGCGCTTGGATCACGATAAACCCCACAGAAAGTCGGCCCGTATCGTAGGCGATACCATGGGTAAATACCATCCCCACGGAGACAGCTCCATCTACGAGACGCTGGTTGTCATGAGCCAGGAGTTCAAAAAAGGGATGGCCCTTGTGGACGGCCACGGAAACTTTGGCTCCATTGAAGGGGACGGAGCTGCGGCCATGCGTTATACGGAAGCCCGTCTGGAGAAATTTGCCCAGGAGGTGTATCTGAAGGACCTGGACAAGACGGTGAATTTTATACCAAACTACGATGAGACAGAGAAAGAGCCTGAGGTGCTTCCCGTACGGGTGCCCAATCTTTTGATTAATGGAGCCGAGGGCATTGCAGTGGGCATGAGCACCAGCATTCCTCCCCACAATCTGGGGGAGGTCATCGATGTGGTGAGAACCTACATCGACGATCCCCAGGCGTCTGTGGCGCAGCTGATGGAGTATATGCCGGGGCCGGATTTCCCTACAGGGGGAATTATTGCCAATAAGAGCGATCTTCCGGGGATTTATGAGACGGGCGTGGGAAAGATCAAGCTCAGGGGAAGGTTCGAGGTGGAACTTGGAAAGCGGAAGGCAGATAAGGATAAGCTGATTATCTCGGAGATACCTTACACCATGATAGGCGCAGGCATCAACAAGCTTCTGGTGGATATAGCGGATCTGGTGGAGAGCAAGAAACTGTCCGATGTGGTGGATATTTCCAACCAGTCCAACAAAGAGGGAATCCGCATAGTGCTGGAACTGCGCAAGGATGCGGACATTGATAAGATAAAGAACATTTTATATAAAAAGACAAAGCTGGAGGATACCTTCGGCGTCAATATGCTGGCCATAGTGGACGGCCGCCCCGAAACCTTGGGCCTTCGGGGAATCCTGAAGAATTTTCTGAATTTCCAGTACCAGAACACGGAGCGCAAATACAATGTGCTTCTCCAGAAAGAGCTGGATAAAAGGGAGGTTCAGGAGGGGCTTATGAAAGCCTGCGACTGCATCGATTTGATCATCGCTGTGCTCAGGGGCTCGAAAAATCTGAAGGATGCCAAGGCCTGCCTGACTTCAGGGGATGTGACCAACATTCAGTTTAAGACGCCCGGCTTTGAGGAGGATGCAAAAAAACTGCATTTTACCGAGCGCCAGGCTTCCGCAATCCTGGAGATGCGTCTCTATAAACTCATCGGACTGGAAATTCTGGCTCTTGAGAAGGAGCATAAGGAAACCTTAAGGAAGATAGCGGAATATAGTAAGATTTTGGGCAGCCGGGCGGAGATGAACCGGGTAATAAAGGAAGATCTGGCGGCTATCAGAAAGGAATTTGCCCTTCCGCGGAAAACGTTTATTGAAGATGGCGCTGAAGCCGTGTACGATGAATCGGCGGTGGAGGTCCAGGAGGTTGTATTTGTACTGGATAAGTTCGGTTACTGCAAATGCCTGGACAAGAACACCTACGAGCGGAATCAGGAGACAGTGGATACAGAGCAGGTACACGTGGTCAGGTGCCTGAATACGGATAAGATTTGCTTCTTTACCGCAAGCGGAAGCATGTATCAGATAAAGGTATTGGATATACCGGCAGGGAAGCTGCGGGATAAGGGGACGCCCATAGAGAATCTCAGCAAGTTTGACGGAACCAGGGATACCATTCTCTTTCTCTCCGGCTGGGAGAACATGAAGGGAAGGATCTTTGTGTTTGCTACCAGGATGGCTATGGTAAAGCAGGTCCCGCTGAGGAATTTGAGACAAACAACCGGATGGTAGCCGCAACCAAGCTCCAGGAGGGGGATCAGCTGGCGGCAGTGATTCCTGTGGAGGGGCAGAGGGAAGTGGCGCTTCAGACCACAGGCGGGGTGTTCCTGCGGTTTATGCTGGAGGAAATATCTGTGCTGAAAAAAGCTTCCAGGGGCGTTAGGGGCATCAAGCTGGCTAAGAATGAGGAGCTGGAAAGGCTGTATCTCATCGGGAGGATCCGATTATCGATTATAAAGGCAAAGAGGTGCATCTGAACCGGCTGAAGATTGCCAAAAGAGACGGAAAAGGGAGTAAGGTCCGCATGTAGGACCGGCGCTTCCCGGGTATAAAAGAATGCTGCAAAACACCGTAGTTCACCGGGCGCTTTGCAGCATTTCTCATAAGCTTTTTTCCAACGCCTCCTCCAGGCGGGAGGAAAGTGCGTCAATATTAAGTTCAAATATCAGTTCCTGGTGCTTAGGGCTTTCCAGCACGTTGAGTATGTAGGAACTCTGATGTTTCATAAACTCCTGTTCTTTCCATTCCAGAGGGACAAATCTTCGATTCCCTCAATTTCATCCACGGCGATGCCCAGATTGACTCCGTCCAGAATCAGAACCATTGCCCTGTAAATGGAGGTGCGGAAAATGTCTTTTGTCTCGTCCATCAGGCCAAGGATAACAGGAACGGTTTCCTCCTTTATACCTCTCAGAATATCCTTGAGGCAGGTATCACGTGTACAGTTGGCGCAGTCCTGGAGGCAGTCCTCTACTTCCTGGGCAGCCTGTGGAGCTTCTTGTGAGGCGCATCAATTTTCCGGAGATGAAAGGATACGGTCTGGTTATCTGTGTGAAAAGAGTCGTACCATTTACCAAAGGCGCACTGGTGAGGATTCTTGGCAAGGAGGAAGGGCTCGCCTGCGTGGGCGGAACGCTCCAACTCCTTAACCCAGTTCAGATGATCCTGTTTTCTGGCTTCGATCATTTCCTCAAATTCCATACAGTCGTCAGACAGGGAATTCATCCCAAGCTCAGTGCGGAGATCCACCAGTGAAATGACCCGACTTCCCTGTCGGAACATTCCCATGACACCGGCAGGAGCATGGGCTACCTTCTCATACTTCGGCATCTGACGGATACTGGAGAGATAGCGGCTGTTCATACAATAAAGAGAACCGTCAACCCTGAATTTTACATAGGGGTATTTTCTTGATTCATCCATAATTCAATACCTTTCTTGTTCTAAAACCAATACTGGCTGATTTGATTATAAAGTACCAAAAGAAAGAATTCAAGCTAAATAACACAATAAAATATAATGCTGCATTAAAAAATGTAATATGTAACAATTTTAAAATAAATAGAAAATACACAAAAAACAGGGGATGTACGCCGTAGAAATACAAATGTGCGCAAAAGGCGAATTTCCTGTTGCAATTTTTCCGGTTTTGGTATAGGATAAGGAAAGATTCCCCCACGGGAAGATTAAAAAGGACAATGAGGAGAATGAAGGAACTATGGAAAAGAAATTAAAAGTCGGCGTATTAGGAGCAACAGGCATGGTAGGCCAGAGATTTATTTCCCTGCTGGAAAACCATCCCTGGTATGAGGTGGTAACGGTAGCTGCCAGTCCACGTTCAGCAGGAAAAACCTATGAGGAAGCAGTGGGGGACCGCTGGAAAATGACCACTCCTATGCCTGAGGCGGTTAAGAAGCTGGCTGTGATGAATGTAAATGAAGTGGAAGCTGTGGCTGCAAGCGTGGATTTTGTATTCAGCGCAGTGGATATGACAAAGGATGAGATCAAGGCCATAGAGGAAGCTTATGCAAAGACTGAGACTCCCGTTGTCTCCAATAACAGCGCCCACCGCTGGACTCCCGATGTGCCTATGGTTGTGCCGGAGATCAACCCGGAACATTTTGAAGTGATTCCCTTCCAGAAAAAGCGCCTGGGAACGAAACGGGGATTTATTGCAGTAAAGCCAAACTGTTCAATCCAGAGCTATGCGCCTGCCCTCACTGCATGGAAGGAGTTTGAACCATACGAGGTGGTGGCTGCTACTTATCAGGCTATATCCGGCGCAGGAAAGACCTTTAAAGACTGGCCTGAGATGGAGGGGAATATTATTCCTTACATCGGAGGCGAGGAGGAGAAGAGCGAGCAGGAGCCCCTGCGCCTCTGGGGAAAGGTTGAGGACGGGGTCATTGTAAAGGCTCAGAGTCCGGTTATCACCTGCCAGTGTATCCGCGTTCCGGTTCTGAACGGCCATACGGCTGCCGCCTTCGTGAAGTTTAAGAAGAAGGTGACGAAAGAAGAACTTATCAGAAAGCTGAGGGAGTATAAAGGAGAACCGCAGGAGCTGAATCTTCCAAGTGCGCCCGGGCAGTTTATCCGGTATCTGGAGGAGGATAACCGTCCACAGGTAACTGCAGATGTGGATTTTGAACATGGAATGGGTATATCCATCGGCCGTCTGAGAGAGGATACGGTTTATGATTATAAATTTGTAGGGTTGTCCCACAATACGGTCCGGGGCGCTGCAGGAGGAGCGGTTCTCTGTGCGGAACTTCTGACAGCCAAGGGTTATATTCAGGCAAAGTAAGAACAAGCCGGCGCCAAAGAAGCGCCTGTTTTTCGGAAGAATGGGGGAATCCCGGAGGCGGCCGCCATCATGACTGTCCGGCCGCTGCTTTGCGGGAATGAACCGATAGCCGGGACCTGTAGGGGGAACCCGGCTTTAAAAGGTTAGAAAGGAGAATTGCAGGTTATGGGTATATCAAAGGAACGATTCGGAACAATGCCCGGGGGAAGGGAGGTTTACAAATATACGTTGAATAATAAAAACGGCGTGTCAGCATCCTTCATTACATTGGGAGGCGTATGGGTTTCCATGATGGCGCCGGACAAAAATGGCGTTATGGGGGATGTTGTGCTGGGATATGACGATTTGGACAGCTACCGGAAGAATACGCCTCATTTTGGCGCTCCGGTAGGCCGAAATGCCAACCGTATCGGAGGCGCGGTACTCACCATCAACGGAAGGGATTACAAACTGGAGGCCAACAACGGGCCTAACAATCTCCACAGCGGCCCGGATCTGTACCATGACAGAGTGTGGAAATGTGAGGCTTCTGAAACGGAGAAGGGAAGCAGGCTGGAGTTCTCATTGGAAAGCCCGGACGGAGATCAGGGGTATCCGGGAAATGCCAGGATAACCGTCGGCTATACCCTTACCGACGACAACAGCCTTGTGCTGGATTACCATATGGTATGTGATGCGGACACCATCGCTAATTTCACCAATCACAGCTATTTTAATCTGGCGGGCCATGACAGCGGCGATGTTCTGAAACAGGAGGTGTGGTTAAACGCTGAATATTATACTCCTGCAGACGCAGGCTCCATACCCACCGGCGAGATTGCGCCTGTAGCGGGAACGCCTATGGATTTTACGGTGATGAAGCCCATCGGAAGGGATATTGGGAACGATTTTGAAGCTCTTGTACTGGGAAAAGGCTATGACCATAACTGGGCGCTGAATCACAGGGCAGGAGAATTGTCCCTGGCAGCCAAAGCCATGGACCCGGCCAGCGGCCGCGTGATGGAGGTTTATACGGATCTTCCGGGCATACAGTTTTATACCGCCAATTTTCTTACGGATGAGATGCCGGGAAAAGGCGGGGCCCGCTATGACTGCCGCCACGGATTCTGTTTTGAGACACAGTATTATCCCGATGCGGTGCATAAACCGGAATTCCCATCCCCCCTGTTAAAAGCGGGAGAGGAGTATCGGACTACGACTATATATAAATTTATGACAGAGCAGACCTGAAAGAAGGGACGGCCCAGCCGCAGCTAAAAGGGGCATGGAGCAGCTGCCGGAACATAAAGCCTGTATGAGACGAAGGGATTTATCTCATACAGGCTCTTTCTGCTTAAGAACCTGTCTGGCGCCCTGTGCTCACTGCAGGAGACGTAATAGTAAGAAGAAATTAACTCCTTACACATTGCCTATGTTTGGATTTAGTGGTATAATGTCGCAAGTAAGAAAGCAAAAAAGAGGGATTGAATGTCAAAATCATTATATATAGCAGAAAAGCCCAGCGTTGCCCAGCAGTTTGCAGACGCCCTGAAGGTAAAAGGCAGACGGGGGACGGATATATAGAGTCGGCGGACGCGTTATCACCTGGTGTGTGGGACATCTGGTGACAATGAGTTATCCGGAAGCCTACGATATGAAGTATAAGCGCTGGAGCTTCCAGACGCTGCCCTTTCTGCCAAAGGAATTCAAATACGAGGTTATCAAAACGGCAGCCAGGCAGTTTGAGACTGTGAAAGGCCTGCTGAACCGGCCTGATGTGGAAACTATCTATATCTGTACGGACTCGGGGCGCGAGGGTGAATATATCTACCGCCTGGTTGCCCAGATGGCAGGAGTGAGAGGCAAGAAGGAGAGGCGGGTGTGGATCGACTCCCAGACGGAGGAGGAAATCCTGCGGGGCATCCGGGAGGCAAAGGAAGCCTCTGAGTATGATAACCTCTCTGCCTCCGCATATTTGAGGGCAAAGGAAGATTATCTCATGGGGATTAATTTCTCCAGGGCCCTGACCTTGAAATACGGGCCGGTTCTGTCCAACTACCTGGGAACGAAGTTACAGTATTATCGGTAGGCAGAGTTATGACCTGCGTTCTTGGAATGGTGGTCCGCAGAGAGCGCGAGATAAGGGATTTTGTAAAGACCCCTTTTTACCGCGTGATCGGAACCTTTGAAGGCAGGTGCAGGGATGGGACAGCCGTTCCCTTGGACGGAGAGTGGCGGGCTGTGGAGGGGTCACGATATTTTGGGACCCCTTACCTATACAAGGAAAACGGTTTTAAGGACAGGGAGCAGGCTGAGGAGCTGACGGCGTTTCTGGGAGCAGAACCTCCCCTCAGGGCAGTGGTTGTGTCCAAGGAAAAGAAAAAAGAGACAAAAAATCCTCCTCTGCTCTATAATCTGGCGGAGCTTCAGAACGATTGTTCCAAAATGTTTAAAATCAGCCCTGACGAGACTTTAAAGGTGGTTCAGGAGCTGTATGAACGAAAGATGGTTACCTATCCGAGAACGGATGCCAGGGTTCTCTCCACTGCAGTTGCAAAGGAGATTTATAAAAATATAGGAGGCCTTAAGAATTACGGTCCTATGTCCCTGTTTGCGGCAGAGATTTTGGAGAAGGGTTCTTACAAGGGTATTGCCGGAACCAGGTATGTCAATGACAAACAAATCACGGACCATTATGCCATAGTCCCCACAGGCCAGGGCCTGGGAAATTTGCGAGGGCTGCCGCCTCTCTCCGAGAAGGTGTATCAGGTTATATGCAGAAGGTTTTTGAGCATCTTTTATCCGGCTGCCGTCTACCAGAAGTACAGTGTGGAGCTGGAGCGTCTGAAGGAACATTTCTTTGCAAGCTTTAAAGTGCTTGCGGAACCCGGTTATCTGAAGGTGGCGGATGTGAACCCGGCCAGGAAGGCGGAGGCTCTGGAAAGGGGAGAGGAGAGCGGACGCGGGGACCGGAAGGACGGCCAGGAGGATTCCGGGGGGGAACAAGGCGATCCGTCTCCAAAAGTTGACAGAACTGTATTGCTTCAGATGCTTGCAGATTTGAAAAAAATGATATACTTACTTTGTTGGAGTTAAACATAAAAGAAGGAGAAACCTCCCCTCCCAAGCGGTACACCTCAGGCTCCATCATTCTGGCTATGGAAAATGCAGGCCAGCTTATAGAGGATGAGGAACTGCGCGCCCAGATTAAGGGCAGCGGCATCGGAACCAGCGCCACCAGGCGGAGATACTCAAGAAGCTGTTTAATATCAAGTATCTCAGCCTTAATAATAAGACACAGGTCATTACGCCTGCCCAGCTGGGAGAAATGGTGTATGATGTGGTGGAAAATTCCTTAAAGCAGCTGCTGAACCCGGATTTGACAGCCAGCTGGGAGAAAGGACTTACCTATGTGTCGGAGGGCTCCATTACCTCAGATGAATATATGGAGAAATTGGAGCGTTTTGTAGCAGGCCGGACGGTAAACGTCATCCGTATGAACAATCAGTATGAGATGCGGGGATATTTTGACAGGTCGGCTGCGTACTATAAAAAATAGCAGTGCCTGTAAAAGGCAAAGCTGACGGTGCGCGTACAATAAAATCAGCAGTAAAAAAGGAGAACAGACTATGAAACTGGAACAGATGACAATCAAAGAACTTTTGGACACAAGCCATACAATCGCAGAGAGGCTGTTTGACGGCCATGTGTATCCCTGGGAAGTGCTTCCAAATATCAGGGCATTCATTGAGGAGATGGGTCCGCTGCTTCCTGAAAATGAGTACAAGAAAATCGGGAAGAATATCTGGATTCACAAAAATGCCAAAATTGCCCCCACCATTGCCATGGGCGGGCCAATGATTGTGTGCGCTAAAGCCGAGGTTCGTCAGAGCGCATTTTTGAGAGGCGGAGTGATCATCGGAGAGGGCGCTGTAATCGGCAACTCCTGTGAGCTTAAAAACGTGGTTATTTTTGACGGAGCTCAGGTTCCCCATTTCAACTATGTAGGTGATTCCATTTTGGGATATAAGGCTCATATGGGTGCAGGCGCAGTAACCTCCAATGTAAAATCAGACCGTTCCCTGGTATGCGTCCATGCCGAGGACGGAGACGTTACAACCGGATTTAAAAAATTCGGCGCAATTTTAGGCGACGGCGTAGAGGTGGGCTGCAACAGCGTACTGAATCCGGGCGCTGTAATTGGAAAAAACAGCAATGTCTATCCGCTTTCCAGCGTAAGAGGCTGTGTGCCTGCTGATTCTATTTACAAAAACCAGACGGAGATTGTAATCAAGGAGATAAGAGAGCAGGAGGAGACGGACGGGGAGCCTGTAAAGGGCGGACTGAAGATTGTAAAATAGCAGATTGTATCGTAAGAAAGGGA
>BBZN01000013.1 GCA_001304855.1 Clostridia bacterium UC5.1-1D2
GCAAATTAACTTTTAAGATCGTTGAATTAGACTCGGAAGTCTTGGAAATAAGGTGAAACAGAATTTTGAATATAAAGGATTTATATTTTAAGGGCAACGAATTTAAAGTGGGGGATTAGTTGATTCTTTTGTTTCCATATGTTATGATAAAACGCAGTAAGAAAATAAAAGGAGACATGCGCAAATGGATAACCAAAGTTATGAGCAGGAAATAGATTTAAAAGACCTGATGTTTGCTGTTTTTCATAAATGGCGTGGAATTATATTGACAGCAGTAATTTTTGGGATTTTGTTAGGAGGGTACAAACTGGGGACGGGTTTAAACGGTAAAGAAGATGCCGAAGCTGCTATACAGGCCCAGGAAGATTATAATGAAAGTCTGGAACTGTACAAAGCCACTTTACGGCTGTATGAGATGGATCTGGACACTGTCCGGGATCAGCTGGAAAGTCAGGAGGAATACCTGGCAAATTCCGTTTTAATGCGTCTCAGCCTTATCATAAAAACGTAGCTTCAGCGGATATTTTTATAAAGGCATACCCGGAGGAGAATCAGGGAGAAGGTCAGATTCTTACAGTTGACCCTGCAGATTCAATCCTTCGTGCGTATGAGTCGCTGATAAGAAGCGAAGCTCTTGAAAATATCCCGGGAACTGATACAGAAGGTATTTATCTGAGAGAATTAGTAAGTACAGATGTGGATTATCAGGGCAATGTGTTATCTGTTCAGACAGCTATATGGATGAGCAGGGGGCAAAGTCTATTTTAGATGCTTTATTGGAAGGAATAAAGGACAAAGAGTCTGGACTTCAGGCGGAATTTGGTAATTATAAAGTATCAATTTTAAATAATACAACTTCAGTGGTCACCGATGCCGAATTATATGACTCCCAGCAGAGGGCCTCCGACATGTTAACCACTCTCCAGAAATCCCTGACCGACAAAAAAGCCGCCATGGATGAAATGAAGGAGCCCACACCGCCTTCGTCGATCTCAATAACAGCAAGCCTGAAAAGCGGTATCAAGTACGGCGTCCTGGGAGGGGTTTTAGGCGCGTTTTTATCTATATTCTGCATCTGTGTAGCATTTCTGATGAGCGATAAATTAAGCTCTGAGAAGGAACTGAAGAACCGCTTCGGCTTAAAGATTCTGGCGTATTTGCCCAGACGCCGAAAAAGAGGGTATTTTCAGGGATCGACAGCTGGCTGGATCGGATTGAAGGGAAGTCCTCTAAAAAGCCTGCGGAGGTCTATGAAATAATGGCGGCTAACGTGAGAAACTATATGACGGAGGGCCGGGATATAATGATTTTGGGCTCGTCCTCCGTGGATAAGACGGTTGAGATTGCAGAGGAGTTGAAGAAGAGGGTGCCTGGAGTTGAAATCCGGGTAGGTCGGGATATGGGAACATCGGCGGAAACCTTAAGGCTTTTACCCGAAGCCGGTCAGATTATTCTGGTGGAAGAGAGAGGGATCTCTAAATACGGGGAGATTCAAAATCAGGTTGAAGTAATCAGAAGCCTGGATAAAGCTATCGTTGGATGCATTGTTTTATAAAGGGATTGTTTAATAACTGGAAGTGAAATATAAGGCCGGCATAAGCGAAATAACACATCGCTCTTGCCGGTCTTTTTTACCACAAACTTCCTCTGTCACAGTTGCAGCCAATGCTGCGGCCGCCACATAGGTCATATTCATCCATAAAATCAGCTCTTTGCCCGCAGCTGTTTTTATCTCCAACATTCTTATCATAATCATTTTTGAATCAGAGATAGAAACTATGCATAAGGGGGAGGGGGAAGTTTTGTGTAGCTTTTTTCTGTTCCTTCCTATATAATAATGATAGAAGCAGAGCCAGATGCAGGATTTGCCTGTAACGGTGGAGGGGAGAAATGAGCGCAGATTATCGATTAATTCGGCTTAGCAGAAAAACCAACAATATAAATACGGGAGAGGCAAATAACACCCAGCAATATTTGTCTACCGATTATTTTGATGTGTTACATTGCGTGAACAGAAAACCGGGGGATCATTTTTGCTCTATTATGGGTATTGGAGAAGGGGGCAGCAAAATGCGGATGAGATAGCGATTCAAAGCTATGCCTTATACTGTAGTGAGGACGCTCTGAACCGGTACTCCGGCAGGGAATGCTACAGGGATCCTTTTGAGGATCAGGATAAAAATAAACATTTTTTAAGCCTGATACAGGTTTATATTACTCCTGAGGTTACAGCCAGGGCACACCTGGGAGAGGATTATTCAGGCCATACATTTTTGGCGGAGATTGAGAGGGATATCCATGCCATACTGGATGAATATGTGTCAAAAAGCGGACAGGCCATTAGTTACCGTGTATATAACCTGTTATCTACCGGAGATTTTGCTGTGGTTGTACGAAGCATGCGGGCGGAGACTTCCTTTGAGATATCAACGGCTTTAAGACGGCGCTACGTATGTATAGAGGATATACCCGAAACCACAAAGCTGGTACTTTATAAAACTTACACGCTGCTGACCATGGCGGAGAGCGTTATCAATGCGGAAAACCCGACACCCGCCGACCATGAGTCTGTGGGAAACCAGTTTGTAATACGCTGCTGTTATTCTAATAAATACTGGAGTGAAAAGGAGCAGGTGGATGCATTCTGGAAGAATAAGAAGAATGACAGGCTGCGCATATACAGCCTCAACGGAAGATATGATTTTACGGTATATCTGACGGAGCAGGAGTTTAAGAAGGTATTTCCCTATATCGCCCAATATAAGCATATCAATTCAGATGTCAATGTGTTTGACCGGTTTGAAGAAACCTGTATTGAGGATTGCGATGGAGTAAATTATCTGGTTTATCTGATGAAATATGATTATGTTTCATACGTGAATGAGAGGTATCTTTTAAAAAGCGCTCCGCTGCAGGGAGAAAGCAGAGACCGAAGCCTGTTGGCTGATGTAAAAAGCAGAAATTTTGTCTCTTTGGCAAATGACAGAAGTATGCTTCTGTGTTGGAACAGTACAAGGGAGTGAGCGGCAAGCTGCGCCTGATGCATACAAACCGGCGGGAGCTGCTTAATTATATGGAACTGCTTGGAACGCTTCTTCAGCTGTGCCAGACCATCAACAGCCTTTCAGATACCCGGATTTACGCTGCTGTTCTTTTGGAACATATTTCGGCGCTGTTGGCTTCTGTGAGTGATTATATAGATTACATAGACCAAAACAATGCCGGAAATATACTGGAACTTGTGGGGGAGTATCTCAAGGAGTCAGTGGGGGCGTTGGATAGGTACTCCCAATATATCAGAAATAATAACCTGCAGTCACTCCAAACGCCTAATTATAATATTGAATCCAACACAAGCATGGAAAAGCTGCTCATTGCATACAGTGAGTTTGTGTATACGGTAATTGATTACTACATGGGAAGCAGCGTGGCTGAGAATGCATGTGAGAGGATAAACGCAAAACAGTATATGCCTATTGTTGTTCCGGACTTAAAGAAGGATACAGTCTCGGTTGAAGTAATGTTTCCGGAGTGGAATATCTATGCAAACGATGGAGATGTGTCACCCAACCGAAATTATCTGATGATTATTACCTGCCCCACGTTGAAGGAATTGGGGGATGTTCCTTCTGTGACAGCCTCATTGTTCCATGAGATTGCACATCAGTTTCGCTATGAGAACCGGATGGAACGCAATGAGACGGTTATGTCCTACACGCTGGCTGATTTTTTGAGGTCATCGCCTCAGGCATTATAAAAGAGTTTGAGTTGGATAAAAGTGCTGTTGATATTCAGAATGACCTGAGCATTATTTCACGGGACAGCATGCTGAAGGCTTTTACGGAAATTTGGTATAAAGACAGCGGTAACGCCAACGTTGGCTTTATGTACCAGAATAAAGAGGCCCCTCTGGCTTATTTTGAGGAGTGTATTCTGGAAGACGCCTGGGATTTTCTGAAAAGCTGGAACCGCAGAGAAAATATTTTGACGTATATCAGAAAATTTATTGGATGGATGCTGCCTTATATGCCGGTTGGCAGCAAAAAGACGGGTAAGTCCCTAAAGGTATTTGACATACTTGCAGGAAAGATACTGGAAAGCAGGGATTACGATACATGGGAAAAAAATATTTTCAGGCTGCAGAGAAGGGCGTTTTTATTTATATGCTGTGTGCGGAGAAGAGATATTAAAGAACAGCGGGGAAGGCCTAATGCGGTGGAAAAAGCACTGGGCGGATATTTTTGCCGCAGGTATTTCCAGAGGCCGGACAATCCCCTGGGATGCGGTTGCAGCCTTTGACGGGGAATATGATTTCAGCAGCAACGAGGATCAATGCCGGGCAAAACTGGCTGGGCTCAGGGCGGTTGTGATTGAGTTTTCTATGTGGCTGGAGGATCTGCGCGGCGATTTGGAACAATACAGATATACTGCCGTCCAAAAACTGATTGAGGAGTTTGGGCAGAGAGTTTATGAAAACGTCTGTGACGCCTGGGCTGCAAACAGCGCCGGCTACCTGGACAGAGGAAATGAGGCTTTGTTCCTGATTCAAAGTCTGGACGAGGTAGGAAGATACTATGGAATCGACTATAAAAGTTCCGCCAACCAAAAGGTATTTTTAAAATTGATTGGCAAAAATATCTCCAAGCTGGGACGTGAGGCAACGGAAAGGATTCGAGAGGATATAGCGGCATACAGGAGGAAACGTCGGATTTGTTTATGTGCAGTTCCCTTTCCCTGAGTCTTACAGGTTACGTTAACCTTATGGCCCAGAGGCTTCATATAGATGAGGAGGTTCTGGATGAGGATTTGCATCGAATTATACGTGTGGCGGCTGTCCAATGGTGCCGGGCGGATGTGAGTGATTTTGAGAAGTTTTATGAATCTTATCGCAGGCAGTGCGTGCTCCTTATGGAAGAAACTGTAAAATATTTAAATGAAATGTTTGCATACTATAATATAGAAGGAGAATGGAACCAGCCGGTTATTCAGTGGGACAGAGATTTTTCTGATGATCTGGCCAACCGATTTGCCGCTCAGGTCATAGAGCTCATCGAGTTTGCCAGATCACCGGAGGATATGGAGTTGGACTGCATTGACGATTTACTTCATGCAGAGTCTATGCTGAAAATCATTTATTCCATGGTTCAGGTTAGTTTTCAGCCCCTGTTCAAGTTTTTTGAAAATACGGTACTTAAGTCAGATTATGTGAGAGGTGTAGAATATCTGAAGGAATTGAGGTTTAACGAGGGAAGCGGATCTGCCGATATCATTAAAGCCTGTGTGAAAATATAAAAGATAGGATGAATTGTCCTGGAAAAAGTATCATGATACCAGCGGGGACCTAAATCGCAGCATTGTTGAATTTCTGCTGGGCATGCATTGTGAAAATAAGCGGCGAAATGCCAGAAAAACAGAGGAAGCTTTTAATGGATGTTAAGATTGTAAGCAGCTTTGGCGAGTATGTGAACACCATTTCAAGATTAGCAGGGGAGGATAAAGGGGGAAAGAGCCCGGGGGTCTTATGGTTTCGCGGGAACGGTCATGAGAAATATTCCCTGCTCCCATCCCTGTTTCGCGCAGATACGAAAATTCAGCGTCAAGGGGGAGCAGGACATTATTCTTCGATGCATTATGCGGAGGACGTGCGGACCCAGCACTATAATGCGAAAAATTTTCATTTTTTTACAAAGGATCCGTCCTCCCGGGTGGAGTGGTTAGAGGTGATGCAGCACCATGGGGTAAAAACGAGGGTTTTGGACTGGTCGGAGTCGTCTATCCATTCGCTGCTGTTTGCGCTGGAACCATTTTATGATGACCCCAGATTCAAGGATGACGTCAGGAGGAGTACGGTTCCCTGCGTGTGGGTGCTGGAGCCTCAGAAACTAAATAAAAAGATATTTGAGCTGTTAAGAGATTCGTATTCTCTGAGAATGGAGATTTTTAAGGAGCTGGAAATCCGGGATGACAAAGAGCTGGATAAGATTGATTCAGTGATTGCCCGGTATGGGAATTTTGAGAAGTATTTGAAAACAGCGGATACAAATCATATTGATTTCCTTGTTAACCTCAGCAGCATTAACGACGAAATCTTTAGGGACCGCATAAGGCTGAAGCATATGCTTTGTAATGGAGATATTGTGAACCCTTATTATTATATGCTTACCCGCATTTATTCGGACGGACTTGTGCTGGATGACAGAAATCTTCCTCCTTTGGCTGTTGTCCATCCCTACCATTCGGAACGGATCAAGGCTCAAAAGGGGGTCTTTACAGTGTTTCCCTTTTATGAAAGAAAAGAGGGGGAGAGTCTTGAAAATCTGAAGATAAATTTAGATGCCATGGAATTGAATGTATCAGCCGCAGATTGTCTGCATAAAATAATAATCAGAAATCCGCAGCAGATTGCATTTCAGATGATGGCAAATGGAATTAATGTGAGCTGGCTGTATCCTGAACTGCCTATTGTTTCAAATGAAATTGAAAACCATTGTATATATTGAATTTTAGCTTGTATATTACATAAATCGTAACAGTTCAGACCGCTTTTGCACCACTTTACGCATGGCTGGACATCTGATGCTTCTTGACCGGCTTTTTCGGTCAGGAAGATGCGCCGTCTGAATTGTTACCATAAAACGGCAAAAAATTCTTGCAGAGAGCGAATGGTTATTGACTCAAAAAAACATATGTGTTAGAATCTCACTAAATAACGTATAAAATATACCGCCATGGGATCGGGATAGTATGACTGAATTGTTATTCTGCACCGGCTGCAGAGTGAATTCAGAAAGGAGAGAACTGTGTTAGAATGTAATAAAAGGCTTAATGATACCTTTGCGCCTGCGAAAAACAGTCAGAAAAGTGTAAAGTTGGTAACGGACAGCTTTAAATATTGCTGTGTAAAGGCGGGGTTCGGCTATGGCGCCGGGGAGAGAGCGCAGAGCAGAGTGTCATTTCCGGTAAAAAGAAAGCAGGCCTGATAAGGACGGCATGTGCAGATTTGCAGAGACAAGTTTTCGTTTCAGGCTTATGGATAAAGAATGTAATTAAATAAAGCAGAATCATGCCGCCCTCGGGGGCGGCATTTACTATGTTCGTGAGATGGATTGCTCTTGCTGCATAGGACAGGCCGGTTTTGAGGAGGGAGGCTTTCGTTTCAAAAAGCCTTCCTGTTTTCCCTGTGCTTTTCTGTGGATTTATGATAAACTGAAGGTGCGGGAGGGGGAACATTGGCTTAAACAAACTATGGACGGGAGACAGTCTGCTTATGAGAAAATATATAGTTAATTATTTTGTGCGTATTTTGGTTTTCAGCTATACCGTTATCGGCCTTATGTGGTTCATTATAGAAATACTGGAACATTTCCTGCCCCAATGGGCCGTTACCTTATATTTAACGGGTCACATCGCAGCGCTCATTGTACCTGGGCTGGCAGGCGGTTTTTTAAAAGCCTGCCAGATTGTAAAAGATGAGATTTTACTTACATACAGTCTGAGGGGGAAAAAGATCCGGATCCGATACGGGAATATTTTAAATAAGACAGACGGCACAATCCTTATAGGGGTAAATAATCAGCTTACCACGGATTGGGGACGGGTTGTTCCGGAAAGTATCCACCGTCAGCTTATGGACAGGTTCGGTAATCAGGAAATTGAAAAAATATTTAAAAGGCAGAGAGAGGCGGGGGGACAGGGCAGAGGGTATTTTCAGGGGAATGTGGGGAATTTGGATATTGTATTTTTGAAAATGTCGGACCTGGAGGAGGACGGAGGCGTTCACACCACCATAGAAATGCTGTCTGCGGCTTTGGAAGAATTATTTCATCACCAGGAATCCCTGACAATTAAGAATGATAAGATATATATTCCTCTGCTGGGATTGGGCAAAACGGGCGCGTCCATGGAGTGTAATGACGGAGTGAAACTCATTGTCCGCAAATTCCTGCAGTTTCAGGCCAAGGCGGACGGAAACAGCGCCGATAAGATTAAAAATCTGGAGATTGTAATATATAAAGATAAAATTAGAAACATTGACTGGCTGAAGCTGAAACTGGATTTGGATATCTATTTTAACGGATGCCTTACGTGCTGGGGGGAAATCTATGATATTTGAAACTTTTTTTCAGGCGAGTGTGACAACGGGAGCCGCCCGAAAGCAGATATGGAGATTTTGGCCTTTTTTCAAAAGAAGTATTTAGAGACAGAGGGAATGTTTGAATGCCGCTGGACCCATAAGGATACAACCCGGTATGACCGGCTTCTCAGTGAGATGAATGGGGCGGCAGATAAATGGGAGCCGGAGATTGAAGGGTCAAAGGAGCTGAAAAAGCTTCTTTTTCTTACGAAAGGCAACCTGTTTCTGCGAAAGGGGCAGTCACAGGCGGAAGTTTTCCATGATACGGGTGAAAGCTATAAAAGGGCGGCAGTGCTTCTGGAACAGGTTTTTGAACCGGATCAATATAACCGCTATGATCTGCTGATTCGCCTTAATTTGGGAAAATATTTCAGGAATATAAAAATTCGTGGACGCAGGAGCGACTTCTGGCGGGCGCTGGATGAGTTTCAGGAGGTGAAAGGCGCTATCGAAGGCGCCGGCGGCATCAGGCGCTTTTGTCGAAATGGGAAACTTGTCTCTGGCTGGATGCAAAGGTGAATATCGGGCGTTCCAAGAAGTATCTCTATGAACTGGAGGGAGCAAAAACCTGCTTTTGGGAAACGCTTATGCTGCTTTCGGCAGAGGAACAAATCCCACACATGAAGGACAAGTTGGAGCAAGGGGGAACTCTTTCATATGCCAGGAACGGAATCCGGCCGTTGGAGCTGCCGATCCGCCTGAATCTGGATAACCAGATGAGGGACGGCTATTTGAAGCATGCTCTGGTTCAACTGGGCACTGTGTACGGGAAGGACAGAGATTACGAGGCGGCGAAAGTCCTTTTTGAAATAGTGCTTGAACTGGATCCCCATAATGTGGATGCAAAAAACAACATGGGGTTATATCTGAGAAAGACAGGAACGAAGATTAGCCTGGAAAAGGCGGAGGAGCAGTTTGCGCGGCTGGCAGGCAACCGGTTCGCAACTATAAACCTGTTAAAATGCAGACTGGCCCGGGGGGAGGATATTGAGAGAGAGCTTGAGAAATTGCTGGAAAATAATCCTCAGGATCTGGAAATCCAATTGCTGAGGGGACGCTATTACCAGAAACACAGCCAATGGAACGGGGTACGGGGAAACCAGGAGGAATGGATGAAATCCCAGGAGATATTCCGCAGCATTTATGAAAGCTCACCCTATATACGGAAGGGAACCATCGGTCTGAAGGCGTATTACAATCTGGCGCAGGACTCCATAGTCAGGAAGAAGTTCCACCAGGCCGTAAAAGAGCTGGAACGGATTCTGGAGGAGTGTATGGAGGTGAGGCCGGACGCCGAATCCGGAGAATGCCGATCGGTAGATATGCTGTCGGAAATAGACCTGGGATGGTGTTTCATAAATACCGGCGAATATGAGAAGGCGAAAGAACTCTACGAAATGCTTCTGGATGAATACAGGGACAAGCCCTACAGAATGAAAACCTATAAGCTAACAAGTATAAAGAATAATTTGGGAGAATGTTTCCTGAATCTGGGGGAGATTGAGAGGGCTCTGGAGCAATTTAAGGAAGTATTGGAACTGGAGCCAAATAATTCCAGTGCAAACTGTTTTTTGGGACAATGTTATCTCTATCTGGCAGAGGATCCGGATAAGGCAGAGCAGTGGCTGGAAGCATCCAGAAAAAGATTTGCCCTGGCCGCTGCTGCGGATCCGGATAATATTTTTATTAATTCAGGGTGGCTCCTGGCCAGGGTCCGGCTTTTGGAAATGCGGCGCTGGACGGATAAAGAACTGATAAAGAGCATTGAAAAAAGCCTGAAATATTCTTCCGGCGCCTTTTCTATCCGGGCCTGCTTTGGGCTGGTCCGGTTTGTTGAAAAGAGAGGGGAGGTAATGGGCGAAGATTTTCAGAATATGAGCGCGCTCTACCGGGCGTTTGCCAGGGTACGGCTGGGGGAAAACGAGGAGGGGTACAGCGCCTTCCTGCATTTTCAGAATAATGACTCCTTCCGGCGTCTGGAAGCGGAACTGCGGGGAAGGATTCTCATTCATCTGTTCCTTATCTACGAAAAGGTGCTTGAGGTGAAGGAAATATGCCGCTGCTCTCTTGATAAAGGCGGCAATATAGACGTTCCGGTGCATTATACAAAGATTTGTACGCTGAAGAAGCTGCTGGAGGAACATGAAGATAAGGAGCCAAAGCTCCGCCTGTGGAATACGGTGTACATGAATGATTCCTTTGAAGGAGGCACCTTTATCGCAATGCTGGAGGCTATGAGCAGGGATAAGGAGGAGGCTCGGGAGCTGTTGGCCGGGTATTTTCACCATCTGAAAAATTCAAGCGCCAATATGGTGCCTGTCAATGGAAATGTGTATGTAACCAGCTTTTCCAAACTGAAAGATTCCATCCACATGTGGAATGCATATGCGGATGATGCAAAAGGCTGCGCCCTCACCTTTGCAGAGGACTTTTTTGATATCCGGGATTCGGGAAAAACCAGGACAGGCGTTTCGGTGTATTCAGACAAGGATTATCCGTTATATGAAGTACAGTATATCGACGGGACTATCCTTGAAGCGTTTGGAAAGGGAGAGACGCCGGGCGGAGGGGACGGGGGCGCTCTCAAGACAGTCTGTCAATGTCTGGAGTCTGTCTGGAGAGAGCTTTGCCGGACAGAGGAGCTTTTCGGCAGGGGGGACGGAGCTTTTGGAAAGACAGAGGACCAATCGGGGAAAATCAGGCTGTGGAAGGATGCGGAAAATGAGTGCAGAATTTTTATTACGGACTGTTTAAATGAGATCCGCTTTTTGTTTAAGGACATTGAGTATGAGCATGAGAGGGAGCTTCGGATGATTCAGTATTCCCGCCGGCCGGAAATAGAAGAAGAGAGCTTTGAGATTCCCAGGCTTTTTGTGGAGGTGGAGAAAGAGATACATATGAAAAACGTATGTCTTGGGAAACGGATTACCAGGCAGGAGTCCAACGGAATTGTTTCCTGGCTCTATAAGACGGGGAAGGTGGAGAATGTGAAAGGATCGGAGCGGCATTATCAGTAAAAGACGAAAGAGGCCAGGTGGCAACGGTTCGCTGAAACAGACAGAAAAACTGCCGGATACAATGGGGCTGTTGGACAAGGGAAAAAAATGCTATTATAATTACATACCGCTGCATAGGCAGCCACATATCAAAGACTCAGGAGAATATGACAGCTATGAGAAAAAATATAATGAAAAAAATAACTGCTGTTCTGTGTGCGGCATGCATCTGTACCAGCGTGGCACCGGTGAATGCATTTGCTGAGGAAGAATGGAACGAGGAGGTGGAGATCACCGCCCACCGGGGCAACAAAGCCAAAGCTCCGGAGAACACCATGCCCGCTTTTGAGGCGGCTGTGGCCAGCGGCGCCGACTGGATTGAGCTGGATGTATCTGAGACGAAGGACGGCGTTCTGGTGGTATTTCACGACGAGGATCTCCAGAGGATCACCAGGAATACAAGCAAGGTGTGGGAGATTACATATGAGGATTTGAGGAAGCTGGATGCAGGCAGTTACTTTGCTCCCGGATACCTCAATACGCCCATTCCTTCCCTGGTGGAAGTTCTGGACTACTGTAAGGACAGGATTAAGCTGAATATAGAGATCAAATATAATGAACATTTTTCGGGGGATTTCTATATAAAACTGGTTTCCATGCTTCAGCAGCGGGAGATGACGTCCCAGTGCATGATCACCTCCTTTGATTATAACAGTATTCTGACGGTCAAACTTCTGGATCCGTCACTGGAGACAGGGTGGATTACCTCCCGGCCGGTGGAACAGCCGGAGCTGTATGTTTACGCAGACAATTTTGTCCTCAGCATTGAACTTATTGAGCCGGATATTGTAAACCGGATTCATGCCCTGGGCAAGGAGGTGATTGCCTGGACCATCAATGACCAGTATTCAGTAGAAAAATGCAGAAAGGCCAGGGCAGACAATCTGATTACAGATCGGCCGGATGATATTATGAGGCCCAAAACTTATATCAGAAGGTGAAGTTTTAGGCAGTTACCGGCATAGGCCGGAGGATTTTGTCTATACTTTTCATAAAACACCGGTTTATCCCCCGGCAGCGCTTTGGGCGGACGCGGGGGAATAGCCCGCGGGCTGCAGCTGCCGGAGGCGGATACCACGTCGCCTCCGGCCGGGGGTATGACCGGGGGGAATCCGTATATGGAGGAGAAGATAATGAGAATACCAAAGCATATTGGAATTATTCCCGACGGAAACCGCAGATGGGCTGCGGACCGGGGAATGGGAAAAGCTGAAGGCTACGACCACGGCATATCACCGGGCATGAGCCTCTTTTACATGTGCCGGGATCTGGGCGTTGAAGAAATGTCCTTTTATGGTTTTACCATAGATAACACAAAACGGCCTTCTGTCCAGCGCCAGGCTTTTACAAAAGCCTGTGTGGCGGCAGTGGAAACCTTGGCCAGGGAGAACGCAAGCCTTCTGGTATTGGGAAATACCCGGTCAGCTATGTTTCCGCCGGAACTTTTGCCCTATACCGTCAGACATGATTTCGGAGAGGGCGGAATGAGAATTAATTTTTTGGTGAATTACAGCTGGGAATGGGATCTGGGACTTAAGGACGGATGCATCGGCCCTGAGCTTAAGACCAGGGACGTTTCCAGAATCGACCTGGTTATCCGATGGGGCGGCAGAAGAAGGCTTTCGGGCTTTCTGCCGGTGCAGTCGGTCTACTCTGATTTTTATGTGGTGGATGATTACTGGCCGGATTTTAAACAGGAACATGTGACGGAGGCTCTGGAGTGGTATTCCAGACAGGATATCACCCTGGGAGGGTGACGCCGTTTTATTTCGTCCTGCGGGTTAAAAGGGACTCAAAAGGAAAATGCAGAACAGCATTCCTGTTGGGTCCTTTTTTGCTGCTCCCTGCCCATAGTAATAGTTCAGACACAAAAATTATATTTTGGATAAAATGACGAAAAACAATTGACGAAACCGATTTCATGAGGTAATATATATACATACAATTCAAGAAAACGGTTTCATGGAGGGGGAGGATAGGTGAAGGGGTTGAGATTGACATAGGCCAGGATCATCTCATAAAAGAAACCCATATGAAAGAGAGCGGTGAAAGAAGAAACTGAAAACGAAACATATCATAGAACGCATAAGGGCGTGTTTGAACATTTATTCCCGCCGTCTGCGCGCCTCACCTGGCGGTATATTTTGCCGGAATATATGTGACGCGGCCGGCTGCGCCTCATTTATTTGGGCCAAATCTCCCGCAAAGTGTGACGCAGAGCGGAGGGAAAGGGATGTCCGGACACATCCGGTGGGGAAAGCAGGAAGGAGGCAATGTACGTCCCTGTTGGTCAATACCGTCCGGGGAGTGTAAAAAAATACTGCATACAATATACAAAAGAGTTACTGCTGACTGTGTGGACAATACCAATCCCCAGGATGGTTTCCGCCGGTATGTCCGTACCACAAGATATAAGCTGCGGAGTTCATCTGCGGGAGGCTTATGAATATGGAGAGGGTTTTATATGAGGTTTGAAGCGTTAGGCCGGCCAGGAAAAATCGGTGTTCTGGAAATCAAAAACAGAATCGTCCTTCCGGCATTGAACAACAATTATACATACAATGCATTTATGACAGAGGAGTCTATTGATTTTTATGTGTCAAAGGCAAGAGGCGGGGCGGGCTCATTATTATTGAGGCTACGTCTGTGGACTATCCCCGCAGCAGATCTGTCCTGAATCCGGCCATAGACGATGAAAAGTATATTCCCGGCTTCAGGCGCATTGCGGAGGCTGCCATGAGTACGGGGCAAAGGCGCTGGTTCAGTTAAGCCATGTGGGAAGGCAGAGCAGAAAGAGCACTACAGGTATGGACCCTGTGGCGCCTTCCCCCATTGCCAGCAAGTCGCCCCTCTATCCGGATACGCCCAAGGTTCTGGAAACAGAGGACATCAAAGAGATTGTGGGAATGTTTGCAAAGGGAGCCCGCTTTGCAAAGGAGGCAGGTATTGACGGCGTGGAAATTATTATGGGTCACGGATATCTGGCTAATAATTTCCTCTCCCTGTGTCCAACCAGAGGACGGATGAGTATGGCGGCCTGAAGGGCGGAATTAAGTTCTGCTGTGAGATTGTCCAGGCGGTGAAGGAGGCCTGCGGAAAAGAATTTGGGGTTGTCTGCAGGATTAACGGGGACGATTATGTGAAAGAGGGCGGCAACAGTATTGTAGAGGCCCAGCTTTAGCGCAGGAGCTGGAGCGGGCCGGAGCGGACGGACTGAATATATCGGCAGGTATGCGGGATTCGGAGCTGAGTTTTAACGATCATTGTTCAGGTCAGCCAAGAGGGGCGTGGATCCATTTAGCCCAACGGATTAAAAGGGTGGTGAATATACCGGTAATCGCAGTAAAGCGTTTCAGCCTGAACTTGCAGATGAGGCTATCGCAAAGGGGCAGGCTGATTTTATCGCTTTTGGAAAGCAACTTATCTGCGATTCGGATTTTTCAAACAAGGTTCTGGAGGATCGTTTGGAGGATATTATCCCCTGCACTTCCTGCTGCCAGGGCTGTTACGATGAGCTGTGGATGAAGAAACCGATCACCTGCATGGTAAATCCGAAGGTAGGGAAGAAGATGGATTACCTGGCAGAGAGAGAACAGAGAAAAGGGAACAAGAGAGTCCTTGTGGTTGGAGGCGGGCCCTCAGGCTGCGAGGCGGCTCTGGAACTGGCCGGGATGGGACATAAGGTTACGCTGGTAGAGAAAGAGAAGGTTCTTGGGGGCGCTTACTATTACTGCAAATATACCAGGCCAAGGCCGAGGTTGAGGATGTATTCCGCTATTTTATGACTGCCCTCAGGAAGGCAGGGGCGGAGGTGAGAATGGAGACGCCCTTCAGCCAGGAGCTTCTCAAGGAGCTGAAGCCCCAGGTGGTCATCGATGCTTCAGGAGCCGATTTTAAACTGCCGGATATAGAGGGGGCGGACCTTCCTCTGGTGATGAACCCCATGGAGGCGGTGGACGGCTCCAGAGAACTGGGAGAGTACGTGGCTGTGGTGGCCTGCGGATACGGCTGTTCGTGGACCTGCCGTAAGGTGTCCCATGAGATTCCGGGGGATGTGGTTAATATGAAGACCAGTGAGAGCTATGCCTGTTCAGCAGGCCACGGGGGCGGCGGATGTGGCTGAGGAGCTGGCGGACAGGGGGCAGGAAGGTATGCATCATAACTGCCAGAGATGCATTTGTGCCAGGAATGGGCTTTACGAACAGGGGCAATATGCTGAAACGGTTCTTCCAGAAGAATGTGACTATTTCCACAGGCATAAAGGTGAAAAGAATTACGCCTGAGGGGCTTGTATGTGAGAAGGAGGGACTGGAGTTTAAGGTGTGCGCCGACAATGTGGTGCTGAGCCTTGGGATGGAAAGCCGTAATTTTGTGGAGGAACAGCTGAAGGGGTATGATTGTGAATTTTACCGCGTGGGAGACTGCAGCCGCATTGGAAATGCCATGACCGCCTTTAGCGGCGCCTATGACCTGGCCGGCAGGATTTAGTTGGGAGGTGCAGAAATGGAAATGTTTCGTGAAGGAATTATAAGCGAACCCGGAAAGGTGGTTCTGCGCCAGAGGGAAAAGAGAAAGCCAAAGGAGGGGGAAGCGCTGATCCGCATTAAATCTTCGGCTGTGTGCGGAAGCGATATGCACATTTTCTCCGGCAGGCACCCCTATGTGTCCCTCCCCACCACGGTAGGCCATGAGGTGGCAGGCGTCGTGGAGGAGACAGGCAGCGGAGTGACTGCTGTGAAGGCTGGGGACAGGGTATGTGTGGAACCGCTGATTGCCTGCGGCGGCTGTTATTACTGCCGGAGAGGGCGGTATGACTACTGTGAAACCTGAAGCTGAAATACCGCACAGGAAGCAGCGGGTACGCCGACTATTACTATGCAGAGGAGCGGTGGATTCACCGCCTGCCGGATGAAATGTCCTTTGATGAGGGAGCGCTGATGGAGCTTTGCCTGTACGGTTCACGCAGCTATGAAGGCGGAGATCCGGCTCTGCGATTCCGTATGCGTCATGGGGGACGGGCCCATCGGACTTATGCTGGCCCAGCTTTCCCTGGCTTGCGGCGCCACCCATGTCTATGTTCTGGGGCTTCAGGAGGATAACCTGAAGCTTGCCAAGACATTCGGCTGTATCCCCATGGTCAGCGGACCGGGGGATAGAGGAGATTATGAGAAGGACAGGAGGCAGAGGCGTGGATGTGGCCTTTGAGGCTGTGGGCGTCCCGGCCACCTTTAACCAGACGATGGCTGTCACAAGAAAAGGGGGAAGAGCCGTTATCTTTGGCATCTTTGAGGAGGAGTTTAAAACAAAGGCTCTGGTGGACGCTATGGTGAGAGAGATTGAGGTGGTGGGAACCTCCAGCTATTGTTGGGATTTTCAGCGGGGAATCGATCTGGTTTTGACAGGAAAGGTGGATTTAAAGCCTCTCATCACCCACCGTTTCCCTCTGGCGGAGGTTCAGCAGGCCATGGATTTAAAGAAAGAAAGCGGCAGGCCGCCCCTTAAGATTATATTGGAACCGTAACAGGAGGTAGGAAAGTGAAAAAGATAGCAGTTATAACAGGCGGCAGCCGGGGAATCGGATATGGAATTGCCAAACGGCTTGTGGAGGACGGGTATACGGCCGCGATTCTGGATAAAAATGATCGGAAGGATTACCAGGAAAATTTTGACGGGCTTACTGCCGTTAATCCCGACTGCATGTATTTTCAGGGAAGCATTACAGATAAGAAGGATCGGGAAGAATTCGTCTCCTGCGTCGTCCGGCGTTACGGAAGAATCGATGTTCTTGTGAACAATGCCGGGGTGGCTCCCAAGGTGAGAACGGATATTCTGGATATGACGGAGGAGAGCTTTGATTATGTGGTGGGAACCAACCTCCGCGGCACTATGTTTATGACCCAGCTGGCAGCGCGGCAGATGATAAAGCAGCCATGGGAGGGAGCAAAGAGGGGGACTATTGTTAATATTGGCTCTGCCTCCACTACCGTTTCCTCCACAAACCGGGGAGAATACTGTATGTCAAAGGCAGGCGTATTTATGCTGACAACCCTTTTTGCCGACCGCCTGGCTGAGGAGGGGATCCTGGTTCATGAGGTACGTCCGGGCGTCATCGACACGGATATGACGAAAGTAGTTCACGATAAATACTCCAAAATGATAGAGGAGGGCCTGTTCCCCATCAAGCGCTGGGGATATCCGGAGGATGTAGGAAATGTGGTAAGCCTTTTGTGCAGCGACCGCTTTGTTTACACAACCGGCAATTACATTGATGTGGACGGGGGATTCCATATCAGGAGGATGTAAAAGTTAATATGTAAAAATTGTTTCCGCCGGTGGAATGATGGGGGAACGAAGGAAGGTTAACGCTGACATTTCAGTGAATGAAAAGGAGAAGGGATATGAAAAATTAATTACGGTTTTACTGGCTGGAGTAATGACGCTGTCACTGGCTGCCTGTGGGGGAACTGGCGCTGAGAAACCGGCGGATACACAGGCGGGCGGAAATACAAAAGTGGAGGAGACTGCGGCTGCAAGTCCGGGCAAGGCCCAGTTTTATTCCTTCGGGGCCGGCGGTTCCGGGGGCACCTGGTACACCATGGTAGGCGGCATTATTTCCCTGTTTAATGACAACATACCAAATTCCAGCTTCTCCGTGTCCGCCACAGGAGGCTCCGGCGAGAATGCAACACGCCTGTACAGCGGAGACGATGATTTCGGAATGGTTTATGATACCCACATTTACCAGGCCTACAGTGGAACCGGGGATTTGAAGGCAAACAGAACGATAACATTCAGGTTCTTTGCCAAATCTATGACAGCTGCCACTATTTTGTAGTAAGAGGGGACTCCGGCATTGAATCGTTGAGTGATCTGGAGGGGAAAAAAGTGGCATACGGTGCGGCAGGCTCCATGACAAATGCAAATTCCAGAATGGTATTTGAAACGCTGGGAATTAATGTAAGCGGTCAGGATATGTCTTACTCCGACGCGGCTTCCGCTTTGAAAGACGGAGCCATTGACTGTCTGGGGCAGGGCGGAGCCCCCGCCTCGGGAATTGTGGAACTGGCCGCCACCATGCCCATCAAGATCATTCCTATCAGCGATGATGAGATAACCAAGCTTCAGGCAGTTTCACCTTTCTGTGTGGCAGGGGTTCTTCCGGCCAATACCTATGAAGGACAGACGGAAGACGTCCCCTCATTCTACAATACGGTATTTTGGTGCGCCAACAAGAATGTGGATTCCGACGTTGTCTATAACGCGCTGGACACCGCCTTTAAAAATGTGGAATACCTGGGAACCGTCCATGTCCAGTGGAGCACTCTGTGCAATATGCCGGAGACTGTGGAGTCCCTTGGCGCTGTGTATCATCCGGCGCCAGAAGTATTGGAGCGAGCATGCCAAATAGCCGGGAAGCGCCGCTATCTGAAAAATTCGTCAACTACAGAGAAAATGGAGGACTGCATTGAAACGTGAACTGTCCGGCGGTTTGGCATTGGCCGTCCGCATTATAGCAAGTGTGTTTGCACTGATTTATCTTTACATTTCGGGTTTCGGTATCCCGGTAAAGACAACAGAGCTTACCAGAGGGTTATTTATACTGTTTGTGTATGTACTGGGTTTTTTGATTTATGCCCCCGGTAAAAAACTGGCGGGGAGCAAAAAGGCATTGGCGGCGGACGTTTGTCTGGCTGCGCTCAGTTCCGCCTGCGTGCTGTACTGGATTTTCCAGTATGCAGAGTATTGCAGGAGCAGAGTCAGCAATCCGAACACCTTGGATATAGTGTTTGGCTCCATCTTTATTCTGCTGTCCTTGGAAATCGTGCGCAGGGCCATGGGAAAAACCCTGCCTCTCCTTGGAACCGTCTTTATGCTGCTCTGTTATCTGGGACCATACCTGCCCAGTATATTGACCCATAAGGGATTTAAAATCAGCAGAATCGTGGAGTTTTGTTTTATGACCACAGAGGGAATTATGGGAAGCGTCACAAGTACATTTGCCACCTATGTGATGCCCTTTCTGATATTTGGAGTGTTTCTCCAGATGTCGGGGGGAGGCGACTTCTTTGTGGATTTATCTAAGGCTGTCTGCGGAAAATTTCCTGGAGGCGCGGCTTTAATGGCAATCTGGTGCTGCTGCCTGTTCGGAATGATTTCGGGAAGCCCCATCGCCTGCGCCATGACAGTGGGAGCTTTCGTTATCCCCATGATGACGAAGGCCGGCTACACCAAGGAGATGGCGGGAGCGATCACAGCTTCGGCATCTACAGGAGGGCAGTTTATGCCGCCTGTTATGGGGGCGGGAGCCTTCCTCCTGGCAACCCTCACAGAGACGCCCTACTCGCAGATTATTGTGATGGCGGCTGTTCCGGCTCTTTTGTATTATCTATCTTTGACGACCCAGGTTTATTTCAGCGCACGCAGGGACAACCTTGCAGGCGTACCGAAGGAGGAGCAGCTGCCCTTGGGCAAAGTCATGAAGGAGGGGTGGTATTACCTTCTGGTGCTGGTGGCCTGTACTTATTTTATAGTTAAAGGGTACTCTATTCCCAAGATGGCATTCTGGTCTACCGTGTTTTTGTTTGTATGCAGCATGTTCAGGAAGGAAACCCGGTTTACGCCCGGAACCTTTATAGATACCTGGAGGAGGGAGGAAAGAGCGCGCTGGTGGTGGGAACACTGCGGGGGTATTGGGGGTTATTATGGGATGCATCACCTTGTCAGGCATGGGCGTTATCTTCTCCTCCCTGATTTTGAAAATCGGAGGAGGCTATTTGTTCCTGACCATTGTACTGATTGCCGTATTGGCTATGATAGTGGGGATGGGACTGCCCACAACAGCCAGCTATATAGTACTGTCTATATTGGCTGCGCCGACGCTGATCACGCTGGGAATGGATAAAGTTTACGCACATATGCTCTGCTTCTGGCTTTGCATGAGTTCCAATATCACACCGCCTGTGTGCGTGGCCGCTTTTGCAGCTGCCAGCGTGGCCAAGGCGGAGCCTATGAAGACTGGATGGAAGGCCTGCGCCCTGGCATTATATCTCTATCTGATGCCCTTTGCATTTGCATATTCCCCGCAGATAACGCTGCTGGGATACCCCCTTGTGGTTATACTGGAAATCATATTCAGCTGGAGTATAGCAACGGTCGCCCTGGCGGCGGTAATTCAGGGATGGTATATACGCGGCCTCAAGGTATGGGAACGGTTTGCGATGTTTCTTGTGATGCTCACCATGGTATTCCCGGTTATATGGGTCGATTTGGCCGGAATTGGCATTATGGCTGTTATGACGGTATTCCTGCGAAGAAGCCGGAAAAGATATGCGGAGCAGGCAGCTTAAAGAAAGGAAAGGTATTATATGGAACGGAAACGTATTGTAGTGAAGGCGGAGGAGCTTCCCTTTACAAAGGTGGAGTGGGGGCAGACAAAAGAACTTGTGGGGAGATTTTGCGAAGCCCAGTCGGACAATGTACTGTTTAAGATAACGGAATATCTGCCCCATTTTCAACATTCAACCACGTTCATCCCGAGCAGGAGGAGATTATCTATGTGCTCTCGGGCAAGGCGGTCACAGAGTCGGGGGAGGAGAGACTGGACCTGTATCCGGGAATGCTGTGCCACGTGCCGGCCGGTGTGGTACATGCTACATATAACCCCTATGATGAGCCTGCCGCTGTGTAATTGTCAAGAGCCCGCCGGATAAAGACAGGTTCAAGAGCTGAGCTGCGTAATCGCTTACAGAATAAATCTGAATATTCATTCAATTAAAAAGGAGAGATACTATGAAAAAATTTGGCTGTACTATTAGCATCGGCATTAACTGTATCATTGACAGCATGCGGCGGCAGCGCTTCGGCGCCCTCCGGGACTGCTGCTGCGCCGGCAGCAGAAAATAAAGAAACCGGCACAGAAGCGGCCTCCGGGGAGGCGGATTCCACAGAGGCGGCTCAGGAACAGGAGAGCGGGGGGATTGTCCCCGATTATCTGGAATTCTTCAGCGGCTCTCAGGGAGGAAGCTGGTATCAGGTAGGCTCCCAGCTTGCAGCCATTGCCCAGGAGGCCACGGGCGTCACCTCCAAGGTAGCGGCAGGAGGCGGTTCGGCCAATCCCGACACACTTCAGAACGGAGAGGGATATTTCGGACTGGTTTACAGCGGCGTCGGGTATCAGGCCTACATGGGAGAGGGAGAGTACACAGAACCCCACGACAGCCTCAGGGCAGTTATCTCCATGTATTCCATGCCGTTTTTGATTGTCGCCCTTCAGAATGACGATTCCGTTAACAGCGTCTATGACCTGGCTGATAAGGACTTGTCTCTTGGAAAGGCAGGACAGACAGGCTATATCATTGCCCAGGAAGTGCTGAAAGCACATGGAATCGATATCGAGGGAGATACATTTACAGGCATCAACAGCCTGCTGGGGGATTCGGAGCGCATGGATATGCTGAGGGACCGCCAGCTGGACGCCATCACAGGCTTCTTCCTCTGGACAACTCCACTCTTCAAAGTATGAGCATGACGCCTGGAATTAAGCTTATCAGCATGGATGAGAAGGTGATAGGGGAGGTTCAGAAAAATGTTCCCGGCCTGGAGAAGATAACCATCGCCCCCAAATCCTTTGATGAGAACCAGGAGGAGGAGATTGTCACTGTTGCAGCGATCACTTCCCTGTACTGCCGCGCGGATCTGGACGAGGAGCTGGTTTATAAAATCACCAAGGCTGTCTATGAAAATGCTCAGTCTCTGTATCAGTTCTTCGGCGAGGAGAACAGCGTCATAACAGACAACCCTGTGGCCGGTATCGACGAGGGCATGCCGCTTCATCCGGGCGCTGAGAGATTCTACAAGGAGATTGGCCTTATAAAATAAAACCGGGCGCCGCATCTGCTCTCAGGCCGGAAGCCAGGCCGTAAAAAGGGCCAGGCGGGCCGGAGCGCCATCCGATGCTTCTTGTCCGGCGGTTAGCCGGGCAAGAAGATACGCCGTCCTGAACAATTACAATTTTTCTACGAAATGAGGTCAAGACATGAGCAATCTTCAAGAAAAGACAGGGTTCTTTGAATACGCTGTGATGCAGAAACGACTGTCTTACCGGTCTGTGCTGGCTATGTTCCTAAGCGCTGTCTCAGTCTTTATGGTAGTTTACTTTCTGGTGACTGCCTTCTGCGGCACGCCGGTGGCCATCGCACACCGGCTGCTGTTTGTGCTGTTTATTATGCTGCTGGCTTTCTTCCTGCATCCCACGAAGCGAAAGAGCTGGGAGGAGCCGCTGGTTTTATGGTCCGTCTATGATTTTATCTGCATCATTCTGGCAGTTGCTTGTGTTGTCTATTACATCAGCGATTTGGATAACTGGCAGCTGCGCATGTTCCGTCCAAGCAGACTGGATACTGTGTTCGGTTCCATCTTCATCTTTCTGGTATTGGATATTACCCGCAGAGTGGTGGGTATGACCATGTTCTGCGTAGTCCTGTTTTTTGGAATCCATACCTGCTTTGCCAACTATTTTCCCGGCTTTTTAAAGACGGCTCCCACTTCCTGGGTGCGGATTGTAGATATACTGGTAAGCGATCAGGGAATTTTCTCGGAGCCTGTCCAATCCATGGCATCCTACATCATATTGTTTCTGCTTTTTGGTTCAATTCTGGAGGAGAGCGGGGCGGGACGGTATTTTATTGATATTGCCTATGCGGTGGGAGGGAGGTTTACGGCAGGCCCTGCCAAGACCGCCGCTATTTCCAGCGCCTTTTTTGGAAGCATATCCGGCAGTTCCGTGTCCAATGTGGTGTCAACGGGCTGCTTTACGATCCCTCTTATGAAATCAACCGGCTATACGGCGGAGGAGGCCGGGGCTACGGGAGGCGGTGGCCTCCACAGGGGGAAATTATATGCCTCCCATTATGGGGGCGGTGGCTTTTGTGATGGCCCAGTACCTGAAGGTGCCTTACATACAGATTGTAAAATTTGCCATTATACCGGCGCTGCTCTACTACATTGCCCTGCTTACCTACATACATTTCGACGGTTTGAAAAAGGGAGTCCGCCCCATGGATAAGGCGGGGCTGCCCTCGCTGAAAAAGGGCATTCTGGAGGGCGGACATTTAATCCTGGCCCTGGTGTGCCTGGTGATATTTCTGGTTTACGGATATACCACCAGCATGGGAGCCTTCTGGGGAGTTGTTACGCTGTTTGTACTCACCTTTGTGCGCAGGAATACAAGGCTGAAGCCAGGCAGATGATCCGCTCCTTTGAAAAGACGGCCAAGACGGCTATTTCGGTGGGCATCGCCTGTGCGGCGGCCGGCATTATCATAGGATGCATGTATTCCTCGGGACTGAGCGTAAGCCTGTCCTCCATCATCATAAAGGCGGCTGACGGAAGCCTGCTGATTACCCTGATCTATACGGCCTTGTTTTCCCTGGTTCTGGGCTGCGGAATGCCGTCGGTGGGCGTTTACCTGATTCTGGTTACCACCATCATACCTGCAGTGACCCAGATGGGAGTTACGCCTATAGCGGCACATTTCTTTGCCTTTTATTTTGCGGTAATATCCAATATCACGCCGCCTGTGTGCGTAGCGGCTTTTGCCGGAGCCGCCATTGCGGAGGCCTCGCCTATGAAAACAGGGTTCAAGGCATTTACCATTGGCATAGCGGCCTATATTATTCCTTTTCTGTTTGTATATCATCCGGCCACCCTTGCCATCGGCACTGCGGGAGAAATAGCAGTGGCGGTTATAGACGGAGTCATCGCAGTTACCTGTCTGGCGGTCTGTGTGGCAGGGTATATATCCCGTAAACTGAATATACTGGAGCGGATTCTGGCTTTTGCGGTCTGTGTGCTTGTGGTTATGCCTTTTTCAGTCTCCAATCTGATCGCTTACAGTATTTTTGCAGTGATTACAGCAATACAGGTGACGGCATGGGCCAGGAGAAGAAGAGGAGACATAACTAAGCGCTTATAGTGAGGAGGAATATAAAATGGAATATTTTACAAAACAATATATGACAGGCCCTGAGGGGGCCCACAGGCGGGCGGTATATAAGGCCATGGGATTTACGGACAAAGACCTTTCCCAGCCCCTGATTGCCGTGGTGAACAGCTGGGGCGAGGTCTGTCCGGGACATTTTGGGCTGAATATGCTGACCCAGAAGGTGAAGGAGGGCGTGTGGCAGGCGGGAGCCACCCCGGTGGAGTTCTGCACCATATCCCAGTGCGGCACCCTGACCCTGGGACTGGACGGCATACGCTACGACCTGGCTACCAGGGAGATGGTCGCCTTTGATATAGAAACCATCGTCCATTCTCAGATGTTTGACGGCATTGTATTTATGACCGCCTGTGATAAGGTTGTACCCGGCATGCTTATTGCGGCTGCAAGGCTGAACCTGCTTCTATCTTTGTGTGTGCGGGAACAATGGAGGCGGGCAGTCTCAATGGGGAGGCGTTTTCCCTGTCGGATCTGGATGAAAAGATTATGGGCGGCTATCATGCAGGTCGTGTGTCCGCAGAGGAGATAGCGGCTATGGAGGACAGGGCCTGTCCCACCTGGGGAGCCTGCCCTCTCATGGGGACTGCCAATACCATGCAGTGCCTGGCGGAAGCTCTTGGGATGACGCTTCCGGGAGCCGCCACGATGATAGCCACCTCCTCTGAACTGCTGCGCTCCGCCAAGCTCAGCGGCAACCAGATTGTAAAACTGGTTGAGAAGGAGATACGGGCCGGCGATATCATGACCCTGCCTGCGCTGGAAAATATGATCACCATGATGATGGTACTGGGCGGTTCCACCAATTCTGTGGTACATATTCTGTCTCTGGCTGAGGAACTGGGCTACGGGGATGTGATTACGCTGGATAAAATATCGCAGATAAGCAAAAAGACTCCCTGCCTTGTAAATGTTAAGCCAAACGGTCCTTACCATCTGACAGATTTTGAACGGTCCGGCGGTATGCCTGCGGCGCTTAAGGAGGTGCGCAGCTGCCTTAACACAGAGGTACTGACAGTCACCTGCAAAACCATGGCTGAGAATATGGAAGCGCCCCTGAAATATGAGCCTGACCGTAAGGTTCTCTATTCCTTTGAGGAGCCTATCTCCAAAGACGGAGGAATTGCAGTGCTTTATGGAAACATTGCAACAGGAGGCGCCATCCTGCGCCAGTCCGCCCGTTACAGGGATAACCTGTACCACAAAGGGCCCGCCAGTTTTCGACAGTCAGGAGGAGGCCCTTGCCGCCCTTCATGAGAACAAGGTGAAGGGGGGAGATGTGATGGTAGTCCGCTTTGAGGGGCTGCGGGGGCCCGGGCATGCCGGATATCTATGCGGTCCAGGCAACGGTCTGCGGCATGGGCCTGGATAAGGATGTGGCTGTGATTACAGACGCCAGATTCTCAGGCTTTGCCCGGGGCTTCGGGGTCTGCCAGATTACGCCGGAGGCGGCTAAGGGAGGGCCTTTGGCCTATCTCAGAGACGGGGATATGATAACCATTGATGTGGCGGGCCGCACCATCGATGTGGAGAACCAGGATATTTTTAAGGAGAGGGAGCCTGCGGCCAATCCCAAGGACGCAAACACCTACAAAGGCGTTTTGAATCTTTTCAGGAAATATGGCGGACCGGCAAATAAAGGCGCCCGTTTGGATTAAAAGAGAAGGGATGAAAGTGTATGCAAATAGAGAAGAAAAAGGCGGAGAGGATGGAATGGGTGTTTATCGCCGGGCTCATAATACCGGTGATTATCCTGGGTAAGATGAAGCTGCATCAGCGAAACCTGGCTCAGTTTCTGGTTATCAGCCTCATCTGTGTGATTGCTGTTTTGACGGGCTATTTCTTTTTCTGTAAATCGGCGGATAAGAAAGATGATTAAATACACTTGAGGTAGAACATGAAGGAAGGACAATATCGCTACTGTGATACGGATGTGACAGTCCGATCATATAATACAGTCATCGTGGGCACAGGGGCGGCCGGATATAACGCCGCCGACCGTCTGTACCAATATGGGCAGCAGGATATTGCCATGGTGACGGAAAACCGGCTTTCAGGCACATCCCGCAATACCGGTTCGGACAAGCAGACCTATTATAAGCTGTCTATGTCCGGCTGTGAGCCTGACAGCGTGGCAGCCATGGCCCAGGTGTTCTTCGACGGGCAGTGCGTGGACGGGGAGCACGCACTGTGTGAGGCGGCTTTATCTGCCAGGTGTTTCCTGCGGCTGGTGGAGCTGGGCGTTCCCTTTCCCCACAACCGTTACGGAGAGTACGTGGGCTACAAGACAGACCATGATCCAGCTGCCGGGCTACCAGCGTAGGCCCCTACACATCCAGGGTGATGACGGAATGTCTGGAACGGTCTGTGGTGCAAAAGGGGATAAAGGTTTACGGACATCACCAGGTCCTGCGCATTTTAACAGACAGGGGCAGTGTGAGAGGTCTTATGTGCCTGAACAGACAGACCAACGAATACGAGCTGTTCTGCTGCAGAAATATAGTCTTTGCCACGGGAGGCCCGGCAGGTATGTATGCAGGCAGCGCCTATCCCGTGGGACATTACGGCGCTACCGGCGTGGCCTTTGAGGCAGGGGCTATAGGTAAGAATCTTACAGAGTGGCAGTTTGGCCTGGCCTCCCTTAAACCCAGATGGAATGTAAGCGGCTCCTATATGCAGGTACTGCCGAGAATCGTATCTACGGACCGGGAGGGTAAAGAGCCAAGAGAATTCCTTGAGGATTATTTTAAGGACAGAGGGGAAATGCTGTCAAAACTGTTTCTCAAAGGCTATCAGTGGCCCTTTGACGTGCGCAAGGTAATGAAGGGCAGCTCTGTCATCGATCTGCTGATATACAGGGAAACGTGTCTGAAGGGCAGGCGGGTATTTCTGGATTTCAGGGAGAATCCGGGAGGCCGGGAGATCGACTACAGCCGGCTCTCGGATGAGGCCAGAGACTACCTGGAGCGGGCGGGAGCCTGCTTTGGAAAGCCGGTTGAGCGTCTTTTGCATATGAACGCGCCTGCTGTGAGCTTTTACATGGACAAGGGCGTAGATTTAAAGAGTGAAATGCTGGAGATTGCTCTTTGCGCCCAGCACAACAACGGCGGCTTATCGGTGGACAGCTGGTGGCAGACAAATATTGAAGGTCTTTTTGCCGTAGGGGAGGCGGGAGGAACCCACGGCGTCTACCGTCCGGGAGGAAGCGCCCTGAACGCGGGGCAGGTAGGATCTACAAGGGCTGCCCAGTATATTGCTGCAAAGGGACGGGGGGAGGCTGCTGCGCCGGAGGAACTGTTCCGGCGCTGCGGCAGTGAGATAGATGAAATTTTTGCCCTGGGAGCGCAGGCGCTGTCCGGCGGCGGGGGGGAGGAAATGAATCTGCAGAACCTCAGAAGCTGTGCGGCAGAGCGGATGAGCCGGGTGGGGGCGGCTATCAGAACGGGGAGGACATTCACAAGACCTGTCAGGAGATCGGCCGGGAGCTCAACTTCTTTAAAGACAGGGTGAGGATTGGAGGGCCGGAGCAGCTGGGCCCTATGTTCCGGCTGAGAGAAACCCTTATCTGCCAGTATGTGTACCTCAGCGCCATGGAGGATTACATAAACCACGGAGGCCGTTCCAGAGGCAGCGCCTCTACACGGACAGGGAGGGAGAGCTGCCGGACCCCTCTCTTCCCGAAATGTTCCGCTTCCGCCTGGACGGCGGCCTTCTCAAAAATATGGTTCAGGAGGTGGAGCTTCACAGGGAACCTGCCGCTTTTTCTGGAGAAAGGTACGCCCCATACCTGAGAAAGACGATTTTTTTGAAAATGTGTGGAGAAGCTACCGGAGCAGCAGGAATATCTATTAGCAGCGGTTCAGACCGCGGGAGAATTGGTGCAGGAGAGAGGGGTAAGCCGGTTTACAAGGCTCCTTCTGCACCATCCTGTTGCTATCCAGTTTTAAGAATTTATGGAAAGATTTCCCGTTAGATGGTATGATTAAGGCAAAAAGGGGTGGAATGAATGGTAGGAATTCGTGACGTTGCCAAATATGCAGGGGTTTCCCCCAGCACTGTCTCCAGAGCATTGTCAGGCGTGGCTTTCGTGGAGCCTGAGACAAAGGAGAGAGTATTGAAGGCAGTGAACGCCTTAAATTATAAGCCGAATCTGGCAGCCAGGAGCCTGAAGAAGGGCGGAAGCAAGCTGATAGGACTCATTATTCCCGATATAATGAATCCCTATTATCCGGAAGTGGTCAGGTATATGGAATCCTGCGCAACAAAGGCAGGCTATTCCCTGATTCTGTGCGACGCCTGGGAGACGCCGGGAAGGAGAAAGAATATTTTGAAACGCTGAAGTACCTTTTTGTAGATGGGATTCTCTATATTGCATCTACGGAGGATATCGGCCACGTGAAGGAGTATGTGGGTGAAATCCCCATGATTATTGTAAACCGTGTGTTTGACGTGGACGCGCCCTGTATCAACATAGATAATGCAGATGCAGCTTATCAGGCTGTGAACTGTCTGGCAGCCAACGGACACAGGAAGATCGCGCTCTACATAAATGACAAGGACAGGCAGTACAACCGGGAGCGACTGGAGGGAGCTCCGGGTATTTGAGGAGTACGGAATCAGGGATTATGAAAAGTACATCATCCGCGACGTGGAGTCGGAGGAGGATGCCTACTATAAGACACTGGAGCTGATGCGCCAGGAGGAGAGGCCTACGGGAATTTTCATGTTCAATGATTTTATGGCTTATGGGGTATACAGGGGCATAACGAAAAGCGGGCTTAAGATACCGGATGATATTTCTGTAGTGGGGTTTGACGATATTCCCCAGGTGAAATATCTGGATCCGCCCCTCACAACCCTGCGCCATTCCCTGGCGGACACCGCAGGAATTATTTTTGAACGGTTGATGGAACAGATTAAAACACAGACCTGTGCTCCCAGGAGCCTGACCTTTTTTAAAGGGCGGCTTATCGAACGGGAGTCGGTGAGAAAGATAGAGTCTTAGGAGGAAAATATGGAGAAGGTTAATATTTGGGAGATCGAGGGGACGGAGTTTCCAGCGGGAAGGCGGACCCGGGTGATACTGGGAGAGAACGGAGCCATGAGAGGAGAGAAGTTCTGCCAGGGGTATGTGGTTATTTACAAAGGAGGAGGAATACCTGCCACGACCATGAGACGGTAGAGTCCTACACTATCTTAAGGGGAGTGGGGGAAATGGAGGTGGACGGCGGGAAACAGACGGTAAGAGAGGGGGACTGTGTCTTTATTCCCGCAGGACAGAGCCATGCACTCCGCAACACAGGAGATGAGGAGATGCATATGATGTTTGTCTACGCCCCGGATATAATCGTGGATCACTGGGCGCAGGAACAGAGCGGAGATCTGAAATAGGAGTCCGGCCTTTTGATAAATTGCCGAAAATTAACAATTTTCTACAATAATTAACAAATTTCTACAATAAACCGCCTGTTTTCAACATTTATAAACTAAAACTCGCTGTAGAGGTGTAAACTAGATAATAAAATTGCAGCATGGGGATAGATTTATATGATTCATATAGCAGTTTGCGACGATGAGTTGAATGTATGTTACCAGTTGGAGGAATACATTAAACAGTATAAGGACAGGCGGGAAATAGAACTGGAAATTTTTAACAGGACAAGTGAGTTTGAGAAGGCGCTGAAGGAGCGTTTTTTTGACATTATTTTTTTGGATGTGGTTATGAAGGATCGTACCGGCATTCAGTTGGGGGAATTTATCCGGGAGAAGCTGAAGAATGATTCCAGCCTGCTGGTTTACATGTCGGGATACGGGGAGGAGTATGCCCTGGATTTATTCCAGTTCCAGCCTTTTCACTTCCTGAAGAAACCGATCGAGGCCGGGGAGTTCCGTAAGGTGTTCTACAAGGCTTGGGACCGGGTCCGGGGAGATACGGGGATATTTGAATTTAAATCCAGCCGTACCATATACCGCCTTCCCTTAAAGGATATCATGTATTTTGAGGGGGATAACCGGCGGGTAAGAATTGCAACGGAGGATAATGTCTATTACTGCTATTCAACCATAGAGAAGCTTTTTTCTAAAATTAATATGGAGCAGTACGGCTTTGTCCGCCTCCACAAGTCCTACGCGGTAAACATGCGGTACGTAGCTGCATTCAGCGTCCGCATGGTCACTTTATTTGACAGCACTGAGTTCACCATCAGCGCCCCTTTCCGGGAAAACGCGCAGAAGCGCTACAATGTTTTCAGCGAGAAATTGAAGCAGGGATAACATTTCCGGGAACTGTGAATATTCGCTGTCCCCGAAGCGCATACTAATTCCGGAGGTGATGACAGTATGAGTCCCAAGGAATTAAATTATGTTGAGGATGCCTTAAGCCATGAGAAGTTTTTAAAGACGCAGTGCCAGGAGGCAATCCAGAATCTTCAGGATCCAACCCTTAAGAACCAGGTGCAGCAGATGACAGAGAAACATCAGCAGATTTTTGACAATTTCTACAATCTTGTATAAGGAGGAAACAGAATATGGATGACAAGTGTATTATGGAGAACCTTCTCCTGACTACAAAGGGCGTATGCGACCTTTATATGCATGGAACCATCGAATCCTCCACAGCCAATGTGCATCAGGCCTTTGACCAGGCTCTGAGTGACAGTTTGTGCATGCAGGATGAGATTTATAAGCAGATGTCCGCAAAAGGCTGGTATCAGACGGAGCAGGCTGAACAGCAGAAGCTTCAGAAAGTTAAGAACCAGTTCGCCGGTATGTAAGAAGAACTCCGGTGTGACGGAAAAAGGCAGGTATCGGAAGGGATAATCCTTCGGATACCTGCCTTTTGATATGCCGGAATCAAAGGAGTTCAGGCTAAGGACGTTCGTAGATTCCTTTGATAATTTCTATGGTTTTATCCATCCCCAGCCTGCTTAAATTGAAAAGCATCTGGTGGGAATCTATATTACCCCATTTGCGGCGGGTATAGTTCTCATAATAGGTTTTACGCCTGCGGTCCGTGGACTTTATGGCGCTGACCGCATCCCGCTCGGAGAAGTTGTACCGCTCCATAATCCGGCGCACTCTGTCCTCCATGGAAGCGCAGAGAAATACATCGATGAGGTCGGGATAACTGCGAAGCACATAGTCGCCGCAGCGTCCCACAATAATACAGGGGCCTTTTCTGGCCAGGGCCTCTATGATAATAGTCTGGGTTACATAGGTGCTGTCGTTTAAGGAAAGCCCGTATCCTGTGACGGAGTTGGGCTCCTTGGGAATCTGATAGGTTGCAAGAAAGGTAGTGAGGCAGATTCATCCACTTTTTCAATGCTTACAGGAGATTGTCCCATTTTTTCAGCAGCCATTTCCACCAGATTTCTGTCATAGAGGGGAATATTCAAGATCTCCGACAGCTTCTGGGCCACCTCATGACCTCCGCTTCCGAATTGACGGGCTATGGTAATAATCTTATGGCTCATAGTTCCACTCCTTTCCCGGGGGTATCTGATGTAAAATATACAAATGTGTTTCTATATAATCTATTATAACCTACTATTTACACAAAAGATACTAAATTTTAGGGAAATTGTGTGGAAAATCACTCTTCCTTTTTATCTTCATTAGGGGGAATGCTGGTAGCTGCCGCTTCGGCTCTGGATTTTATGCGGTTTTCACGCATCATTTCCCAGATGGTATCGTGCATCCATTTTACCGTATCGCTTAAGATTTTGTTCTCTGTATCCAGATTCATAATTACATTGTTCATTTCTGCAATTATTTCCCGGCTGTTGTAGCGCTTGTGGGGTTCCGTCAGCCGTTTTAAGAGGGAGGGATTGGTCTTAAGGATCTCTCCGGCAAGAAATTCATCCCTGTCCTCACAGGTCATCTTCATAAATTCTGTATAATGCATCCGCACCATGGTCATGGTTTCCGGTGCGCAGCATTTGGGGCACTGGGGATGGCGGGAAGTCTGATAATAGGCGTAATGTCCGCATTTTGGGCAATAAAAAACAGCTAACTCTCTCATAATGTCCTCTCCTGATAAGTTCTCACTATTATAGATAGCGTTTCATTTGCCAAAATATACCATGATTAGAGAATAATTTTTAAATTTCAGCATAATACACAAAAAAACGGCAGACGAATTGGTCAGTCTGCGTTGAAGTTCCGCCTGTAAAGTGAACGGATGTGTAGTATGGGAATCAGGCGGAAACTATAAATTGTATTAAAAGCGGAGTTTCAGTTGCTTCTTACTGGATAACACCTTCTGTGTTTACAGTCCATACGGTGTCGTTCTCATCCTTGAAATCCTTAAAGCCATTGCCGAGCTCCGGCTTAGCTGTGGATTTGGAGCTGGAACCTGCCTTCTGTACAGAGCCGTTGGCGTTGATAAGGTACTGTTTGCCGTCTAACTCTGCCGGAGCGAAACGAAGGTCCCTGTCTGCTTCCTGGCGCAGTCCGTAGATATAGAGCACGTTGTCCTTGATACCGTGGAAGCCCTGGCCCTTCCTGGAACCGTCGGTGTGGAAGTACCAGTTCTGAGTCTCGCCTAAATCTTCGTCAAAGATTGCCTGCTTGCCGGTTTTCATAATGCCGTCGTCTCCGAAGTAGAAGTTGGCAATGCCGCCGTTCTCCAGATTTACAACCTGCTTGCCGGTCTGCATTTCACCCTTTGTGTTGAAGGCATATCGCTTGGAATCTACAGTGAACAGCTCCAGGCCCTTCTCTGCATGATAAGGCTGTCCTTTCTTAAAATAGAAGGTATAGAGCTCTGCTTCCTCGCTGATGCCTTCTACTCCCTCGATGGTTCTCCATCCCTGGGCACGTTTTCCGTCCTCGTCATAATACTGGTAGCCTGCCACCGTAAGCTCTGCAGATGCAGGAGCCGCCTCGGAAGGGGTAGCCTCTGTGCCCGCGGCCGTCTCAGGAAGCTTAAACCAGCCTGTCTGCATGCGGCCGTCCACAAATGTGTAATATTCGCCTTTTATCTTCTGGTCAATTGCATTTTCAATGCGCTTTCCGCTGTTATCATAATAGTACCAGGACTCTGTATAATCGGAGTCGTCATTTTCCTCTTCAAGAAGAATCCAGCCGGTCTTTCTGCTGCCGTCCTCTCCCAGATAGTAATTATAGCCGTCTACATTGATGGATCCTGTCTCCATCTGGCTGTCCTCATTAAAGTAATACCACTGGCCGCCGATGGAAGCCCACTTGGAAGTGATGGCCTTGCCGTCTCTGCCGTAGTAGTAATACAGCTGCTCGGGAGCATCTTCCTCGCTCCAGAAATCTTCGTTCTCTACGGAAACCCACTTGAATGTTACGCGCTTTCCGTCTTCTCCTACGTAATACTCATCAATCTGCATGTCTGTGGCCCGGTTGCCGTCGGAGTCCAGGTAGTACCAGTCGTCGCCGTTTTTCTTCCAGGTGTCGGTTACGGGCTCGCCGTAAGAATCAAGGTACTGCCAGCTGCCGTTCTCCTCTACCCAGCCTGTGCTTTTTGCAAAAGCAGTGGAGGCGTTGGTGAAGAAGTTAGGGCTGCCGCCGCCATAAACATTGCAGTGGATAATACAGCCAGAACTTTTGTCTGTTTTTTCATAATATTGAATCTCTCCTTTTTGATATGTGTGTTTGTCTGTGGCCGAACATCCGTCGTTGCATTACGTGGTTCATTATAGCCGAGCTTTTGACAGAAAGATAGTGCGTGTTAATGGAAGTTCTGGAAGCCGCTGGGGGTGAGGGGGGAACCCTTGAAACGGGCCGGGAAGGCGGGCAAAAGAGGCCTGGCTGCAAAGGGGCGGCCGGCTGCTGCGGAAGGGAAAGGCAGTTTTTGTAAGAGAAAATATAGTATTCTTTTGTATTGTTTTATGCTATACTCACTTTAAAACACAGGGAATGAGAACAAGGAGGGAGACTGGTACTATGAAAATGAAACTTTCAAATTATATAGCATCCAGATTGGTTGAGGAAGGAATCCGTCAGGTGTTTACCGTCACAGGCGGAGGGGCTATGCATCTGAACGATGCTCTGGGACATCAGGAAGGGCTTCACTGCATCTATAACCACCACGAGCAGGCCAGCGCCATAGCCGCAGAGGCATATGCCAGGATTCACAACCGCATTGCGGCTCTCTGTGTCACCACAGGTCCCGGGGGAACCAACGCCATCACGGGGGTAGTGGGAGGCTGGCTGGATTCCATTCCCATGCTGGTGCTCTCGGGCCAGGTGCGGTTTGATACGACGGCAAGATGGTCCGGCGTAGGCATCCGGGCTATGGGAGATCAGGAATTTGATATCTGCAAGTCCATTGCATGTATGACAAAATATTCAGAGATGGTTATTGAGCCCATGCGCATACGGTATTGTATGGAGAAGGCATTGTATCTGGCAAATCGGGACGCCCGGGGCCCTGCTGGCTGGATATCCCCCTCAATGTCCAGGGAGCGTTTATTGAGACTGAGGATTTGGCCGGTTTTGACATAGCTGATTACGAGGCAGGCGGGGACGGCTGGGCAGGAAAAGGCGGGGATTTGAGGATTGCGGAGGACGAGGCGGGACAGGGGGAGCGTCGCCAGGCCCTTCCCGGTAAGGCGGACCCGGCGGCGGCGGCCCGCATTATAAAGAAAATACGGGAGGCGAAGCGGCCCGTGTTCAATGCAGGCAACGGGATCCGTATTGCAGGCGCCCACGGTGTATTTATGGAGGTGGCGGAGAAGCTGGGAATTCCTGTGATAACAGGCTGGGACAGCGAGGACTGTATCTACGACGATCATCCCTCTATGTGGGGCGGGCGGGCAATATGGGGGACAGGCCCGGAAATTTTGCCGTACAGAATAGCGATCTGGTATTTTCCGTAGGGAGCCGTCTGAGCATCAGGCAGGTGGGCTACAACTACGAGACATGGGCCAGGGAGGCTTATGTAATTGTCAACGATATTGATGAGGAGGAGCTGAAAAAGCCTTCCGTACACAGCGACATGCGCGTCCATGCAGACGCAAAGGATCTGCTGGAGCAGATGGATGCAGTTTTAAACGATATCCTTCATAAGGAATGGGATACTCTCCCTGAAAGCGTAAGCCGTCCCGGAGAAAAGCAGATATTTGACGGCGGCCAGGGCCTGCCTTCCATGAGCTGGAGCCGCACCTGCGCCATGTGGAAGAAAAACTATCCTGTAATCATGGATCACCATTTTCTTCACACAGACCAGGAACCTGCCAATGTATACGCGTTTGTAAAGGAGATAAGCAGCCGCCTGAAGGAAGGCCAGATTACGGTGGTTGGGAACGGATCCGCCTGTGTGGTGGGCGGACATGCCTATATACTGAAAAAGGGCCAGCGCTTTATCACCAATTCAGCCATAGCGGCCATGGGCTACGACCTGCCTGCAGCTATCGGTATCTGGGCCGCTTCCAGGGTGAAGGAGTGCTACAGCCAGGGGGCGGAAAGGGGAGGGGGATGATTTGATCCTCCTCACAGGCGACGGAAGCCTTCAGATGAATATTCAGGAATTGCAGACTATCATCCACCACAGGATGGGCATCAAAATATTTGTGATCAACAACGGCGGTTACCACTCAATCCGGCAGACACAGAAGAATTTCTTTGGAGAGCCCCTGGTGGGGATCGGCCTGGACAGCGGAGATTTAAGTTTTCCCGACCTTGGAAAGCTGGCTGCCGCCTATGGCTATCCTTATGTGGCCGCTTACCATAACAGCCAGCTGGCGGAGGCAGTGGAGAAAACACTGGCTATGGAAGGGCCGGTTATCTGTGAAGCATTTGTGGATTTTGAACAGAAATTTGAACCCAAGTCCTCGGCGAAGCGTCTGCCGGACGGAACCATGGTTTCCCCGCCGCTGGAGGATTTGCGCCTTTCCTTCCCGAGGATGAGATGGATGCCAATATGATAATTCCGCGGATTAAGGAGTAGGGCGGGGAGCCGGAAAGGAAGTAGAGGTTATGCGGGTAGTGGTAACGGGAGCCACCAGCTTTATCGGACGGGCGGTTACGGAGGAACTTTTATCAGGCGGGCATCAGGTTTTTGCAGTGGCGCGTCCCGGTTCCCCCGGCATCGGATGTCTGCCGGAGAATGCAGATTTAAATATTCTCCTGTGCGCTCTGAAGGATATAGAAACCCTGGGAGGAGCGCTTCCGCTAAAGAGCGGCGCCCAGGCCTGGCTTCATCTGGGATGGGAGGGGGCGGGCAGCGCTAACCGCCAGAACCCCCGGATTCAGGCCAGAAATATAGGCTACGCCTGAATTCCCTCAGGACGGCTTCCGCTCTGGGCTGCAGCCGTTTCCTTTTTTGCGGCTCCCAGGCGGAATACGGTATTTTGGAAGGGGTCATGAGCGAGGACAGGGAGTGCTTTCCGGTGTCGGAGTATGGAAAAGACAAGCTGGAGGTTCTGAAGCTGTGCTCCCGGGAGGCCCAAAGCCTGGGCCTTACCTACATCCATGCAAGAATATTCAGTGTCTACGGACCGGGCGATCACCCCTGGTCCCTGATATCCACCTGCATGGATACATTTTTGAAAGGAGGCAGCATGGAGCTTGGAGCCTGCACCCAGATGTGGAACTTCCTGTATGTAAAGGATTGCGCAAAGGCTCTTGCAGGCCTTCTGCTTGCCAAAGCCCCCGGCGGCGTGTATAATGTGGCAGGGGAAGACACCCGGCCTTTAAAAAGCTATATTCAGGATCTCCACAGGCTCTGCGGCGGCAGGGGAGCTTACCTGTACGGAAAAAGGCCGCCTAATGCGGAAGGGACGGTGTCCCTGCTGCCGGACATAAACAAATTGCAGAAGGAAGTGGGATTCCGCCAGGAGACATCCTTTGATACGGGGATCCGACTTATGATAAAAGCCAGAAATGCTGCTGAAAAGGAGACAGACACATGAAACGATGCATCGCCTGCGGCGCCCCTCTCTGGGAGACGCCGCTGCTTACGTTAGACAATATGCCGGCGTCGGCCCAGCACATGCCTGACGCGCCCATGTAAAGGAGGATAAGGGCCTTACTCTGGACCTCTGCCAATGTATGGGCTGCGGCCTGGTTCAGTTTGACTGCCAGCCGGTAGACTACTACCGTGATGTAATACGGGCCGGAGGCTACTCCAAAACGATGGTGGAACTGCGCAGGTATCAGTATAAGCATCTGATTGAACCTACCGCCTGGAAGGCAAGCGGTTTATAGAGGTGGGCTGCGGGCAGGGAGAATTTCTGAAGGTACTCAGTGAATTCCCGGTGGAGGTTCACGGGATAGAACACGATCCCCGCCTGGTGGAGCTGGCCAGAGCCCAGGGGCTTGGTGTAGCGGAAGGATTTACTGAGAGCGAGGACACCCTGTTTCCGGGAGGGCTTTACGATGTGTTTCTGTCCTTTAATTTTCTGGAACACCAGCCCGACCCTAACGTGATGCTCCAGGCCATTTACCGGAACCTGGAGGACGACGGGATGGGCCTTATTACTGTCCCAAGCTTTGAATATATTATGGATCACAGCAGCTACTATGAGCTGATACGGGACCATATTGCCTACTACACATTCGACACCCTTCTCTCCCTCCTGGAGCGCAACGGTTTTCAGGCGGAGGAGTGCGAGGTGATCAACCGGGACACCCTTTCCGTTATTGTGAAGAAACGTCCTCAGATGGAGGCGGGGAATCTTCTGGACTGCTATGTGAATCTGAGAAGAGAGATGGAAACCTACATGAAATACCTGGAAGCCTGGAACAAGAAGGTGGCTGTCTGGGGGGCGAGCCACCAGGGCTTTACCCTTGCAGCCACCACCAAGCTGGGGCAGAAGGCCGGATACATCATTGATTCCGCGCCTTTTAAGCAGGGGAAGTTTGCACCTTCCTCCCACCTGCCCATCGTGGCGCCGGAGTATTTCCACGACCACCCCGTAGACGCTATCGTCATCACGGCTCCCGGATATACGGAGGAGATAGCGGCAAGTATCCGCGAGAGATTTGGAAAAGACATAGAAGTGAGAGCGATGCGCTCAAACCACCTGGAGCTTATATAAAACAGGCCTTAACCGGCGCAGGCAGCCGGGGGGTCAGTCAGGTACAACATTCACACAAAGGAGCTACACAAGCCATGAGAATCGTAATAACGGGAGCCACCGGCTTCATCGGCAGCCACCTTGCCAGATTGTTTCTGGAAAAAGGCTGTCAGGTCTTTGCGCTGGTCCGCCGGTCCTCCAAAAACCGCAGCGCCCTGCCGGAGCATGAAAACTTAAAAATCATTGAATGTGATTTGGAACGGGTACCGGACTGTGTCCCATCCATCGGCCAGGCGGAAGGGTTCTTTCATCTGGCTGGGCAGGCGTAAACCGGGCTGAGATCGATTCGCCCCAGGTCCAGACACAAAATATCTCAGGCTCTCTCAGCTGCATCAAAGCCGCTCATCTTTTGAACTGTAAAGTGTTTATGGATGCAGGCTCCAGGGTGGAGTACGGCCCTTTAGACGGGATTATGGAGGAGAGCGCTCCCTGTAACCCTGTGAATGAATACGGAAAGGCCAAGCTGGAATTTTACAGGCAAGGGCCCCTCTGTGCAGGGAATTTGGAATCAGTTACTACCATCTCCGGTTCTTCAGCGTCTACGGGCGGGGCGATCATCCTGGTCTATTATCTCTACCTCACGAGAGATTTGCCTCTGGGGAAGACCGTCTCCTTAAGTTCCTGCAGACATGAGTGGAATTTTATGTATATTGAGGATGCAGTGCAGGCAGTATATGAATTATACCGATCCGGTTGTGAGGCGGGGGAGGTGCAAAGCCAGATTGTCAATATTGCAGGTTCCGATACCCGGCCCCTTCGCTCCTTTGTGGAGGAGATCCACCAGATTGCAGGAAGGAGAGGAACACTGGAGTACGGTACATTTGTCCAGGCCAAGGAAGGCCCTCTGTCTATCCGCCCGGATATCACGAAACTGAAACAGCTCACAGGCGGCCGCTGGCAGGAGCGTTATACCTTCCGCCGGGGCATTGAAGAAACTATGGAGAAGGAAGAAGCGAAAGAGACATGAAAAAAATCAGCGTATTGATTCCCTGTTATAACGAGGCGGAAAATGCCGCGCCTATCAGCCAGGCCGTTACGGAGATTCTGGAGCGGGAGCTGCCTCAGTATGACTATGAACTTGTATTTATCGACAATGACTCCACAGACGGCACCAGAGATATTCTGCGCAGCCTCTGCGCAGCCAATTCCAGGATAAAGGCGATTCTGAACGCCCGGAATTTCGGCCAGTTCAACTCCCCCTACTATGGAATGCTTCAGGTTACAGGAGATTGCTGCATCGAGATGGTGGCGGATTTCCAGGACCCGGTGGAAATGATACCTAAGTATGTGAGAGAGTGGGAGAAGGGGTACAAGATCGTTATCGGAATTAAGACCAGCAGCAAGGAAAACCGGCTGATGTACTGGCTCAGAAGCTGCTACTACAAGACCATCAAGAAGCTGTCCGACGTGGAACAGATTGAGCATTTTACAGGCTCCGGCCTCTATGACAGGGAATTTATCGAGGTTCTCAGAAACCTGGATGACCCAACGCCTTTTCTCCGGGGGATTGTGGCGGAGCTGGGCTACAAGAGGAAGGAAATCCCTTATGAGCAGCCGAAACGCAGAGCGGGGAAAACCCACAATAATTTCTACCGCCTTTACGATGCGGCTATGCTGAGCGTCACCTCCTACACAAAGGCGGGGCTGCGGCTGGCAACCATCTTCGGCAGTATCTGCGCGGTAGGAAGCATGATTGTGGCCCTGGTTTACCTTGTGATGAAGCTGATCTGGTGGGACCGCTTCCCGGCAGGCATGGCTCCTATGCTGATCGGAATGCTGTTTCTTGGCTCCGTACAGCTGTTTTTTATCGGGTTTTTAGGGGAGTATATCATGAGCATCAACCAGAGGGTGATGAGACGTCCCCTTGTGATCGAGGAGGAGCGGATCAATTTCAGTGAGGAAGAAGAGGACGGTACAGAGGCATGAAATACAAAATAGACGTGGTGCGTATACGTGAGAACACCATCACTTTAAACGGCTGGGCCGTTGGAAAATCGCCGGAGAGCAAAGCTACCTTCCGGGTGGAGGATGAGAAGCACAATCCGGTGAAGTTTAAGTATGTGGCCACGCGCAGGGATGACGTAAGCTTTATTTACTTTAAGGAGGAGAGCCGGAGGGACCTTGGATTTGATATTCAGTTTCCCTATGAGCGGGGAAGAAATTACTATCTTTTAATCCGCTGTGAGGGGAAGCAGGCCAGGATCAAGTTTAACGAGGCCCTTATTGCAAAGAGAGCCAGCGTTGCGCACAAACGGATGGAGAAGATCAAGGATCTGATGAACATGGAGACTGTGCAGGTGGCCCTTAATTTCTGGAAGGATCATGGCTTAAAGGCGTTGGTGGTGAAGTCCAAACACAAGCTTCAGGGAATAGACAATGATTATGATTACAGCGAGTGGTACGATCTCACAAAGCCCGGGGAGGAGGAGCTGGCTGCTCAGAGGGCTCAGACCTTTGCCTTTGAACCCAAGCTTTCAGTGGTGATTCCAGCCTTTAAAACGCCGGAGCGGTATCTGAGGGAGATGCTGGATTCCATTCTGGCCCAGACCTATACCAACTGGGAGGTCTGCGTCGCAGACGGAAGCCCCAGGGGAGAAGGGCTGGAGCGGGTTCTTAAAAAATATGCGGACAGGGACAAGCGGTTCCGTTATGAGATACTGGGGGGAAACCGGGGGATCTCCGGCAACACCAACGCTGCCCTTGAGATGGCAAGAGGTGATTTTGTCATACTGGCGGATCATGACGATACTCTGACGCCCAACGCTTTTTACGAGGTGGTGAAGGCCATCAATGAACATCCGGGCTGCGATGTGATTTATTCTGATGAGGATAAGCTGGATATGGATGGAAAGGCTCTGTTTGATCCCCACTTTAAGCCGGACTTTAATCCAGACTTGCTTACCAGCGTCAATTATATCTGCCATCTCTTTGTGGTGGAACGGGGGCTTTTGAAGCGTGTGGGAGGTTTCCGCCAGGAGTTTGACGGAGCGCAGGATTACGACTTTATCTTCCGCTGCACAGAGGAGGCGGGGAAGGTATACCATATCCCCAAGGTGCTGTATCACTGGCGGTGCCATCAGAATTCCACCGCCAGCAACCCGGAAAGTAAGATGTATGCCTTCGAGGCCGGTTCCAGGCCGTTATGGCCCATTATGAACGGCTGGGGATACGGGCGGAGAAGGTGGAGAAGGGGGTGGATTACGGCATTTACCACACGGTTTTTGCCATAGAGGGGACGCCTCTTGTGTCCGTCATTATCCCCAACAAGGATCACAGCCAGGATTTGGATCTGTGCGTCAGATCCTGATGGACCGCTCCACATACCGGAATCTGGAGTTTATAGTTGTGGAGAACAACAGCGCCGAGCCTGAGACATTTGCCTACTACAAGAAGATGCAGGAGGAGTATGAAAATTTCCATGTGGTCACCTGGGATAAGGGCTTTAATTATTCCGCCATCAACAATTTCGGCGCTTCCTTTGCAAGTGGAGAGTATCTTCTTCTTCTGAACAATGACACGGAGCTTATAGAACCGGATTCCATAAAGGAGATGCTGGGCTTCTGCCAGAGGGAGGATGTAGGCGTCGTGGGGGCGAAGCTGCTTTACGAGGACGACACCATTCAGCATGGGGGGGTTGTTATCGGCTTTGGGGGGATCGCAGGCCATACCTTTATCGGACTCCACCGGGCGGAGAACAGCTATTTCCACAGGGCCATGTGCGCTCAGGATTACAGCGCAGTTACTGCCGCCTGCCTCATGACTAAGAAATCCGTCTTTGAGCGCGCAGGCGGTTTGAGCGAGGAGCTGGCGGTGGCTTTTAACGACATTGATTACTGCATGAAAGTCAGGGCTCTGGGGAAACTGGTAGTATATGCGCCCTATGCATGTCTTTACCATTATGAATCCAAGTCCAGAGGGCTGGAAAATACCCCTGAAAAGGTGGCGCGTTTTAACCGGGAGGTAGCCATATTTATTAAGAAATGGCCGGATATCATCAAAAACGGCGACCCTTATTATAATCCCAATCTGACCCTGCGCAAATCCAATTTTGCACTTAGAGATCTGTTGAAGGAGAAAATCGGCGAGCCCTATGATTTGAAAGTCTATGAGCAGTTTGCCCCAAAGGATGAGGAAAAGACAGATGAGAAGCAGTAAAAGCGGTAAGAAAGTAACCATAGTGATCCCTAATTATAATGGGCTGAAATTTATGAAGCCCTGCTTTCAGGCTCTGGAACTCCAGATATGCAGAAATTTTGACATTCTGGTGGTGGACAACGGTTCCACGGACGGCAGCGTGGAGTGGCTGAAGGAGCAGAGGATTCCCTCTGTTTTCCTGGAAACCAACACCGGTTTTTCCGGTGCAGTGAACAGGGGCATCAAAGCTGCGGCAACACCCTATGTCATATTGCTGAACAACGACACAGAACCGGACTGCCATTATGTGGGGGAAATGCTGAAGGCCATAGAGCGTTCACCGAAGATATTTTCCGTCAGCAGCAAGATGATCCAGCTCTGCCATAAGGATAAAATGGACGACGCAGGGGATATGTACAGTCTTCTGGGATGGGCTTATCAGCGGGGGTGGGAAGGTCCTCCGCGCTGTACAACCACCCCTGCCGGATTTTTTCAGCCTGTGCAGGCGCGGCTATCTACCGGAAATCGGTTTTTGAGGAGATAGGATATTTCGACGAGATGCATTTTGCATACCTGGAGGATATAGATGTGGCTACAGGGCCAGAATCGCAGGGTATGACAATATCTACTGCCCCACTGCAGTGGTTTACCATGTAGGCAGCGGCACCAGCGGCTCCAAGTACAATTCGTTCAAAGTGCGCCTGGCCGCCAGGAACAATGTGTATTTGAATTATAAGAACATGCCTGCCCTTCAGCTGGCGTTAAACTTCCTTCCGATTCTTGCAGGGATTGGTCTTAAGCTTCTTTTTTTTAAGAAGCTGGGCTTTGCAGGGGACTATCTGGAAGGGCTTAAGGAAGGGGCTGCAACTGCTGGGAAATGCAGAAAGGTGCCCTACCGCCACAGAGATCTGAAGAACTATCTGGCGATAGAGTGGGAATTATTTACAGGCACGCTCCTGTATGTTTACGAATTCACTGCCAGACAGATTACTAAATTGTGAAGATTTTTTAAATTTAAAGAAATGTTATAGAATAATGCAGTTATATCATGTATAATAACAAAGATATTTGCGGAAAAAAGGGGAAGCCCTGAGAAAACAAGGTGATTTACAATGATTAAAGATAACCAGAAACGGCTGAACCGCCTTCATGTCCTGCTGGATGTGATCGTTACGGCTGCAGCCTATGCTTTGGCGTGGTTTATCGTTATCAGCGGTAAAGTGATACCGCTGGACGAAGGTGTGTTAAAGCCCCAGGTTTATTTCCTGGCTCTTGTTTTTATTCTACCGGTTTATCTGATTCTTTATGCCAGTTTTCACCTGTATGTGCCCAAGCGGGTACAGGGGCGGCGTTCGGAGTTTGCTAATATATGTAAGGCCAACATTATTGGCTTGATGCTTTTTACCTTTGTGCTTTTCGGAGCCAGAAGGTACATCACCCATAATGAGTTTTTCTCCACAAAAATGCTCTTGGCCTTTTTTGCAATCAATATCCTGCTGCTGGAAGCGGAGCGGATGACAATACGTCTGTTTCTGCGCTCTCTGCGGACTTACGGATACAACCAGAAGCATGTGCTGCTCATCGGCTACAGCCGCGCAGCCGAGGGCTTTATAGACCGGGTCACTGTGAATCCTGAATGGGGGTATCACATTCACGGAATTCTGGATGACAGGCAGCCTGCGGGTTTTGAGTACCGGGGAATCAAGGTTCTGGGACATACGGACCATCTGGAAACCTTTCTGGCCTCCAACACCCTGGATGAGATTGAGATTACCCTCAGTCTGAAGGAATATTCTGATTTGGAAGAGATTGTGGCAGCCTGTGAGAAATCCGGCGTGCATACAAAGTTTATTCCCGATTATAATAATATGATACCAACCATACCCTATATGGAGGACCTTCAGGGACTCCCGGTTATCCATATCCGCCATGTGCCCCTTACAGGGGTGTTTAATGCCACCATGAAGCGGGCTGTGGACATTGTCGGAGCTCTGTTTGGTCTGATTGTGTTTTCACCGGTTATGCTGGCAACCGCCCTTTTGATAAAGGTTACTTCGCCGGGACCTGTTTTTTCAGCCAGGAGCGTATCGGGCGGCACAACCACCCGTTTAAAATGTATAAATTCCGTTCTATGGAAGTCCAGGACCCAAGAAAGGAACAGAAGCAGTGGACAACGCCTCATGATCCCAGGGTTACGTCTGTGGGACGTTTTATCCGAAAGACAAGCATAGATGAGACACCCCAGTTTTTAATATTCTTGTGGGGGATATGAGCCTGGTGGGACCGAGACCTGAACGTCCTCTTTTTGTGGAGAAATTTAAAGAGGAGATCCCGCGCTATATGATCAAGCATCAGGTCCGCCCGGGCCTTACGGGCTGGGCTCAGGTGAATGGGTACAGGGGGGATACCTCCATTACAAAGAGGATCGAGCACGATCTGTACTATATTGAAAACTGGAGCATTGGTTTTGATTTTTAAAATTATGTTTTTAACTGTATTTAAAGGTTTTATCAATAAAAATGCATACTAAGTATGCATACCGCTAGAAGTTAGAATGAGGATGAACGAATGAGCCGTGATTATGAGAATGAGTTTGGACAGGACGAGGAAAGATTCAGAAGCCGCAGCAGACGGCGCGATGCTGACGCAGGCGCAGGCTATGGGCTGATTCAGATACAGTCCCTTCCAGGCGGCAGGGCGCTCCCGGAACGGAGAATTCCGGGTTAGGGGCGGAGGGGGAAAACCGCAGGCCTGCCCAGGACAGCTTTGCAGGACCGTCAGACGGCAGCCGGCAGCCGGATATGCAGGCAGACGCGGGACTCCCGGTGAGAATGGAACGAGGGCGGCAGGGAGACGTGTGACGGCGGAGGGCGTAACCGCGGAGGGATATGCAGCCAGACCAGGAGGGAGCCGGATGCCGGGCGCGGGAGCACAGCCAGGTCTGTGGGAGGCAGCCGGACAGCAGGAGCCGGAAGCACAGCCGGGTCTGTGGGAGGCAGCCGGACAGCGGCAGACGGAACCGGCCGGTCTATTGGCGGCAGGGTGTACCCCTCCCCTGAGTCCCGGAACGGTGAAGGTAAAGGAAGCCAGCCAAGAGATACGGCATTCCGGCGAAGCGGAGGATACTCCGCAGCGGGACGAAAAGCGGGACGGGAGACGGCGGCGGCAGATCCGGCAGGACTTCAGACCAGGAGGCGCCGCAGATGGATCATTGCGGCGATTATCGTGGAGGTAGTGCTTCTCTGCAGTATATGGACTGCCCGCAATCTTATCAAGAAGTACAATATGATCCAGCGTCCCACGGATTTTGATATCGGAAAAGAGAGCAATGAGAACCTGAGCGCAAAGAAGATTGAGAGCATGAAGGGTTACTGGACCATAGCTCTCTTCGGAGTGGACAGCCGTGACGACGCCGTTGGAAGAGGTAATAATGCAGACGTTATTATAATCTGCAACATTAATCAGGACAACGGCGAGATTAAGCTGGTCAGCGTTTTCAGAGATTCATATCTGAATGTGGATGAAAACGGAACCTACAATAAGATTAACCAGGCCTATTTCACAGGCGGTCCCAAGCAGGCCATCAAGGCTTTGAACAGGAATCTGGATTTGCAGATAGATGATTTTGCCACCTTTAACTGGAAGGCGGTGGCAGATGCTGTGAATATTCTGGGCGGCGTGGATGTGGAGCTGAGCAAAGCGGAATTCCACTACATTAATGCATTTATCACAGAGACAGTTGAGGCTACGGGCATTGCGTCCCTCCATCTTAAGAAGGCAGGCATGAACCATTTAGACGGCGTTCAGGCAGTGGCCTATGCCAGACTCCGTAAAATGGATACGGATTTTGCAAGAACGGAGCGCCAGCGCAAGATCATCGATTTAAGCTTCCAGAAGCTGAAACAGGCGGATTTCGCAGTGGTAAATAATGTTATGGAAGTGGTTTTTCCCCAGATCCTTTCCAGTATTACGCTGGATGATGTGATACCGGCGGCCAAGAATCTGACTAAGTTTACGATTGCAGATACGGCAGGTTTTCCATGGGCCAGGAGCGACGCCAATATGGGAAAAAAGGGCGACTGTGTAATTCCACAGACTCTGGAGAGCAATGTAATCCGTCTTCATCAGTTCCTGTATGGGGAGGAGGATTACGAGCCCAGCGATATGGTAAAGCAGATCAGCGCCAAGATATCCGCAGATACGGGCATGTACAATGAGGGGAAGGTAATCGACAAGGTGGGAACCGACGGAGGCTATATACCGAAGCCCACGGAGGCGCCTAAGGCTACGGAATCTCCTGAGAGGACAACCGGCGAAGATGAGACTGAGAGCAGCGCCTCTGAGACGGATGAGAGTATCATCGACGGCGAGTATGACTGGGATCTGGAACTGGAGACGGATGAGTATGGAAATCCCATCGATCCACCGGAGGACTGGGATTACGGATATCCGGGCGGCCGTCCCAACAGCGGTACCGGGCCGGATGAATCAGGCAGCGGCAGCCGGCCTTCCTCAGGCGCTGTTACTCCGGGAGGGACCACCTCCCCCACAGACAGTTCCCGGTATCCGGGAGGGACGGTATCGCCTACGGACAGCTCCCGGTATCCAGGAGGGACGGTATCGCCTACGGACAGCTCCCGCTACCCGGGAAGCACCACCTCCGCCAGCGACGAAGTTACAGGCCCGGGCATAAACCCCACAAGGCCCACCTCTCCTACGGCAGCCTATCCCGGCGGAACCACCCGGTCCACAGAAGCGGACGGCCCCGGCTCCGTTATTATAGGTCCCGGACAATAGAGGGAATAAATGAAAACAGCAGAAGCTTTCGGACACTTGGCAGCTTTGTCCGAAAGCTTCTTTTATAGCGCTCTCAGGAAGTCCCCGGGCCCCCGGCAGGTTTTAGTATTATATAAGAAATTCGTCACATTTTTTTCACACATCCCTGCTAAACTGTGGGAGATATAAGGAGATCCTGAAAATTGTGAGAAAGGGGTTTTAAAAATGTACGATCAGAAAGAGCCATATGGATGGAAATCATATGATAATCAGCAATACAGCAACCAGCCCTTTAACAGGACGCCGCCGGGGGACAGCCCTCCCAGGACCCCGCAGGCTGAGAAAAAGGGCGGCATCTTAAAGAAAGCAGCGCTGATTACAGCGGGAGCCCTTCTCTTTGGAACTGTATCCGGCGGAGTTATGGCGGGAATAAATATAGCGGCTTCCAGATATCTGGGGCCTGCCGTAGCGTCGGCGGAGCCGGAGAGCAGGCTGCCGGAGAGCAATGCTCCGGCTGATGAAAAGGGCGGTGAAAACAAAGTGCAGCAGGATCAGGGCGTTCAGCCTATGCCCAATATACAGAGAGCGCCCATGACCGACGTATCCGATATAGTGGAGGCCGCTATGCCGTCGGTTGTGGCCATTACCAGCACTACCGTGTACCAGAGCAATAATTACGGCTATGGGTGGTTCTTTGGCGGGGGAGGGGCTCCCCAGACTATGAGGTTCCCAGCAGCGGTTCCGGCATTATTATCGGGGAGAATGAGAAAGAGCTTCTGATTGTGACCAACAATCACGTGGTGGCGGATTCTTCCTCCCTGAAAGTGGCCTTTATCGACGATCAGGTGGTAGACGCAACGATCAAGGGCACAGATGCAGATTCTGATTTGGCTGTGATTGCCATTCCTCTGGAGAATATTTCCGCAGATACAAAAAGCAGAATCAAAGTGGCAAAACTGGGCAGCTCCGATGAACTGAAGGTAGGACAGGGCGTGGTGGCCATCGGCAATGCACTGGGCTACGGACAGTCCGTCACTGTGGGCTATGTCAGCGCCCTGGACAGAGAGGTCCGTATATCCAACACGGCCACCAGAACCCTTCTTCAGACGGATGCGGCCATCAATCCCGGCAACAGCGGAGGCGCCTGATTAATATGAAGGGGGAGGTTATCGGCATCAACGCCGCGAAATACTCCTCCACGGATGTGGAAGGTATCGGATATGCCATTCCCGTGTCCAAGGTTGAAGAGATTTTAAATCAGTTGATGAACCGCAGAACCATGAACCCGGTGGCGGAGGACAGAAGAGGCTATCTGGTATACAGGGAATCAGTGTGGACGACAATACCTCCAGAAGCTTTGGCATGCCCAAGGGCGCTTATGTATATAAAATTCTGGAGGATGGGGCGGCTGCCGGAAGTGATTTGAGAGAAAAGGATATCATTACAAAGGTGGACGGTCAGACCGTAAAGGATATGACTCAGCTTCAGGAACTGGTAAGCTGCTATGAAAAAGATGAACAGATAGAGCTGACTGTCCAGCGGCAGGAAGGCGGGGAGTACGTGGAGCATACCATATCCGTAACCTTAAAGGCCATGCCTCAGGCACAGTGGACGGTGAAAGCCAGTCCCAGACCCAATAACTAAAATTTTTCAAAAGAATATGAAATGAAAATGCTTCCTCTTGTTTGGGGAAGCATTTTGTTATATACTTAGCTTTGGACCAGGTGGTATTGTACCCCGGGGTTCTTTACAGAGAGGAGAATCAGCTTGGACGATAAAGACAATGTTAAGGATACGGAGAATCCGGATACATCCGGTAAACATACAGAAGATAAAGACGAGGACGGCTATGAGAAGGTCTGCTATATGTGCCGCAGGCCGGAGGGGAAAGCCGGACCTATGATATCCATGCCCGGAGGTATGAACCTTTGCCATGACTGCATGCAGAAGGCGTTTGACTCGGTTACAAAGGGAGGCATGGACTTTTCCAAACTGTCCAATATGCCCTATATGAATATGAACATCAACGATTTGAACCTGACGCCTCCTGCGGCGGAAATTCCCAAAAAGCAGAAGCTTAAGAAGAAGTCCCGGGAACAGCCGGTTATGACTATGAAGGATATTCCTGCTCCCCATGTTATTAAAGCAAAGCTGGATGAATATGTCATTGGACAGGAGAAAGCCAAGAAGGTAGTGTCGGTAGCCGTGTATAACCATTACAAGCGGGCTTTTTAGGAGAGAAATCCGAAGAGAGCCAGCAAAATACGGCTGACGAGGGCGGTATCGTCATCGAAAAATCCAATATCCTGATGCTGGGGCCTACAGGAAGCGGTAAAACCTACCTTGTAAAGACGCTGGCCAAGCTTTTAGATGTGCCTTTGGCAATTGCGGACGCCACATCGCTGACAGAGGCGGGATACATAGGAGACGATATTGAAAGCGTGGTTTCCAAGCTTCTGTCTGCCGCCGGTAACGACGTGGAGCGGGCGGAGCGGGGAATTATCTTTATCGACGAGATTGATAAGATTGCCAAGAAAAAGCAGACCAATACCAGAGATGTCAGCGGTGAGTCGGTTCAGCAGGAGCTCTTAAAGCTGTTGGAGGGAAGCACAGTGGAGGTGCCGGTAGGATCGAACCAGAAGAATGCCATGACTCCTACAGCTACAGTGAACACCGATAATATCCTCTTCATCTGCGGCGGTGCATTTCCCGATCTGGATGAGATTATCAAGGAGCGTTTGAAGAAAAAGTCCTCCATGGGGTTTGGATCTGTGCTTAAAAGTGAATTTGACAAGGACCCGGATATTCTGAGCCATGTGACCAACGAGGACCTTCGGGCATTCGGCATGATCCCTGAGTTCCTTGGAAGGCTGCCTGTGACAGTGAGCCTTCAGGGGCTTACGGAAGATATGATGGTCCGTATTCTTAAGGAGCCCAGGAATGCAATCACCAAACAATATGAGAAGCTGCTGGCTATGGACGAGGTGAAGCTTGTATTTGAGGAGGACGCTCTCGAATGGATAGCAGGGGAGGCCATAAAGCGGGGGAACAGGAGCCAGGGCCCTGAGGGCTATATTGGAGGAGTTTATGCTGGATATCATGTACGAAATCCCCCAAAGACTCTAACATCGGATCCGTTGTGGTAACCCGCCCTTATCTGGAGAAAAACGGCGGCCCCCTGGTGCAAATGAGAGGATAATTCCTTTTCTCTACTCCCTTAAATGCAAAAACGTCTGGTATAAATCCAGCGCCCCGTATCCCCACTCCCGGTTGGGGTAGGAGAGCATTGTATTTCTTTGGGCGCCCCGTATCAGATAAGATTTAATGGCGGCCTCGCTCATAATAATGTCGTTTCCTTCCACGATGCCCCAGCTCAGCAGATTGGCTGCTGCGCCGGTACATGGGCTGCGGCTACTGAGGTGCCGGTCCGGGTGGTCATGGCAACTGTACTGCCGTTGCGTCTTCCGACAGCGGGGCCTGTGATGTTAACGCCGGGAGCCGTCAGATCAGGTTTTATATATCCGGTAATGGTGAAGCCGCGGCTGGAGTTGATATAAATGCTGTTATTCAAGTGGTTGTAGGCTGCGACTGTTATGGGGAAGCCGGTATTGCCGGGCTGTGTGATGGTGGTGTAAGGGTTAGGCCGGAGAAATACCGTTTCGTCGGAAATAAAATTTGTAACAGGGAGCCACATGTGGAACTGTCCTGTGAGGAACTGGGTATTGTATACACGGACGGTCCAGATACCGGCTGTAGGCGTTTCAAAGCGTATAAATATCAGCTGCCTTCCGGAGCCGGATTCGATTAGCTTGTAATTGACAGTGATAACGGTAGATTCCAGCAGGAAAGGGATAGAGGTTTCATTGTTGGCTATAATAGGAATACGGCCGATGGTTTCGCCGCTGGGCGACACGAAGCCTACGGAGGCGGTATCTGCAGTTGAGGACCAAAGCTCTATTACAAAGCCAAGTTTGGACTCTTCCTCCCCCACCCGGATTTCCACATCGTCCCGATCCTGGCCGGAAGGGATGGTACCCTGGTAGTGATGGCCTTTTCCCGTCTCATTGCCGGCTGCAATCACGGTGGCTGTGCCCAGGGAGCGGCTGATATCCTGAAGGGATATGCTTAAGGGAGAGGTCCCCTCATGGCTCCCCTGGTTAGTTCCCAGTCCCAGCAGGAGGACCAGAGGCCGCCCCAGGCGGTAAGCCATGACCCGGAGGTATTTGATTCCCATCATAATGTCGTTTTCCTGAAAGGCAGGGGCGTCTGAAGGGATGAGGTAGAAATCACGGAGATACTGCTTTGCCGGTTTCAGCTTCACAACCACAAGTTCGCATTCCGGCGCGGCCCCGGTAAATTCCTGTTCCGGCAGGGAGCCTCCTGCCGCGATTCCCGCCAGGAAGGTGCCGTGTCCGTTGGTGTCTGTGGAGGGCACAAGTGCAAGAGGGGAATCAGAGCTTAAAGCCTCGTTAATTTCTGCCCGGGTGTATTCTGTTCCATAGCTGGCACCGCTGTTTGGATAGTAATCGGGAACTCCGGGAGGAATTACGCCGGTATCCGCCGGAAGGCTCTGGTCCCAGATGGAGACAATTCTTGTGGTGCCGTCAGGATAGCGGAACAGCGGATTTGTGTAATCGATGCCGGTGTCTATAAAGCCAATGAGAGTTCCGCGGCCTTTGTTGCTTAAAGCTGGGGAATTGAAGGTGGAGGTAATGCCGGAGGCCTCCATATTTGAACTGTCTAAAAGAGTGAAAAGACCGGGGATTGTATAATAGGAATATTTTCTCAGGGATATAGGCTCTACGGTTTCCAGCGGCGTATAAATAACTGCAAAGTCATAGCTGACATAATCCATACATGGAATATCTTCCGGGTTCCCCAATATCTGCTGCATACTTCCGTAGCGGTAGATAAAGTCGGCAATGGATTCTGAGGCCGGGTTAAATGGACAGGCTGCCATGGCATACCTCATTAAGGACATTTGTAATAGTATATGCACAAGTTAGAAAACCTTTCACCGGACATAAAGAGGGAAAGCATAGAAGAAGCGAGAAAACAGGAAATGTGTGGAAAGGACAGGTGGTTTTAAGTTGTACGGATGGATTATAGGCGGTCTGGCTGGTCTGGACTTAGGAATAAAGAGTGTTATAGAGAATCAGGAGGATGATACATTTCCCCGGGATTTGCCCTCAGCCAAAGGCATAATCAAGCTTCACAAGAACCACAATGACGGTTTTCCCTTTGGTTTTATGAAGGAGAAGCCGGAATTGGTAAAGGGAATCCCTCTTATGGTCATATCAGCTATGGCGGGAGCGCTGGGGGCTTTTATGACAGGAAAGGGGAAAACAATGGAAAAGCTGGGCCTTTCCATTGCCCTTGGAGGAGCCTTAAGCAACCTCTATGACCGTCTGGCGCGGGGCTATGTAGTGGACTATTTTTCGATAGAGTGGAGGAGTCTTAAGAAAGTAGTCTTTAATCTGGGGGATATGTTTGTATTCCTGGGAAGCGCTGTCTTTATTCTTTCTCAGGCGGTGGGAAGCGGGGGGAGACGCGCCTCCTTCACCGGGGCCAAACCTCCCGCAAAGCGGACCGAAAGTAATGTTCAGGCATATTCCGGAACAGGAGAAAAAGAGCGTCAGCCCAACAGGGAGGACGCTCTTCTTGATTTTAAGGGGAGTTGGATCAGATATGGAGGACATGCTTTAACCGCCTTGTGAGTCCGGGATCCGTGGCCTCAGCTCATCATACCGCCGATGGTGCCTCCAAGGGCGCATACGCCCATAACGGTTACGGAGCGCTCCATATCGATGGGAGTCCCCATATTCATAGCCCAGGAAACCGCGAACAGAACCAGGAAGTAAAAGAGCCCCGACAGCAGTCCCCAGAAAAAACGGCGCTGGTGAATTCTTTTTCCTGCAAGAAGTCCTCCGGCCAGACATGTGATAAAATAGATGGCAAAGACCATCATATTCACCTGTCCCTCTTTCAGGCGCAGTTTATAGAGGCAAATGCCAGAGCGGCCAGAAGTATTCCGGACAGCACGTAGGAGATGAGCAGGGAGCGTATCATAGGCTTTACAATTCCATTTTCCATAAGATGGTTCTCCTTTTATGTAAGAAGCTTTGTAGCAGTATATTCCCCTGGTACTTGGAAATATGACAACCAATCAGGCTAATTTCCCATTGCAAGGGGCAATAACCTGTGTTATAATTTTTAAGAATTACATACGAGAGTGTAAAAGAAAATTAATAGGAGGTGCCGTAATATGAAGCACGTTAAGACATTGAATACCAATACCTTAAAAGATACCATGAAGAAGGGCGGATGCGGCGAGTGCCAGACTTCCTGCCAGTCGGCCTGTAAGACGTCCTGCACCGTTGGCAATCAGAGCTGCGAGAACGCAAAGCGTTAATCGGAAGAGACAAGAACTTGAATGAAAGCCCCTATGGTCGATGGGATTATAGGGCTTTGCCATGCAACATTCTGTAAGAGAGCCGGGGCGGCATACCCCGTAGAAAGTGAGTGTAAATTTGTGATTCATCAATTTATCAATAATGGTTATCATATTATACTGGATGTGAACAGCGGTTCCGTCCATGTGGTGGACCCTGTGGTCTACCATACGGCCCAGGTTATCTCGGAGAGAATCCCTGAGATGGAGCAGCCCCGGGAACTGCCCGGGGACGTAAAGGCAGAGGTGTTTGCCGCCCTTGGAGACCGCTACGGCCGGGAGGAATTGGAGGAAGCGCTGGAGGATATCCAGACCCTTATCGATGGGGAACAGTTTCTCACAAAAGACATTTACCGTGACTTTGTAGTGGATTTTAAAAAACGAAAAACGGTTGTGAAAGCTCTCTGCCTCCATATCGCCCACGACTGTAACCTGGCCTGCCGTTACTGCTTTGCCGAGGAGGGGGAATATCACGGACGCAGGGCGCTTATGAGCTATGAGGTGGGGAAGAAGGCCCTGGATTTCCTCATTGCCAACTCCGGCGGCAGGGAGCACCTGGAGGTGGACTTCTTTGGGGGAGAACCTCTCCTGAACTGGGATGTGGTAAAACGCCTGGTGGAGTACGGCCGGTCCAGGGAAGCGGAATGCCACAAGAAATTCCGCTTTACCCTGACGACCAACGGCGTTCTGCTTAACGACCAGATTATGGAGTTCTGTAACCGGGAGATGAGCAATGTAGTTCTGAGCCTGGACGGAAGAAAGGACGTCAACGATAAGATGCGCCCATTCAGGAACGGCAGCGGGAGCTACGATCTGATTGTGCCCAAATTCAAGAAATTTGCAAAGAGCCGGAACCAGATGAACTACTATGTCAGGGGAACCTTCACCAGGAACAATCTGGACTTTGCAGAGGATGTTCTCCACTATGCAGATTTGGGCTTTGAGCAGATGTCTATGGAGCCTGTGGTGGCGGATCCTTCGGAGGAGTATGCCATCCGCAGCGAGGATATCCCTGTGATTCTTAAAGAATATGACAGGCTGGCTCTGGAGTTTATCAAGCGGAAGAAGGAAGGGAGAGGGTTCAACTTTTTCCACTTTATGCTGGATCTGAAAGGGGGCCCTGTGTTGCAAAGCGGATGGCAGGCTGCGGCTCCGGCACAGAATATCTGGCCGTAACCCCGTGGGGAGATTTATATCCCTGCCATCAGTTTGTGGGAAATGAAGAATTTCTTCTGGGAAATGTGGACACCGGAATTGTAAAGACGGATATCCGGGACGAATTTAAGACCTGCAATGTATATGCAAAGGAACACTGCAGGAATTGTTTTGCCAGATTTTACTGTAGCGGCGGATGTTCAGCAAATGCTTATAATTTCACCGGTTCCATTAACGGCGCATATGATACCGGCTGTGAGATGCAGAAGAAACGTATCGAGTGCGCCATCATGATTAAGGCTGCTTTGGCAGACGACGAGGTCTGAGTTCGTATATGAAATATGAAGTGTTGACAAAAGACGGAAAGGCAAAGCGCGCCAGAATGGAGACGGTTCACGGAACCATCGAGACTCCGGTTTTCATGAACGTGGGCACAGTGGGCGCCATCAAAGGAGCCGTATCCACCGACGATTTGCGGGAAATCGGCACCCAGGTGGAGCTGTCCAATACGTACCACCTTCATGTGCGCACAGGAGACAAGCTGATCAGGGAGTTTGGGGGACTTCACAAATTTATGAACTGGGATCGGCCCATACTCACAGATTCCGGCGGCTTTCAAGTGTTCTCCCTGTCCAAGCTGAGGAAAATTAAGGAGGAGGGCGTTCATTTCAATTCCCACATTGACGGCCGCAAGATATTTATGGGGCCTGAGGAGAGCATGCAGATCCAGTCCAACCTGGGTTCCACGATTGCCATGGCCTTTGACGAATGCCCTCCCAGCCACGCAAGCGACGCGTATATACGGGACTCCGTGGCAAGGACCACCCGCTGGCTGGCCCGGTGTAAGGAGGAGATGGCCCGGCTGAACGCCCTTCCCGGCACTGTGAACAGGGAGCAGCTTCTCTTTGGCATAAACCAGGGAGGTGTGGTGGATGAGATACGCATTGAACACGCCAGGACCATCCGGGAGATGGATCTGGACGGTTACGCCGTAGGCGGCCTGGCCGTGGGTGAAAGCCACGAGGAAATGTATCACATTCTGGACGTGACGGTCCCCCATCTGCCTGAGGATAAACCTGTATACCTGATGGGAGTGGGGACTCCGGTCAACATTCTGGAGGCGGTTGACCGGGGCGTAGACTTTTTCGACTGCGTATATCCTTCCAGAAACGGACGCCACGGCCATGTATATACCAATCAGGGCAAGCTTAACCTTTTTAACCAGCAATATGAGCTGGATTCCCGCCCTATAGAGGAGGGCTGCGGCTGTCCGGCCTGCCGATCCTACAGCAGAGCCTATATCCGCCATCTGTTAAAAGCGAAAGAAATGCTTGGAATGAGATTATGTACCTTGCATAATTTGTATTTTTATAATACAATGATGAAAGAGATTCGCGACGCCATCGGGGAGCGCCGTTATGCCCGGTACAAAGAGGCCAAGCTGGCCGGCATGTCAGGCTCCGCAAAAGGCTAAATCTACGAAATAAAAACTGCTGTGGCGAGGCGGCGGCAGGTATGAAGGAGGAAATAAGAATGAATACAAGTAGTCCTATTTTCTGGATTCTCTATATTGTTCTTCTTGGCGGTATGCTATACTTTATGGCAATCCGGCCACAGAAGAAGGAGAAGCAGAGACAGCAGGAGCTGCTCAGCAGTGTTGCAGTAGGTGATACCATACTGACCAGCAGCGGATTTTACGGTGTTATCATCGATATGACCGATGACACAGTAATCGTGGAGTTCGGCAGCAATAAGAACTGCCGTATTCCCATGCAGAAAGCAGCTATCGTTCAGGTTGAAAAACCGGAAGCTTAAAGGGCATAAAACCCGGGCGTTGAGTCCCGGGTTTTTGATTTCCTTTTTTTGGCAGACAAGAGAGAAGGCGGGAGGAATTGGATGATTAAAAATATTGTATTTGACATGGGAAATGTATTGGTGGATTATGTGGGAGACAAGGTGTGCAGTATTTTTACGGAGGATAAGGAGATGGCCAGGGAGGTTGCCGCTGCCGTATTTGTGTCCCCTGAATGGGTTTTTCTGGATATGGGCATCATTTCCGAGGAGGAGGGGCTGAGGAACATGCAGTCCCGTCTGGATACAGAGGAAAAGCGGCAGCTGGCGGCCCGGTCTTTCTGGCACTGGCATGAGTATAATATGACGCTAAGCCGGGGATGGAGGAGGTGGTGAGGGAGCTGAAAGCCGGCGGCTACGGTATATATCTCTGCTCCAACGCCTCTGTGCGCCTGCTCTCCTGCTACAAGGAGACGATTCCTGCCATCGACTGCTTTGACGGGGTTCTATTCTCCGCAGAGGTGAAATGTATGAAGCCGCAAAAGGAGATCTATGCCCATTTTTTCAACCGTTTTGGTTTGAAGCCGGAGGAGTGCTTTTTTATCGATGACCTGGATAATAACATTCAGGGAGCAAGGGACTGCGGTATGGACGGATACTGCTTTGCAGACGGCAATGTGGCCGGGCTTAGAGACGTGCTGGGGCGTCTGAATAGGGAATAATTTCCGGTACTGCATAGAAAAAGCTCCGCACCATCAGGTACGGAGCACTTTCTTAGGATTTCGGATTTTCAAAAAGGGTTGAAGGATAGTTGTAAATATTCGTGCATCTCTTATGTACTTAGTATAGCATGCAATCTTCTGGAATGTTTGAATGTTCCTTGAATAGATTATTAAGAATTTCTTAAAAATCGCCAGGGGAAGGAAGGCATTGATCAGAAAGGATTTTCTGTACAAGTCTTTTAAAATCCCGGTTTATAACAAATATTTTCTGAGGGCTTAGGATCTCCAGACAAAAAATACTGAGCAGTGGCTCAGTATCTTTTTATCTATATTTAGAACATGTCTTAATTTCTGGGGGATGCCCGGCGCTGCTATAACATTGCGTTAGGGAGGAGCCGGGCGCGTCATCTCTGACTGATATGAATATAACACAAAATTCTTTGGACTTCAATGAAAGTCAGGTAAATGTAATGAAGTGTAATCTTTCTTACAAAAACCTGACTGAATGAAAGATTTTATGAATACAGGCGGCCAATCTTTGGACAGATAATTTGCATATAACTATAATGATTTCAGAATATTGTACTTTCTTCCATATTATAGTATTATAAAATAAAAGAGAGATTCCGAGAGTATATCAATATGAATCAGGAGGAGATATATTGTGGGCGCATACGGTGATTTTAAAAAAATGATGGATATTGCAGCAGGCAGGAAAAAGGCGTCCCTGGTCTTAAAGCAGGGGACGATCGTAAATGTGTTTACGGAGCACACAGAGGTAGCCGATATCGCCATTGAAGATGGGTACATAGCGGGAATCGGGGAATATGAAGGTGTAGAAACTGTAAATATGAAGGGCAGGTACATCTGTCCGGGGTTTATTGACGGACATATTCATTTAGAAAGCTCTATGGTGTCGCCCCCTGAATTTGAGAAGGCGGTCCTTCCCCATGGAACGACGGCAGTTATAACAGATCCCCATGAAATAGCAAATGTGGCAGGCGCTCAGGGAATTGGCTATATGCTGGCAGCTACGGCGGATCTGGATTTGGATGTGTTTTTTATGATGCCATCCTGCGTTCCTTCCACGAGCCTTGACGAATCCGGGGCTGTCTTGAAGTCGGAGGATTTGAAACCCTACTATGATAACCCAAGAGTCCTCGGCCTGGCGGAGGTGATGAATTCTTATGGGGTTGTGTCCGGGGACGAGGAGCTTTGGCCAAACTTTCCGATGCGGGTAAAAGGGGTCTGACTGTGGACGGCCATGCCCCCTTCCTGGAGGGCAAGGAGCTGTGCGCCTATGTGTGCGCAGGGGTTCTGTCCGACCATGAGTGTTCGGATGTGGGGGAGGCGTTAGGGAAGCTGGCCAGAGGCCAGTGGATTATGATTCGGGAGGGAACGGCTGCCAGGAACCTGGAAGCCTTATGCCGCTGTTTGAGGCCCCTTACTATGAGCGATGCATGCTGGTGACGGATGACAAGCATCCCGGAGATTTGATTGCTATGGGGCACATTGACTACATTATACGGAAAGCGGTGGCTCTGGGAGCGGACCCGGTGAAAGCCATCAAGATGGGAACCCTTTGCTGCGCGCGCTGCTTCGGCCTGAAGGACAGAGGCGCCATTATGCCGGGCATGCGGGCGGACCTGGCGGTTCTGGAGGATCTGAAAGAGATAAAGGTGCTGGAGGTTTACAAGGACGGCTGTCTGGCTGCGAAAGACGGGGTGTGCCTGGGGGGGAAAACCTTCCAAAGGGGGGAGCTGAGACGGAATTCCCCAAAGTCTTTGACTCCTTCCATATGGATGAGATAAGGCCGGAGGACATGGAGCTTACACAGAGGGGCCCCACCCAGCGGGTGATTCTTCTACAGCCCCATGAGCTTCTCACCAAAGAGAGGCTTGTGCCATGGAAGAATGTGCCGGGATTTGCACCGGGAGTAGACGTCCGCCGGGATATTCTCAAGGCTGCCGTCTTTGAGCGCCATCTTGGAACCGGCCATGTGGGACTGGGATTTGTAGGGGGCTATGGGCTTAAAAAAGGAGCGGTAGCCACCAGCGTTGCCCACGACTCCCACAATCTCATCGTAGTGGGGACGAATGACCGGGATATGGCCCTGGCTGCCAATGCGGTGCGGGCAAACTGCGGCGGCCTGGCTGTGGCTGCAGAGGGGCGGGTCACAGGTGAGCTGGCCCTGCCCATCGGCGGGATTATGGACAGACGCATCGGTGTACCAGGTGGAGGAGCGTCTGAAGGCGCTGAAAGAAAGCCTGAAGGAATCAGGTATCAGCCAGGACATTGACGCCTTCATGACATTGGCTTTCGTGAGTCTTCCTGTCATACCGAAGCTGAGAATAAATACGTACGGAATCATCGACGTGGAGAGACAGAAGGTGGTGGAGGCTTCCTTCTAAAAGCCTGCGGCGCCGGAAAATATCAGAAGGCCGGGCGCCGCGTACCTGTCCCCTGTGGAACGGAATCCATTCTCCGGGAATATGCTAATAAAAAAGGAGAATACGGTGATGTGAATCAGGCAAGAAAAGAAATTAATTGTGAAGAAGTATATTCCATGGGGATAACAGGCCGGGGTGTGGGGGTTGCGGTCCTTGACACAGGTATTTATCTCCATGAGGATTTTAAGGATAGAGTCGCTGGGTTTGCGGACTTCGTAAATCACAGGCAGTCACCTTATGATGACAATGGCCACGGAACCCATATTGCAGCTATGATAGGAGGGAGCGGCCTTTCGTCGGAGGGAACCTACCGTGGAGTGGCTCCCGGATGCCGCCTGATATCCGTAAAAGTACTGGATCATAAGGGGAACGGGTATGCCTCGGATGTGCTGGCAGGATTAAAATGGATCCGTGAACACAGGGAGGAGTACGGCATACGGATTGTGAATATATCCGTAGGTTCCCTGTCCCGAAAAGATATGACGGAAAATTCAATTTTGGTGCGGGGGGTTAATGCGGCCTGGGATGACGGTTTGATTGTAGTAGTGGCAGCCGGAAATCATGGACCGGGCCGCATGACCATTACAACTCCGGGTATCAGCCGCAAGGTTATTACAGTGGCTGTTCCGATGATCACAAAGAGGTGGAGGTCATGGGAAGCCGTATGGTGGATTATTCCGGCAGAGGGCCTACGGTGGCATGCATCTGCAAGCCGGACATTGTAGCTCCGGGTTCAGGCATTATAAGCTGCTGCAATGAACCGGGAAAGTATTTTTCAAAATCAGGAACCAGTATGTCGACGCCCCTTGTATCCGGGGCGATTGCCCTTTTGTTGGAGAAATATCCAAAGATGAGCAATAAAGATGTAAAGCTCCGCATCCGGGAACGGGCTGTGGATCTGGGGCTTCCCCACAATCAGCAGGGGTGGGGAAAGCTGGATGCAGGCCGTCTTTTGGCAGATAGCTGAAAGGGTGTTTTGAGAAGTAAGGGCCGGTTACGGCCAGGTATCGCATAGACAGAAAGGGACCCCCATCCCGGCCAAGATACACGGCCGGAATGGGGCCTTTTCGGTGAAGCATGTCTGAAAACCGCTTTCTGTCAGCTGTGAGTTTCCCCTTGCGGCAGGCTTCGTCCAAATAAGGGCGCATAGCGGGCCATGCAGCCTGGATTTGGGTCAAAGATGCAGAGAAGGGGCGTGCAGATGGCAGGAATGAATGTTCAGACAGCGTTTCAGGCTTCCCAGCGCCCTGAAGCCCCGCAGGGCAGCGCCAGGCCTGTTCTGGTCACGGTCAGCCCTACCTCCTGCGCCTCTACATAGCCGCCAAACCTGGGGAGAATTTCCACGCCCATCATATAGGAAAGAACAGCGGGAGCCAGACCTGTGGTATAGGAATTAATAAGGAAGAAAAGAGGATGATCCGAGAGGAGCTGCACACACAGTTTACCAAGGGGTGGATGGCGTCTTCTATTTTCCAGATTTCTCCTTTTGGCCCTCTGCCGTAGGAGGGAGGGTCCATGATGACGGCGTCGTAGCGGTTCCCCCTGCGGATCTCCCTTTCCACAAATTTTACACAGTCGTCTACAATCCAGCGCACAGGGGCGTTTGCCAGGCCTGAGGACATGGCGTTTTCTTTTGCCCAGTTGACCATGCCCTTGGAAGCGTCCACATGGGTCACGGCTGCGCCTGCACTGGCGGCAGACAGAGTTGCCCCTCCCGTGTAAGCAAACAGGTTTAATACTTTCACCGGCCTTCCGGCCTCCCTGATTTTTTCCCGAACCAGTCCCAGTTGGCAGCCTGTTCAGGAAACAGGCCGGTATGCTTAAAGCTGAAGGGCTTCAGATTAAATGTGAGCCCCTTATAGCCCACCGTCCACTGCTGGGGAAGGTCAAAGAATTCCCATTCCCCCCCACCCTTGCTGCTGCGGTGGTAATGGCCGTTCCTGTGTTTCCATCCCCTGTGGTCTGTGGGCGTGTCCCATATGACCTGGGGGTCCGGCCGCACTAAGAGATACGTGCCCCAGCGCTCCAGCTTCTCTCCCTTGGAGCAGTCAATCACTTCATAATCCTTCCATCCGTCCGCAAGCCACATTGTATTATTAACCTCATTTCTTCTGAATTTCATCGCTGCTTATGATAAAGAGTATAGACTAACTTCCGAGTAAACGTCAAGTATTGAGGGGATTTTCGGAAAAAAGGCAACATTTCCCCAAATTGTAATTAAATTGAAAGATATATTTGGTTGCTAATTTAGATAAGCCTTGATACAATATACCGTAGGATGACCGTGTACTGTTAAAGTACATGGCCGCGGGAGAGCAGATAGAAAGAGGAGTTGAGCATATGAAGAAAGGTGTAGTGGCAGTGTGGGCGCTGGCAGCAATGCTGTCTTTGGGTACGGCTACTATCTCTGCTATGGCGGCAGAGGGATGGGCTCAATCGGGAAGCAGCTGGGTGTATTATGATTCCAACGGCAACCGTGTATATAATACATGGAAGAAAGGGGCGGACAACCAGTGGCGGTATGTGGACGGCGACGGCGTCATGGCTGTCAACGCATGGGTGGATTCCGATTATTATGTGGACAGCAACGGCATTATGCTTACGGAAAAGTGGCTGAAGCTGACGGGTGATGAAGAGAATGAATATGAGTGGTATTACTTCGGCAGCAGCGGAAAAGTGATTAACGACGCCTGGAAGAAAATAGATAACAAGTGGTATCATTTCGACGATGACGGCCGGATGGAGACAGGCTGGATTCTGGACGATATGTATTATACAGGAACAGACGGTGTTATGAGAACCGGGTGGCAGAAGCTGGATCTTCCTGACGATGATGACAGGGGCGGCGACTATGTAACCCCCGGAATTGACAGCTACACCGACGACGACGGAAAATACTGGTTTTACTTTGCCTCCAACGGCAAAAAGTATTCGCCTGAGAACTCGGATTCCGAGTACAGCGCCAGAAAGATCGACGGCGTTTACTACTGTTTTGACGAGAATGGGGCGATGCAGACGGGATGGAAGAATGTCCGCTCCAACAGCAACGATTCCATAGAGGATTATATGTATTTCGGCTCCGACGGAAAGGCCAGAATCGGCTGGTACTCCATAGAACCGCCGGATGATCTCAACGGTTATGAGGAGGCGGTTGAATGGTTCTATTTTACCAACAGCGGAAAGCCCAGAGCCTCTGATTCGGAGAAGCTTAAGTCCAGTGATATTGTGAAGCTGAACGGAAAATCTTATCTCTTTAATCATCTTGGAAATCCGGTATACGGCTTAAAGAAGGTTTATACAGGTAACGGAGAGGATGACTGGACTACATACTATTTTGGAGACAGGGAGAAGAGCTGCGTTCAGAAGGGCAAGATGAAGATCACGGAGGATGACGGCAACAAGTCGGATTTTTATTTCCAGGAAAACGGACGGGGTTACAACGGGGTGAAGGATAATTACCTCTATTATAAAGGAAAGCTCCAGAAAGCCACAGACGGGCAGAAGTATGTGTGTTACCGTGTGGGAGGCAGCAACTATGTGGTGAATTCCTCAGGAAAGGTGATGAAGGGGAAAAAGGTTAAGAACAGCGACGGCGTGGAGCTGGTTACCAACAGCAGCGGCATTCTGACAAAGGCGGACGACGATACGGACATTGATTCCTATATCACAGAGCCAGTGGAGCCATACTGCACAGAGTGATTAGAGAAGGTGTAAATGGGAAAGACTTCTATAACAGAGGTCTTTCTTTTTTGCTCTTTGGCCCCTGTTTCGGGTGTGAAAAAGAAAATAAAAAAATACTTGCACATTCTGCAAATGTATGATATTATAACAAGGCTGTGGCATGATAGCGTTGAAGCGCGAGGTTGCTGCCTACAAAGTGAGGCAGGTTTTCCGTGGAGCGAATGTCAAGTTAGGAAACTGGCGACAAGTCACTGTACCAATTAAAGATACTGCAGGATTAACAGCAGAGTCAGTGTGGAGTTCTTTCAGGACACACACGGAAACGTGTACAGTCACCGCTTGTCGTACTTGGTTTAAAAGTGCGAAAAGGAGGCGACTTTTTTATGGCAAGTCAAGTAATGAGAATCACATTAAAAGCTTATGATCATCAGTTAGTGGATCAGTCGGCCGGAAAAATCATCGAGACTGTAAAGAAGACAGGATCACAGGTGAGCGGACCAGTGCCCTTACCTACAAAGAAAGAGATTGTAACAATTCTGCGTGCTGTTCATAAGTACAAAGATTCCAGAGAGCAGTTCGAGCAGAGGACTCACAAGAGACTCATCGACATCACTGCTCCAAGCCAGAAAACAGTTGATGCGCTGTCCAGACTGGAAATGCCGGCTGGCGTGTACATCGACATCAAGATGAAAACAAAATAATCTAATTTGTTTTCAAGGAAAATGTTTATATCCTGAAGGGTTTAGATATAGAAGCAACACTACATTTCCTGTAAGGAATCAACATACCGCCGGGCGGTTCATAGTGTTCCACGTATATTTGGCTGTTCTAGGATGAATGCGAAAGCATTCCGCTGTAGATCATGAAACAGGAGGTAAGACAATGAAGAAAGCGATTTTAGCAACAAAAGTCGGAATGACCCAGATCTTCAATGAAAATGGTGCGTTAGTTCCGGTAACCGTACTTCAGGCGGGACCTGTGTGGTAACCCAGGTTAAGACTGCCGACAACGATGGTTACAAAGCAGTACAGGTTGGTTTCGTTGACAAGAGAGAGAAGCTGGTCAGCAAACCGCTGAAGGGCCACTTTGATAAGGCCGGTGTTTCTTACAAGAGATATGTAAGAGAGTTTAAACTGGAGAATGCTGAAGAGTATTCTGTAAAGGACGAAATTAAGGCAGACATCTTCGCGGCAGGCGACAAGATTGATGCAACCGCTATTTCCAAAGGTAAAGGCTTCCAGGGCGCTATTAAGAGATATGGACAGCACAGAGGACCTATGCTCATGGTTCCAAGTTCCACCGCCATCAGGGTTCCAACGGTTCCGCTACCACACCAGGCCGCGTATTTAAGGGCAAAGGCATGCCGGGACATATGGGCGGCAAGCAGATCACCGTTCAGAACCTGGAGGTTGTCAAGGTTGATGCTGAGAATAACCTGATTCTGGTTAAGGGCGCAGTGCCAGGACCTAAGAAGAGCCTGGTAACAATCAAAGAAACCGTTAAGGTTGAAAGGTAAGCTTTTATAGGAAAGGAGGAACACACAGATGGCAAACGTATCTGTTTACAATATGGAAGGTAATGAAGTTGGCACATTAGAACTGAACGATGCCGTGTTCGGAGTAGAAGTTAACGAGCACCTGGTACATCTTGCAGTTGTTGCACAGCTTGCTAATAAACGTCAGGGAACCCAGAAAGCAAAGACACGTTCTGAGGTATCCGGCGGCGGAAAGAAACCCTGGAGACAGAAGGGAACCGGTCACGCAAGACAGGGTTCAACCAGAGCTCCCCAGTGGAAGGGCGGCGGCGTGGTATTCGCTCCCACACCAAGAGATTACACCATCAAACTGAATAAGAAAGAGAAGAGAGCTGCTCTCAAATCCGCTCTCACCAGCCGCGTTCAGGACAATAAGTTCATCGTAGTGGATGAGTTGAAGTTTGACGAGATTAAGACCAGAAAGTTCCAGGGCGTTATGGACAACTTAAAGGTATCCAAGGCGCTGGTTGTTCTGGCTGACAATGATCAGAATACCGTATTATCCGCAAGAAACATTGCAGACATTAAGACTGCTCAGGTTTCCACCATCAACGTATACGATATTCTGAAGTACAACACAGTAGTAGCTACCAAGGCTGCTGTTGCATCCATCGAGGAGGTGTACGCATAATGGCAGATATCAAGTACTATGACGTCATTTTAAAACCGGTTATCACGGAGAAGAGCATGAACGCCATGACTGATAAGAAGTATACGTTCATGGTTCACGTAGACGCTAACAAGTCTATGATTAAAGAAGCCGTTGAGAAAATGTTCCCGGGCACCAAGGTGCTCTCTGTGAACACAATGAATTATGACGGCAAAGTTAAGAGAAGAGGAACCACCTACGGAAGAACCGCCGCTACCAAGAAAGCGATTGTTAAGCTGACAGAGGATAGCAAAGAGATAGAGATCTTCCAGGGCCTGTAAGCGCTTGGCGCGACAGCAGATGCCCGAAGGTCGAAAAGGGCGTCCGCAAAGCCTGGACAAAGGAATGTGTTCCGGCAGGATAAAACCTGTCTGATAAATATCGACCCGCCGGATTCGTTCCGGCCGGAGAACTTATACGGCGCTTCAAGGCGGCAGGAATATCCCGGATATCCCTCCCCGGAACCGCATGCCGTGAAAAGAAAAAGAAAAGGAGTAAAATGTCATGGGAATTAAGAAGTATAATGCTTATACACCTTCCAGAAGACATATGACCGGTTCTGATTTCAAGGAAATCACCAAGAAAACTCCGGAGAAGGCGCTGACCGCATCTCTGGACAAGAACGCAGGTCGTAACAATCAGGGTAAAATTACTGTACGCCACAGAGGCGGCGGCAGCAGAAGAAAATACAGACTTATCGATTTCAAGAGAAATTCAAAGGATGGTATTCCGGCAACTGTTATCGGCATCGAGTACGATCCCAACAGAAGCGCCAACATTGCGTTAATCTGCTATGCAGACGGCGAGAAGGCGTACATCCTGGCGCCTCAGGGCTTAACCGACGGAATGAAGGTTATGAGCGGCGCTACGGCAGAGGCCAAGGTAGGCAACTGCATGCCGCTGTACCACATCCCCGTAGGTACTCAGGTACACAACATCGAGTTATATCCTGGCAAGGGCGGCCAGCTGGTTCGTTCTGCCGGTAATTCAGCACAGCTGATGGCTAAGGAAGGTAAATATGCCACCTTACGTCTGCTTCAGGCGAAATGAGAATGGTTCCAATCATCTGCCGCGCAACTGTAGGAGTTGTTGGCAATGGAGAACACTCCCTGATTAACATTGGTAAAGCTGGTAGAACACGTCACATGGGTATCAGACCAACTGTCCGCGGTTCTGTAATGAACCCCAACGACCATCCACACGGCGGCGGCGAGGGCAAGTGCGGTATCGGACGTCCTGGTCCATGCACACCTTGGGGCAAGCCTGCTCTGGGTCTGAAGACCAGAAAGAAAAACAAGCAGTCTAACAAGTTGATCGTAAGAAGACGTGATGGCAAAACCATCAAATAATTAAGGAGGTTAAGAACACATGGCTCGTTCACTGAAAAAAGGACCATTCGCAGATGCGCATCTGTTAAAGAAAGTTGATGCTATGAATGCAGCAGGACAGAAGCAGGTAATCAAGACCTGGTCCCGCCGTTCAACAATCTTCCCACAGATGGTTGGTTTTACAATTGCAGTTCATGACGGTAGAAAACACGTTCCGGTATATGTAACCGAAGATATGGTAGGACATAAACTGGGCGAATTCGTAGCAACCAGAACCTACAGAGGCCACGGAAAAGACGAGAAGAAATCCGGCGTGAGAAGGTAATTAGGTAGATTGAAAGGAGGTTTTACCAATGGCAAAAGGACATAGATCCCAAATCAAGAGAGAGAGAAATGCCCAGAAGGACACCAGACCAAGCGCGACATTGTCTTACGCTAGAGTGTCTGTCCAGAAGGCTTGTTTCGTATTAGATGCCATTAGAGGCAAAGATGTGCAGACTGCACTTGGTATTGTAACTTACAATCCCAGATATGCTTCCAGCTTAGTTAAGAAGTTACTGGAATCAGCAGTAGCAAACGCTGAGAACAATAACGGAATGGACCCGGCAAAGTTATACGTAGAGGAATGCTACGCTAACCAGGGCCCGACCATGAAGAGAGTTAGACCGAGAGCCCAGGGACGTGCTTACAGGATCGAGAAGAGAATGAGCCACATCACTGTTGTTCTGAATGAGAGATAGGAGGCAAATATGGGACAGAAAGTTAATCCACACGGCTTAAGAGTCGGTGTTATTAAAGACTGGGACTCCAAGTGGTATGCAGAAGCTGATTTTGCTGACTGCCTGGTTGAAGATTATAATATCAGAAAGTTCCTTAAGAGAGATTGTTCAGTGCCGGTATTTCCAAAATCGAAATCGAGCGCGCATCTGACAGAGTGAAGGTTATTATCTACACTGCAAAGCCGGGCGTTGTGATCGGTAAGGGCGGCGCTGAGATTGAGAAATTAAAGAAAGAAGTTCAGAAGCTCACACCCAAGAAGCTGTTTGTAGACATCAAGGAAATCAAGAGACCGGACAGAGATGCGCAGCTTGTAGCTGAGTCCATCGCACAGCAGCTGGAGAACCGTATTTCCTTCCGCCGGGCTATGAAGTCCACTATGGGAAGAACCATGAAGGCCGGCGTTAAGGGTATCAAGACTGCTGTTGCAGGCCGCCTTGGCGGTGCTGATATGGCACGTACCGAGTTCTACAGCGAGGGCACAATCCCGCTTCAGACATTAAGAGCAGATATTGACTATGGTTTCGCTGAGGCAGATACAACCTACGGCAAAATTGGCGTTAAGGTTTGGATCTACAAAGGCGAGGTACTTCCTACTAAGGGAAACAAGGAAGGGAGCGATAAATAATGTTAATGCCTAAGAGAGTTAAGCGTCGTAAACAGTTCCGTGGATCTATGGCCGGAAAAGCATTAAGAGGCAATAAGATTTCCAATGGTGAGTACGGTTTAGTCGCTGCTGAACCATGTTGGATTAAATCAAACCAGATTGAGGCGGCCCGTGTCGCCATGACCCGTTACATCAAGCGTGGCGGTAAAGTCTGGATTAAGATTTTCCCCGATAAACCTGTAACAGCAAAGCCAGCAGAAACCCGTATGGGTTCCGGTAAGGGCGCTCTGGAGTACTGGGTAGCAGTTGTAAAGCCAGGCCGCGTTATGTTCGAGATCGCTGGTGTACCAGAGGAGTTAGCTAGAGAGGCGCTTCGTCTTGCTATGCACAAGCTGCCATGCAAGTGTAAGATTGTTTCTAAAGCAGATTTAGAAGGCGGTGATAACAGTGAAAACTAATAAATTTGTAGAAGAATTAAAGGCTAAGTCAGCAAACGAGCTGAATGAAGAGTTAGTAGCTGCGAAGAAGGAACTGTTCAATTTAAGATTCCAGAATGCGACCAACCAGTTAGATAACACCTCCAGAATCAAGGATGTCCGCAAGAACATTGCCAGAATTCAGACGGTTATCGCTGAGAAAGCGAATGCATGACTGTGAGTGCTTGGTGACGTATTGAACGCTTGGCAGGGTTTTCCATAAACCTGGTGTGAAAGCAGATGCTTTGAACGAAGTGATAAGTATCGTGCCAGGAACTTAGAGCGAACGTAGTTTACGATGCATTGAACGCTTGACCAGGTGTTTTCAAGTCTGGTGTGAGAGCAGATACTCCGCACAGAGCGGGGATGTATCTTCATTAATCAATGCGGGAGTGAACATACCCGGAAATCGGAAAGGAGATAAAACTACCGTGGAAAGAAATTTGAGAAAGACCCGTACCGGTAAAGTGGTCAGCAACAAGATGGATAAGACAATCGTAGTTGCTATTGAGGACCATGTAAAACATCCTGTAATCGGTAAGATTGTTAAAAAGACCGTTAAGTTAAAAGCTCATGACGAGAAAAACGAGTGCGGTATTGGCGATACAGTTAAAGTGATGGAGACAAGACCGTTGTCCAAGGACAAGAGATGGAGACTTGTTGAAGTTATCGAGAAAGCAAGATAATTAGACCAGGAAGGAGTAACAGGTATGGTTCAGCAGGAAACAAGACTTAAGGTTGCCGACAATACCGGTGCAAAAGAGCTTCTCTGCATCCGCGTATTAGGTGGTTCAACCAGAAGATATGCAAATATCGGTGATATCATCGTTGCTTCCGTTAAAGATGCAACACCAGGCGGTGTTGTAAAGAAGGGCGATGTTGTAAAAGCTGTAGTAGTACGTACCGTTAAGGGCGCGCGCCGTAAAGACGGTTCTTACATTAAGTTCGATGAGAACGCAGCAGTAGTGATCAAAGACGACAAGACTCCAAGGGGAACACGTATCTTTGGGCCTGTAGCGAGAGAATTAAGAGACAAACAGTTCATGAAGATTGTCTCCTTAGCTCCAGAAGTACTGTAAGGAGGTGCAACTGTGCATAAAATCAAAAAGGACGACTTAGTAGTCGTAATCGCAGGTAAAGATAAAGATAAGCAGGGCAAGGTTATCTCTGTTGATACAAAGAAGAATAAAATTCTGGTTCAGGGCTGCAACATGATTACCAAGCACACAAAGCAGGCTCCAGGTAATCCCCAGGGCGGCATCATCAACCAGGAAGCTCCCATCGATATCTCCAATGTAATGCTGGTAGTTGACGGCAAGGCAACCAGAGTCGGATTTGAAGTGAAAGACGGCAAAAAGGTTCGCGTGGCTAAGAAAACCGGCAAGACAATTGATTAATTCAGGAGAGGAGGAAAAAAACGTTGGCTAGATTAAAAGAACAGTATCAGAGCGAGATGGTAGACGCGCTGATGAAAAAATTCGGATATAAAAATGTTATGCAGGTGCCGAAGCTGGATAAGATCGTTATCAACATGGGCGTAGGCGAAGCAAAGGAAAATGCCAAGGTTCTGGACTCTGCTGTAAGAGATCTGGAAATCATCTCCGGTCAGAAAGCCGTAACCACAAAGGCTAAGAAGTCTGTTGCAAACTTCAAGCTTCGTGAAGGCATGGCGATCGGTTGTAAGGTAACCCTGCGCGGCGAGAGGATGTATGAATTCCTGGACCGTCTGGTAAACCTGGCGCTTCCCCGTGTACGTGACTTTAGAGGTGTGAACCCTAACGCATTTGACGGCAGAGGAAATTATGCACTTGGTATTAAAGAGCAGTTAATCTTCCCTGAGGTTGAGTACGATAAAATCGACAAGGTAAGAGGTATGGACATCATCTTCGTTACCACCGCTAAGACCGACGAAGAAGCTCGTGAACTTTTGACATTATTCAATATGCCGTTTGCAAAATAGTTAGGAGGAAACTTTCATGGCTAAGACTTCAATGAAGATTAAACAGCAGCGTCCTGCTAAATTCTCCACCAGAGAGTATAACCGCTGCAGAATCTGTGGCCGTCCACATGCTTATTTAAGAAGTATGGAATCTGCAGAATCTGTTTCCGTGAACTGGCTTATAAGGGTCAGATTCCGGGCGTAAAGAAAGCTAGCTGGTAGGTATCGAACACTTAAGAGGGTCTTTCAAAGGTTTTGTGCGGAGACGACCGCGCCGGATAAGACCTGAGGAGTGGGACATTCCTGATAGGATAAATTTAGAAAAGGAGGCATTTATAAAATGACAATGAGCGATCCCATTGCAGATATGCTTACAAGAATCCGTAATGCAAACACTGCAAAACATGATACAGTAGACGTACCTTCATCCAAGATGAAATTAGCTATCGCTGATATCCTGGTAAAAGAGGGTTATGTTGCAAAGTACGACATGGTAGAGGACGGCGGTTTTCAGACCATCCGAATCACTCTGAAGTATGGTAAAGATAAGAACGAGAAAATTATCTCCGGTATTAAGAGAATCTCTAAGCCTGGTCTGCGCGTATATGCAAACAAGGAGGAGCTTCCGAGAGTACTGGGCGGACTTGGCACCGCAATCATCTCCACCAACAATGGCGTTATTACCGATAAGGAAGCGCGTCAGTTAGGCGTAGGCGGGGAAGTACTGGCATTCGTTTGGTAAGGATGGCACTGAGGCCAAGGTAACTTCGATGACACTAAGTTCGCGGAAGACCTCACTAAGTGTCATGAAGCGCTGGTAAGGAAACTTCGACAATACTAAGCTCGAAAGGACCTCACTAAGTATTGCGAAGCGCTTTCGCACGTAAGTGACCAGAATACGGTCACTAAGTGTTCAATGCAACTGAAAACAGAAGGAAACCATGTGTTCCTTCCGAGAATTTAAGTAGGAGGTAAATGGCATGTCACGTATTGGTAGAATGCCAGTTGCGGTTCCGGCAGGTGTAACTGTCACAATCGCAGAAGGAAACAAAGTGACCGTAAAAGGTCCTAAGGGAACATTAGAGAGAGAGCTCCCGGCAGAGATGTCCATCGAGCAGAAGGACGGACAGATAATCGTAAGCAGACCAAACGATTTAAAGAAAATGAAATCTTTACATGGTCTGACCAGAACTCTGGTTAACAACATGATTCACGGTGTAACCGAGGGCTATGAAAAGGTTCTGGAAGTAAACGGCGTCGGCTACAGAGCAGCCAAGCAGGGCAAAAAGCTTACCCTGAGCCTGGGTTATTCCCACCCGGTGGAGATGGAAGATCCGGAAGGCATTGAAACCGTTTTAGAGGGACAGAATAAGATCACTGTTAAAGGTATCAGTAAAGAAAAAGTTGGCCAATACGCTGCTGAAATCAGAGACAAGAGAAGACCTGAGCCATACAAGGGCAAGGGTATCAAGTATGCTGACGAGGTTATCAGACGTAAAGTTGGTAAGACTGGTAAGAAATAATTAAGGAGAGTGTAAAAATGGTTAACAAACAGTCAAGAAGCGAAGTTCGCGTAAAGAAACACAACAGAATGCGTAACCGTTTTGCTGGCACAACAGCGAGACCGCGTCTGGCAGTGTTCAGAAGTAATAATCATATGTATGCTCAAATTATCGACGATACGGTTGGTAACACACTGGTTGCTGCTTCCACAGTTGAGAAAGAAGTCAAGGCTGAACTGGAGAAGACCAACGATAAGGCAGCTGCAGCATATGTAGGTACAGTAATTGCAAAGAGAGCCCTTGAAAAAGGTATCAAGGAAGTTGTTTTCGACAGAGGCGGCTTTATATATCACGGCAAAGTTCAGGCATTAGCAGACGCAGCTCGCGAAGCTGGTCTGGATTTCTAGGAGAGGAGAACTAAACATGAAGCGTACAATTATTGATGCCAGTCAAATGGAACTGAACGATAAGGTAGTGGCTATCAAGAGAGTATCCAAGACTGTTAAAGGTGGACGTACCATGAGATTTTCCGCTCTGGTGGTAGTTGGTGATGGCAATGGTCACGTCGGCGCAGGCTTAGGCAAGGCCGGCGAGGTTCCTGAGGCTATCCGTAAAGGTAAAGAAGCCGCAATTAAGAATATGGTAGAAATACCGGTAGATGAGAATAAGAGCATCCCACATGATTTTATCGGCAAATTCGGCAGTGCAGCCGTTCTGTTAAAGAGAGCTCCGGAAGGTACTGGTGTTATCGCAGGCGGTCCTGCACGTTCCGTACTGGAGATGGCAGGAATCAGGAACATCCGTACAAAGTCTTTAGGTTCCAACAACAAGACCAACGTAGTTCTGGCAACCCTTGCTGGATTAACCTCACTGAAAACCCCAGAGGAATTCGCAAGACTGCGCGGCAAATCTGTAGAAGAAATTGTGGGCTAATAGGAGGAGATAGACATGGCAGAGAAATTAAAAATCACATTAGTCAAGTCCCCTATCGGTGCCGTTCCCAAGCAGAAGGCAACTGTTAAGGCTCTTGGACTTACCAAGATGCACAAGACAGTGGAGATGCCAGATAATGGCGCTGTCAGAGGCATGATTATGAGCGTAAGACATTTAGTAAAAGTTGAAGAAATCTAATCAGATAAAGTAAGGAGGTGCAGTCATGGAATTGTCAAATTTACAGCCTGCTGCAGGTTCAAAGCATAGTGATAATTTTAGAAAAGGCCGTGGCCATGGTTCAGGAAACGGCAAGACTGCCGGTAAGGGCCATAAGGGTCAGAAGGCTCGTTCAGGAGCTACAAGACCTGGCTTTGAAGGTGGACAGATGCCTTTATACAGGCGTATTCCAAAGCGTGGTTTCACAAACATTAACTCTAAGACCATTATTGGTATTAACGTAAGCGCACTGGAAAGATTCGATAATGATGCAGTGGTAACCGTAGAGACTCTTATGGAAGCCGGCATCGTTAAGAACCCAAGAGATGGCGTCAAGATTCTTGGAAATGGAGAATTAACCAAAAAGCTCACCGTTAAGGTTGATGCCTTCAGCGAAGGTGCAAAATCTAAAATCGAAGCTTTAGGTGGAACCTGCGAGGTGATCTAATGTTTAAAACGATCAGAAATGCATTTAAGGTAAAAGAGCTTAGAGTTAAGATTCTTTACACCTTTATGATGCTGGTAGTCATCCGCTTCGGATGCCAGCTGCCGATTCCGGGAATTCAGTCTACATTCTTTGCGAATTGGTTTGCCAAGCAGACGACGGATGTGTTTGGCTTCTTTAATGCCATGACAGGTGGTTCATTTTCATCTATGTCCATCTTCGCATTGAGTATTACGCCATACATCACATCTTCCATTATCATTCAGCTTTTAACCATAGCAATTCCGAAATTGGAAGAGCTTCAGAAAGATGGTGAGGACGGAAGAAAGAAAATTCAGGAATACACCCGATATACCACCGTTGCCCTGGCACTGATCGAATCAAGTGCCATGGCCATCGGTTTTGGACGTCAGGGACTTCTCCTTGACTACAATGCATGGAACATCATCGTTGCTGTTATCACCATGACAACAGGCAGTGCGCTGCTGATGTGGATTGGCGAACAGATTACGGAAAAGGGAGTAGGAAACGGTATCTCTATTGTGCTGTTATTCAACATCTTGTCCAGCGTCCCCAACGATATGAGAACTCTGTACTACCACTTCGTATTTGGACAGACTATATTTACAGCGGCAGTCAGAATTCTGATCATCGCTGCGGTAATTCTGGCCATGGTAGTGTTCGTTATCGTGCTGAACGATGCTGAGAGAAGAATCCCGGTGCAGTATTCTAAAAAGATGGTTGGCCGTAAAATGGTTGGCGGACAGGCTTCCAACATCCCGTTAAAGATTAATACCGCAGGTGTTATGCCGGTAATCTTTGCTTCCTCCATTATGTCATTTCCGGTTGTTATAGCGCAGTTTGTACCGGCTATGCAGACAGGTTGGGCGGCAGAGGTGGTGAAGCTGCTGAATTCAGGTTCATGGTGCAAGCCCAGCGAGCCGGTGTACTCCATCGGCTTGGTGATCTACATTGCATTGCTGATTATGTTTGCTTACTTCTATACGTCCATTACCTTTAATCCGTTGGAGGTAGCAAATAACATGAAAAAACAGGGAGCTTTATTCCGGGTATACGTCCGGGTAAGCCAACCAGCGATTATTTAAATAAGATTTTAAATTACATTGTTTTCATCGGCGTAATGGGTCTGATTGTAATTGCCATCGTCCCGATTATTGCATCCGGTGTCTTCGGTGTAAGCCGTATTTCATTTTCAGGAACTTCCCTAATCATTATTGTGGGCGTAGTACTGGAGACAATTAAAGCAGTGGAATCTCAGATGCTTGTGCGTTATTATAAGGGATTTTTGAACGATTAACAACCACCCGCGTGCAGCCGCCGGGTCCCAGCTGGCTGGGCTAAGGCTTTACGCTTATGCGGGAATCAATCAATCTGCCTTTGTGGTATTCCACAGGGGCGGATTTATTGCGTTATAGGAAAAACAAAATCACTGCACTAAGCCCGTGAAGGATCTCGCTAAGTGCCGGTGACATGTATCGCACGTAAGAAACCAAAGGACGGTTTCTAAGTGCTCATAACGAGGAGGGTTTGTCTTATGAAGATTATCATGTTGGGCGCTCCGGGTGCAGGCAAAGGCACTCAGGCAAAGAAGATTGCATCAAAGTATCACATTCCCCATATCTCCACGGGGGACATTTTCCGTTCCAATATCAAGAATGGTACGGAGCTGGGCATGAAGGCAAAATCGTTTATGGACGCGGGAGGCCTGGTGCCTGATGAGATTACAATCGGCATGCTGCTGGATCGCATTCATGAAGCGGACTGTGCAAATGGATATGTGCTGGACGGTTTCCCAAGAACGATTCCTCAGGCACAGAGCCTTACTAAGGCTCTGGAAGATATGGGAGAATCTGTGGACTACGCCGTCAATGTGGATGTGCCCGATGAGAATATCATCAGCCGTATGTCCGGCCGCCGCGCCTGCCTGGCCTGTGGCGCCACCTATCATATTGTATATAATGCGCCGAAGAAAGAGGGCGTATGCGATGTCTGCGGCCAGCAGCTGGTACTTAGAGACGATGACAAACCGGAGACTGTAAAGAAGCGCCTGGATGTATATCATGAGCAGACCCAGCCTCTTATTGATTATTATAAGAAGGCAGGCGTGTTGGCTGAAGTGGATGGCACTATGGATATGGAAGACGTATTCCAGGCTATCGTCAAGATTTTAGGAGCATAAAGAATGGTAACAATTAAATCAGAACGGGAAATTGAATTAATGCGGGAGGCCGGTAAGATACTTGCCGAGGTTCACAGAGAATTGGGCAAGGTTGTCAAGCCGGGCATATCTACCAAAGAAATTGACCGAATCTGCGAGGAAATGATTAGAAGCCGCGGGTGCATCCCTTCCTTTTTAAATTATCAGGGATTTCCGGCATCCGTGTGCATTTCCATCAATGATGAAGTGGTTCACGGAATTCCGGATAAACACCGCTATCTGGAGGAGGGAGACATCGTCAGCCTGGATACCGGCGTCATATGGCATGGCTACCAGTCAGATGCAGCCAGAACCCATATGATAGGCGAGGTGAGTCCTCAGGCCAGAAAGCTGGTTGAGGTGACGGAGCAGAGCTTTTTTGAAGGAATAAAGTATGCAAAAGCTGGCAATCATCTCAATGATATATCCAAGGCAATTCAGAGTTATGCAGAGAGCTTTGGATTTGGGGGTGGTCCGGGATTTGGTGGGACACGGAATCGGAACGGAGATGCATGAATCGCCGGAGATTCCTAACTTCGCACAGAGGCGCAAGGGTATCAGGCTGGCGCCTGGAATGACACTTGCCATTGAACCGATGATTACTGCCGGGCGTTATGATGTAGTGTGGACGGATGATGAGTGGACTGTTGTCACAGAGGACGGGTCCCTGGCATCCCATTATGAAAACACCATCCTCATCACCGACGGCGAGCCTGAGATTTTGTCGCTGTAGCAGAGGTGAATCTATGGTAGAGTTTAAGAAAGCCGGCCTGGTGAGAAGTTTGGCAGGTCACGACAAAGATGAACTGTATATCATAATCAGTGTCCAGGGGAATATGTTAGTTTGTCAGACGGCAGAAAGCATCCCCTGGGCAAACCGAAACGCAAGAACAGAAAACACTTGCAGCTTATTAATAAGTACGATGAAACCTTAAGGAGAAAGCTTACAGAAGGCGCGGCGGTGAGCGATGAAGAGATAGCATGTTTCATCCGCACCCAGAAGCAGTAGGAGGTAAAAGGAAATGTCTAAAGCAGATGTAATTGAAATTGAAGGAATCGTAATTGAAAAATTACCCAATGCCATGTTTCAGGTAGAACTGGAGAACGGCCATCAGGTACTGGCACATATCAGCGGAAAGCTTCGTATGAACTATATCCGTATTCTGCCGGGAGATAAAGTTACAATTGAACTGTCCCCATATGATTTGTCCAAGGGAAGAATTATCTGGAGAGACAAATAAAATGCTTCCCGGAAGCAGGCGGCTCAAAGGCAGCCGAAGGCCGGGCCGGCGATTCCGGCGGGCACATTGGAGCGGTATAGCGGCGCCTCTGGGAAGAGAAAAATATACCAAAAAGTGCTTGCATTAATCGAATTTATTTGATATAATACTTTGGCAACTTTGTTGGTCTATAGAAAGGAGAATTACTGTGAAGGTTAGATCATCCGTTAAGCCGATCTGCGAAAAATGCAAGATCATTAAGAGAAAAGGCAGTATCAGAGTAATTTGCGAAAATCCAAAGCATAAACAGAGACAAGGTTAATTAAAATTAGGAGGTGTAATACACACATGGCTCGTATTTCAGGTGTTGACTTACCAAGAGAGAAACGTGTTGAGATCGGTCTTACTTACATCTACGGAATCGGTAGAACAAGTTCCAACCGTATCTTGGCAGAGGCTGGCGTTAACCCAGACACTCGTGTTAAGGATTTAACCGATGATGAGGTAAAGAAGCTGGCTACCATTATTGCTGACTCTCAGACAGTGGAAGGTGATCTTCGTAGAGAGATTGCTATGAACATTAAGAGACTTCAGGAGATTGGATGCTACAGAGGTATCCGTCACAGAAAGAGCCTGCCGGTTCGTGGTCAGAAGACAAAGACCAATGCAAGAACCTGCAAGGGCCCGAGAAAGACAGTAGCAAATAAGAAGAAATAGGCAGTAAGCGCTTAGTGAGGTTTCTCACGGACTTAGTGCAAAAGCCGTTCTGTGAACTTGGCGGAGTATTTTTCGCCTGGTGAAAAGAACTTCATTTTGAAACACGGTAACAGAATTCGATTTACATGTTTTAAAAACAGGAAGAGCGAATTCAAGAAAATGAGAAAGTAGGTTAGTTTAAAAATGGCTAAAAAAGTGTCCACGACTAAAAAAAGTTACAAAAAAGCGTGTGAAGAAAAACGTTGAACGCGGACAGGCACATATCCAGTCATCTTTTAATAACACAATTGTTACATTAACTGATGCACAGGGTAATGCTTTATCTTGGGCAAGTGCCGGTGGTCTGGGATTTAGAGGTTCAAGGAAATCTACTCCTTATGCAGCTCAGATGGCAGCAGAAACTGCTACGAAAGCAGCTCTTGTACATGGCTTGAAGTCTGTAGATGTAATGGTTAAGGGTCCTGGTTCAGGACGTGAGGCGGCTATACGTGCCCTTCAGGCATGCGGACTGGAAGTAACAAGCATTAAGGACGTAACACCAGTACCACATAACGGATGCCGTCCACCAAAGCGTAGAAGAGTCTGATTCATCTTAATTAGGAGGTAAATAAAGTGGCAGTAGATAGAGTTCCTGTTCTTAAAAGATGTAGATCCCTTGGTTTGGATCCAATTTATTTAGGAATTGATAAGAAGTCAAACAGAGAATCCAAGAGAACAAATAAAAAATTAAGTGAGTATGGCATGCAGCTTAGAGAGAAGCAGAAAGCCAAATTCATTTACGGCGTGTTAGAGAAACCTTTCCGTAACTACTATGCGAAGGCATCCAAGATGAACGGTATGGTAGGTACCAACCTGATGATCCTGTTAGAGTGCAGGCTGGACAACGTTCTGTTCCGCATGGGATTAGGACGCACCCGCAAGGAGACGCGCCAGATCGTTGACCACAAGCATGTTCTGGTTAACGGCAAGCCGGTTAATATCCCATCTTACCGCGTTAAGGCCGGAGATGTGATTGAGATCAAAGAAAAGTACAAATCAGCTCAGAGATATAAAGATATCCTGGAGGTAACTGCAGGCCGTCTTACTCCGGCATGGCTGGAAGTAGACCAGGAGAATCTGCGCGGTACCGTTAAGGAACTGCCCACCAGAGATGAGATTGATGTTCCGGTAAATGAAATGCTTATCGTCGAGTTGTATTCCAAGTAATCTATAAGCTATTACAGATGATGCAGGCCTGCTCTTTATAGGGCAGGCAAACTGCATCACTTGGCTTATATATCCCTCGAGATTTAATAGAAACCCAAAAAGGAGGGGCTATTAGTGTTCGATTTTGAAAAACCAAATATTGAAATCGCAGAGATTTCAGAAGACAAGAGATACGGCAAGTTTGTAGTTGAACCACTTGAGAGAGGTTACGGCACTACACTGGGCAATTCCTTAAGAAGAATTATGCTTTCTTCTTTACCCGGAGCCGCAGTGAGTCAGGTAAAAATCGATGGCGTTTTGCATGAGTTCAGTTCGATTCCTGGTGTTAAGGAAGATGTAACTGAAATTATTATGAACATCAAAAGCTTAGCGATCAAGAACAGCAGCGATACAGATGAGCCAAGGTTGCATACATTGAGCATGAGGGCGAAGGCGTGATTACGGCAGCCGATATTCAGGCGGACGCCGATATCGAGATTATGAATCCCGACCAGATTATCGCTACCTTAAGCGGCGGCGCTGACAGCAAGTTCTATATGGAGCTTACGATTACCAAAGGCCGCGGTTACATCAGTGCAGATAAGAATAAAAACGATGATCTGCCTATCGGCGTTATCGCAGTTGATTCTATTTACACACCGGTGGAGCGTGTTAATATGGCTGTCACCAACACCCGTGTTGGACAGCAGACAGATTTTGATAAACTGACACTTGAGATTTATACCAACGGCACACTGGCTCCCGACGAGGCGGTCAGTCTGGCGGCCAAGGTATTGAGTGAGCATTTGAATCTGTTCATTGATCTTTCCGAAAATGCCAAAACTGCAGAAATTATGGTGGAGAAGGAAGACAATGAGAAGGAAAAAGTGCTGGAGATGAACATTGACGAGCTGGAACTGTCTGTTCGCTCTTACAACTGTCTGAAGAGAGCCGGAATCAATACCGTGGAGGAACTTTGCAACAGAACCTCCGAGGATATGATGAAGGTTCGCAACCTGGGCCGCAAGTCCTTAGAGGAAGTGCTGGCTAAGTTAAAAGAATTAGGTTTGCAGTTAAACCCAAGTGATGAAGCTTAAGGGAGAACCGTTCCCTTTCAAACACCCGGTCAGTAAGTCCAAGGATGCGTGACTGAGGGAGCCAAAAGAGCAAGCGGGGTACAATGCCGGAGCCAGTAAGACCGATGGAGCGTGGCGATGGTGTTCCGCAATAATGGAGGAATAATACAATGGCAGGATATAGAAAATTAGGAAGAACTTCCGATCAGAGAAAGGCTTTAATCAGAAGCCAGGTAACCGCACTGTTATATCATGGTCACATCAGAACAACTGAGACCAGAGCAAAGGAAATCCGCAAGGTTGCAGAGGGCTTAATTGCTATGGCAGTTAAGGAGAGAGACAACTACGAGACGGTTAAGGTTACTGCCAAGGTTGCCCGCAAGGACAAAGACGGCAAGAGAGTTAAGGAAGTTGTCGACGGCAAGAGGGTTACCGTATACGATGAGGTTGAGAAGGAAATCAAAAAGGATCTTCCATCCAGACTTCATGCAAGAAGACAGATGTTAAAGGTTCTCTACGGAGTGACTGAGGTTCCGACCCAGGCTGCCGGAAGAAAGAGAAACACCAAGTCTGTTGATCTGGTTGCCAAAATTTTTGATGAAGTTGCTCCAAAGTATGCCGGACGTAACGGTGGTTACACCAGAATCGTTAAGATCGGACAGCGCAAGGGCGACGCTGCTATGGAAGTTCTGATTGAGTTAGTATAAATTCAAGAGGTAAAGCCAAATTAGGGCTGTAGATGCGGAAGATGCATCTGCAGCTTTTTTTCGGTTTTTTCTCCCCCTTCTTTAATTTCGTCAGACTTCGTTAAATTAAGGAATTATCGCAAGAATATCGTAAGTTGACGGAAAACTGGCTTCTGGGCTATAATAAAAACAGGAAAGAACGGATTTGGGGGATACCCTTTTTGGAGGAGGTTGAGATTAATGAGAAGCGCGAAGAGAATACTATGTATGGCTTTGGCTGCAGGCATGCTGGTCACCGGGATGCCGATCCAGTCCATCGCGGCAGATTATAAGTATATTACCAGCATTTCCCTGAAAGTGGACATTGACCTGGACAGCGGAGATGAAGTGAACAAGGGGGACAGCCTGGGGAAGGAATCCGGCGACAGCGGAAGCAAGGTTTATACTACCAGCAGCAAGTACCGGGTAGTGGAAGCCGAGTGGACCAATGACAAGGAGGTGTCCGTGGGAGATACCCCTAAGATCACGGTGATTCTGGAGGCTGACGACACAGGAAGCACCGAGTACCGGTTCAGAAGCAGCTACAGTTCCAGCAATGTAAATATCAGCGGAGGAACCTTTGTATCGGCCAGCCGCACCGGCGGCGATCTGAAAGTGACGCTGAAAGCCAACGGCATCAAGGGCACCTACGACGCTCCGGAGGATGCAGAGTGGGGCAGCGGCAAGGGAAAGGCCACCTGGGAAAAGGGGGAAAGCAGTACCAATTACTTTGACGTGTACCTGTACCGGGGTAATTCCGTTGTAAAGAAGCTGGAAGATTATAACGGCACCTCCTACAATTTTTACCCCTATATGACAAAGGAAGGGGACTATTCCTTCAAGGTGAGGACAGTGCCCCACACAGATGACCAGAAGCGTTACGGGAAGAAAAGCGACTGGACAGAGTCGGACAGCAAATACATTGACGAGGACGAGGTATCCGACGGCACAGGACAGGACAACGGCGGAGGAACTACGGCCAGCGGCGGAACTACAGATGTGGGCTGGCGCAAGGATGGGGATTATTGGTATTTCCGCTATCCCGACGGCAACTATCAGAAGGCGGGCTGGCTCCGCTGGAACGACAAATGGTATCTCTTTGACTCCCAGGGAAGAATGCTCACAGGCTGGCAGCAGACAGGCGACCAGTGGTACTATATGGGCGAGAGCGGAGACATGAAGACCGGCTGGGTTAAGAACAACAACCTCTGGTATTACCTGAATCCCAATAACGGAGGCCCTGAGGGAGCTATGGTCAAGAACTGCTGGCTGACGATAAATGGAAAGACTTATTTTATGAATGCAAGCGGCGCCATGGTGGAAGGCTGGTACAAGGTGGAGAATAATTTCTATTATTTCTATCCCGGAGACGGTTCAAAGGCGGTGAATACTGCAGTGGACGGATTTGTATTGGATGCAAACGGGGTTTGGGTGCATTAATAAATATGGAAGAGGACAGGAGCTCCGGAAGGGTCTGGGGCTCCTGTTTTTAGTCTGTTCTATTGACTTCTATAGTATTTTCATCTACAATGTAAAAACGTAGCGGGTGAAGGAAGCCCGCGCTGTGAATCCGGCTGAAAGAAAGCCTCCATCTGCCTGGCAGAGCCGGTGGAAATGAATGTGAGGAAATATATGGGAATTATAAAAGCGGCCAGACTGGTATTTGAGTATATCAGGCGGGATGAGGAAGAGAATATAGAGGAAGTAAACCGGGCCATTGACGGCCTGGATTTGGAAATTGAAAAGGGAGATTTTGTGGCTGTGCTGGGCCACAACGGATCGGGGAAATCCACCTTCGCCAAGCACATCAACGGTTTGCTCATGCCTACGGAGGGCACAGTCTGGGTGGGAGATATGGACACCAGGGATGAGGAGCATATCTGGGATGTGCGCAAGACCGCCGGAATGGTTTTTCAGAATCCGGATAACCAGATTATCGGCAATATTGTTGAGGAAGACGTAGGCTTTGGCCCCGAGAATATCGGAGTTCCCACAGAGGAGATATGGAAGCGGGTGGACGAGAGCCTGAAAGCCGTGGGGATGGCGGCCTATCGTCTCCAGTCCCCCAACAAGCTGTCCGGCGGTCAGAAACAGCGGGTGGCCATAGCAGGAGTTATGGCCATGAAGCCGGAGTGTATTATTCTGGACGAGCCTACAGCCATGCTGGATCCCAATGGGCGCAAGGAGGTAATAAGAACCATCCATGAGCTGAACCGGGCGGAAGGCATAACGGTCCTTCTGATTACACATTATATGGAGGAAGCCGTGGAGGCGGACCGTATTGTTGTGATGGACGGGGGCAAGGCAGTGATGGACGGGAAGCCCAGGGAGATATTTTCAAAAGTCACGGAATTGAAAAGCCATGGTTTGGATGTGCCGCAGGTTACTGAGCTGGCATTTGAACTTAAGGAGGCTGGAATGCCCTTGCCTGACGGAATTTTAAGCAGAGAAGAGCTTGTGAGGGAGCTGTTGCCGCTACTGAAATTAGAAGGCGGGAGAGGCGCTGAAGGAGATAAGGAATGTCAATAAAAGCAGTGGATTTAAATTGCATATACGGAGGCGGGACTGCCTTTGAGCACCATGCGCTGTTCGATGTTAACCTGGAGATCCAGAACGGGGAATTTATCGGCTTAATCGGGCATACGGGTTCCGGAAAGTCCACATTGATCCAGCACTTTAACGGACTCATAAAGGCCAATGCGGGAGAGCTTTATTATAACGGAGAAAATATCTACAGTGACGGTTATGACATGAGAAAACTGAGGAGCCAGGTAGGGCTGGTGTTCCAGTACCCCGAGCACCAGCTTTTTGAGGTGGATGTACTTACGGATGTAAGTTTCGGACCCAAAAACCAGGGCCTGGGGAAGGAAGAGGCAGAGGAGCGGGCCAAAAAGGCGCTGGAGCTGGTAGGGCTGGACTCGTCCTATTATAAACAGTCTCCTTTTGAACTGTCCGGCGGCCAGAAGCGCCGGGTGGCCATTGCAGGCGTTCTGGCTATGGAGCCGGAGGTTCTGATTCTGGACGAGCCCACTGCCGGCCTGGATCCCAGAGGGAGGGATGAAATTCTGGAACAGATCAACCGCCTCCACAAAGAACGGAATATGACCATTATTCTGGTATCTCACAGCATGGAGGATGTAGCCAGGTATGCCGGCCGGTTGATCGTGATGAATCATGGGCAGAAGGTTTATGACGGCGCGCCCAAGGAAGTGTTTCGCCACTATAAGGAGCTGGAGACAATGGGGCTTGCAGCGCCTCAGATTACCTACCTGGTCCATGATTTGCGGGAGGCCGGGGCGGACATAGACGATAATATTACTACAGTGGATGAGGCCCGGGAGGCTATTCTGGCGCTGTGGCAAAAGCTTAAGGGAAGGCAGCAGGGATAGAAATGTTTAGAGAGATTACATTGGGACAGTATTACCCGGCCCAGTCGGTGGTTCATCATCTGGACCCCAGGACGAAGCTGTTTGGAACTATGGTATTTATTGCGTCCTTGTTTATAGCAGATAATATATGGGGCTATGCCATTGCCACAGTGGTATTGGCGGCCGTTATTAAAATTACAAAGGTTCCCTTCCGTTTTATCGTCAGGGGACTGAAAGCCATTATGATACTTTTGCTGATCAGCGTCAGCTTTAATCTGTTTCTCACAGACGGACAGGTAATTGCTAAGCTCTGGATTTTTAAGATTACCGTGGAAGGCGTGCGCCTGGCTGTATTTATGGGAATCCGCCTGGTATATCTTGTAGTGGGATCTTCCATCATGACTCTGACCACCACGCCCAACCAGCTCACGGACGGCCTGGAAAAGGGATTGGGCTTTCTGAAGCGTTTTAAGGTGCCGGTCCACGAGGTTTCTATGATGATGTCCATTGCCCTCAGGTTTATCCCGATTCTTGTGGAGGAGACGGACAAGATTATGAAGGCTCAGACTGCAAGAGGGGCCGACTTTGAGACTGGGGGACTGATTCAGAAGGCGAAGGCTTTAGTGCCCCTTCTGGTGCCTCTGTTTGTCTCGGCTTTCCGCAGGGCCACCGACCTGGCTATGGCTATGGAGGCCCGCTGCTACAGAGGAGGAGAGGGACGCACTAAGATGAAGCCTTTGAAGTACAGTCAGGCGGATCATGACGCCTATATGCTGACGGCCCTTTACTTTGTGGTAATGATTGCAGCCAAAGTATACCTGTAGTCCCAGCTTTTGGCAGGGAGCGAAGGAATCCCGGCCATATAACAGGAGAGCCCAATGAGACGGATTAAGCTTGTGGTGGCCTATGACGGCACCAACTATCACGGCTGGCAGCTTCAGCCCAACGGTACGACGATAGAAGCCGTACTGAATGAGAAACTGACTGAGCTTCTCAGAGAGCCAATTACGGTTATAGGAGCCAGCCGTACCGATTCCGGAGTGCACGCCCTGGGAAATGTGGCGGTTTTTGACACGGAAAACAGGATGCCCGGAGAGAAAATATGCCTTGCTTTGAACCAGCGCCTTCCTGAGGACATCCGTGTCCAGTCCTCAGAGGAGGTAGCGCTCCAGTGGCATCCCAGAAAATGTCCTTGCATAAAAACCTATGAATACAGGATACTGAACCGCAGAATTGAGATGCCGGTAAGCCGCCTGTACGCTTATTTCTGCTATTTTTCGCTGGATGTGGATAAAATGCAGGCAGCCGCCAGGTATCTGGAAGGCGAACACGACTTTAAAAGTTTTTGTAATGTGCGCACCCAGGTGACGGATACAGTGAGGACCATATACAGCCTTACGGTTACCGGAAATCCGGGGATATGATCACCATCCGTGTAACAGGCAGCGGTTTCCTCTACAATATGGTGCGCATACTGGCCGGAACCCTTCTGGATGTGGGAGCGGGCCGGCTGGAGCCGGAGGATATGGTTTCCATCCTGGCGGCCAGGGACCGGGCGGCGGCAGGGCCTACGGCGCCTGCCAAAGGCCTGTTTCTTGTGAAGATGGAATACAGGGATGCAAAGCCGGTCTTATAAGCGAGTTAACGCCCGCTTATGCACCACTTTTCCCGCCGCCTGAACTGTTACAAATAATAACATTTTTTGCAAAAGATTCTCATAAAAACCTTGACATCCCTCCCTTCCTATTATATAATATTTAACTGTGACATTAGCAGAAAATGCTCATCCAAAGCCCCGGAGTGAGCATTTACAGATAAATACTTCTCATATTTATCATGCAAAAAAGCGGGCATCCGTTGGATGTCAGGTATATAACAAGATTGAGATTAACAGGAGGTTAACCAATGAAGAGTTTTATGGCTAGTCCAGCGACAATTGAAAGAAAATGGTATGTAGTAGACGCTACAGGATATACATTAGGACGCTTATCTTCCGAGATTGCAAAGGTTTTAAGAGGAAAGAATAAGCCGACCTTTACACCACATATGGATTGCGGTGATTACGTTATCGTAGTAAACGCAGACAAGGTAAAAGTTACCGGCAAGAAGTTAGATCAGAAGATTTACTACCATCACTCTGAGTACGTAGGCGGCATGAAAGAGACAACGCTTCGTGAGATGATGGCTAAGAAGCCTGAGAAAGTTGTAGAGTTAGCAGTTAAAGGTATGCTTCCAAAGGGACCTCTGGGAAGAAGCATGTTCGATAAGCTTCATGTATATGCAGGCCCAGACCATGAGCAGGCAGCACAGAAACCAGAAGTTTTAACATTTTAATGAGGATTGGAGGAAGAAAGTATCATGGCTAACGCAAAATTTTACGGAACAGGCAGAAGGAAAAAATCCATCGCCAGAGTATATTTAGTACCGGGAACCGGCAAAATCACCATCAACAAGAGAGATATTGACGAATATCTTGGTCTTGAAACTTTAAAGTTAATCGTTCGTCAGCCCTTAGTAGCAACTGAGTCAACTGACAAGTTCGATGTACAGGTTAACGTTCGCGGCGGCGGCACTACCGGACAGGCAGGCGCTATCCGTCACGGCATCTCCAGAGCTCTTCTTCAGGCGGACGCTGATTTCAGACCGGTTCTGAAAAAAGCAGGGTTCTTAACCAGAGACCCAAGAATGAAAGAGAGAAAGAAGTACGGCTTAAAGGCAGCCCGTCGTGCTCCACAGTTCTCAAAGCGATAAGAATTGCATATTTTATTGCATGGAAAGTCCGCAAGTATCATGCTTGTGGGCTTTTTTTAATATAAGAATTATGGTACACTTATATCGAGAAGAATATATATGTAAACGTAACACGCTTTGGGCAACAGTGGCTGTGAATTGTCAAAGGATGGGAAACCATTGAACCGAATCAATCCCTTCGTTTAAAAGTGAGTTGAGAGTACATGTCTCCAATGCTCGAGAAAGAGGTGTTTCGTCCGTTAAAAGACATCACTGTTTTAGAGATATATGTAGGGTGATGAATGATACTCCCGCATGGGATATGGGAAGTCAGGGCCTGGAGCATACGATTCCGGGACTTTTTGTTTTAAGGCCCACTATTCGGACTGCTTGAGGGTGGGGAGCTAAGTATCACAGAGGCGTGGATAATCTGATTTCGGAGGACATATGAAAAAAAGAGTAAAAATAAAATATATTGCGCTGGCGTTGATAATTGGGGCGGCCGCAGTCTGTCTCTGGGCCGGTCTGCGGACAAGGGGCAGCGTAAAGGTGAGAGCAGACAGGGACACCCCCGCTGCGGAGGCGATTCTTTACCGCCAGGACGACCCCAGGTGGGCCGGTGATACCCTTGGCGGCTCCTCCTTTACGATGAAATCCTCCGGATGTCTGACTACCTGTATCTCCAGCCTTCTGTCTTTGCAGGGGGTGGGCTCCTCTGACCGCAAAGGGGACGCTCCGGGAGCCTCAACCGCTATTTTTCGGAACAACAGTCTACGACGGCGAGGGAAACATCCGCTGGGAGCCGCTTATGCAGGCTTTGGGCGTGGGGGCTGTGAGAAAGGCTGCCGGAGAGATGGAGCCGGGGGAGCTGGAGGAACTGCTGGCACAGGGGGTGTATCCCATTGTGCGGGTGAGGATGGGAGGTCTTGGAAGCTTTCATTATGTGTTGGTAGTCAGAAGCGGAGGGGGAGAATTCTGGTGTATGGATCCGCTGAACCAAAAAGAGGAGCTGGTACCTCTGTCGGATTTTGGAAACCGCATTTATGGAGTCAGATATCTTTTAGATGAACAGGAACAGAGATAGCGGCAAAACTCCCTGCAGACCGGGTGACTGTGGCCTGCAGGGAGTTTTTGTTGTGTGTGATGCTGCAATTCTATTAACGTACCCCGAATTTGACGCCGCGTTTTAAGGTGCCGTTGCTGTTCCACTCTGTATAGACATATGGCCCGCCGTCGGTGGTTCCGTTCTCGGTAAATGTGTGGGTCTTTCCGTTGTAGCTGATATTACCGGTCAGCAGCTTGCAGTTGCCGTCCATGTAGTAGACGTTGCCGTTGATTTTCATAATACCGGCCTGAAGCTCTCCAGTGTCGGAGGCAAAGTACCAGTTGCCGTCCTTCTGTATCCATCCGGTCCGCATAATCTGATCGGAACCAAAGAAGAACCAGTTATTCTTGTAGTTTACCCAGTTGTTGGTGCAGTAGTCTCCGGAACCCCACTGGTATTTAACGCCCTGGGATGTGTTTACGAAGCCTGCGGCAAATGACGTCATGGCCGAGCCTGCAATCAGAGCCAGGGTCAGGGCTGACATTGCAAAATATTTCTTTCTCATAAGAAGTTCCCTCCTTGCGGTATCTATTAATGTATTTTTTGATAACTGGAGTTTACACCATGGAGCGGCTCCAAGGTCAATACAGTTAATATATTCGTAAGGAAAATGGAATATTTTTGAAAAAGGAATGTTTTATGGTCAGATCCATCCTCCGTCCAGACCGATTATCTGGCCTGTAAGGTAAGATTCCTTATATCCCAGATGATAGACCAGATCGGCCACCTCCTCGGCCTTCCCCAGCCTTCCTGTGGGGATTTCGTCTACGAGGGCGATGAGCTCATCCTCTTCCATCCACTGATTCATCTCTGTGTCGATAGCTCCGCAGGCCACAGCGTTGACCTGTATGTTGCTGGGAGCCAGTTCTTTAGCCAGGGCCCTGGTCAGGGCGTTGACGCCGCCCTTGGCAGCTGAATAGGCAGCCTCGCAGGAAGCGCCCACTACGCCCCACACAGAGGAAATATTGATGATTTTCCCCTGTTTCTGCTGAAGCATATAGGGGATGGACAGTTTGCAGCAGTTAAAGACGGAGGTAAGATTGGTGTGGAGCATTTTCTCCCAGTCGGAAGCGGACATATCCTGAAGGAGACCAATATAGGAAATGCCTGCATTGTTAACCAGAACATCCACGCCTCCGAATTGTTTCTTGATTTTACCGAACAGTTCCTCACAGCAGGCGATATCTCCCATGTCGCCCTTGTAGGCCAGACAGGGGACCTGGAAGGACTCGATCTCTTTCATGGTCTGGAGAAGCTGATCTTCCCGGCGGACGCAGCTGATGGCGACGTTGTAGCCCTTTTTGCAAATTTTACTGCGATTGCTTTCCCTATTCCTCTGGAGCTCCGGTGACTAAAACTGTTTTACGTGGCATAAACACACATCCTTTCTGTAACACACTATAATACGGATTTGCATAGGATCCTATGGCTGGAGTATCCGGCAGCGCGGCCTTCACATAATGCCGGTCTGTGACAAGGAGCGGCGCACTGCCGAAGGAGAGCAATTTCCAGACATACTCTAAGAACCATTGATGCAGTATTAGTTTACCACAACAATAAAAGAATTGTAAGAAATTGAATTGTAATAAGTGAATTATCTGTGATATAATTAGTACAAATCGGTTAAAATGTAATAAAAGTGACGGTATTTATAAGAAAGAGGTGGATATCATGGCAGATATGTATGATTTAATTATAATTGGCTCAGGGCCTGCGGGATTGGCGGCAGCAGTTTACGCTCAGAGAGCGAGGCTGCACACGTTGGTTATTGAGAAGGCCATGGTCAGCGGCGGTCAGGTGCTGACTACTTATGAGGTGGATAATTATCCGGATTACCGGGTATTGGGGGTTATGACCTGGGCCTTAAGTTCAGAGAGCACGCAGACGGACTGGGAGCCGAGTTTGCGGAGGATGATGTCCTCAGGATCGAAGATGAGGGAAAAGGCGGCGTAAAACGCGTGGTGTGCGCCAATGAGACTTATGAGGCCAGAGCGCTGATTATTGCCACCGGAGCAGTCCACAGAAAATTGGGAGTTCCCGGTGAGGAGGAACTGGCCGGAGCCGGAGTTTCCTACTGCGCCACCTGTGACGGAGCATTTTTCCGCAATAAAGTGACGGCTGGTGGTAGGCGGAGGCGATGTGGCTGTGGAGGACGCCATCTTCCTGTCCAGGATGTGCAGGAAGGTATATCTGATCCACAGAAGGGATGAGCTGAGGGCTGCCAAGAGCCTCCAGGAAAGCCTTCTGTCCAAGGAAAATGTGGAGGTAATCTGGGACACGGTTCCGGACAGGATTAACGGAGACGGCGTGGTCCAAAGCCTTACGTTGTCCAATAAAAAGACGGGAGAGAAGCGGGAGCTGGAGATAAACGGAGTGTTTATCGCAGTAGGTATTTCTCCTGAGAGCAGCGCATTTGACGGGATTGTAGAGATGGATCACGGATATATTAAGGCCGGCGAGGATGGAGTGACATCTGCTCCCGGCATTTTCGCGGCCGGTGATGTGAGGACGAAACCCCTGCGCCAGATTATAACGGCAGCGGCAGACGGAGCCAATGCAGTGACCAGTGTAGAGCGGTATCTGGTTGAGAATTAGGGGGTCGGTATTCAGATGAAGAACTGGAAGAAGATACTGGTAGTAAGCGGAGCTGTAAGCTGCGCTTTTGCCCTGCCTGCCTTTGCCTCCACCAACCTGGAGACAGGATCGTCGCTGGCAGGAATTTCCGTGGCTCTGAATAACTACTATGCAGGAACTACGGAGCCGGAGAAAAAACTGGCTGAGTCATATTCGGAGATACAGGCTTCGGCTTCATCAGGCAGCAAGGGTACAAGGGCTGCGGATTCCGGTTCAGGCGGGGCAGGCCAGGAGACAAAAGCCGCCGAAGCTCCTAAGGAGACTACAGCAGCCAAGCCTAAGTCATCTGCATATGACAGCGTAGCCGTTTCAAAAGTAAACGGTTCCGTCAATATCCGCAGGGAAGCCAATACCACCAGCGACGTGACAGGAAAGATCTATAATGACTGTGCCGCCACTATCCTGGGAGCTGTGGACGGAGAAGGAGGCAAATGGTACAAGATACAGTCCGGTTCCGTGACCGGTTACATAAAGGCGGAGTATTTTGTTACAGGCCAGGAGGCTGAATCTAAGCTTGCCCAGACTGGAACCACTTATGGAACCATAGTGGATACCCCCAGTCTCCGGCTGAGGGAGACGCCAGATCTGACGGGAAAAACCCTGACGCTGCTGTCGGAGGGAGCCCACTATGTGGTTACGGGGAAGGAAGGAAATTTCTATAAGGTAGCAGTTGACTCCGATCTGGAGGGCTATGTGTTTGAAGATTATATGAAAACCAGCGTGGAGTTTAAAGAAGCTGTTTCTGTGGAGGAGGAGAAGGCCCAGGCAGCGGAGGAGGCCAAGCGCAAGGAGGAGGCTGAGAAGGCCCTGAAAGCCCTGGAGGAGGCCAAGGAGAAGGAAGAGGCCAAGAAGACCACGGCTGCCTCCACCAAGGCCCAGGAGACTACCACAAAGGCTTCTGAGAGCAAGAAGGAGGAGACGAAAAACCCACAGAGAGTGCGGTTGGCACCATCGCCGTAAATCCGGAGGATGGGAAAGACGCCACAGTGGCGGCTCCTACTACGGAAAAGGCAAGGGAGACAACTGTGAGCCAGGGCCCCGGCGGTTCCTCGGGTCCGGGCAGTTCTTCCCCTGAAGTGGCCTCGGCCACCCGTAATGCAGTTGTGGCTTACGCGAAGCAATTTTTGGGCAATGCCTATGTATATGGCGGGACAAGCCTTACAGACGGCGCCGACTGCTCCGGATTTACCATGAGCGTTTTCTCTCATTTTGGCATCAGCACAGGCAGAAGTTCCAGGGACCAGGCGGCCAAGGGAAGGGAGATTCCTGTGAGCGACGTGAAGCCGGGAGATTTGCTCTTCTACGCAAGCGGCAATTATATTAACCATGTGGCCCTCTATATTGGCGGCGGGCAGGTTATCCACTCCAGCACACCGGCCACGGGTATCTGCATCACATCGGCCAATTACAGAACACCCTGTAAGGCGGTATCCTTCCTGGATTAAGGAATACTTAAATGTAAAAAGCAATAGCGCTACATAATACAAGACCTGCACCCGAATCCGGGTGCAGGTCTTGTCCACTTTTATACCGATTAATCAGAATTCCGGTTCAATAAGTCCGTAGGTGCCGTTTTGCGCTTATATACCACATTAACCTGATCCGTATCTGCATTTAAGAATACGTAGAAGCTGTGTCCAAGCATCTCCATCTGCAGGCAGGCTTCCTCGGGAACGGTTGGCTTGATGGCGAACTTCTTGGATTTTACAATCTGAATCTCGTCGTCCTGGTAATCATCTTCCTCCTCGATGAAGGCCTGGGAGAAGGAGATAGCAGCTTGTTTCTTGTCGATAAGTTTCTTTCTATATCTTCTGATCTGACGCTCGATTACCTCCTCCACCAGATCGATGGATACATACATATCGGTACTGGATTCCTCCGCACGAATGGTGCTGCCCTTTACGGGGATTGTAACTTCGATCTTCTGTCTGTCTTTCTGCGCGCTGAGCGCTACAATTACTTCGGTGTCCGGAGTGAAGAAGTGTTCCAGCTTGCCGATCTTCTTTTCAACGGCAGCCTTCAAACCTGGAGTTACCTCAATATTTCTTCCTGTTATGGTATAACGCATATCATCAGCTCCTTTTTTTTGAGATAGTGACATTATATCATATTTATTGTAAAATTACAATCAAAACCCACAAATTGCCGAACAATTTATCTTAATTTTTTATAAAAAACATCTTCATTTGTTTTAAGGTCTGATTGCATTATCAATAAAAATGCTTCTGAAATGTCAAGAGATATTCTTGTATTTTATCCTGAAATATGAAAGTTTATCAGAAGTGTACAAAAATAAAAATTTTTATGAAACCCAGGTAAAGATTTTAAGATTAGGGTTATAAACCTGTGGATAATGTGGATAAGTCAGTGTATAACTACTTTTTGCCTTAAAATGGACAAACTGCGATGTGGATAACTTTGGGGGTAATGTGTATAAACTTCTGGGGATAATGTGGACAGGTACAAAATCGAACACATTTTTTGTGCAATGTGCTTGGTTGACCATAAGTGGGAGAATCCCCCGCAGTTTTGCATACCATTTTACCCTTTCGGCTATACTATCCTGGAGGTGATAACGATGGAGCAGAGACAGCAGAATTACACCAAAGAGTTTGAGGAACAGGCGAAGAAAGTGGAAACCTTCAATCCCCATTGGAATAAGGGGGAGTTTTTGGGGCCCAACACCTTGAGGCAGGAAAAGAAAACAAACAAATACGGGGAAGAGGAGTCTTAGGGCTTCTCTTTTTCTATGCGTTCAAAGCCGGATTGGATTGAGAGACTTTAAGAAAGGGCCGATCCCGTGAACTGTAAAAACGCCGCAAATATTGGGAAAAATGCTGTAAAACCGTTGTTTTCATGGACAAAATGTTAATTTTTTATTAACCCGTTGAATTAATCGCCCCTAAGTGCTACAATAAGTAGGATTGTATCGTAAGTGCAGTATTTGTAGCGTTTATAAGGAATAGACAAGAATCAGCAGACCGATACTAGACAGTACAGAGGTATCTGTACGGACAGGCGCTGCAGATACAGGCGCTGGTTGAAAATAAGTTTCTATATTATAGAAGGAAGAAGTTAGGAGAGTATACCATGAACGTATTTGAAAAGGTGTTCGGGACTCACAGTGAAAGAGAACTGAAGATGATAAGGCCGATTGTGGCGAAGATTGAGAGCATGCGCCCGGAAATGCTGGCTAAGTCAGATGAAGAGCTGCGTGACCAGACCAGGATTTTTAAGGAGAGGCTGGCTGAGGGGGCTACTCTGGATGATATTTTGCCTGAGGCGTTTGCCACGGTACGTGAGGCTGCCAGAAGAAGTCTGAATATGGAGCATTTCCCCCGTACAGCTGGTCGGCGGTATCGTTCTCCATCAGGGCCGTATCGCTGAGATGCGTACAGGTGAAGGTAAGACGCTGGTTTCCACCTGTCCGGCTTACCTGAATGCGCTTACAGGCAAGGGTGTACAGATTGTAACTGTCAATGACTATCTGGCAAAGCGTGACGCCGAGTGGATGGGCCAGGTTCACAGGTTTTTAGGCCTGACGGTAGGCGTTGTGCTTAATGATATGAGCAGTGAGGCGCGCAGGCCGCCTATGCCTGCGACATTACCTATGTGACAAACAATGAGCTGGGATTTGATTATCTTAGGGACAATATGTCCATTTACAAGGAGCAGCTGGTGCTCCGCGACCTGGATTACTGTATTATCGATGAGGTGGATTCCGTATTGATCGACGAGGCCAGAACCCCTCTTATTATTTCCGGTCAGAGCGGCAAGTCAACCAAGCTGTACGAGGTATGCGATGTACTGGCCCGCCAGCTGGAGAGGGGAACCGTATCCAAGGAGTTTTCCAAGATCGACGCTATCATGGGCGAGGAGATTGAGGAGACAGGAGATTTCGTTGTAGATGAGAAGGATAAGGTGGTAAATCTTACCGAGGAGGGCGTCAAGAAGGTGGAGGAGTTCTTCCACATTGAGAACCTGGCCGATCCGGAGAATCTGGAAATCCAGCACAACATTATTCTGGCTCTTCGCGCCAATAATCTGATGTTCCGCGATAAGGACTATGTGGTAAAGGACGACGAGGTGCTCATCGTAGACGAATTTACCGGGCGTATTATGCCGGGCCGCCGTTACTCCGACGGACTTCATCAGGCGATCGAGGCCAAGGAGCATGTAAATGTCCGCAGAGAGAGCCGTACGCTGGCCACCATCACCTTCCAGAACTTCTTCAACAAGTTCAATAAGAAGGCGGGTATGACCGGTACTGCCTTAACTGAGGAGAAGGAGTTCCGCAACATCTACGGAATGGATGTAATCGCAATTCCAACCAACCGTCCCATGATCCGTAAGGATATGGAGGATGCGGTATATAAGACAAAGAAAGAGAAATTCAAGGCAGTTGTGGATGAGGTTGTGGCAGCTCACGAGAAGGGACAGCCGGTTCTGGTAGGCACCATCGCCATCGAGACATCGGAGCTTCTCAGCAAAATGCTGAATAAGAGGGGCGTTCCCCATAAAGTACTGAATGCCAAGTTCCATGAGATGGAGGCTGAGATTGTGGCGGACGCTGGTATCACCGGATCCGTAACCATCGCCACCAACATGGCGGGCCGCGGTACGGATATCAAGCTGGACGAGGAGGCCAAGTCTCTGGGCGGCCTTAAGATTATCGGTACGGAGCGTCATGAATCGAGGCGTATCGACAATCAGCTGCGCGGACGTTCCGGCCGTCAGGGCGACCCGGGTGAATCCAGGTTCTATCTGTCCCTGGAGGACGATCTGCTGAGGCTTTTTGGTTCCGACCGTCTTATGGCTATGTTCGAGGCCATGGGTGTGCCGGACGGGGAGCAGATTGAACACAAGATGCTGTCCAATGCCATTGAGAAGGCGCAGATGAAGATAGAGAGCAACAACTTCGGTATCCGTGAACAGCTTCTCAAATTCGACGAAGTGAACAATGAGCAGCGTGAGGTTATCTATGACGAGCGCCGCAAAGTTCTGGACGGAGACAATATGCGTGATCTGGTTCTGAAGATGATCACAGAGATTGTTGAGAATGCGGTGGATATGTCCATCTCCGACGACCAGGCGCCGGCCCAGTGGGATTTGAAGGAGTTAAATACCCTTCTCCTCCCTGTGATTCCTTTAAAGCCTGTAATGCTCAATGAGGACCAGAAGAAGTCCATGAAGAAGAATGAGTTAAAGCACCGCTTAAAGGAAGAGGCTATTAAGCTTTATGAGACGAAGGAAGCGGAGTTCCCGGAGCCTGAGCAGATCCGGGAGATTGAGCGGGTGGTTCTCTTAAAGGTTATTGACAACAAGTGGATGGCCCATCTGGACGATATGGACGCACTGCGGGAGGGCATTGGTCTTCAGGCTTACGGACAGAGAGATCCGGTTGTAGAGTATAAGATGCAGGGCTACGAGATGTATGAGGCTATGATGGCTTCCATTCAGGAGGAGACGGTGCGTATCCTTTTCCATATCCGTGTGGAGCAGAAGGTAGAGCGCGAGCCTGCCGCCAAGGTAACAGGCACCAACAAGGATACCTCCCTTGCAAGCGCGCCGAAGCGCCGTCAGGATGAGAAGATATATCCGAATGATCCATGCCCCTGCGGTTCCGGCAAGAAGTATAAGCAGTGCTGCGGAAGAATGAGATAAATGTGGTAAGAGCCAGGCCGGTGTGGGAAATAACGTCTGCACCGGCCTATTCTTAAAATATATAAAATATAAAATGAAAGCGGGTGAAGCTGTGGTAGAGTTAGATAATTTTAAGTATACGTTATCAACGTATGACAAACCATTAGTGGAAGTGAGGGATTCACTTTGACCTGGATAACAAGGTCAGGCGAATCGACGAACTAAATAAGTCCATGGAAGAGCCGGGATTCTGGGATAATCCTGAGAAGTCCACGAAGATGGTCAGGGAGGCCAAGAACCTGAAGGACGAGGTGGACACCTTCCGGAAACTGGAACAGGATTATGAGGATATCCAGGTGATGATTCAGATGGGATACGAGGAGGAGGACGCCTCCCTGATTCCTGAGATTCAGGAGATGATGGATCAATTCTCAGAAACACTGGAGAAAATGCGGATGAGACTCCTGCTGTCCGGCGAGTATGACGCCAACAACGCCATTCTGCGCCTTAATGCAGGGGCCGGAGGCACAGAGTCCTGTGACTGGTGCAGCATGCTTTACAGAATGTTCTGCCGCTGGGCGGAGAAGAAGGACTTTAAGACGGAGGTACTGGATTATCTGGACGGAGACGAGGCGGGCATCAAATCGGTAACTATCCAGATTAACGGGGAAAACGCTTACGGCTATCTGCGCTCCGAACACGGAGTTCACCGCCTGGTGCGCATCTCTCCCTTTAATGCGGCAGGGAAACGCCAGACCTCCTTTGTGTCCTGCGATATTATGCCGGATATTGAGGAGGATATCGATATTGAGATCAATCCGGACGATATCCGTGTGGATACCTACCGATCCAGCGGCGCAGGCGGGCAGCATATCAACAAGACGTCCTCTGCGATCCGGATTACCCACTATCCCACCGGAACCGTGGTGACCTGCCAGAATGAGCGCTCCCAGTTCCAGAATAAGGATAAGGCCATGCAGATGCTGAAGTCCAAGCTTTTTTGCTTAAGCAGGAGGAGCAGGCCGCCAAGGCTGCAGGAATCCGGGGCGACGTGAAGGACAACGGCTGGGGAAGCCAAATCCGATCCTATGTGCTTCAGCCCTATACAATGGTCAAGGACCACCGTACGGGGGAGGAGACCGGCAATGTGGACGCAGTGCTGGACGGGGGACTGGATCCCTTTATCAGCGCGTATCTGCGCTGGATGAGCCTGGGCTGTCCGGATAAAAACGCGGCCTCTGAGGACTAAGGCGAAAGGAAAATGCGGCGGTGTGGCTTTCCGGCCCAGCTGTAAGGCGGAAACGCAGGCCCGGATTTAAAATAAGATAAAGACAGGGCGGAAAAAGAGCGCCGAAGGCTCTCTCTCGATACAGAGAGTGGGTTCCTGCGGCGCTCTTTTTATTTTATTCAGATTATCCTATGAGCAGTCCCAGAAGAGCGGCTAAAAGGATTGCCCTGGGTATGGACAGCTTTATTTTAAAGAGACAATATCCTGTGATCAGAGAAATTATAATCAGATTCCAGCAAACTGCGGAATGTTCCCAGAATACGGACCGGCCCATTGTCATGGCGATGGCCAGCAGCATGCCCAGGCATACAGGGCGGATTCCCTTTAACAGTGTATTTAGGGTGCGGTTATCTTTAAACTTGTTGATAAAATGGGCTGCGGCAAGGCAGAGGGTCAGGGAGGGCATCATAGTGCCCAGGGTGGCGCAGAGGGCGCCGGGAATGCCTCCGCTGCGGAGCCCCACAAAGGTGGCGCAGTTGATGCCCAGAGAACCGGGGGTCATCTCTGCGATGGCTACAATATCCATCACCTCCTCGCTGGTCATCCAGCCGAATTTCAGAACCTCCTCGTTGATAATAGGAATCATCGTCATGCCGCCGAAGCTGAGAAAGCCTATTTTAGTGAATGAGAGAAACAGATTAAGATACAGCATTGTCACCGCCCCCTTTCTTTTGAATCAGAAAGCCTATGACGGCTCCAAAAAGGATAACCATGGTTTTGGGAATGGAAGTGAAGGCGCAGACCAAAAGAGCGGCCAGAGCCAGAAGCCACTGAAGCTTGATGGTCACCGCCCTGGATCTGAGTTTCCAGGCGGCCAGAAGGACAATGGGTATAACAGCGCTGCGGATACCGTTTAACACCCGGACAACCAGCGGATTGCTTTTGATAGAATCATAGAACAGGGCCACAAGGGCAATAACCAGTATGGCAGGGGAAACCAGGCCGAAGGCGGCGGCCACAGCGCCGGAAATCCCGTACATGGCATAGCCTGAAAGTATGGAGAAATTAACCACCATGATACCGGGAAAGGAGCGGGCCAGGGACATATAGTCCATAATCTGTTCCTCGCTGACCCAGGGCCTTTTTTCCACGAACTCCTCCTGAACCTGGGAAATAATACTCCAGCCTCCCCCAAAGGTGATGGCGCCGATTTTAAACATAACAATATAGATAACCCACAATTTTTTTAAGTCCTGTTTCATGGAGTACACCCCTTTCTTTGGGAGAGGCCGCAGGCTCTAAGGCTCCTTCAGAAGGCCGGACCACTCCGCGGAGCCCAGGAGATACAGCTCGTGAAGCGCCCTGGTCACAGCCACATAGAGGAGGTTTGCGTTTTCCGGATCTGCAGGATAGCTGGCATTCACAGGCTCCCAGAGAATTACCACATCGAATTCCAGTCCTTTGGTAAGGACTGCGGGAAGAACCATAGGGCCGTTGGAGAAACCGGCCCTCTCATCGGACAGAGACAGCCCTTCCCTGAGAAGCCTGATTTCACTATGTCTGCCTCCTCCTGTGTGCGGCAGATAACAGCGATGGTATGATATTCTTTCTCTGCGGCGGCCTGCACCAGGCAGGCGCACTGCTTCAGCATTTCCTCTCCGGGGGCTTTAATCCAGGAGACATTCTTTCCATGCCGGATGACCGGCTGTATGGCGTAATCCGGGGCAGCGGTTTTTTCCAGCACCCAGGCCGCCAGTTCCGATATCTCGATGGTATTGCGGTAGCTTTTCAGCAGAAGGTGAAAGGTGTCCTTTTCCTCCCTGAGGAAAATTTCCTTCATAACCTCCCAGTTCCTGAGGCCTGTATCATAATTAATGTTCTGGGACACATCCCCGGTGAGAGTAAAATGACAATTATCCAGAGACTCCATCAGCACAAAATAGAGAGACTCTCCGAAATCCTGGGCCTCATCGATTATAACCTGCCTGTACCGGTCAAAATCCTTTCGGGCCGTAAGCCTTCTGTAAAGGTACACAAGAGCTGCCGCATCATAGAGATCAAACCGGTTGTCTTTTATCAGACTGATAGTTTCCGAAAAATCTTTGCAGCCGCCCTCTCTATTATAATCCATTAAAAAGTCCAGATACAAGTCTGTAATGGGGGGACAATGAGAAAGCGGCGTCCAATAGTTCCGGTACTGGCTTTTCTTTTTCTTCAGCAGCTCTTTGTCGTCCCATGTAAGGGATTCAATCTGGGAGAGGATACGCCTGCATATCAGCGCGGATATCTGGGCTGCCGATTTGCGGTAATTCAGCCGGATCGTGCCTGCCTGATTGGCGTCTGAAAGCAAAAGCCCCAGCTGCTCATCGAAAATGGATTCAGGGGTCAGCAGACGGGTGCGGATTTTATCAATATAGGCAGAGAGGGCCTGAATGAACCCGATTCTGCATTTGCGGACACAGTCCTTCCCTGGGGCTGTGAGCCTGTATTTCTTTTTCCAGTTTCCATCCAGAAGCTCTGTGAGGAAATCCTCCATTGTCCTGGTTCGGATGTGGGTAATGTCCAGCTCCGGAAGGCCGCTGGATATGTAGGACAGCAGCATTTTGCTTCCGCCGATCATGCAGCACTCCTCAGGCTGTACATATTTGCCGTAATTATAAAGGACGTAGGAAAGATGATGCATTATTACGGTGGTTTTGCCGCTGCCTGCGACGCCCTGAATCAGCATATTTTTAAAGGGAGGCTGGCGGATAATCTGGTTTTGTTCCTTTTGGATGGTGGAGATAATATCCTCCAGCCCCGCGTCCTTGTTCCGGGAGAGATAGGATACCAGAAGTTCATCGCTGGAGGCAATATCATTGTCATAGTAGCCTCTGAGCCTGCCCTTTGAGATATCATAAGTGCGTTTCAGATGAAGGTCTATGTGGACGGTCTGTGCGCCCGGCACATGGAAGGAGCCCTCTCCCGTCTCATTTTCATAGTAGACGGAAGCGGCAGGGGCGCGCCAGTCAACTATGAATATTTCCTGCTGCCTGGCGATGCCGTTTTTGCCTATATAGAGGGTTTCGCAGGAGCGCTCTCCCAGGTCATCGTAATCGATCCTGCCGAAGTATGGCTTATCCAAAGCCGCCTCATACTGTTCCAGCTTGTGGTTCAGCTGTTCCAGCTGGTTTTCATTGACGGCAAGCAGGCTGCGGAGTTCTCCTGCATCCCTGCGGTCAGAACGCTTAAGCCTGCTTATCCGCTCTTTTACCTGGCTTGCCTCAACTGCCAGGGCGGATTTGTTTTCTTTTATTAACTGGATTATGGAGAGAAATTGTTTTTCCTCGTCGATTGTCTTATACTTCATGGATGGCCCCTGTGTCAATGTTTATTTTTCTATGGAAACGCAGCCCTTGCAGCCCTTTGCCTCAGAACCGCCCATAAGGGAAGCGCAGCGGCGGGTATTGAAAATACCGCAGGTGCAGGGCTTCCCGATAATAACGGAACCTTCCTCAGGGGTAATGGTTCCCTTCTTCACCTTTTCCGATACGGACTGAACCAGAGGGGCTCCTATAAGGGAATGGCCGCACATAGTAATGATTTTCAGCGTCTCATCATCAGGCAGCAGCTCTTTTTTTCCGTAAATTCCCAGGGACAGAGTGGCTGTGTGGAGGGTAAGGCCGATTTCATCACAGATCTTTGCCACCTCCTCAATCAGTCCGCTGACCACGATGGAAATTCCAAGGTCGGCCTCTTTTAATTTTTCCAGAACGCTCTTTACGGACTCTCTGTGGGAGAAGGAGATAATAATTCCGTATGCGTGGTCCAGGGTTTCTTTGTATTCCCGGGGATCCAGTCCGTTTATAAAGCTCCTGCCTGCATGGCTGGAACCGTAGTTAACATAATCTTCCGAAAGATAGATTTCCAGAATTTTTCTCAGCTTATCTCCGGGGTTGTCCCTGTTTACGCCCCGGGCGCACCTGGCGTACATGCAGAAATCGTTTTTTAAATCTTCTTTCGTTCCGAACCTATGTAAGGAATGACTCATGATAAAACCTCCTGTGTTTTATTTGAATGATATTGAGACGGCGGACAGAGTTTTTAGGGTATGAGGGGACGGCCCAGGCCTACGTTGATTTTGGCATTGGGGCGCACCGGAATATTCATAGCCGCCAGTTTGTCGATAACCGGAAGAGTGCCGTTTTCACCGAACCTTGTGACCAGACCAACGGAGACAACTGTGTCCACATCTTCCAGAAGCTTTAATATAGTAGTGATGATGTATTCCAAATCTTTCTCCTCGATCCTCAGCTCCAGGATAGCTGACAGAACTTTTTCATTGACATATTCTTTTTTAAAGCGTCCGGAGCCGTCCTCCTCCAGAAGCCCGTATAAAGGATTGTCCTCAAGAATGGGAATGTCCAGCCGTCTCATTGCAGTCGTCACCTTTTCCACCTCGGTAAAGCGGGTACCTGTGCAGGGCCGTCCGAACTCCAGAAGGAGGCCGTATTCGCCCCGTCCGAACTTGCCGGTTACGTCGTTGGTCTTGGCTTCCTCTGTTCCCCGTCCCCAGGCTTTCAGCGCCGGATGCTGCACGCCGGGGTCGCTGAACTGCATTCTCACGGCTCTGGGATATTCAAAGTTTTCCTCCGGCATATAGATCGCGTCCACAGAACAGACGGAGGCTCTCAGGCAGACGCCGCAGTCCACACACTCATCTTCATGGATGCTTACAGTCTTTCCTTCCTTAGTAATACATCCCAGCATACAGTAATCCATACACCGGCCGCAGCCAATACATTTGTCCTCGTTAATCCTCACTGTAATATTCCTCCTTATTCCTTTAATGTACGCCGGGAATCTCCCCTGCACCTGCCTTTGGGGCTGATTTTCCGCCAGCCGCGCGCAAATTTAATCAACCTGCGCGACGCGCACGCCTCATAAATTTGTGCACAGCTGACAAAAAGTCATATTGAAAAATCAGGCACAAAGAGATTCAGAGCGTACATTTTATGATGGGGTCCAATCGGTAATTTCATATTACAATCAGGTTTACGAAAAGTCAATACATTTTTCAATAAAAGTAAAATAATATTTACTAAATATAAAAAAGTACTTTACAAATGGAAAATGATTGTGCATAATATATATATGAACACAAGTAGATGAAAAAACAATGGAGAAAATGTACAAAAAAGTCGGAATGTATACATGATTTCCGGCCGGGGGTTTTTCACAAGCCTTCAGGGGGAGGTTTTGAAGCCTTTTTTGAACCGCGGACAAAGGAGGGGGACACCGGCTTATGTGTTCCAGCGAAGGACGTGGAATTCCGGAAAATTAAGGAAGTTCACAATTTAAGGAGGAAGAAAGATGAAGAAGACAATTGCAGCATTATTAACACTGTCTATGTTGGCGGCAGCTCTCAGCGGATGTTCCAAAGAGTCCGGTGCGGCAGCTCAGAAGGACCTGGAAACCGGAGGAGAATATTGAGTTTATCTGCCAGTCCTCGGCAGGAGGGGGAAGCGATTTGATGGCAAGGTCCATTGCCCAGTACATGAAGTCGGAAGGCATCATTGAGGAGCCCATTGTTGTGGATAACATCACAGGTTCCGGCGGTGTGAAGGCATTTACCTACACGCTGGAAAAAAAGGGAAGCGCTTACAACTGGCAGACGGTTAACAGCAACTTTTTTACAGCTCCAATCTCCGGGAACATCAAACAGGATTACAGGGATTACACATTGCTGGCTGTTATCGGCGTGGACCCCAACGTGCTCTGCGTGCCATACGACAGCCCGTTCCAGACCTTTGATGATATAGTGGAGGCGGCGAAAGCAGAGCCTGGAAAATACAGTATCTCCATCGGCGGCGCCGGTTCTTCAGGAGCCTGCATCACCATTATGTTGCAGCAGGAGGTTGGCATTGAGCTGAATCAGATACCCTTTGAAGGCGGAGCAGACGGGCTTACAGCTGTGATGGGCGGCCAGGTGGATATGGGATGGCAGGGAATTGCCGAGCTGGTAGGCCCCTGGGAGAATAAGCTTTTAAGACCGATCGCCATAGCTGAGGAAAACCGCGTAGATGCGCTGCCCGACATTCCGACTCTGAAGGAACTGGGATACGACGTCATTTTCTCTGTTCCGAGAGCCATCGTAGGACCGCCTGATATGCCCCAGGAGGCGTATGAGTTCTATTGCGAAGCCTTTGAGAAATTAAATGCATCTGAGAAGTGGCAGAAGGAATACATAGAAGCCAATTACATTATTCCGAAAACGGCTGTGGGCAAGGACTGCGAGGCCATATTTAAAGACTTCCACAGCGATACCTATGAATTATACGACGTAATGGGACTGGCTGTCAGTGATCCGATCCAGTAACCCACAGCAGGAGGTGTAATGGTATGGATTTGGTATTGGGGATCGTCAGTATTGTGCTGAGCGTGATTGTGTTTGTTGTTTCCTTTAACTACGACAATTATATGTATGATGTAGTGGGAGGAGGCGGTTTCCCCAAAATGCTGGCTGTAATTATTATTCTTTGCAGTCTTGGAATGATAGGTCAGTATATTGCAGACAGAAAACATAAAAAGCCTGAGAAGGAGACGAAGCCTGAGCAGAAGGGGAACAGCAGGGCCGCAATTTCGCTTACGGCAGGCGTTCTGGTGTATATATTAGCCCTGGAGACAGTGGGTTATCTGGTATGTACGGTGATATTGGTAGGATTTTTATTGTGGGTTCAGAAGGTGCGTAATCCAAAAGTGCTGTTGGCTTCCACCTGTACTATCTGCGGATTTTTATATGTAATATTTGTACTGGTTCTTAAAGTCAAACTGCCCACAGGTTTTTTAATATAGGGAGGTAGAAACAGTGTTACAAAGTTTATGGATTGGAATACAGACCGCATTCGGCCCTATGGCGCTGTTGTGTACGGCCCTGGGAGTGGCGGTGGGCATTCTGGGGGCGCCATGCCGGGCATCAATGCGTCCATTACAACCGCTCTGCTGCTTCCGTTTACATACTCCATGGAGCCCACCCAGGCCCTTATGCTTCTGACCGGCGTGTACATCGGCGTCAACTACGGCGGCTCCATACCCGCATCTTAATCGGAACTCCGGGCACTCCCTCTGCGGGAGCCACCCTTTTAGACGGCCATCCCATGAGGATGCAGGGAAAGGCCAGCCTGGCCCTGAATGTATCCCTGACGGCCAGCACCATCGGTAACCTGGTCAGCGGCATAGTCCTTGTGGCCATCGCCCTGCCCATTGCCAAGGCGGCCCTTCGGTTCGGCCCTGCGGAGTATTTCAGTCTCGGCGTGCTGGGACTTACGCTCATTGCAGGCCTTACGGAGAAAAATGTTATAAAAGGCCTCTTTGCAGCCTCCCTCGGCCTCTTTTTGTCCACTGTGGGGGCGGACGAATTCCTGGGCAGGCCCAGGTTTGCATTTGGAAGCATAGATTTGGCCCAGGGCGTTGACCTGGTGCCGGCTATGATGGGGCTTTTTGCCATGGGCATGATGATCAAGGATTTCTGGAAGCCTCAGGATCTGGACAGCAATAAGGAGAAGATAAAACTTTCCCTGCTGCCCCTGGACGTTTTTAAGAAAATATTCCCTATCAGCCTGTTTTCAGGCGTGCTGGGAACCTTTATCGGCGCTTTGCCCGGAGCGGGGGCTTCCGTTGCCAGCTTTATATCCTATAATCAGGTAAAGTCCATGTCCAAGGAGCCGGAAAAGTTCGGCACAGGCTGTGTGGAGGGAGTTGCGGCTGCAGAGGCGTCCAATAACGGCGTCACAGGCGGCGCCCTGATACCTATGCTGGGGCTGGGAATCCCTGGATCCGGAACAACGGCAATTATCCTCAGCGCCATGATTATTCACGGAATTGTGCCGGGGCCCAACCTTTTTATCAGCAAGCCGGAGATCCCCTATGGCCTTTTTATCGCAGTGTTTACAGGAACCCTGTTTATGTATCTGCTGGGACTTCTCTATACCCGCATGTTCCTGAAGGTGATAATGCTGCCTCAGGAGATTCTCAATACGGCTATCGTAGCCATTGTGCTCACAGGAGCCTATGCGGTGCAGCGGGATACCTTTGATCTATGGGTTGTATTTGTTCTGGGGATCGTAAGTTTTTCCTGAGGCGTGTGAAGGTGCCTATTACTCCTCTGGTATTGGGGCTGGTGCTGGGCGCTACGGTAGAGCGTTCACTGCGGCGTGCACTGACTCTTTCAGGGGAAGCTGGAGCACCTTCTTCACCAGGCCTCTGAGCGCGGTTTTGCTCATAGGCGCAATCTTTATGCTGGGATGGACAATTTACAGATCCCATAAATTTTCTAAGAAATAGATGGATAGACGCCAAGAGCCTATTACAAGGAGGAGACATAAAATGGAAAAATTATTTACCCCCATTAAGCTGGGGGATGTTGAGATGAAAAACCGGGTGATTCTTCCTTCTATGTGCGTGCATTTTTGCGAAAAGGACGGACATATGAACGACTGCTTCCGGGAGTATGTGAGAAGGCGTGCGGCAGGAGGAGCAGGGCTTTTAATCATACCTGGCAGCCCTCACGGAAAACCAGCGCCGGGCGTCCGGCTCTGTCGGACGACTCCTATATCCCGGACTGGAGGCAACTGGCGGATATAGTCCATCAGTACGGAGCTAAATTGTTCTGCCAGCTTCATCCTGCAAAACATCAGGCAGGCAGAGGCCATGCGGTGGAGAAGCCTTCGGATTTTACACAGGAGGAACTGGACGGACTGATTGAGAGCTACGCACAGTGCGCTCTGCGGTGTAAGAAAGCAGGAGTGGACGGCGTGGATATACACGGCGCTCATGCCCATGAGATCGCCCTTTTTATGTCTGAGTTTTACAATGACAGAACCGACCGTTACGGCGGAAGCATAGAAGGGCGGGCCCTGTTCCCCGCTCAGATTGTAAAGGCCATCAAAGAAGCCTGCGGCCCGGGCTTTCCCGTGATATTCAGAATCAGCGGAACGGAACTGGTGGAAGGGGGGCGTACGGTACAGGAGACAGGAGAGATTCCAGGGTGCTGGAGGCGGCGGGGGCGGACGCTATCCACGTTTCCATCGGCATGCCTGAATCCGGAGGTTATATCTCTGCCACCATGGATGTGGAGGACTGTTTCAATGTGGAGAATGCGGCTGTTATCAAGGAGTATGTAAAGATACCGGTCATTGCAGTAAACCGCATTGTGGATATTAAGGAAGCTGTGGATGTGGTGGAACAGGGCAAGGCCGATATGGTTTCCATGGCCAGAGCTCAGCTGGCGGATCCGGAGCTGGTGAATAAGTACCTGGGTCTGAACAAGGAACCGGTATATCGCTGCATCGGGTGCAACCAGGGCTGCAAAGACAAAAAAGCCAGAAAGAAGATTACATGTATGCAGAATCCGCTTCTGGGAAGGGAGGAGCTGGTTCATTTCCTTCCTGCCACTGAGGAGGAGAAGAAAAAGAAAATACTGATCGCGGGAGCCGGGCCGGCCGGCCTGGAGCTGGCCTGCAATCTGGCAAGGAGAGGCCTGACGCCTGAAATATATGACAAGGAGCCTGTTCCCGGAGGCCTGGTCAATTTATCGGCGCTGGCGCCCTGCAAGAAGAATATGCTGAGCCTGATTAAGAGCCGTGTAGAGTTTTTGGCCTGGAATGGAATCCGGGTTCAATGTGGAGTGGAGGTGACTCCCCAATTTGTAAAAGAGAAAAATCCCCATGTCCTTGTAGTGGCCACAGGAAGCAGGCCGGCAGTACCCGAGATTCCGGGAATCCATGGGGAGGGAGTGATAACCGGGGATGAAGCCCTGACTGCAGGGGGCATTACAGGCAGACATGTGGTGGTGCTGGGAGCCGGGCTTATCGGCTGCGAGGTGGCCGATTATCTGGCCGAGTCGGGAAACCGGATTACCATTGTGGATGTGGCGGCTGAGGCTGCCTCCTCCCTCAATGCGTTCCGGCGGAACTTTATGCTTAAACGGATGAGCCGGTACTCCATAGAGTGGATGCTGGAGGCTCAGATTACAGATGTTTCCCTTCCAAGGGTTAAGGTATTACAACAAGGAGAGGAAAAGACAATCGAGGATGCGGATCTGCTTGTGGTTGCCGCAGGAAGGCGGCCGGTGAGAGCGCTGGCGGATGGGACTGCAGAGGGAAGAAAGGTGCTGGTGCTGGGAGATGCGCAGGAAATCGGCACTGCGCTTAACGCCATCTACAATTCTGTGGAGCCGGCCCTTCAAATCTTCGATTAACAGGTGTATATTATGGCAACAATTGTAGAGAAAATTTTCAGCAGCCATGCAGGGGAAACGGTGAAGGCCGGAGAGCTGGTCATGGTATGTGTGGACGCGAGCCTGGTTCAGGATATGAACGGGCCGTCCACCATCAAAAACTTTGAATCCTTTGCAGAGAAGGTGATGTCCCCGGAAAAACATCTCTTTTCACTGGATCATTTTTCGCCCAGCTCCTCCATACAGGCGGCCAATAACCATCGGAAAATGCGGCAGTTTGTGAAGAAACACGGTATCGGCCATATTGTGGAGGAGGGCTGCGGCGTGGGACACCAGCGCATGGTGGAGTCCGGGCTTGTAAAGCCGGGGGGAATCATTGTGGGAACGGATTCCCACTGCTGCCATTACGGTGTGCTCAATGCCTTCAGCACAGGCATCGGCGCGTCGGAGGAGGCTATCGTTCTGGCCAGCGACAAATGCTGGTTCAAGGTGCCGGAAACCATACGGGTGGAGTTTACAGGCTCCTTAAATCCAGGTGTTACCTCCAAGGATCTGGTCCTGGTGATGATCCGCAAGCTGACTCAGGCAGGAGCCATCTACCAGTGTCTGGAATTCGGGGGAGACACCATTGAATCCCTGTCCATTGACGACAGGGCGGCCATCTGCAATATGGCGGTGGAGGCGGGTGCAAAGGGCGCGATTATGCCCTATGACCGTGTTCTGGAGCAATGGCTGGAGAGCAGAGGAATGGAAACAGGGGGCGGCGTGGCCCCGGATGAGGATGCCAGATATGCAAGAAGGCTGGTCATCGATGTGAACTCCATTACTCCGGTGGTGGCGGTGCCGCCCGACATCGATCAGGTAGTTCCCGTGGACTCCATCGGAAAACAAAAGGTCCATGAGGTGGTCATAGGCGGGTGCACCAATGGGAGGTATACGGATTTTGCCCAGGCCGCAGCCATATTAAAGGGCAGGAAGATCGCCCCCGGCGTGCGTCTGGTTATAGCCCCGGCGTCCAGGGAGATTGCAGGAAAAATGCTGGAGACAGGGGTTTACAGCGACCTGCTGTATGCAGGAGCCACCATACTTCCGCCCTGCTGCGGCCCGTGTACAGGCATTACAGGAGGGCTAATCGGAGACAACGAGGTGGTCTTTGCCACAGCTAACCGGAATATGCCGGGCAGAATGGGAAGCCAGAAGGGAAAGGTGTTTATCGGTTCCCTGTGGTAGCCGCCTATTCCGCTTTGGCAGGGATAATTACAGCTAAGGAGCAGGAGGAATGTTAAAAGGCAGAGCGCGTATTTTAGGAGACAATATAAGCGGGGATTACATAATCAGCAAGGAGTATATACGGGCCGGATATCCTCTGGAGGAGATGGTTAAGTATCTGTTCCAGGTGCCCAGGCCGGATTTGGGCCCCACCCTCCGGCCGGGGGATATCATAGTGGGCGGCTGGAATTTCGGCTGCGGTTCCTCCAGGGAGTTTGTGATGCTTCTTTTAAAAGAGGCGAAGATAGACTGCGTAATCGCCAAGTCCTTTGCCAGAGGATTTTTCAGATCCTGCATCAACCAGGGTATTATGCCTGTGGAGTGCGATATTAACGCGGCAGAGTATGATGAAATTACGGTGGATACGGAGAAGGGAATGATTAAGGTGAACGGCCATAAGGAATATGAATTCCAGAAGCTGCCGGTTTTGATGAACAATATCATCCTTGAAGGAGGATTGATCCCCTACTATGTAAAGCATCAGGGATTGTAATCTATATATCTATAAAATAAACTATCAAATTCTGCCAGATGGATGGGAGCCCGGAAAAGCAGGTTTGATAGTTTTTTATTGCTTCCTCAACTTGGAGGAACTCTCGGCCCCTTCCGTGTCGGAGCCGTCCACATGGATGTCGTTAAACAGAATCAGCTCATCGGGATTCAGCTCCAGAAAATCGCAGAGCCGGATAAATGTGGTGGCTAAAGGCGTCTTTCCGCTGAGGTACTGGTGAATCTTTGGCTTGGAAACACCGGAGAGCTGGGCCAACTCGGTAAGGGTTTTAATATCCTTATCAATCATCCGTTTGCGGATGGTTTTGGAATCTACCGTTATTTTGGTCACTATATCACCTGCCTTATGTAAAGTGTATTGAATGGAAGTATTCATACCTCACCCTATTATAAGTGCTTTTGTCAGTGATGTCAAGCTGGTGTGGACCGGGTTTTGCACCCGGAAAAATCCATAAAAAACGGTTGCATTTAAAATAAAAGTGTGCTAATATCTTCCACATGAGCACATATGTATTCGTTATGCGGACATAAAACCGAAGGGTGAAAGGATAGAAGATGGAAGACAAAAGCAAATACTTTGTGGTGAAGCAGAAGGCGGTGCCTGAGGTACTCTTAAAGGTGGTGGAGGCCAAGAAGCTCCTGGAGTCAGAGCGGGCGCTTACAGTTCAGGAGGCCACAGATAAGGTGGGAATCAGCCGGAGCTCCTTTTATAAGTATAAGGACGATATTTTCCCCTTCTATGACAACACTAAGGGCAAGACCATCACGCTGGTGGTGCAGATGGCCGACGAGCAGGGCCTGCTCAGCGACCTTCTCCATGTGGTGGCTGTTTACAGGGCCAACATCCTTACCATCCATCAAAGTATTCCGGTTAACGGCGTAGCTACTCTCACCCTCAGCGTGGAGGTAAGAGACAACACAGGAAATGTCTCCAGCATGATAGAAGAAATAGAGGTGCTGGACGGCATACATTATGTAAAGATTCTGGCAAGAGAGTAGTATAAAAAGGGCAAATATAAAAATAGGAGCGTAATGTATTATGATTAAGACAGCGGTTTTAGGATATGGGACCATCGGTTCAGGGGTTGTGGAGATTCTGGATAAGAACAGGGACGTCATTGCAAAGCAGGCGGGACAGGAAGTGGGATTAAAGTATGTGCTGGATTTGAGGGAGTTCCCCGACAGTCCGGTGGCGGATAAGATTGTCCATGACTTTAAGCTGATTGAGGAGGATCCGGAAGTAAGGATTGTGGTGGAGACAATGGGCGGGCTGAATCCGGCCTATCCCTTTGTGAAGGCCAGCCTTTTGTCCGGCAAACATGTGGTCACCTCCAACAAGGCTCTGGTAGCTGCTTACGGAACGGAGCTCCTTGCCATTGCCAGGGAGAAGAAGGTGAATTTCTTCTTTGAGGCAAGCGTAGGCGGCGGTATTCCCATTATCCGGCCTCTTTACAGATGCCTTATGGGGGAGCGGATTGAGGAGATTACCGGAATCTTAAACGGCACAACCAACTTTATCCTTACCAAGATGGATAAAGAAGGAGAGTCCTTTGAAAATGCGCTGAAGGAGGCTCAGAATCTGGGCTATGCAGAGCGGAACCCGGAAGCGACGTGGAGGGGCATGATACCTGCCGCAAGATTGCCATTCTCACAGCTATGGCAACCGGCCGGGAAGTGAATTACGAGGATATTTACACAGAGGGAATCACCAAAATCACAGACATCGACTTCAAATATGCGGAGAAGATGGGAACTTCCGTAAAGCTTTCGGAACCAGCCGCATAAAGGACGGGAAGGTGACAGCTTTCGTTGCTCCTGTGATGATTCAGAAGAATAATCCCCTTTATTCTGTCAATGATGTATTTAACGGAATTATGGTGAAGGGAAATATGCTGGGCACTTCCATGTTCTACGGCAGCGGCGCGGGAAAGCTTCCCACAGCCAGCGCAGTGGTTGCAGATATCATCGAGGCCTCCCAAAACCTGGAGCAGAACGTGGCCCTGGGCTGGGGGGCAGAGCGGCAGCCTATAGAGCCCATGGACCAGGCCCGGTTCCGCTACTTTGTCAGAGTGGCGGGCTCCTACCGGAATAAGGAGCTGGATATCAAACAGGCATTCGGAACGGTGGAGGTGGTGGAGCTTTACGGTATGGATGAATTTGCAGTGGTCACCTCTGAGATGTCCGAGGGTGAGTTTAAGGCGGCGGCAGCTGCCTATGACACCAAGGAGAGGTACAGATCCGACTACGGCATCAAGCAGATGATTCGTGCGGCGCTGCAGTAAAGGGCAGACAGAAAGGAAGCTATGGTTCGTAATCTGATACAGCTTGCAGGGCAGGGATTTCCCTGCCTCTTTCAGCTTTTAACAGGGCTTTACTGCCCGGGATGCGGCGGCACCAGGGCTTTGAGGGCTATCGTTCATGGAGAGCTGCTTCTGAGCCTTCAGTATCATCCCTGGTACTCTATACGGCGGCGGTGACGGCAGTGGAGCTTTTAAGCCTGGCTGTGGCAAAGGCAACAAAAAACCCCAGATGGTATCTGGGGCATGAACTGTTTTTCGTGCACATTGCAGTTGTAATTGTAATTGCAAACTGGATTATAAAAAATATACTGCTGGTGTTTTTCGGCGTGGATCTTCTGCCTCTGTGGCATGGTTAGGAGTGGGCGGTTATAGCTCCGGTCAGGAAGGGTTGCCGGACAGATGGAACTGTTGGTTTAACTGCTCCTGTACCCGGTTAATCAGGTCGTTGAGCTGAGGCCCCTTTACCGGATCGCTGAGCGTTTCGTAGTAACCCACCAGCATCTGGAAGAAGAAAAATGTCAGGACTATGGCCAGTACGCTTAATACAATGCCTACAATGGCCCGGGTGGTCATAGGCCGGCCGGGTCTTACGTCCACTTTTTTTGACATAACGGCAAGGATGATGCCCAGCACGCCGCAGATGAGCGGTAGGGGAACTGGCGCCGCTTATAAGGGATGCGGGGAGATAGAAAAAGCTGCAGATAAGCCTGTGATTCCGGCGATCAGCGCGCAGGTGGCATAACGGTCGGCAGACGTGGACGTATTGTTTGGCTGGTTGCCAGCAGTTGGTTTTTGATTTTTATAAGTATCATTCATCATTCTGAATAAGTACCTCTCTCTGTTCTTTTAAAGGTTTTCCGGCTTCTTAATTGTGCTTCTGCTTATTTTATCACGAAACAGCCGCTCTGTCCAGATGCAGACAATTCCAATCTAACGTAAACCTTGCATAAGAGGTTTGGATGCACTATAATATAAAAGCTGGCACAAAATTACAAAGCGAGTGAGGGTATTTCATGGATATTATTAAGAAACTGGCGGAGGAACTGAATATCGGCCGCCATCAGGCAGAGGCGGCGGTAAAGCTTATTGACGAGGGAAACACGATCCCTTTTATTGCAAGATACAGGAAGGAAGCCACAGGCTCCCTGGACGACGAGGTGCTGCGCAATCTGGATGAGCGTTTAAAATATCTGCGCAATTTAGAGGAGCGCAAGGAACAGGTGATCGCATCCATCCGGGAGCAGGAGAAGCTGACTCCGGAATTGGAGAAGAAGATAAGGGAAGCCCAGGCGCTGGTGGCGGTGGAAGATTTGTACAGGCCTTATAAGCCTAAGCGCAGAACCAGGGCCACCATTGCCAAAGAGAAGGGGCTGGAGCCGTTGGCCGACCTCATCAGCATGCAGATGATAAAGGAGCCTCTGGAATCGGCTGCCGCAGCCTATATTTCCCAAGAGAAAGGCGTGGCAACCGCCCGGGAGGCCATTGACGGAGCCAAGGATATTCTGGCTGAGCGGATCTCAGACCAGGCTGAATACCGAACCTACATTCGGAATGCAACCATGAACAAGGGGACAATCCAGTCTTCTGCCAAAGACGAGAAGGCGGAGTCTGTGTATGAGATGTATTACAATTATGAGGAGCCCCTGAAGAAGGCTGCGGGCCACCGGATTCTGGCTCTGAACCGGGGGGAAAATGAGAAGATTCTTACAGTGAAGGTTACGGCCCCTGTGGATCAGATTCTTATGTATCTTGAGAAGCAGGTGATTGTCAGGGACAATCCCTATACCACCCCTGTTCTTAAGGAGATTGCCGCAGACAGCTATGAGCGCCTTATGGGCCCATCCATTGAGCGGGAAATCCGCAATGAGCTGACGGAGAAAGCGGAGGAAGGGGCCATCAGGGTATTTGGCAAGAATTTAGAGCAGCTTCTTATGCAGCCTCCTATTGTGGGCCGCGTGGTGCTGGGCTGGGACCCGGCTTTCCGCACAGGCTGCAAGCTGGCTGTGGTGGACAGTACGGGAAAGGTGCTGGACACGGTTGTAATTTATCCTACGGCGCCCCAGAATAAGGTGGCGGAAGCCAAGAAGATTCTGAAGGATTTTATAAAGAAATACAATATCACTCTGATTTCTGTAGGCAACGGTACTGCATCCAGGGAATCGGAGCAGATAATCGTGGATCTGTTAAAGGAGATCAGGGAGCCGGTTCAGTATGTGATTGTAAATGAAGCGGGGGCTTCTGTGTACTCTGCCAGCAAGCTTGCCACTGAGGAATTTCCGCAGTTTGACGTAGGGCAGAGAAGCGCGGTCTCCATAGCCAGGCGCCTTCAGGACCCGCTGTCGGAGTTGGTTAAGATTGACCCCAAATCCATCGGTGTGGGACAATATCAGCATGATATGAACCAAAAGCACCTGGGAGAGACGCTGGAAGGCGTGGTGGAGTCCTGCGTGAACAAGGTCGGGGTGGATCTGAATACGGCGTCGGCCTCTCTTTTGGAGTATGTGTCGGGAATTAATAAGACCCTGGCGAAGAATATTGTGGCTTACAGGGAGGAGAACGGAGCATTTAAGAGCAGAAAGCAGCTTTTAAAGGTGGCTAAGCTTGGCCCCAAGGCGTTTGAGCAGTGCGCCGGCTTTATGCGGATTGCAGGCGGGGAGAACCCTCTGGACGGCACCAGCGTCCATCCGGAGAGCTATGAGGCGGCTGAGAAACTCCTGAAGAAGCTGGGATACAGGGCCGAGGAATTAAAGCGGGGCGGACTGACGGGAATCAGCCGTAAAATAGTAGATTACAAAAAGGCCGCCCAGGAGATCGGCGTGGGGGAGATCACCCTCAGGGATATTGCCGGAGAGCTGGAAAAACCCGGGCGGGATCCCCGTGACGAGATGCCCAAGCCGATTCTCCGAAGCGATATTTTGGAGATGAAGGATTTGCAGCCAGGTATGGTTCTCAAAGGTACGGTGAGAAATGTCATCGACTTCGGGGCTTTCGTGGATATCGGCGTGCATCAGGACGGGCTGGTACATATCTCCCAGATGACGGACAAATACATCAGGCATCCTCTGGAGGCGGTGAGCGTGGGGGATATTGTGGAGGTTAAAATTATCAGTGTGGATTTGGCCAAGAAACGGATTGCGCTGACTATGAAAGGAATTTGATGAAGGCGGCTGCGGGAACAGGAAACCTACAAGGAGCGCCGCAGGTTGAGACGATGTGAAAGAGGTAAGGAATGACAGTTGAGACATGGAAACCGGAAGAAACCTATGAGTTTGGGAAAAAACTGGGGGAAGGGGCGGCGCCGGGGCAGGTGTTCTGCTTAAACGGAGATCTGGGTGTGGGAAAGACTGTGTTTACCCAGGGTTTTGCGGCAGGCCTGGGGATTAGTGAGCCTGTGAACAGCCCGACTTTTACCATTGTCCAGCAGTATGACGGGGGCCGGCTGCCCCTCTATCATTTTGATGTGTACCGCATAGGGGACGTGAGTGAGATGGATGAGATTGGCTATGAAGACTGCTTCTTTGGCCAGGGAGTCTGCCTTATCGAATGGTCCGGGCTGATTGAGGAGATACTGCCGGAGCGGGTTACAGAGGTGACCATAGAAAAGGATTTGGAAAAGGGATTTGATTTCAGGAGAATCCGGGTGGAGGAACGAGGATGAGAGTGTTAGGAATTGAGAGTTCATCTCTGGTAGCCAGCGTGGCGCTGGTGGCCGACGACAGCATGACGGCGGAATATACGGTGAATTTTAAAAAGACCCATTCCCAGACGCTTCTTCCCATGCTGGATGAGATTGTGAAGCTTTTGGAGCTGGAGCTGGACGCCATCGACGCCATCGCAGTGGCCGGAGGTCCTGGTTCCTTTACGGGACTCCGCATCGGAGCGGCCACAGCCAAAGGGCTGGGACTGGCTCTTAAAAAGCCTCTGATCCATGTTCCCACTGTGGACGCCATGGCATATAATATGTGGGGAGCCGCAGGCTGGTGTGCCCTGTTATGGATGCCAAGAGAAGCCAGGTCTATACAGGGCTGTACCACGCAGAGAACGGGTTTGAGGTAGTGATGGAGCAGCAGCCAATGGATATGAGGGAGCTGGCAGGGCTTCTGAACCGCAGGGGCGAAAGAGTAATTTTTCTGGGGGACGGCGTCCCTGTATGCAGAGAGATCATTCAGGAGGAGATGAAGGTTCCTTATGTATTTGCACCTGCCCATATGAACCGGCAGAGAGGCGCCAGCGTGGCGGTGCTGGGAATGACGGCTTTGGCCTCCGTAAGGGAGCTTGCAGGGGCAGGCGGCTACTGCGGGGCCGCACTGGTGACTGCAGATGCGTTCGTTCCGGACTATCTGAGAAAACCCCAGGCGGAGCGCCAGAGGGAAGCGGAACTTTCGGCGTCCGCCGCAGGAAAGCTTCCGGGGGATTACTAGAGTGTGTCCAGGCGCGCCCCTTAAGTTGATGTTTGCAGGAGGAGTCTTTTATGGAATTCATTCGCGGCGTACGTCCTATGACCGTTCAGGATATTGAAGCAGTAGCCGGACTGGAACAGGCCTGCTTTTCCGAGAGCTGGCCTGAGAGCATGATTCGTTCCGGGCTGGACAGCCGTCTGGACACCTACTTTGTCTATGAGGACCACGGGCGGATATTGGGCTATTCGGTGATCCGGGTGCTGGCTGATGAGGGCGAAATCCAGAGAGTTGCGGTGGAACCCCGGTTTCGCAGGCTGGGAATCGCAAGGAAACTGATGGAGGCAATGGTCGGTTTTTCCAGAATGAGAGGGGTCAGGGCCATCACTCTGGAGGTTCGCCGGAGCAACGAAGGAGCCAGAAAGCTATATGATTTCTACGGTTTCAGGGAGGAAGCTCTGCGGCGGGGGTATTACCGCAATCCCACGGAGGATGCAGTCATCATGTGGAACCGGCAAATATGAAAGAATTACCACTTAAAATATGAATAATTTGCGTATATAATGGAGAGGAATCGAACATTCCTCTTCATTTCTTTTATCCGTCATATATGAGATGTTTTTGATAGATACGGGATATGGAGCCTTCCTGGAATGATTAAGAGGACACGATGAGAGAGAAAGGCGAGGATTCATATGAAAAGGTATAATATAAACGGACAGCTGGATACGGTTATCTGCAATTGCTGCGGAAAGAAAATGGCTGTGAGCCATGGAATACTCCGGGAGGGCGCCATAGGCGTGGACCATGCCTGGGATTATTTTTCCGAGAAGGATGGACAGGTCCATCATTTTGACTTGTGTGAAGATTGTTATGATGAAATGATTTCAGGTTTTAAGCTTCCTGTGGATGTGGAAGAACAGGTAGAATTTCTATAGTATTTTGTAAGCTTTATTAAGAATGGCAGTAGATTATTTAGGCTTTTCTTAAGCCTATTGCAGGCCTCCTTTTTTTCTGGTATGTTGGAATTGCAACAATGCAGCTGTTGTCATCAGGATAACAGAAAAAGGAGGAGATATTATGAAAAAAGGAATCAGAAGGCTGTGTCTGCTTGCAGCAGCAATAGCGGCTGCCGGTATGCTTGGAGGATGCGGCGCCGGAGGAAGCAGGCAGCTGGCGGAAGCAACTGCGGCCGGGCCTGCACCCGGAGCATATGCAGAGGCGCCAGAGACCGCCGCCGGGGAGATGAACGGGGTCGACGGCTCCACGGCTATGAACCGTATGTCCGATATGGGAGACGGCAGGCCGGAGGCGGTCCACAATACGGAGGAGTACAGCTATAACCCGGAAAACCCCTTTACATCCGTGGCGAACGCGCCTCTCTCCACCTTCGGGCAGATGTGGACACTGCATCCTACGCCAATATCAGGCGGATGATACTGGCTGGGAATCAGGTGCCTGAGGATGCGGTCCGTATTGAGGAAATGCTGAACTATTTCTATTATGATTACCCGGAGCCTCAGGGGGAAGAGCCTTTTTCCGTGACTACCAGGATTTCCCAGTGCCCGTGGAATGAGAATCACGACCTGCTTCAGATAGGCCTTCAGGCTGAGAACGTGGATGAGGACAGAATGCCCAAATCCAATCTGGTTTTTCTGCTGGATGTGTCAGGATCCATGGAAGGCCCCCTCAGGCTGGATTTGGTGAAACGGGCATTTCTTATGCTTACGGAGAATTTAAAGCCCCAGGACACCGTATCCATAGTAACCTATGCTTCCAGCGACCAGGTGGTTCTGGACGGGGCTTCAGGGGAGGATAAGACAGACATTATGACAGCCATCGAAAATCTTTCGGCCGGAGGAAGCACAGCCGGTTCAAAGGGGATTGAGACTGCATATGAGCTGGCTGAGAAGCATTTTATCCGAGGGGGAAACAACCGTGTGATTCTTGCCACAGACGGTGATTTGAATGTGGGAGTAACCAGCGAAGGAGAGCTCACGCGTCTCATTGAGCGCAAGAAGGAGAGCGGTGTGTTTCTGTCTGTTCTGGGCTTTGGCACAGGCAATATAAAGGATAATAAGATGGAGGCTCTGGCAGACCATGGTAATGGGCAGTACGCATATGTTGACAGCATTATGGAGGCCAGAAAGGCGCTGGTTCAGGAAATGGGAGGAACCCTGTTTACGGTGGCTAAGGATGTGAAATTTCAGGTGGAGTTCAATCCTGCCAGAGTGAAGGGATACCGCCTTATTGGCTATGAGAACCGGATTATGGCCCACAGGGATTTCGATGACGACACCAAGGATGGCGGTGAAATCGGGGCCGGTCACAGAGTGACGGCTCTCTATGAACTGATACCTGCAGATTCAGATGAGGATATGGGGGAGGTTGAACTTAAATATCAGACATCCGGCGGGGAACCGGAGGACACCGGGGCCAATGCCTTTGATGAGGAGTGGATGAATGTTAAAATCCGATATAAGGAACCGGAGGAGGATGAGAGCCGGCTTTTGGAGTATCCGGTAAAAGATGAACATTTCCATGTGGAAATGCCGGAGGACATGGCATTTGCAGCCTCTGTAGCTGAGACAGGGATGCTCCTTAGAAAATCGGAGTATGCCGGCGACGCTTCCTATGGGAATGTGATCAGGCGCCTGGAGGGAATGGAGCGGGTGAGGGAGGATGCGTACAGTCAGGAATTTCTTTATCTGGTCAGACGGATGGAAAAGCTGAAATAAACAGGATTGATTCTAGGATAGGATGAGCTGCCGCGCCGGTTGATGAAGAACACCGGTACGGCAGTTCTTTTTATCAGAAAGCAGATTCTCTTATGACCGTGTTTATCAACTTCGCTATCTTTTTTCGGGGTATACTTGATTATTAAGAGGGAAATGTGATATGATTTTGTGAGCCAGGGCGTGCTTGGAAATTGCTTTCCGTCAGCGTGGGTCACATAATGGGGGAGGATCGTCTAAAATGAAGGCGCGCGTGGGCTGCGCAACCGGAATTTGGGCTAAAATTACCGTGATGTATGGCGTGCAGCTGGCGGGAATAAATTTTCAAACACACCCTGGAGCGTGTGGGAAAGTATTTTTCAGACATGCTCCGAGATTGAGAGAATGAGGATGACAGAATGTTGGATATATGTTTATTGGGAACAGGAGGGATGATGCCGCTGCCTTACAGGTGGCTGACTTCCATGATGGCCCGCTGTAAGGGGAGCAACCTGCTAATCGACTGCGGGGAGGGAACACAGATTGCGCTGAAGGAGAAGGGCTGGAGTCCTAAACCCATTGATGCGATCTGTTTTACACATTATCATGCGGATCATATCAGCGGACTGCCGGGGCTTTTGCTTACCATGGGGAATGCGGAGAGAACGGAGCCGCTGATTTTGGTGGGACCGAGAGGATTGGAGCGGGTAGTGGGAGCGCTGCGGACGATTGCGCCGGAGCTGCCCTTTGAGCTGCAGTTTGTGGAGCTTACTGAGAATCAGGAATCTATGGAGATAGGGCCTATGTGATCGACGCCTACCGTGTAAACCACAATGTTGTTTGTTACGGATATTCCATCCGGATCCCGCGTGCGGGACGGTTCGATGTGGAGAGGGCCAAGTCTCAGAACATTCCGCAGAAGTTCTGGAACCGGCTTCAGAAGGGGGAAGAGATTGAGTGGGACGGCAGGCTCCTGACACCGGATATGGTTTGGGGGAGGACAGGCGGGGGCTTAAAGTTACCTATTGTACGGATACCCGGCCGGTGCCTGTAATTGCTGAGTATGCGGCTGAGGCAGATCTTTTTATCTGTGAGGGCATGTACGGCGAAAAGGAAAAGGAGGCCAAGGCCAGGGAGTACAAGCACATGACTTTTTATGAGGCGGCGGCGCTTGCCAAGAAGGCGCAGCCTAAACAGATGTGGCTGACCCATTACAGCCCCTCCCTCAACCGGCCGGAAGAATATATGGATGAAGTGAGGCGCATTTTCCCAAGGGCCAAGGCGGCCAAGGACGGGTGGACGGCAGAGCTGGAGTTTGATGAAGAATGACGGAGATAAGACGATGAGTGAACATACATCAGAAGACATTTTAATACTGGCGATTGAGAGCTCCTGTGATGAGACTGCGGCTTCGGTGGTGAAAAACGGCAGGGAAGTTCTCTCCAATGTGATTACCTCCCAGATTGAGACGCATACCGTCTATGGCGGAGTGGTGCCGGAGATAGCATCCAGGGAGCATATTAAGGCGGTGAATTATGTGATTGGGCGGGCACTGGCGGAGGCTGGGGTCAGCCTGGAGGATGTGACTGCCATTGGAGTTACCTATGGGCCGGGGCTGGTGGGCGCGCTGCTTGTAGGAGTGGCAGAGGCTAAAGCCATAGCATATGCCGCAAAAAAGCCTCTCATAGGAGTACACCATATTGAAGGTCATGTGTCGGCTAATTTTATAGAAAATCCGGAGCTGGAGCCGCCTTTTGTATGTCTCATTGTGTCGGGAGGCCATACCCATCTGGTGATAGTGAAGGATTATGGAGAGTTTGAGATTATCGGAAGAACCAGGGACGATGCGGCGGGGGAAGCATTTGACAAAGTGGCAAGGGCCGTAGGACTGGGATATCCCGGGGGGCCAAAGGGTGGATAAGGCCGCCAGAGAGGGCAATCCCCATAGGATCGAGTTTCCCAGGGGCAAGGTGGAGGGGGCGCCCTTCGACTTCAGTTTCAGCGGCCTTAAGTCCGCAGTGCTGAATTATATTAACCATGGGAAAATGACGGGGCAGGAGATTTGCGTGCCTGATTTGGCTGCATCCTTCCAGAATTCCGTTGTGGAATCTCTGGTAAGCCGGGCGATTCTGGCATGTGAGGAGTATGGATATAAGAAGCTGGCCATTGCAGGAGGCGTGGCTTCCAATACGGCCCTGCGTGCTGCTATGAAAACGGCCTGTGGGAAGAAAGGAATTTCCTTTTATTATCCTTCTCCGGTTTACTGTACGGATAACGCGGCTATGATAGGCACAGCCGCTTATTACGAGTATTTGCGGGGAAATGTAGCGGGATGGGATTTGAATGCGGTACCTAATTTAAAACTGGGAGAGCGTTAGTGTTTCATCCGGCCAGAAACGGTGCTGCCGGCGCTGAATCGTTTGTCACTCTGCCAGGCGCAGGACTCTTTGCTGACCGATGATAACGTACGCGTTCATTTTGCCAAAGCTCCCATAAAATGCGCCGCATATGGGACGGAAAGCAATGTTCAGACACGCTGCGGCGTGGGTCTGGGAGAGGGGACGGATGAAGAAAAAATATTGTTGCGCAATTGTACTGGCTGCCGGAAAAGGAAGCAGGATGGGGACTGAGACTGCAAAGCAGTATCTGAAACTGGGAGGCAAACCGGTAGTGGTTTATGGGCTGGAAGCATTTCAGGCTTCCCCTTTGATTGATGAGATACTGCTGATGACGGATAAGGACCATGTGGAATATTGCAGCAGGGAAATTGTCCGGGCCTACGGCCTTACAAAGGTAAGCTGCGTGGGAGCCGGAGGACGGGAGCGGTATGAGAGTGTGTGGAAGGCTCTTTGTACGCTTACGGACAGTAACGGCTGGGAACAGGAGGGCATATGCAGGGCCAGACAGAATGGTATGTATTTATCCACGACGGGGCCAGACCTTTTGTAACGCCGGAAATCATCCGGCGGGCTTATGAGTCCGTGTGCAGATGGGATGCCTGTGTGGTAGGCATGCCTGTAAAGGATACCATCAAAGTGGTAGACGAGGAGGGCTGTGTAGTTTCCTGTCCAAAGCGGAGCCTGGTGTGGCAGGCCCAGACCCCCCAGGTGTTCTCTGTGCCGCTGATTGTCGACGCCTATAGAAGGCAGATGGAGGAGGACTGCAGAGAAGTCACGGATGATGCCATGGTGGCGGAATCACAGGCCGGGGTTAAAATTCACATGGTGGAGGGCAGCTATGAGAATATCAAGATTACAACTCCGGAGGATTTGGCAGTGGCGGAAGCCTTTATTTCAGCCAGGCAACAAGCCCTACAGTCACGAAACCATGGGTAACAGTCCCTGTCCTTCAGGGGTAAAGGCTTTTTTGCCGGCAGCGGAGTGCCGGATTCAGGGATGGAAACAGAGGAAATGGGCAGAATGTAAAAGAGCAGTGAAAAAAGTGTAAAAGAGTGGTATGAAAAGTGTTGACAACTGTCGAAATAAGTGATAGACTATGCAAGTTGCCTCTGAAAAAGACGTTAGAACGGCAAAGCAGCTTTGAAAAACTTTTTAAGAATAAGTGGAAAAGCACTTGACAAAAGCACTAAAGTTCTGTAAAATAGAAAAGCACGTTTGGAGAGGTATCGAAGTGGTCATAACGAGGCGGTCTTGAAAACCGTTTGTCCGCAAGGGCGCGTGGGTTCGAATCCCACCCTCTCCGCTGCAGACAAGCTTATAAGAATTGCCTGCGAAATATAATAAAGTTTTTTGAGTCAACCAAGCAGAAGTACCCAAGAGGTTGAAGGGGCTCCCCTGGAAAGGGAGTAGGTCGTTAGTAGCGGCGCGAGGGTTCAAATCCCTCCTTCTGCGTTAGACATTCGCATATATGCTGGTGTCGCTTGTACCTTTAAAATTGAAGACTGAATAATACAC
>BBZN01000014.1 GCA_001304855.1 Clostridia bacterium UC5.1-1D2
ATCCGACATGGGAGGAATAAAAGAAGCTTCCGGAATCGGTGAGGACGACGGCTGCCGGAGGCTGTTCCGGTTGGGAATATAAAAATATTTTCCACGCTCCGCTTCCTTTTCCCTATGATAACCAATCCCGATTTCAGGCCTTGATATCCTGCTGTCGTGTATATAGGATTTGGCTGCCTGGGCTTCTTTCCAGGGCCTCTCAGCATCTAACTTGCCTACATATTGCTCGATGGAGTTTTTTGCCGGGATTTTTCTTCCCTCCGTATCGACGCCTTTCTCTGCCCGGCTGGTAAGGGATGCCTGATAGCTCTCGTACTCCTGGCAGGCCTTCTTTGAGCCGGAGCCGCCAAGAGCAGCCTTAAATTTGGTCCAAGTTCCGGGCCTCTTAGGCCCATTCTGTTCAAAATTCAGCTGTCTTACACATTCAGCAGGCTTTCTCTCTTCCGTATGAAACAGCGGATTATCAAGCATAGTTTTAATTTTTTCTTTTTCTATGCCTATTTTCCCCATCATGGCTGTCAATTCCATTCTTGACATAGGGGAGCCGCAGAGGCTGTCATTTATTTCATTTAATTCCCTGCGCACATCATTGCTTTCCATACCCTCTACCAGCAGGGTCCGGTAGTGGGCGGTAAACTCATTCATTACTTCTGCCAGCTTATGGGGTGAGAGCTGGGTGCAGTCCACGATTCTGCCTCCATATTTCATTCCCATCTCATCAGATCGCTGCCCGAGAAAACTGGACATAGCTTCCGGTGAAGCTTTGGCATTGTGAGTGTGGCCCTGCTGGTTCGTCACGCCTGGGGCGTCGGATTCAAATCCCACCAAAAGGCTGCTGCACTTGTCTGCGCCGCCTTTATCCACATGCATGTACATATGGCCGCAGCTGCCGTCATTTTTCAGAATTTGATAACCATCGGGGCCGCTGATTCCCGGATTTCCCAGCCCGCCAATGGAGAGGTTCATTCCGTATTGGTTGGCCATACTGAACTTTTTTTCCTCTTTGAAATCCTCAATAGTTGGACCGGATGAGACAGAATGGGTGGCAGCCATACGCCGGTACACACCTGCGTCCTTTCCCATGTCAGCTCCCAGAATGGCATTAAAAATCTTATCCTGCTGAGCCCTGCTGCCGGGGGGAAATACATAGGAGGTTCTGGAACAGTGGGCCACCATACTGGAGACGGGGCGGTCCAACGCTTTCTTTTGGGGAGCGGCCCCCGGCTCTCCGGTCTCCACAAGCTGCGTTTTCCCTAAATGGGACAGAAACAGGGTCTTGGCAAGCAGGGTCTGTTTTTCCACATTCTGCTTCACTTCATCATCCAGGCGGTTTCCCTTCAGCCCCTGCTCCTTCAGGGCCTGCAGTCTGTTTTTATCCAGAGGGCTTAAAGACTGTTTCATTAAATAGGCGTTCATATAGTCGTCATATTGTCTGTAAAGGGAACCCAGTTTGTTGTCGCTTTCTGCTTTTGCGCGTAGAGAGCACCCCAGACGAAACAGGGGGTTCATAGACTGTTCCTCCAGCAGGCCGTTCACTTTTTCCGAGGGGGAAAAGTGCGGACTGCTATTCGGTGCGGAAGACCCAAGGAGGTGATTGCGTTTGCTTAATTCATTCATATACCGGTTGGCCAAATCTTCCGGGCCTCGGGAGCCAGTTTCTCAAAATCTGAATAGTCTCCTGCCCATGCGTTCCGGTAATATAGTTCTTGTTTACTCATTGATTTTTTCCCGCCATGGCGTACCTCCTCTTGAACATATATGTCCTGATTACTATATTCAGATTATATTATAGGGAAATTCTCATAGCAATTGCCTGCTACCGATACTCACGAAAAACGACCGAAAGTCGTGAGGCAGACAGGATTAAGGAGAAAATCAGGAGCGGGGGAAGGAATATAAATAGGGTCCCCGGGCCCGGTAGTTTATGTTTACCGGGGTCCCGAAGACCCGTTCTATTCCTGCAGAGCAAGGGGCCGGACAGCTGTACATGCATGAACGTTTAACTGGCCGGGTATGTAATTCATAAAATCGAAAGCTGTTTTCGTTCCGAATCAAAGATTGACTCCCCGCAATTCTATTTACCTACAGAATCGAATTCCTCACAAATCTCCTGTGAGGGAGGAGCTGTTGCAAGCGAGACGATGATAATGGCAAGGGAAGCCACAATAAACGCGGGAAGCAGCTCATAGATATTCCAGGCGCCGCCCAGGGGCCGCACGCCGTACTTCCACACGAATACCATCACACCGCCTGAGATCATACCTGCCAGGGCTCCCGCCAGATTGCTGCGCTTCCAGAACAGGGCGAAGAGCATTACAGGGCCGAAGGCAGCGCCGAAGCCTGCCCAGGCAAAGGATACGATAGTAAACACGGAGCTGTCAGGGTTCCATGCCAGGACAATGCCGACCAGAGCGATGGCAATTACCGTAAGCCGGGCGGCAGTCATGGAAGCCTTGGTATCCATCTTGATTTTCAGGAAATCCTGAAGCAGGTTCTGGGAGACTCCTGAGGCGGCAGTCAAAAGCTGGGAGTCTGCTGTGGACATGGTACAGGCCAGGATACCTGCCAGAACCACGCCTGCCACAATGGATAACAGAATGCCGTTCTGCCCAAGGAGGCCTGCCAGACGGATAATTACAGTCTCGGAATCGGAACTGGTGGTAAAGTTGGGAATCTGTCCGGCCACGGATGCGCCGTACCCTATGATACCGATAAGTATAGCTACAAACATGGAGATTACAACCCAGACGGAAGCGATGCGGCGTGAGGTTTTAAGCTTATCCTCATGCTGATAGCCATAAAACGCAGCAGTATATGGGGCATACCGAAGTAGCCCAGTCCCAGGCCAGGGTGGAGAAGATGGACAGCAGGCTGTAAGGGGATGCCGTGTTATCCGCCCGGTTGTGAAGCTGTGTCATACTTAAATATCCGGCCAGTGAACGGGCGTTATCTGCAACAGCGTCCCAGCCTCCAGCCACATGAATGCCGAAGGCGACAATAACGATCAGGGCAAAGCTCATTACAATACTCTGAATCAGATCCGTAGTGGATACTGCCATAAATCCTCCCAATACCGTATAACCGATGATTACCACAGCGCCGATAATCATGGCGGTGTGATAATTTACATTAAAAAGGCTTGCAAAGAGAGTGCCTATGCTTTAAAGCCTGATGCCGTATAAGGAATAAAAAAATCAATATAACAATAGCTGCAATACACATCAGAATATTTTTATTATCCCTGTACCGTCTGGAAAAGAAATCTGGAATCGTGATGGCGTCACAAGCTACAGAATAACGGCGGAGCCGTTTTGCCACAATCAGCCAGTTTAAATATGTACCTACAGCCAGACCGATTGCCGTCCAGCCTGCGTCTGCGATACCGGTCAGATAGCTACGCCCGGCAGACCCATAAGAAGCCAGCTGCTCATATCCGACGCTTCGGCGCTCATGGCAGTCACTAAAGGGCCCAATCTGCGGCCTCCCAGATAAAATTCGTCGGCAGAGTCGCCCCCGCCCTTTTTACTGAAATAAAACCCTACATAGACCATTCCAATCAAGTAGATGATGATGGCGGCCATTATTCCAACTTGTCCTGTACTCATATAAATCCTCCTGCTTTTTTTATGTACGCCGGGAATCTCTCCTGCACCTGCCTGTGGGGCTGATTTTCCGCCGGCCCCACACAAAGTTAATCAACGTACGCGGCGCGTACGCCCCATAAATTTGTGCACAGCCGGCAAAAAATCATCCCGCAAAATCAGGCACAAGGAGATTCCGGGCGTACATCTTTTTCTGTCATTCTCTCAGAAAAACAATAATGGGAACATTATAGCATGCCAAGTCCGAATTTGGCAATACGCTGGGCCGTTTCTGTGACTTTCGCTGTTATTTATTGTAACAGTTCAGGCGGCGGGAAAAGTATATGACGGAGCTGCTAAAGTAAATGGTAAGAAAGCAATGATTCTGTCTGAAGTTACGGCATCGAAAGAGCATTCCCCTGACGGTTATAGCAGATATGCATGAATTGTATAGAAGATTTGCCGGGAAACCATTGATTTTACGGGTTGATAAGATTATAATTGTGTTCAAGTTACTTTTACATCTACCGGAACGGAGGAAATGATTTATGGAAAAGAAAGACCTGGACTGGGGCAATATAGGATTCAATTACATGCCTACAGACAAGCGCTATGTGTCAAATTATAAAGACGGAGCATGGGATGAGGGATGTCTTACTTCAGATTCCAATGTGGTAATCAATGAATGCGCCGGAATTCTTCAGTATTGCCAGGAATGTTTTGAGGGATTGAAGGCCTATACCACAGAGGACGGAAGCATCGTCACATTCCGCCCGGATCTCAATGCGGAGCGCATGAGCGATTCGGCAGAGAGGCTGGAGATGCCTTCTTTTCCAAAGGAGCGGTTCTTAGAGGCAGTGGATCAGGTGGTGAAGGCCAACGCAGCCTGGGTGCCCCCCTTTGGAAGCGGCGCTACGCTGTATCTGAGACCTTATATGTTTGCATCCGGACCGGTTATCGGAGTGAAGCCTTCGGACGAGTACCAGTTCAGATTGTTCTGCACGCCTGTAGGGCCGTATTTTAAAGGCGGGGCCAAGCCTCTGACTTTGTGCGTAAGTGATTTTGACCGGGCGGCGCCCAAGGGGACTGGACATGTGAAGGCGGGACTTAATTATGCCATGAGCTTATATGCATCGGTAGCGGCCCATGGGGCAGGGTACGATGAGAACGTGTTTGTGGATCCGGCAACCAGAAGCTATGTGGAGGAGACGGGAGGCGCTAACTTTCTTTTTGTGACAAAAGATGGAGAGATTGTCACTCCCAAATCTGATTCGATTCTACCGTCCATTACACGACGCTCTCTGGTATATGTTGCAGAGCATTATCTGGGCCTTAAGGTGACGGAGCGTCCGGTTAAGCTGGCGGAACTCTCCGAGTTTGCAGAGTGCGGCCTCTGCGGTACGGCTGCAGTTATCTCTCCTGTGGGGAAAATTGTTGACCACGGCAGGGAAATTTGTTTCCCCAGCGGCATGAACGAGATGGGAACTGTCACAAAGAAGCTCTACGATACCCTTACAGGAATCCAGATGGGTACGATTGAGGGGCCTGAGGGCTGGATCCGCAAAATTTTATAAAGAAGCATAATCAGTGCCTCCCGGAATATATTGATAGTAATTGTATCATATAGTTCGGGAGGTTTTTTCATGAAAATAATTCTAAAGGGAAAACGGTACCTGGCCCTTGCCATGTTAATGGTTATGGACGGTATGGACGTTCACCGGCTGTTCGGCTTCTAAAGACAGCCAAGACAAGGTGCGGGATTTGGATTTTTCAGTGGCGGGTAATATGGACATTCCTGAGGAACTTAAGAAGCTGATTGCGGAGAAACAGCAGCAGCCATTTAAGCTTACATACAGTGATGAACAGAATCTGTTTATTGCCGTGGGATATGGAGTCCAGCCTACCGGCGGATACAGCATCAGCGTCAACGAGCTGTATCTCACAGAAAATTCCATCGTTATCAATACAGAGCTGAAAGGACCGGAGAAGGGGGAAAACGCCGGAACGGAGCAGTCGTTTCCTTATATTGTGATTAAAACGGAATATCTGGAAAATCCGGTGGTATTTCAGTAGTTCCCTGAGGATGCCAGGAGGAAAGGCACCTGTTCCCGCAGGAGAAATGTATCTTTAAAATTTTCCCGGCCTTCCCGGGACTATGGGTGTAAATTAAAAAGAGAGCAGTTAATGATGGGCAAAATAATTCTGAAAATTCAGTTGTTTTGCCCATTATTATATGGCAGGTAAAGAATACTTCATTCAGCGCTGATCCTTCTGGAACTTTGAAGACTTTCATCGCTTTGTGGCTATGGAACCCTCCTTTATAGTTTCACAGATGTGTAACACAAATGTATTAAAAGCGTTACATGGCAGATGCTATAGTATAGATGGATCAATATAATAATGGGGATTAGCGCTATGCCAAACAGAGAATACAGAGAACAGCGTGCATTTGACGATTTTTGGCCGTCCAACTGGAATAGTTTACATAAAGAACAACAAGAAGAATTAAGCCGGAAATTTTTAAATTATATGGTTAATGAGAGAAAGCAGGAAAGGGTTGTCAAAGAGTTTTGGCCATCTAATTGGAGCGAAAAGGGTGAAAACCAAAAAATCAAATCATGTCAGAGATTAGAGAACACCCTTGCTTTTGAGAGCGGAAGAACTCCCTATCGTCTGATTCCCTTAGAGGATTGTTCACAGGAAGGGCTCACCGACAATGAGAAAAAGACAATTAGCATCAACCTGAATAACGAAAATCCATATGAAATTTTAGAAACAGTCGTTCACGAATCCTGCCATGCAGACCAGTACAATCTGTTTATTAAAAGGGACTCGGCACAATATAGTGAGGAGTCTATGAAAATTTATAAGGAACATCTGGAGAGAAGCGGTTTAAGCGAAAGAGATGTTCTTGTAATGAATTGGGAGACATGGAACTATATGTCAGAAAATAAAAGTATTTTACAGACAGGAAGTGAGGAGCTGTATCAAATGCAGCTTATAGAGGTGGATGCAGATTTTGAAAGTGTAAAGTTTTTAAGAAATTACAGCAAATATATGGAGCCGGATAGTGACTTTGATGAATATTTGGAGGAAAGAGAAGATGAATTAGAGGACCTCCAAGGTTTATTCAAAAAAGAGAAACAGTGGAGCAGTGGTTTGAGGACAGGTTAAAAAGGCATGAAGAGACTAAGGAGGATATGTTCGGCCAATGTGAGCGTGATCAACTGAAGTCCTGTATTCATTGCGGGATTTTGGAGAGTGTGGATTTAAAATACTTTCAAATTTAGAAAATTGGGGCAATACCGCAGAAAAGGCAACTGTTAAAAAAGTAACATTGGACGAATTGTTGGGAAAAACGCAAGAAAAAAGCACACAGGGCGGGAAACGCTCATATGAGATGTCGCCTATAACATCCAAAAAAGCAAGAATAGGGTTAGGATGACAGATAGAACTTCCGAAATTAACCCTGCGCCGTGTTTTCCATTCTGTCACGCGGTAGATAGAATGTTCAGGAATTTGACTATAGCGTGTCTGAATATTCATTCACGCCATCTGCACGTCCCGGCATATTTGGCTACAATTCAGTCGCTGCGCCTCCTTCATCGGGGCCAAAGCTCCCGCAAAGTGTGACGCACAGCTGTCAGAAAGCAATGTTCAGACACGCTCTGATGTTAAACGCCTGGGTAAGCCGCCTTTTACAGAGTTCTGCAATACATCTGGTTGTGTTCTTGCAGGATCGAATATCATATGCTATACTATCGATACTAAAATATTTCGGGATAGTGTCGTAGTACAGTAGCGTTGTTTTAACTTGTCAAAGTCAGGGGGAACAAATTTATGATATTCAAGGATATATGGCTGGATGTTAAAGCTGTACAGGAAAGAGATCCGGCGGCACGCAATGCCCTGGAGGTGCTGCTCTTGTACCAGGGGGTTCATGCCCTCATATGGCATCGGTTTGCACATTGGTTTTACAATCACAGAATGTTTTTTATCGCCAGGCTCATATCGCAGATTGCCAGGTTCTTTACGCTCATAGAGATACATCCGGGCGCGCAGCTGGGCCATGGGATTTTGATTGACCACGGAAGCGGAGTGGTTATCGGTGAAACTACGGTGGTGGGGGATAACTGCACGATCTACCAGGGGGTTACTTTGGGAGGCGTTGGAACCAGAAGGGGAAGCGCCACCCTACTCTTGGCAACAATGTGATGGTTGGCGCGGGAGCTAAGATTCTGGGCGCCTTTGAGGTGGGAGATAACTGCTATATTGCGGCAAATGCAGTCCTTTTAAAGCCTCTGGAGGATAATGTCACAGCCGTAGGAATACCGGCCCGTCCGGTGAAGAAGGACGGCGTGACACTGCCCAGGAACAAGCGGACCCTGACTCTGGAGGAGTACGAGGAAATGAAAGATCGCATGGTGCAGATGGAGCAGGAAATCGCGCTGCTGAAGGAGGCCTTAGGTTCAGGGAGAAGGCAGAACGTCAATTAGAGCAGGAGAAATCAGAACAAATATGAGACAGGAAGCGCCGCATGTTAATATAGAGCGAAGCATTATCAAAAACTTCCGTAAGGAAATCTGGCGCCCCTTTGTTAAGGGGCTCCAGGAATACCGGATGATTCAGGACGGGGACAAGATTGCAGTCTGCATTTCCGGAGGGAAGGACTCCATGCTGCTGGCCAAGTGCCTTCAGCAGATGAAACGGCAGAGCAGCACTGATTTTGAGCTGGAGTTTATCGTCATGGATCCCGGGTATCATCCTGACAACCGTAAGCTTATTGAGGCCAATGGAGAGCGGATGAACATCCCCCTTCGGATCTTTGATTCAGATATATTTGATATTGTGGTGGATGTGGATCAGTCCCCCTGTTATCTCTGTGCCAGAATGCGCAGAGGTTATCTCTATGCCCACGCAAGAGAACTGGGGTGCAATAAAATCGCCTTGGGACACCATTTTGATGATGTAATTGAGACGATTCTCATGGGGATTCTCTATGGAGGACAGATCAACACAATGATGCCCAAGCTGCACAGCACGAACTTTGAAGGGATGGAGCTCATCAGGCCCTTATATTTCGTGAAGGAGGAGGCGGTGCTGGCCTGGAAGGAGTACAATGAGCTGCATTTTCTCCAATGCGCCTGCCGGTTTACGGAGGCAATTGCAAGAGAACAGGCAGCCGGGGGAACTGGAGGGGACATCGTCCACACCAGCAAGCGTCAGGAGATGAAGGAGCTTATAAAGAACCTGCGCAGAAACAGCCCCTTCATAGACTCCAATATAATGAAAAGCGTGGAGAATATCAACCTGGACGCCTGCCTTGGGTATGTGCAGAAGGGAGTGCGCCACCATTTTATGGATGAATATAATTTTAGCTCCGGTAAACGGGAATCATAAGATATACGCATAAAGTACCTGCTGTCCGCATAAATTCTTCTAAAGGAATATGAGAGATGGCAGGTGTTTTTATGGAATTAATAAAGAAACAGATACATATGAACCAGTGGAAAGGAAATGTGGCCACCCAGATAACGCTGGATGATGATTTTATTGTACCTGACACCATGGACGATATGGAGCAGGTTATGCTGGACACCGGGGAAGTACAGATTGAGAATGTGAAGAACCAGGGAGACAAGGTGGCTGTGAAGGGCAAGCTGGAGTTCCAGGTTCTCTACCGCAGGGAGGCCGGGGGGCTTCAGACTTTGGGGGAACCATCCCCTTTGAGGAGACTATCAATGTTCCCAATCTGGAGGAGAAGGACTACGTAGCCTGAACTGGATGCTGGAGGACCTGAACACAGATATGATTAATTCCAGAAAGCTGGGAGTTCAGGCCATTATCACCCTGCAGGTGCGTGTGGAAACGCTGAGGGATGTGGAGGCTGCGGTGGATGTGGACATGGAAGGCGGGAATTCTCTGGCAGGAGCCGGCCTTTCTGACGGGGACGCAGCCGGAGCCGTCCAGGTGGAAACCTTGAAGCGCACAGCAAACGCGGCTGCCATTGCAGTGCGCAGAAAGGATACATACAGAATCAAGGAGGAGATCAGCCTTACAGGCGGAAAGCCTAATATGGGCCAGATACTGTGGCGGGAGATGAAGCTCAGGGATGTGAATGTAAAGCCCCTGGACGGCCGCCTTCATCTGGACGGGGAGATGACGGTGTTCGTTATTTACTCTGCCGAGGACGAAAATATGCCGGTTCAGTGGCTGGAGGAAACGCTTCCCTTCTCCGGCGAGATGGAAATGAGCGACGTGAAGGAGGAGCAGATCCCCATGGTTACCGTCCGCCTGGCCCACAAAGATATAGAAGCAAAGCCGGATTATGACGGGGAAATGCGGGAGATGGACGTGGACGCTGTTCTGGAGCTGGATATCAAGCTCTATGAGGAGCAGGAGGTAGAGCTTTTAAGCGACATGTACTCCAATATGCGGGAGATTGAGCTGAATCAGGCAGAGGCATGTTTTGACCAGATTCTTACCAGAAATGTTTGTAAGTCCAAAATTTCGGAGAAGCTTAAGCTGCCTCAGGCAGAGCGGATCCTTCAAATCTGTCACAATGCAGGCGCCATTAAGCTGGACGATGTGGAGGTAGGTGAAGACTGCCTGGAGATTGACGGGGTTCTGGAGGTGAGCCTTCTGTATCTCACCAGCGACGATACCTCCCCGGTTCAGTCCTGGGTAGAACAGGTGCCCTTTCACTGCGTGGCAGAAGCCAGGGGAATCGGGGAAGACAGCGTGTACCAGCTGGATGCCGGACTGGAACAGCTGAGCGCTGTTATGATGGGCGGAGATATGGTGGAGATAAAGGCTGTCATTGCCCTGGATTTCCTGGTGCTGCAGCCTGTATGCCAGCAGGTAATAACCGGAGCTGTGGTAAAACCCATGGACTTCCAGAAACTCCAGGAGCTGCCGGGAATCGTGGGATATATTGTACAGCCTGAGGACAGTCTGTGGGATATTGCAAAGAAATTCCACACGACAGTGGGGAATATTATATCCGCCAATGAGCTGGCGGATGATCAGATAAAGAAAGGGCAGAGGCTTCTATTGGTAAAGGAGATTGCCCAGGGCTTTTAATTAAAAACAGGGAGTCCGCCGGGGAGCGGACTCCTTTTGACTCATGGGCGCTGCGTCCCCTGCTCAAACATTCTTTGAAAGGATGTCCATGAAAAAAGTGTTATAGAAACTGAAATTATGGTATACTAAGTACAAGCAGTATTATCCTAATGAAAAGAGGTATACCATGAGTTTAGAGTTTAAGCCTGTAGTAGCTGAAGATATCGACAAACTGCGTCCGTTTTACGGTTTGAGGCCTAACAAAGCCTGCGACAGCGTATTCCTGGACTGCTTTTTGTGGAAGGATTATTATCGGATTCAGTGCGCAGTCAGTGAGAACCGGGCGGCCATGTGGCTGATGGAGCGGGAGGGCCAGGTTTCCACAGCTATGCCGATGTGCAGGGAGGAGGACCTGCCTTACTTTTTCAACCAGCTGGTGGAGTATTTTGCAGAGGTTCTTCACAAGCCCTTTTATATTTCTCTGGCAGATGAGGAGGCTGTGGAGTATCTGAATCTGGATCCCAATGAGTTCGAGGTGGAGGAGCAGACAGATTTAAAGGACTATCTCTATGACGGAGAAGCTATGCGCACTCTGTCCGGGAAAAAACTTCACAAGAAAAAGAACCATCTCAACGGATTTTTGAGGGAGTATGAGGGCAGATATGAATACCGGAGACTGTGCTGCTCCGACCGCCATGAGGTGTGGAGGTTCATGGAGGAATGGAGGCAGAACAAGGTGGACGCCGACGCATGGACGATTCCCTGGATTATGAGGTGGCGGGAATCCACGATATTCTGAAGAACTGCTCCAGCCTTTCTGTGCGCATGGCGGGAGTGTACGTAGACGGAAAGCTGGAGGCTTTTACAATCGGAAGCTTGAACCAGCTGGAGAATATGGCTGTAATTCATATTGAGAAAGCCAACCAGTCCATAAAAGGCTCTACCAGTTTATCAACCAGCAGTTCCTGATCCATGAGTTTCCCGATGTGGCTCTGGTGAACCGGGAAGATGATCTGGGGATGGAGGGGCTGAGAAAAGCCAAGATGAGCTATAATCCTGTTGGCTTTGCAAGAAAATATTCGGTGAGGAAACGATGATACGCTATCTGGAGAAAGAGGAAAAGGGAAGGTGCAGAGGCCTTTGGCAGGAGGCCTTTCCGGAAGACTCGGAAGGTTTTTTGGAGTATTATTTTAAATGGAAAACCAGGGATAACCAGATTCTGGTTAAGGAGGATGAGACAGGCAGGATCCTCTCGATGGCGCATCTGAACCCCTACCAGGTGATGGTAAGAGGCCGGGTCTGGGAGCTGGATTATATAGTGGGCGTAGCTACGGCAAAAGACAGCCGGCATCAGGGCCATATGAGGGATATTCTGGGAAAAATGCTTCTGGACATGCATGAAGCAGGCATGCCCTTCTGTTATCTCATGCCTGCGTCGGAGGCCATCTATCTGCTTGGTTTCCGCTTTGTTTTCGACCAGCCTTTATGGCAGATGAAGGAGGGACTGCCTGAGGGGGCCGGCCCGAAAGAAATACCTCTTGCAGAGGCACACAGCCTGGCCTCCTGGATAAACCGCTGGCTAAAGCAGCGGTTCCAGGTCTATGCACTGCGGGATGAGAAGTATATGGAACGGCTGGAGGCGGAGCTTGACAGTGAGAATGGACGCGTGTTCGGCTGGTATGACAAGCAGGGAGAGCTGAAAGCTTCAGGCCTTCTGGGGAACGGGAAAGGAGGAGCAGAGGTTTCTTTATTCTGTGGAACCGGACTGGGTGGAACCGGCAGGAGAGGGAGCAATCCCGGCGGCGGAGCTTTGCAGACCGGTCCGGCTGATGAATCGCCGGATGGGGCAGTTGGGACAGGCTGTAATTGCGCCTCTGTCCGCCCTGCAATCATGGCAAGGATTACGGATGCGGCCCGGATGATGGAGGCTGTCTCGCTGAATGAGGAGGCGCCCTGTGACCATATAGAAGCGCTGCTGCGGATACGTGATGAACTGATACCGGGAAACCGGGGACTTTGGAGGTGGAAGCTGGATGCCCATGGTTCCCGGCTGATGCGGGAACCGGCGGGGCCTGCAGGGGAGCCGTTGTTTTCCACAGAGGTGCTGGACATTGACGCAGCCGTCCTGGCCCCATGGCTTTTTGGATATGATACATTGGAGCATCTGATGAAAAAAATGGAGAAGAGCCGCCGCCTGGTGGTGCAGGTTTGTACAGCCCCTTGGGAGTTTGTTTCTGGACGAGATTGTATAGAGCGTGTCTGAACATTCATTCCCGCCGTCTGCACGCCCCGTCACGGCCCGGCATATTTGGCCCCGATTCAGTCAGCGCAGCCCGCTGCGCCTGCATCATAGGGGCCAAATCTTCCACAAAGCGTGACCTACAGCTGTCAGAAAGCAATGTTCAGACACGCTCCGTCAGAACAGGAAGAATTGGGTTGGATTATCAGCAGAGAAGGAGGACAAGCAGGTATGAATGAAAAGTGGCAGCAGTTAAAAGACTGGATTTGGGAGAGCGATAACATTGTGTTTTTCGGAGGAGCGGGCGTGTCGACAGAAAGTGGAATCCCCGATTTCAGAAGTGTGGACGGCTATATAATCAGCAGTATAAGTATCCGCCCGAAACCATTATCAGTCACAGTTTTTATGTCCGCAATCCTGAGGAGTTTTACCGCTTTTACAAAGACAGGATGCTGTTTACCTCTGCCGTCCCCAATCCGGCTCACAGGGCCCTGGCCCGGCTGGAGGAGGAAGGTAAGCTGAAGGCGGTTATCACCCAGAACATCGACGGCCTCCATCAGATGGCAGGAAGCAGAGAGGTGCTGGAGCTTCACGGCTCCGTACATAGAAATTACTGTACCAGATGCGGGGAATTTTATGATCTGGACTATGTGGCACAAAGTGAAGGTGTGCCACATTGCAGCTGCGGCGGCGTAATCAAGCCCGACGTGGTCCTCTACGAGGAAGGGCTGGACGACAGGACGCTCCGTAAATCCGTAGCCTACATAAGTCATGCAGATATGCTGATTATCGGCGGCACTTCCCTGGTGGTTTATCCTGCGGCAGGGCTAATCGACTATTACAGAGGCAATAAGCTGGTTCTGATCAACAAAGGCGCTACCTCCAGGGATTCCCAGGCGGATCTGGTTATAAGCGACAGCATCGGGGAAGTGCTTGGGACAGTGACAGGAGTTAATTTGTAAGACATAAATTGCAGAAGGCAGGTAACGGAAATGTATCAGGCGGAACGTGACAGATATGAAAAGATGGAATACAAGAGATGCGGAAGAAGCGGTATCCTGCTGCCCCGGATTTCCCTGGGGCTGTGGCAGAATTTCGGGGCGGATAAGACCCTGGAGGAGCAGAAGGCCATTCTCTTTAAAGCCTTTGATTTGGGGATTACCCATTTTGATCTGGCCAACAACTACGGCGCTCCCAATGTGGGACTGGCGGAGGAGAATTTTGGAGCTGTCCTGAAATCGGATCTGGGAAAGTACAGGGAGGAACTCTTTATCTCCACCAAGGCGGGTTTTGACTTTTGGCCTGGTCCCTACGGAAACTGGGGATCCAGAAAGTACCTTATAGGAAGCCTCAATGCCAGCCTCAAGCGCATGGGGCTGGATTATGTGGACGTGTACTATCACCACCGCCCGGATCCTGAAACTCCCCTGGAGGAGACGATGGGAGCCCTTTCAGATCTTGTAAAGCAGGGCAAAGCCTTGTATATAGGTATATCCAACTATCAGGCGGAGGAGGCCGAAAAAGCCATCAGGCTGCTGGCTGCCAACGGCACTCCCTGCCTTCTTCACCAGCCCCGCTATAACATGCTGGACCGCTGGGTGGAGGACGGCCTTTTGGAGGTTCTGGACAGGGAGGGCGCAGGCTGCATCTGCTTCAGTCCTTTGGCCCAGGGGGCGCTGACGGACAAATACCTGCAGGGCATTCCTCAGGGCTCCAGGCTTCCAGAGAGGGGACTTCCATCGGAGGGCGTTACCTGTCTGAGGATAAGCTGGCGAAAATCAGAGCATTGAACCGGATCGCCGGGGAACGGGGCCAGTCTTTGGCGCAGATGGCCCTGGCCTGGGCGCTGCGCCGCAAAGAGGTGACCAGCGTGCTGGTGGGAGCCAGCAGCCCGGCGCAATTGGAGGACAATTGCGCCGCTCTTAAAAATCTGGAATTCAGCCGGGAGGAATTGGAGCGCATTGACGGGATCCTGTCGCGCTAAAGAGTGTCTGAACATTGATTCCCGCATCCGCGCGCCCTGTATATTTGTCCCAAATCCAGATTACATAGCCCGCTGCGCCTCCTTCATCGGGGGCCAATCTCCCACAAAGCGGAACGCACAGCTGACGGAACGCAATGTTCAAACAGGCCTTGGTATCCGTAAGGTTTGGAAAGAAGATACTAATGTCAGGCCGGGCAGTATAGGCCGGGTCTGCAGAATTGGAGTAATGGAACAATGAGTGAAAGACAAAATTTTGAGGTTGGCGATATCGTCAAATTAAAAAAGCCCCATCCCTGCGGCAGCAGCGAATGGGAAATTCTCAGGGTGGGAGCCGACTTCCGCCTGAAATGCGCAGGCTGCGGCCACCAGATAATGGTGGCGCGCAAGCTGGTGGAGAAAAATGTGAGAGGATTGAGAAAGAAGGACGCTTAAGTGAAGGGCTCCATTGTCCTGAAATGTTCTTCCAGCATATGTCCGTACTGTCTGGCCAGGTGGATGAAATACCGGTGAGCTTCATTTAAGTGCATATCTTTCCTGTAAGCCACATATACGTTCCAGTTAGGCCTGGAGGACAGGCAGAACCAGGCGCAGCCTGAGCTGAAGGGGCTGACAAAAGCCCGGCTCTGGGGGAGAATTGTGCAGCAGAAGCCGTTATGCACCAGCTGAACAAGGGCGTGGTTCATAGCGGTTTCTATGAGTATATGGGGCTGATACCCAGCTTCCCTGAATACGGGATCGATGACCTTGCGCATGGTTGAGGATGCGAATATCAGAGAGAACTTATCATCTTCAAACAACTTCAGATCAATGGTAGTCAAAGGCTCACCCGGTTTGGCCGCATACTTGGCCAGCGGGTGATTTTTTGGAATCCCAGAACCAAATCTTCATTGTAAAGCTTAATGTACTCCAGATCTATCCTGTCTGATTCCGCAAGCATAATAATCCCAAAGTCCAGATGCCCCTCCAATAAGAGATTATGCTGGTCAAATACAATTTTTCCAGAAGATTAAATGAAACCCCGGGATACCGCTGGTTAAATTCCGGAAAAACCGATGTGAAAAGGTCAATTCCATGTTCATGAGTGAGTCCAAGGGCAATTTCGCCTACCATATTCCCTTTTATATCCTCCAGCTGCGCATAGGTGTTTTTACGGATGCGCAGTATTTCTTTCGCGCTGTTGACATATATTTCCCCTGCCTGGGTCATGCGAAGGTAGTGTTTGTTTCTGTAAAAAAGCTGTATACCCAGCTGCTTTTCCAGTTTTATCAGCTGCTGGTTTAAGCCGGACTGGGTGATGAAAAGGGCTTCTGCCGCTTTTGAGATATTTCCGCATTCTGCGATGGCTACGATGTATTCCAACTGTTTTAAATCCATAAAAATCCCCCTTTGGCCAAGTTACACAACAGACAGGCCCCTTTTTACCTGAAAACACAGTGTAAGTTGTAAAATTGCACAAAATTTATAGTAGAAAAACTTATTACAAATAGAATTATTAGTAACTTTACTTCTCATTATACTACATATATAATAAAAATACATTATAAATGATGATTTTTAAGAAAAAATCAAACAAAAGGAGAGGGAGAAATGAAGAGTATCAAATGGCTTGAGAAGAATTTTGAGCTGGTTATACTGGCTGCTTTTCTCATCATTATGAGCGTACTGTCTTTTGCAAATGTAATCCTGCGTTACTGTTTTCACCAGGCGCTCAGCTGGTCCGATGAAGTAAGCTGCTACTGCCTGGCTCTGTCTGCATTTTTCTGCCTGCCCTGTGCGATACGCATGGGAAGCAGCATCAAGGTGGACACATTTACCACGATGCTTCCGGTAAAGATGCAGCGGATCATTGAGATGGTCTGTAATGTAGGAATGATCGTATTTCTGGTGTGGCTTTTTAAGGGGACGGTAATAATCATCCAGAATGCGGCTAAAATCAAGCAGGCCAGCCCGGCGTTGCAGATACCCCTGTCTTATCTGTACGGTATTATGGGATTCGCGGTGGTCCTTGCAATCCTGCGGTATATACAGGTGATTGTTAAGAGCCTTACGAAAAAGAACGGAGAAAGGGAGGAGGCAGAATAATGGCAATCGGTATATTCTTCCTTATATTAGCAGTTTTGTTGGTGATCGCAATGCCTGTTGGAGGAGTCTTTGGAATCATGTCCATTCTCCCCAGCCTCGCAAACCCATCCTTTTCCTACGGCGCAGCAGACGTGGCCCGAAGCATGTTTGCAGGCATGAACAGTTTCACACTGCTGGCTGTACCCATGTTTATGGTGTCGGGAATGATTATGGCGGAAGGCGGGCTTTCCGAGCGGCTTTTTAACTTCTTTGCCTATTTTATAGGTAACAAGACGGCAGGTTTTCCATGCGCAGTGATTGTAACCTGCATGTTCTACGCGGCTATATCCGGTTCTTCTCCTGCGACGGTATCGGCGGTGGGAGCTATGACCATCCCCTTCCTGGTAAGCATGGGGTACGAAAAAATATTTGCAACCTCCATTGTGACAGTGGCGGGGGGCCTGGGCGTTATTATCCCTCCCAGCATTTCCTACATCGTATACTCCGCCGCTGCCAATGCGTCTCCCTCCAAGCTGTTTACAGCGGGAATTATGCCAGGAATCCTTATCGGCCTCAGCCTGATGGTATACAGCTTTTATTATTGCAAAAAACATGGGGAGGACAAGGAGAAGCTCCTTGCCAACTATAAGCAGATCCGCTCAAAGGGCTTCCTTCCCCTTTTAAAAGACAGCTTCTGGGCGCTGCTGACCCCTGTGATTATACTGGGAACCATCTATTCCGGCGTATGCAGTCCTACGGAATCGGCGGTTATCAGCGTGTTCTACGGCCTGTTTGTGTGCGTGTTCATTTACAAGTCCATCAAAATAAAGGATCTGGGAAAGGTGTTCATGTCAGGGGCAAAGACGTATGTGAATATCCTGTTCGTAATTGCTGCGGCCACCTCCTTCGCCAGATGCCTGACCATGCTGCGCTATCCGCAGACGATCAGCCAGTCCGTTCTGGCGGTATCCGATAATAAGATCGTGATTCTTCTTATTATGAATGTAATTATGCTGGTATGCGGTATGATTATCGATAATATTCCAAATATTATGATACTGACGCCAATCCTGGTCCCCATTGCCACAGCTGTTGGCGTTGACCCCATCCACTTCGGTATTATCATGACCTGTAACCTGGCCGTGGGTATGGTTACGCCTCCCATGGGAATCAATTTGTTCGTGGCTTCCGGCATGACAAAGATACCTATGCTGAAGCTGGCTAAGGCCACGGTTCCCTTCCTCATAGCATTTTTAATTTCCCTGATGCTGATTGTATTCATACCGCAGATATCCATGTTTCTGCCTGGAATTATCGGCTAAAGGAGTTTCTCAGAACAATTTAAAAACATAGAGGCGTGCCCTGCACGCTTCAAAAAATAAAAACATCAAAAGGAGAATTATTATGAAAAAATTAGCAGCATCTTTATTGGCAGTATCTATGATCGCTCCCTGGCCGGATGTGGTTCCTCCGGCACAGCTCCCACAACCGCAGCTCCCGCTGCCTCAGAGACAGCGGCAGAGGCAGGTTCCGCAGTGGATGTCCAGGCGGAAACCGGGGATTATCCCGAATACCACTGGACTGCTGCAATGACCGTAGCCGAAACTACCATTAATTATATGATGGTGGAGAAATTTGCCCAGCTTCTGGATGAGAAAAGCGGCGGAAAAATTACCGTAGATATATATCCGGGAGGCCAGCTTGGCAATACCACGGAATTTACGGAAGCAGTTATCGGCGGTTCCATCGACATTGGCACAGGCATGACAACCGACCTGGTTGATTTTATACCGGCCTACGCAATTTTTGACATGCCCAACCTCTTTGACACGGTAGAGCAGATGAGGGCGGTGCTGAACGGAGATTTTGTAGACGTATTGAACGAGTACAACAACCAGGGAGGCATTCAGATGCTGGGTTATTCCGACGCAGGCTTCCGCCAGCTCACCTCCAACAAGCCGGTGCATGCGCTGTCCGATCTGTCCGGTCAGAAAATCCGTGTTATGACCAACCAGTATCACATCGCTTACTGGAACGCTCTGGGTGCGGCGGCAACTCCCATGCAGTTTACAGAGGTATTTATGGGGCTTCAGCAGGGGACTATCGACGGCGAGGAAAATCCCTACATGAACATTATAGGGAACAACTTCCAGGAAGTTCAGAAATATGTGATCGAAACCAATCATGTAGGTCATATTATTACCTTCTTTATGAACAATGACCTGTACCAGAGCCTGCCTGAGAATGTGCGCGCTTTGGTGGATGAATGCGCGGCGGAGGCGGTAAGCTACGGCAACAGCCAGGCCGACGAGAGCATTGCCGCTTACAAGAAGCAGTGTGAGGACGCCGGATGCGAGATAATTGTTCTGGACGATGCGGTTCTGGGAGAACTGAAGGACAAAGCGGTTGTTGTATACGACATGGTGAGGGAGAATCTGGGAGACGAGCTGGTTGACCAGTTAATGAGTGCAATTGATGCTGTAAAATAAGGAGTAAACAAGTGGGAGCATATTTAATCAGGAATGGTAAAATATATAATCCAATCACCCATGAGCTCTATGACGGAGATATAGCAGTGGAAAAGGGAAGAATCGCCTCCGGCCCTTTGTCAGAGGGATATGAGACAATTGATGCCGATGGCTGTATAGTCACTGCCGGATTGATTGATTACCATGTTCACTATTTTAATCACGGGACGGAAAACGGCGTAAATCCTGATGCAGCCTCCTTTCCCTGCGGTGTAACCACCGCAGTGGACGGGGGAAGCTGCGGAGCCGCCAACTATGAGCTGTATCGCAAGAGTGTGATGGCATTCAGCGATGTCCGGATCCTGAATATGCTTCTGATGGGAAGCGGCGGGCAGATTACAGACCGGTATCCTGAGCATTTGGAGGAGAAGTATTTTGATATAGAAAAGATCAGAGCGCTTTTTTCCAGATACCCCAGGAATCTGACCGGACTGAAACTGCGCCTGTCTGAAGGGATTATCGGGGCCCAAGAAGGGGAGCGCTCCCTTATGAGGACAGTGGAACTTGCGGAAGAACTTGGCTGCAATGTGTGCGTACATATTACCAACCCTGTGATGGAGCTGGAAAGATTGGCCGGATATCTGCGGAAAGGTGATGTGATCTGTCATATCTACCAGGGAAAAGGCAGGGATACGGTCCTTGGACCCGACGGCTCCATACACAGAGGAATCCTGGAGGCGAGAGAGCGGGGCGTCCTCTTTGACGCCAGCAACGGCTGCAACAATTACGATCTGGAGATCTGCCGCAGAGCTATGGAACAGGGCTTTACACCCGATATTATCAGCTCCGACATCAACACCTCCGGCTTTTACCGCCAGCCCCTCCACAGCCTGCCAAGGATACTCAGCAAGTTTATGGACATGGGCATGACTCTCGCCCAGGTCCTGGACGCAGCCACCCTTCGCCCGGCCCAACTGATCCGGCGGGAGGATCTGGCGTCTTTGGAACCTGGCACCACAGCCGACATAGCTGTTTTCAAAGTAAAGAAAAAGGATGTTCTTTATCAGGACAGAGCCGGACACACCTTCAAAGGCCGCCATGTAATTGTTCCGCAGATGACGATAAAGAGCGGGGCAATCATGTACTGTCAGGCAGATTTTTGCTGAAATATCATAGAAATAATGGGCAGCCGGGAAGCGCTTCATGGTACTTCCCGGCTGTTTATATGGTGATTTCCGCTATTTTCACTGCCCCCCACCCACCGGGATTCTGAAAGTACACAAAAATATGTAACGTAACAGTTGCAGTCAAATAAAAATAATCGAAACCTCTTGCATTTGTCCCGATTCTTTGGTAAAATAGTACTCCGTGACATATTATATCCTTGCTCCTGTTACTGAAAGCAGGGGCCAGAGACCACAAGGAGGTAAAGCAAGATGAACAAGTATGAATTAACCGTTGTTCTGAATGTGAAGCTTGACGACGAGCAGCGCGCAGCAGCACTCGAGAAGGTAAAGGGTTACATCACCCGTTTCGGGGGAACTGTAACCAACGTAGATGAGTGGGGCAAGAAGAGACTTGCATATGAGATCCAGAAGATGCATGAAGCTTTCTACTATTTCATCCAGTTCGAGTCTGATTCTGTATGCCCTAACGAAGTAGAAGCACACATTCGTATTATGGAACCAGTTATCAGATACTTATGCGTTAAAGTAGAAGCATAAGAGATACCCAGACCGCTTAAGCGGGAATAAAAAAGGAAGAGTGACCATATGAACAGAGTTATCTTAATGGGAAGATTGACAAGAGACCCGGAAGTCAGATATTCACAGGGAGAGCGTTCCATGGCAATTGCCAGGTACACCCTTGCAGTGGACAGAAGAGGCCGCAGAAGCCAGGATAGTTCAGAGCAGCAGGCGGATTTCATCAATTGCGTTGCATTTGACCGCGCGGCGGAATTTGCGGAGAAATATTTCCGTCAGGGTATGCGTGTCCTTGTGTCCGGAAGAATACAGACAGGTAGCTATGTAAATAAGGAAGGTCAGAAAGTATACACCACCGAGTCATTTTGGATGACCAGGAATTCGCAGACAGTAAGGGCGCAGCATCTGACATGGGCGGCTACGGACAGTCAGCTCCCTCTCAGAGACCGGCTCCTACCAGTGCGATTGGTGATGGGTTTATGAACATTCCCGACGGGGTGGAGGACGAAGGGCTTCCATTCAATTAGGATGTTCCATGGTTGAATAATAAAGGAGGACAACACCAATGGCATTTAATAAAACAGATAGACCAGATGGCGCTAAGATGAGAAGACCAGGCGGAATGCGCAGAAGAAAAAAGTATGCGTATTTTGTGGCGATAAGAACGGAACTATCGATTATAAGGATGTAAATAAGTTAAAGAGATACGTATCTGAGAGAGGTAAAATCCTTCCCCGCCGTATCACAGGCAACTGCGCAAAGCATCAGAGAGCTTTAACTGTAGCAATCAAGCGCGCCCGCCATATTGCACTTATGCCATATACAATGGAATAAGAACCGTTTGAAAGATTGAGAATCGCTGCTGTCTGCGGACAGCAGCGGTTTTTTGTGCAGAATATGGCGCGCTGGCCGGCTGGCCGCCCTCACAGGCGGCCCTTAACACCTCTCCGGGCGGGATTGTCTATGAGACGCCCGTCATAATCAAACCGCGATCCGTGGCAGGGACAGTCCCAGCTTTTCTCGGAAGGATTCCACTCCAGCTGGCATCCCAGATGGGGACATCTGGCTGAAATCTTGTGGAGTTTTCCCGTCTCATCCTCATAGCAGGCATAGCGTTTCAATCCTATTCGTACAATTCCGCCCTGTCCCGGCATCAGATATTTCTTTCTAAAAGGCAGATGGAAGGCGCCCTTCGCCAGGCCCTGCGCGCTCTCCCACATATCTGTAAACCAACGGGAGGCGGAAGCTTTTACAAGGCATCTCTGAGGGCGGAACAGATCCTCATAGGGATTTTTAAGACCGCAGATCTGGTCCCGGATAATCATTGCGGACAGGAGCGAGGAGGTCATTCCCCATTTTTTAAAACCTGTAGCCACATACCAGTAAGGCCTGAACAAGGAATATCTTCCTATAAAGGGAATATTGTCATGAGACATGCAGTCCTGGGCCGACCAACGGGCGCTTATGGTGCAGCCCGGATAATACTCGTTTGCTGCAGCTTTAAGCTGACGGTAGTTTCCGCCTTTGCTGTTCTTTCCTGTCCGGTGGGAGCTGCCGCCCAGAAGAAGCATGTCCTCCGTCCAACGGAAAGAAAGGCCGTTTTTATCCGCACTGTAATACATGCCCTCCAGCCGCCGGGTCCCGGTAAGCCCCAGCACATAGCTTCTGTCCTGGTGAAGCCGCATAAAGTAAAACCCCGGCAGATTCATAAATGGATAGTGGGAGGCAAAGACAATATGCTCTGCGGTCACAGTCCCGCCGTCTGTATACAGCGTATGCTTTTTAACCTTGATTACTTCTGTCATCTCGTAAATTGTCACCTTGTGGGATAAAAAACGGATAAATTCCAGTGGATGAAACTGGGCCTGATTATCAAAGCGTACAGCTCCCGTCGTGTGGAAAGGAAGCCCGGCAGACTCCTGAAAATCAGCGGAAATCCCGAGAAGGGCCGCGGCCCGGGCCTCTTTTTCAGGGCTTCCTTCTTCCCGCTGTCGGTTGAATACAGATAGGAAGGCAGACGTTTGAACTGGCATGGGATATTTTCTTCCCGGACAATTTTTTCATAGGCGCCGATGGCATATTCATTGGCAAGGGCGTAGAGCTCTGCTCTGTGTTTTCCCGCCTTTTTTATAAGATCCGCGTACAGCATCCCATGCTGGCTTGTAATTTTTGCCGTGGTACTGCCGGTCTGCCCGCTGGCGATCCGGCGTGCCTCCAGCACAACCACATTCATGCCCTGCTTATTTAAAAGATAGGCTGTTAGAATTCCTGCCATTCCTGCGCCGATAACTGCGGCGTCCACATTGAGGCTTTCCTTTAGAGGAGGTCTGTGGGGGATGGCCACAGTCTGGCTCCATGCCGGTTTCAGCTTGTCGTTCTGCAAAGATTCCATAATTTACGCTCCGTTCCGGCGGCTTTGCCCTACCTCTGAAAGGCTTGGAAGGGGAAGGCCGCATACATGATTTTCACACAGATAATAACATAGGCCCTGATCCGGCAGGGGATACTCTTTTGTAAAAGGCGCCAGCGGGACAGGGTATTTGCATTGCCTGGGCATTTAAAGAGAACTGACAGGGAAGAAGGCGCCTGCTCTCTCATGTAATCCCTTAGCTCTTTGGGAACTGTGTTCTCTGCAGAGACGCAGACAAGCTCCTTTTTCTGACCCAGCGCTTGCATAAAGGCCATAAGGGAAAAACAGTGGGCGGAAGGATAGTCTTTCGCTCCTTCCGACAGGAAGGAAAGCTGGCGGTCTGCAAGCCTCCGCCATTTATCCTCAGCCGTAAGCTGCGCCAGCTTTAAAAGTACATGGGCCGCGGCGGAATTGCCCGACGGCATAGCGCCGTCATAAATCTCCTTGGGCCGCTCAATCAGTTCCTGGGCGTCGGTTCCGTAGAAATAAAATCCTCCGTTGTCATCGTCCCAAAAGAGCTCCGTCATCTGTGCGGCCCTGTGAAGGGCCATCTCCAGATACCCCGTATCCAGAGTTGTCTCATAGAGAGTCAGCAGGGCCAGACTGTAGTAGGCGTAGTCGTCCAGGTTCCCCAGAAATGCGCTTTCTCCATCCCTGTATCTCACTAACAGCCGGTCATTCGTGTCTGTCAGATGGGTTTCCACAAACATCTGCGCTTTTTGGGCCTGTTCCGCATATGGTTGGCGGTCCAGAAGGAACCCGGCTCTTGAAAATGCCATAATCATTATGGAATTCCAGGAGGTGAGAATTTTGTCATCCCTGTGAAGGGCCGTACGCTTCAGCCTGTACTGGTATACCCGCCGGCAGAGGGCTTCCATATAACTGTCGGCCTTATGGTAGTCCTGATTATGGATGAGATTGGTATATTCTTTCCTTCAAAATTACCTTCTTCCGAAAATCCGAACCAGCGGCAAAATCCTCCAGTTCCTTTTGAGTGAGAATGTCTCCCAGCTCCTCCCGAGAGAAAATATAATATTTACCCTCAACCCCCTGGCTGTCTGCGTCCTGCCCGCAGTAAATCCGCCTCCCTCGTCCGTCAGCTCCCTGGCCACATAGGCCAGAATGGCGTTTGCGATCCTTCTGTAATAAGGATTGCGTGTAAGCCGGAAGACTTCCAGATAGGCCAGAGCCAGCAGGCCGTTGTCATACAGCATTTTTTCAAAATGGGGCGCCAGCCACATGTCATCTGTGGAATACCGGGAGAAACCTCCTCCAATCTGGTCCTGGATTCCTCCCCTGGCCATGGAGGACAATGTCTTGTGGGCCATGGCCAGCGCCTGTTCCTCCTCTGTTTGGACATAAAACATCATAAGAAAAAGAAGATTGTGAGGCGCCGGAAATTTAGGAGCCCTTCCAAATCCGCCGTACTTCCTGTCAAATCCGGCTTTCAGTTCATTGAAACCCTGCACCGCCAATTCCAGGGAAGGCTGCCTTTGGCTTTCGCCCCCTTTTTTACTTTTAAACAGAGACAGGACTTCATCACTCATCAAAAGCAGCCGTTTCCTGTCGCTGTCCCACAGCCGGGCCACTTCGGTTAAAAGCTCCAGAAGCCCCGTCCGGTTGTATCCGGATCTGGCCGGAAGGTAGGTTCCCGCAAAGAAGGGTTTTTTATCCGGCGTCATAATAATTGTAAGGGGCCATCCGCCCTGCCCGGTCATAGCCTGGCATACCGACATATACACCATATCGATCTCAGGCCGCTCCTCCCGGTCCACCTTTACAGGTACAAAACAGGTGTTAAGGATGCGGGCGATCTCCTGATCCTCAAAGGATTCATGGGCCATCACATGACACCAGTGGCAGGTGGAATAGCCAATGCTCAGAAACACAGGCCTGCGCTCTGCGGAAGCTTTCACAAATGCTTCATCCGACCAGGGATACCAATTTACAGGGTTGTGTGCGTGCTGTAATAAATAGGGAGATTTTTCATTTATCAGATGATTTGCCATTTTATTCCTCGCTTCTCTTTCTGCCCGGTATGATAATACGATAACAGTTACTGCATTATATCCGGTAATTTGGATTTGATTATGGTTAAAATACAGTAGCCTTTTAAAATTAACCCCATGATATAGTCTCTGTTGATTTGTAAATATTTAACCGCTGTGAGAGAAAAAATATACGGTAAAAGCCCATGAAGGCCGGGCGCAAAGCCGCAAGCGGAACATGGCTTATAAAAGCTGCAGCGGATAAGCTGATTGAGTATATGGCGGGCCCTCCCCTCATCTGCCCCGAATCCCGGGCAAAGGGTGATGCGCAGCTGTGGGAAAGCAGGGAGCTAATAATGTATCACATTTTCTGCTGCCTGAATTCTCCCGACCACATCCTCCGCCTCGGAACTCAGGAAATACCGCAGTGTACTTTCGGGCACCAGACCGGCGAGGAGCTCTGTATCCTTCTCTTTAACGGCTTTGCGGACTGCGGAAGCGCTGATAGCTTTTCCGCAGGCGGTTTTCCGCGGTACGATTATGCATTCAATCCCGGCGTTCGGAAGCTGTTCTTCCATAATCTGGTTATAGATTCCTGTTACCTGGCTTGTGGGCTCCTCCCCCACATAGCGGCGGGTGATTCCCAGGGCTTCTGCGATTCTTCTGAACACAGCCAGATCCAGCCGGGCGTGACTTTCTATCACTGCCTCCTCATCTTTCTGGAAATAACTGGGAAATGTAGCGCTGCTTATAATATAAGGGCCGCTGGAGTGGCAGCAGACATTTCTTATATGGGCGGTCCCTTCCTTAACCAGACGCTCCCGCACAGAAAAGGGTACCAGACTTGCGTCCTCGCTTACGATAAACAGGTGAACCAGTTCATTGCAGGCGGCAGCCTGTTCCACCAGGTACTGATGACCCAGAGTGAAGGGGTTGGCGTTCATGACGATGGCGGCCGCTCCTCTCTGGGCAAAAGGCTCCCCGGTGGATCCAATCTGGGGCAGAGGCTCCCCGGTGGGCCCAATCCTGGGGCAGAGGCTCCCCGGTGGGCCCAATCTGGGCAGAAGCTCCCCGGTGAGCCCAATCTGGGGCAGAAGCTCCCCGGTGGATCCAATCTGGGGCAGAGACTCCCCGCTGGGCCCATCCTGAGCCGCCTGAGCAGTTTCCGCCTTCAGCCTGCCCAGATAATCTGTAAATCCGTTTCTCCGGTTCTCCATAAACACTACCTGGTTCTCCACTCTGGCAATCTCATAGAATCCCAGATCCTCAAAGAATTTGGCGGAGCCGCATTTCGTGTATAAAAACAGGTGGGTGTTGCAGCGGCCCACCTGAACCTCCATCAGGTGGGTGACAATCTGATTCATAAGACCTTCCCCCTGATGGCTGCTGCTGACGGCCAGACACCGCAGGGTGTTTCCGAAACAGCTGCCTGTGGCGATAAGGCTCCCTTCGCGGTCGAACATGCCGCAGGTGTAGTCTAAGTTGGCGTCCCTGCGTATGCCTTCCGCCTGCAGCAGCAGATCCAGGGCCTGGCTGCCCCGGATGTCCCCGGGCCTTATCTGTGCTATATAGTAATCGGGCATGGCGCTTCTCCTTTGTCTTGTATCGTATATATTTATTATACAGGAGTCAGAACGTTTGTAAACAGCAGGGACGCCTCTTTTCCCCTCATTGTATTCTTGTCATTCGGACCCGGGTATGATACAATTAACCATTATGCCAGGGAGAGAGAAAATGGAAAAAGGAACATTATACTGCGTTAGCACAGGACCCGGAGATCCGATGCTTATGACCTTAAAGGCTGTGCAGGTAACGGAGCAGTGCCCTGTTGTGGCCCTCTCCGTGGATTTTACCAGGCGGGACAAAGACTTCGCTGCAGCGGCGGACGGGGAAGGCCTAAAGGAGAATTGCGTGGCCTACCGGATTGCTGCCCCTGTTGTAAAGGGGATCGGGCAGAAGGAGCCTCTGTATCTTTCCATGCCTATGACAAAGGACAAGGAGACTCTGGCTGCCAGCCACAGGCAGGCGGCGGCCCGGATTGGGGAATGCCTCAGACAGGGGAAATCCGTAGCCTGGCTTACCCTGGGAGATACCACCATCTATGCCAGCTCTCTCTACGCCGCAGAGCTTGTGAAGGAGGAGGGCTATAAGGTAGAGCTAATCAGCGGCGTGCCCTCCTTCTGCGCCGCTGCGGCCAGATTGGGAGAACCTTTGGTAAGCGGTTCCCAGCAGCTTCATATACTGCCTTCCTCCTACCGCATTGAGGAGTCCCTGGCCTGCTCCGGCACCAAGGTTCTGATGAAAGCGGGCAGCCGTCTTTCAAAGGTGAAGAAAATTTTGATAGAACAGGGGCTTGAAGTAAAAGGAGTACAGCGCTGCGGCATGAAGGGGGAGAAGGTATATGGCTCGGCAGTGGAATTAGATGAAGAAGCCGGATATTATACCCTCTTAATTGTAAAATAGAGCTATTGACATTTAACAGCCGTAATGATATAAATAAAACCATACTAAAACACTATGAATAGTGTGATTTCTAAAAACCGCTGCATCAGGCAATTGGGGATGACCGCCAAGCTCCGGTTTCATACATCCCATGTTTAAGGGCTCACAGCAAGGAGGAGAATGAATGAAGAAAAACAAGCATATGGTAAAAAGGTGCCTGTCACTGGCCCTGTCCGCCGTGGCGGCGTTATCGCTGGCAGGCTGCGGCGGCGGCAAAGCAGGAGAGCCGGCCGGAACATCGGCCCAGGCGGAGGCTGGCGGGCAGGACGCTAAGATCGTCAATATAGGAGTGACCAGTTCCCTCAACACGCTCAATCCTTTCCTTATGGACGGCGTGGAGATAAACAAATACGCCACAGGACTGATGTTTCTCCCCCTCACGGAGCTGGACAAGGATATGAATTTTGAACCTATGCTGGCGGATTCCATCACCGCTGAGGATGAGAAAAATTTTCTGGTCCACATCGATGATAAAGCGATGTGGTCGGACGGCACTCCCGTCACAGCCGACGACGTGGTCTATACGGCGCTCCGCCTGTGCAGCCCGGCGGTGGCCAACACAGCATGATGTACTATGTGTTTGAAGGCGTTGGGGATGAGGGCTTTGTGGAAGCCGGAGCCGACCATATAAGCGGAATTACAAAGGTGGACGATAAGACTGTGCGCTTTACAACCAAAGCGCCCATGTCCCTTATCACCTTCCAGAACTCCTATGCACGCTACCTGATGCCCCTGCCGAAACATATTATCGGGGGCTTTGGCGAGGAGGAGCTTGCCACAAATCCCTGGTTTGGCAAGCCGGACGTAGTCAGCGGACCCTACAGGGTCACGGAGTTTGACAGAGATCATTATGTGTCCTATGAGGCTAACAAGAACTACTGGAAGGGAGCCCCAAAGATTGACAGGCTGAACATCAAGATTGTGGAAGGAAGCCAGCTGTATGCGGGACTTAAATCCGGTGAAATCGATGTAACCCAGAACACCATGAGCGCCATTCCTCTGGAAGATTACGAAAGTGTTCAGGCCCTTGAAAATGTAACTGCATCCTTCGGCGCTCCCATCACCAACCTTTCCGTATTTGTACAGACGGAAAAGATTACCGACGCCAAAGTGCGCCAGGCTATGGTCTACGCCATTGACAGGCGGCAGCTGTTGGAACAGCTGTTAAAGGGCAGCGGCGAGGTAGTGGAAGGGTTCCTGTCATCAGCCAGCCTTATTTTGACGATTCCATCGAACCCCTGCCCTACGACCCGGAGACGGCGAAGAAACTTTTGGAAGAGAGCGGTTGGGACAGCAGCCAGACCATAAGGTTTTACATTGATTCAGGAGACAGCACCTTTGTGAATGCAGCGTCCGTCATCACAGCCCAGTGGGCGGCTGTGGGAATCAAGGCGGAGATACAGACGATGGATATCAACACCCTTATGAGCACTGCAGGCGCAGGAGATTTTGACGTGCTGGCCGTCCAGTACACATATCCGCCGGTGGACCCCTATGCGGATGTTTCATGGCTTTTGGGCGGGCAGGGCAGCTGGACCGGCTACAGAAGCGGCGAAGTTGCGGACGCCTTGTCCAAGGTGCCGCTGTCCACAGACACGGAGGAGCTTAAGGAACTGTACTCCGCCATAGACCGGAAGGTGCAGGAGGACGTTCCCATGTTTTCCGCCTATGTGATAAAGAGCCTTGCCGCTGTGAACAACCGTCTTACAGGCGCAGAGCCCAGCGTATATGGTTTCTTTAACCATGTGGAGCAGTGGGATATCGCCCGGTAAGTCGGCTCTGTCTGTGTTCAAAGGAAATATAAAATGTTCGGCCAAATCCCGGAGGGCAGATGCTCTCTGGGAATCCTTGTCTATACGGAAGGGGTATTTGTGCCTCCCGGCGTACATACAATGGGACGGCCTGTCAAAAGAAATGAGGAAAACACATGTCGCACATCCTTGAAGTGAAGGATTTGGAAGTCACTTTTACAGGTGACGGAGGAAAAAATATAAGCGTGGATGAGGTAAGCTTCCATGTGGATCCCGGAGAGGTAGTCTGTATCGTGGGGGAATCAGGCTGCGGTAAAAGCGTGACCTCTCTTTCCATCATGGGGCTGTTGGGGCGGGGAGGTTCTGTCACAAAGGGGCAGGTCCTGTTTGAGGGCCGGGATCTTCTGGCTATGAATGAGAAGGAGCTGGATAAGGTAAGGGGTGACAGGCTCACCATGATCTTTCAGGACCCTTTGAGCTCCCTGAACCCTGTCTTTACCATTGGAAGCCAGATGACTGAGAGTATCAGGATTCATATGGGTCTTACCAGGGAGGAGGCCGGGGCCAGAGCCGTGGATCTTTTGAAAAAAGCAGGGCTTCCCAATGCTCCGTCAGTGATGAAAAAATATCCCCATCTTCTTTCGGGAGGTATGCGCCAGCGGGTGATGATTGCCATGGCCCTGTCCTGCAATCCCTCCCTCCTTGTGGCGGACGAGCTACCACGGCTTTAGATGTAACGATTCAGGCCCAGATTATGGAACTGATACTGAAGCTGAGGGAGGAAGTGGGGATGGCGGTGCTTCTCATCACCCATGATATGGGACTGGTAGCCCAGACTGCGGACAGGGTGCTGGTGATGTATGCGGGCCAGCTCATTGAGCAGGCCCCTGTGCTGGAACTCTTTGATCATCCGGCCCATCCTTACACCAGGGCTTTGCTCCGCTCCGTCCCCGGTATACGGGATGAGAGGGACCGGGTTCTGGCTTCCATTCAGGGAATCGTGCCGGAACGGTATGACCGGATAAAGGGCTGCCGGTTTGCCGGCCGCTGTCCTCACCGTCGGGACGTCTGCGGGAATCCTCAGACATATATGGAGCTGGGGCCGGACCACAAGGTTCGCTGCAGCCGGGCAAAGGAGGCGGAGCTGAATGAACCATGCTGTTGAGACTCCTCTTTTGAAGGTGGAGAAAGCTGAAAAAATATTATCCTGTGAAAAGCGGTATCCTGGACAGAAAAGGCGGTCAGGTGGCCGCTGTGGACGGGGTATCCTTTGAATTGTATACAGGCGAGACTTTAGGCTGGTGGGGAATCGGGCTGCGGCAAATCCACCCTTGGCCGCCAGATTGTAGCGCTGGAACGCCCTACCCAGGGAAGGGTTCTGTACGAAGGCATGGATCTGGCGTCCATGTCTCCAAGGGAGATGAAGCCTGTGCGGACACAGCTTCAGATGGTTTTTCAGGATTCCTACTCCTCCCTGAATCCGAGAAAGCATGTGTTTGAAATACTGTCGGAGCCTATGCTCTACCACAAGCTGGCAGACAGGCACACGGCCCCCAAACAGGTGAAGCGCCTGCTGGATATGGTGGGACTCCCCCATGCGGCTATGGGCCGCTATCCACATGAATTTTCCGGAGGGCAGCGCCAGAGAATCGGGATTGCCAAAGCGCTGTCTTTAAATCCCAGGCTTTTGGTCTGCGACGAGCCTGTAAGCGCTCTGGACGTGTCCATCCAGGCGCAGATACTGAATCTGCTGCGTTCCCTGCAGCAGGAACTGAATCTGACCTGCATATTTATCGGACACGGTCTGGGAGCGGTCAACTATGTAAGCCACCGGATCGCAGTGATGTATCTGGGCCAGATTGTGGAGCTGGCCGACAACCGGGAGCTCTTTGAGAATCCGGTTCATCCCTACTCCAAAGCCCTCTTTGACGCTGTGCCTGTGGCAGATCCCAGAGGGGCCAAGAGGGGAAAGCCCCCGGCTCTGAAAGGCGAGGTGCAGCTGCCTGAGGGCCACAGCCAGGGCTGTCCCTTTTATTCCAGATGTCCCTACCACAGGGAGCCCTGTCTCCAGGGAGATATGGAACTGAAACCTATAAAACCGGGCAGCGGCCATCTGGCTCCTGCATCCGCTACAACGAAATTCAGGGAGGAGAAGGATGATATGACAAAGTATATAATAAAACGGCTCCTCATCGCCATTCCCACCCTCATCGGCATTACCATCATAGACTATGCCATCATGTGCTTTGCAGGAAGCCCTCTGGAAATGCTCCAGGGCGCCAGAATCTCCCAGGCAGCCGTAGCGGCAAAAGAGGCGGCCCTTGGCCTGGACAAGCCTTTTTATATCCAGTATTTCATATGGGTGGGCCAGCTTTTCCAGGGAAATATGGGTTATTCCATCAAATCCTACGAGGCGGTCAGCGCATGATAGGAAGCCATCTGGGCCCCACCCTTCTGCTCATGGGCGTGTCCCTCATTGTAAGCCTTCTGATGTCTGTGCCTGCAGGCATCTACAGCGCTATCCACCAGTATTCCAGGGGAGATTACGCAGTAGTTACAGCCTCATTTTCGGCAGCAGCATACCGGGCTTTTTTCTCTCCCTGCTGCTGGTGTATATATTCACCGTCAATTTAGGCTGGCTGCCCTCAGGGGGCATGACCACGCTGGGGGCATCGGGGGGAGCGGCGGATGTGGCCGCCCACATGGTGATGCCTGTGCTGGTGCTGTCCGTATCCATGGCGGGAACCAACATCCGCTATATCCGCAGCGCCATGCTGGAAATACTTCAGCAGGACTACCTGCGCACAGCCAGGGCAAAGGGAATCGGCCGCAGGCTGGTGATTTACAAACATGCCCTTAAAAATGCCCTGGTGCCCATCGTGACAGTGATTGGCATGCAGATTCCGGTGCTTTTCGGAGGGGCCGTTATCGTGGAGCAGCTCTTCTCCTGGCCGGGACTGGGCTTATGACAATGAGCGCTATTTTGAACAGAGACTATCCGGTGATCATGGGGGTCTGCCTGCTGTCCGCCGTTGTGGTGCTTCTGGCAAACCTGGTAACCGACATTCTCTATGTCATCGTAAACCCCGCGATAGAGTATTAGAGTGTGTCTGAATATGCGGCCCGCAGCTGACGGAAAGCAAGCTCACCCCCGCCTTGGCATTGGGACTCAGCCTACAGGAGTAAAAAACATTCAATGAAAACAAACAGAGAAACCTCGTATAAAAATATAGAAACTGAAAGCTACTGGCAGACTGTATGGCGCAGATTCTGCCACCACCGCCTGGCCCTGGTGAGTCTGGGGGTTCTGGCGGTCATCTGTCTTGGGGCGGTACTGGCTCCTCTTATCGCTCCCTATGATCCGGAGGAGATTGCAGGGCCGTTCAGCGCTGCGCCCAGCCCTGCGTTTCTGTTGGGAACGGATCAGATTGGCCGGGATATGCTGAGCCGCCTTCTCTATGCCACCCGCATTTCACTGATGGTGGGCGTGCTGGCAACTGCCATCTCCACTGTGATCGGAGTAGTCCTGGGACTGCTGGGAGGGTATTTTGGGGGCTGGCTGGATATAGCCATTATGCGGTTTACAGACATGGTGATGTCCTTTCCCTACATTCTTCTGGTGCTGGTGGCTGCCGCTATCTTTGAGCCGGGACTCTGGAGTATTATCCTGATCCTTGGATTTGTGGACTGGCCCGGCATTGCCCGCCTGGTTCGGGGGAAATGTTCTGAGCCTCAGGGAGACTAACTTTGTGAAAAGCAGTATCGTGGCGGGAATGCCCTCCCGGCATATCCTGTTCTCAGAGATACTTCCCAACACCATCGCTCCGATCCTGGTGTATGCCACCTCTGTGATGGCCTTGTCCATGCTGGACGAGGCGTCCTTAAGTTTCCTGGGGATGGGGGTGCAGCCTCCCACTGCCAGCCTGGGCAATATGCTCAACAGCGCCCAGTCGCTGACTGTCCTCACCAGACAGCCGTGGCTTTGGATTCCGCCGGGACTTTTGATTGTGGTTCTGGTTGTTGCAATCAACTTTGTGGGGGATGCGCTCAGAGACGCCCTGGATCCGTCGGCTGTAATGAATATGAGGGCCCTTTCTGAGGAAGAATAAGGAGAATTTGTATGAGCATATATATAGAAAAGAAACATGCAATCCACAGCCTTTCGCCCTATCATGAGCCTGCGGCTTTTGCACAGCCGGGAGACACGGTTGTTTTTGAGACATACGACTGCTATATGGGGCAGCTGCTCAGAGAGGGGAGCGCCTTTGCAGATGTGGACCGGAGCCTGGGGAATCCTGCCACAGGCCCCCTGTATGTGGAGGGGGCATTGCCTGGAGATGTGCTGAAAGTGGAGATCCGCACCATCGATCTGGATCCGGTGGGGATCCTGGACATAGGGCCGTCCAGCGGCGCCTGAGGGGATACTTTAAAGAGTGCACAATCAAACGCCTCCCTGTAAGGAAGGGAATCTTATATTACGGTCATATGGAGATACAGGCTGCTCCCATGATCGGAGTCATAGGGACCGCCCCTGAGGCAGACAGTGTCAGCACCATGATCCCTATGGATCACGGCGGCAACATGGACTGTACGGCAGCGGCGCCGGGGTCTGTTCTCTATCTTCCTGTAAATGTTCCCGGAGCCCTTCTGGCCATGGGAGATCTTCACGCTATTATGGGAGAAGGGGAATGCGGCAACTGCGGCGTGGAGATCGGCGGCAGAGTGACTGTGAGGGTCAGCCTTTTAAAGGGCAGATCTATCCCCTGGCCTCTCATAGAGACGGCAGACAAATGGATGGCGCTTGCCTCGGCGGAAACAGTGGATGAACCTGCCGTCAGGCGGCTGCCAGGATGTACGGCTTCCTCACGGACCATGCGGGCCTGGAGCAGGTGGATGCAGGAATGTTTATCCATATGTTCGGCGATCTGATTGTATGCCAGATTGTAAATCCCCTTAAAACCGTGAGGATGGAGATTGGAAAGTCTGTTTTGGCGCAGAAAAAATTTTATGGATTTTAATCCGGGGGTCCTGGTTGAGATAACCGGATGTCCGGCTGGCTCCTGTACGGGCCGGTTTCGGTTTTATGCCCGGCGGGTTTGCCCCATGTACAGATAAATGGGAGGTAGAGGAATTGACCATTCATCAGATAGAATGCTTCCTGGAAGCGGCCAGGACCTTAAACTTTACGGAGGCGGCCAACCGCCTGTATATTTCCCAACAGGGGCTGAGCCGTCAGATCGCTTCTCTGGAGAAGGAGCTGGAGCTGCGCCTGTTCGACAGAACCACCAGGGATGTGCGGCTCACCAGAAGCGGGGAGCTGCTTTTGTGGAGGTGGAGGGACATACCCAAGGAGATTCAGTCCTCCATCGACATGGCCAGGGAGGAGGGGGAGCGGGCCAAAAGCCGCATCAGCCTGGCGGTGGTGGGCATGAGCGGCATCATAGAGATGGCGGGAAATCTCCTGGCGGATTACATGGCCCAGGATCCCGATACGGAGTTTGAAATATTTGAGTTTACAGATGTAAAGGACCTCAGCAGCCACAATACGGACATCATGATGACGGTGACCTTTATGCCCTCTCTGGAGCATTTTGGCGAACAGCAGGGGGTGGTGGGAATCGCAAAGCTGCCTCTTTACTATGTGGTTTCCAGGAAGAACCCTCTGGCGGAGAAGGAGGAGCTGTCATTGGAGGACTTAAAGGGAGAGACGATGCTCTGCCTCTACAAGAACTTTTTTGCAGGAGCGGAAATGCGCCTCTTTGAATATATTTCCAAGGGGGAGAATATCCTCAGCAAAGCCCGTTTCTTCGAGAATGTCAACAGTCTTGAACTGGCGCTCATTGCAGACGAAGGCATCCATATTGGATTTAAGGAGTTTTACCACAACTACGGAGACCGCCTGAAAATGTACCCTCTTCCCAATGGGATCAATCAGGTTTATGCCAACGTAGTTTTGCTCTGGCGTAAACAGAATGAGAAGAGATTTGAAAATTTTATTAAATTTCTAAAAAATCTTTCTAATTAACAACATTAGGTTGTTAATTATCCGGTTTTTGGTGTTAGACAAAAGGGGGCTATACTGTCTAAAATACTACTTGGTTGCTGCAAAAGCAGCTACAAAAGAAAATTATCATGTTAGGGGAAAAGGCTGCCGGAGACAGCAGCTCATTTCCCTTGTTTTTATTCTTTTTACATAATAATGTTTCTAAGAATAATAAAGGTTATGAAAGGAAAGAGGAGAAAAATGAGAAAGATGAAGGCGCGCATAATCTGGGGAGTCATCATAGTTGCCTTTGCGGCACTGTTGATCTTCCGTATGACCAGGAAGGAAGAGCCGGTGGCGGCTACACCGGATCCTGTAGTTGCAGTGGAGAATCCCCACATGGGAAGCATTGAGCTGACGACGGATCTGGTAGGCACCATAGAGCCTGCCGATATTGTTTACATATACCCGAAGGCGGGCGGCGACGTAACGGCGGTAAATGTTAAGACAGGAGACATAGTGGCGGCCGGTCAGGTGCTTCTGGAAATCGACACGAAGCAGGTGGCCAGTGCCAAGAATGCCATGGATACTGCAAAAATTGCATGGGATGACGCCAGATCCACCCTGGACCGCATGGCGCCCCTCCATGGGTCCGGCTTTGTATCTGATAAGGAGTTTGAAGGTTATCAGACCAATGCGGAGGCCAAGCGCCTTCAGTATGAGGCCGCCAAAATCGGATATGACAATCAGATGGAGTTCAGCCATGTGACCTCTCCTATAAACGGCCGTGTGGAGCAGTTTAACGTGGAGGTTCACGATACGGTGGGATCTTCTATGCAGCTCTGTGTGATTGCGGGGGACAGCGGCAACAACGTTTCTTTCTATGTGACGGAAAAGGTTAAAAACAACCTGTCCCAGGGCGCCCCCATTGTGGTAACCAAGGAGGGGACGGAATATTCCGGCACAGTCATCGAAGTCAGCAGTATGGCTGAGGCTTCCGTGGGCCTGTTTAAGATTAAGGCCTCTGTGGAGGACGATGAAAGGATGGCGGCCGGAACGTCTGTGGAAATTAAAGTTCCCTCTGCGTCCGAAAAAAATGTAATGCTGATTCCCACCAACTGCGTATACTACAAGGGCGGCAACCCATACGTCTATACCTATGACCAGGGGATTATCCATGAGGTCCCTGTGGAGGTGGGGATTTTCGATAAGGAAAATATTATCGTAACCTCCGGCCTTACTTTGGAGGACCGGGTTCTCACCACATGGACTTCGGAACTGAAGGAAGGCACCAAGGTAACCCTGGAGACTGAGGTTCCGGTTACAGTGACGAAAGATGGTGAAACACTGGAAACTTCCATCAAGGTACAATTAGAAGAGTCCCAGACAGAAGAAGCTGAAAATTCCGCCGCAGACCAGAGTCAGGCACAGTAGAAGGAGGCAGGAAAATGGGCTTAACGAAACTTGTCTTAAAAAGGCCGGTCAGTACGGTGCTTGCCATCCTCTGCCTGGTTGTATTCGGTTTATCCTCGGTGATGAAATCGCCGCTGGAGCTGATGCCGGATATGAACATGTCCATGATGATTGTAATGACGGTATATCCCGGCGCCAGCCCCGATGACGTCAGCGAGCTGGTCACGAAACCCATTGAGGACAGAGCCAGCACCTTAAGCGGTTTGGATACCATATCTTCCAGATCCAGCGAGAATATGTCCGTAGTTATGCTGCAGTATAAGTACGGTTTTGACATGAACGAAGCTTACGATGATTTAAAGAAGCAGATGGATCTGGTGAAAACCCAGATACCGGAAGATGCGGAAGATCCGATTATGCTGGAGCTTAACACCAGCCTTAAACCTAACGTTATACTTGCCGTCAACCACGGTGAGGACGACGATCTTTACAATTATGTAAATAACACGCTGGTGCCCGAGTTTGAGAAGCTTCCCAGCGCGGCTGAGGTTTCCGTAACGGGCGGAGCCCAGAAATACATAAAAATAGAACTGATGCCGGAGAAGCTGAAGCAGTACGGCGTCAGCATGAGTTCCATTGCCAATGATATTGCAGGGGCGGATATCACCTATCCTGCCGGGGATACCCGGGTGGGGGACCAGAAGCTGGCAGTATCTACAGAGCAGCCCTTCGGGGAGCTGGAAAGCCTCCAGGATATTCCCCTTTCCGTGTCGGGAAACCACACTGTATATCTCAGCGACGTGGCAAAGGTGTATCTGGGGGCGGACGATGCGGAGAGCATCGCCCGCTACAAGCCGGAAAACGGCGATGCACAGGATATGGTTGCAGTGACTATCAGCAAGCAGCAGGACGCAGCCTCCCTTACCCTGTCCAAAGACGTGCAAAAGGTAATTAAGGATTTGACCCTGCAGGATCCCGCTCTCTCCATTACAGTGGTGGACGACGACAAAGACTCGATCATGTCTTCCCTGACCTCTGTTATCCAGACTATGATTATGGCTATTATCATTTCCATGGTCATCATCTGGCTGTTCTTTGGAGATTTGAAGGCGTCTATGATTGTAGGAAGCTCCATACCGGTGTCAATCCTGTCCTCTCTTATATTGATGCAGATTATGGGCTTCAGCCTGAACGTAATTACTTTGAGCGCCTGGTATTAGGCGTGGGTATGATGGTGGATAACTCTACGGTTGTACTGGAGAGCTGCTTCAGAGCCACGGACGACACAGGGTTTAAGGAATTCGCCAAGGCGGCCCTCAACGGAACCGGCGTTGTGTACCAGTCGGTTATCGGATCCACCATCACCACCTGCGTGGTGTTCCTGCCTCTGGCTATGCTTGGAGGCATGACGGGACAGATGTTCCGCCCTCTGGGCTTTACCATTGTATTCTGCATGACGGCCTCCCTGATCTCTGCGATCACGGTGGTGCCTCTCTGCTACATGATTTATAAACCCATTGAGCGAAAGACGGCTCCTTTGTCAAGACCTGTTGAGAAGATGCAGGAAGCCTACAGAAGCGTTATGAAAGGCTTTCTTAAAAAGAGAGCCATCGTTATGCTGGCCTCCGTGGCCCTTTTGATATTCTCTGTTTTCCTGGCAACCCAGCTTAAGTCTGAGATGATGGCGGAGGACGACCAGGGGCAGATTTCCATCACGGCGGAGATGAAACCGGGTATGGAGATTGACAAGGTAGACGGCATATTAAAAGAGATAGAGGCGGTTATCGTCCAGGCCCTGATGTGGAATCCTATTTTATCACGGCAGGAAGTTCCGGCCTCAGTATGAGCTCAGACCCCAGTATCTCGATTTACCTGAAAAAAGACAGGAAGATGGATACGGAGGATTTGGTTAAGCAGTGGAAACGGGAACTGGGCAGCATGTCCGATACGAATATAACCGTTGAGAAATACTCCCAGGTCAGCGCAATGATGGGTTCCGAGAATGATTATCAGGTCAACCTTCAGAGCACCAATTACAACGACTTAAAGGCAGCCAGCGACAAGATAGCCGAGAAGCTCAGTGAGCGTCCGGAGCTGACAAAGGTGCATTCCGACCTTGAAAATGCCGCCTCTGTAGTAAAGATTACGGTGAATCCCATTAAAGCCAAGGCGGCAGGCCTGTCGCCTGCACAGATTGGCGCAACCTTAAACAATATGCTCAGCGGTATTACGGCGACCACCATGGATATTGACGGCGAGGACGTGGATATAAAGGTTATCTATCCGAAGGATCGTTACAGAACGCTGGATCAGATAGAAACCATCACCCTCCAGACGCCCTCCGGCAGCTCCGTGGCGATCACAGATGTGGCTGAAATCCGGTTTGCGGACAGTCCCGCTTCGATTTCAAGGCAGGATAAGCAGTACAGAGCCACTATAAGCGGTATCTATACAGAGAACTCAGACAAGAACACCAAGGCTCTGCTTCAGAAAGAGGTGGTGGATCCCAACGTGTCCGGAAGCGTATCTGTGGCAAAGAGCAATATGGAGGAATCCATGGCAGAGGAATTTACGGCGTTGTTCCAGGCTATCGCGCTGGCAGTATTCCTGGTATTTGTGGTAATGGCTGCTCAGTTTGAGTCGCCAAATTCTCTATCATGGTAATGACCACCATTCCCTTCTGCCTGATCGGCGCATTTGGCCTTTTGTGGCTGGCGGACAGCGCCATCAGCATGACCTCCCTTCTGGGTTTCCTTATGCTGGTAGGTACGGTTGTTAACAACGGTATTCTATATGTGGATACGGTAAACCAGTACAGGCGGGAGATGGATCTGAACACGGCTCTGATAGAGGCGGGCGCTACGAGGCTGCGGCCAATCCTCATGACTACGCTGACTACGGTAGTGGCCATGGTGCCCATGGCTTTGGCTTTGGGCGACAGCGGCGCAACGACCCAGGGTCTTGCCCTTGTTAATATCGGCGGACTAACGGCGTCCACAGTGCTGTCCCTGCTGATGCTTCCCGTATATTACAGCCTGATGAACGGCAGCGGAAAAAAGCGGGTAATAATCGCGGATTAAGGTTCGTTATAAAAATGTTAAAAAATTACTATTTTCAAATCATAGAAAAGATGATATGATAGAACAAAATGTGGCTGCAGATAGACTGGGGAGCGCCTTAAGCCTGCAGCCTATTTTGTTACACGGATTGTTGTACAGCAACAATCAAAAAGCATGACGCATCATACAAAAAAATTAAGATCTGCTAAGGCATTTTGTGTAAAACACAGAAAGCGGATTGATAATTTTAAAATGATGGGTTATAATCTATCCAGATTGTACAAAAATAGCAGGAAAGATATGGTCAAATGCAAAAAATATGTCATTTCTTCGGAAGAATGCGTTTGCCATAGTATTCCCACAGGGTTATTGGAGCACACTAGGTACATAAACCAGCAATCACTATTTGTGGGATTCCGGATAAGAAAGGGGGATTTTGGATTGGCCCAGGAAACGATTGATGCGATTCGCAAAGCAGAGGCTGCTGCGGAAGCAGAGGAAAAGGATGCAGCGAAAGCAGCGGAAGAAATTGTGGCACAGGCAAGGATCCAGGCGGCGGAGCTGAAAGCGGACATGACCCGCAGGGCCAGAGAAGCGGCTGCCGGGAGAGAAGAGGACGCCAAGACGCAGGGAGAAGCCATGATTCAGGCTGCCCGGACCGAGGAAGTGTCGGAGCTGGAAAACCTGCGCAGTCAGGTAGCCGGCAAACAAGAGCAGGCAGTGAAACTTATTTTATCGGAGCTGCTGTAGGAAGGGAGGCGCGCGAATGTGGCAATAGTGCCCATGAAAAAAGTGCTGATCTGCGGACTGAAGAAGGACCGGAAGGGTACCCTTGAGCTTCTGCAGCGCCAGGGAGTACTGGAAATCAGCAATGTGCTGGAGGAAGATGAGACATTCCGGAAGATGGATGTAACTTCTTCCAAAACCGTATTTGAACGAAATGCCTTAATTGCGGAACAGGCTCTCACTGTTCTGGAGAAGTATGCGCCGGAGGACAAGGGCATGCTCTCCTCCTTTGCAGGCAGGGAGATACTCTCTGTAGACGAGTACGAGGGAAATGCGGTGAACCATGAGGAGGCCATGAAAAAGGCCTGCCGCATACAGGATTATGCAAAACAGATTGGGGAAAGCAGCGCACAGATACCGAAGCTGGAACAGCAGCTGGAGGCGCTTGTTCCCTGGAATACCTTTGACCTGCCTCTTGATTTTAAAGGGACCAGGAAGGCGGCGGCGTTTATCGGTTCCATACAGGAGGAACTGTCCCTGGAACAGATAACAGAACAGCTTGGGGTTCTGACAGGCCAGGCGGAAACCATTGACGTAACGATCGTCAGTGCAGGAAAGCAGCAGACCTGTCTTTTTATCGTCTGCTCAAGGGCGGAGGCGGAAGCTGTGGAGGACGCCCTCAAAAAAATGAACTTTGTAAAGCCTCCCCTCACTTCCATGGTGCCTGCAAAGCGGGCTGCCGCGCTGGAGGAGGAGCTCGCCGGGGTGAAGGCGGAGATTGAGGCGTGCCGGAGCAAGATCGCAGCTATGGCGGCCCACAGGGAAGCCCTCCGGTTTGTGGCGGACTATTACACCATGAGAGCTGAGAAATACGGAGTATTAAGCAGTCTCGTCCAGTCCAGAAGCGTGTTTTTATCACCGGCTATGTGCCTGTGGTGAAGGCCGGGAATCTGGAGAAGCTTCTCAAAGACAAATACGATACGGTAGTGGAATTTTCCGAGCCGGAGGATAAGGAAGACGTGCCGGTGCTCCTTCACAACAATAAGTTTGTGGAGCCTGTGGAGGGAGTTATCGAGAGTTACAGCCTTCCCGGCAAGGGCGAGATGGATCCGTCCCCTGTTGTGGCGGTGTTCTACTATGTGCTGTTCGGGCTTATGCTCTCCGATGCGGCCTACGGGCTGATTATGGTGGGGGGCTGCGCTTACTGCCTGTTAAAGCTTAAGAATATGGAGCCGGGCTTTAAAAAGACCATTAAGATGTTCATGTTCTGCGGCGTGTCAACCGCCTTCTGGGGCTTTATGTTCGGCAGCTTTTTCGGAGATGCGTGAATGTGATTGCAACTACATTTTTCAACCGGCCGGATATCCGTCTTGCGCCTATCTGGTTCGAGCCTGTGAGCCTGCCCATGAAGATGCTGGTGTTTGCGTTCCTGCTGGGAATTATCCACCTGTTTACAGGCCTTGGCGTTAAGTTTTACAGCTGTATCAGGAACGGTCAGGTCATAGACGGAATTTATGATGCGGTGTTCTGGTATATGCTGGTAGGCGGAGGCATTGTGTATCTGCTGACCATGTCCATGTTTACGGAAATGCTGGGTCTGAGCTTCACCCTCCCCGCTTCTGCCGGAACGGTGGCTGCGGTGGCTGCGGTCATCGGACTTATAGGAATTATACTGACCAGTGGAAGGGAGTCCAGGAACTGGTTCAAGCGTTTGTTAAAGGGGCTGTACGGGGCGTACGGGGTGACTTCATATCTCAGCGATATCCTGTCCTACTCCAGGCTTCTGGCTCTGGGCCTTGCAACAAGCGTTATCTCCACCGTATTCAACAAGATGGGAAGCATGGTGGGTAATTCCATACCGGGAATCATAGTATTTATCCTGGTATTTATAATCGGACACAGCTTAAACCTGGCAATTAATGCCTGGGAGCTTATGTTCATACAAACCGTCTGCAGTTTGTGGAATTTTTTGGAAAGTTTTATGAAGGAGGCGGAAGGAAATTTGAACCCTTCGCCATCCACACAAAATATTACAAAGTCAAGGAGGACATTTAGTTATGGAGAATATGGGAATTGTTTTAGCGTTAACAGGAGCAGTGCTGGCGGCACTTTTTGCAGGAATCGGTTCAGCCATCGGCGTTGGCATTGCAGGCGAGGCTGCGGCGGGAGTTGTCACGGAGGATCCGGGCAAATTCAGCAAGGTACTGGTTTTGCAGCTGCTTCCCGGCACACAGGGTATCTACGGCCTGCTTATCGGCTTCATCACGCTGACACAGATCGGTATCATGGGCGGAGATTCCAACATCTCCTTAGCTAAGGGCGCTTTATACCTGGCCGCCTGCCTTCCCATGGCTTTCGTAGGCTTATGGTCCGCTATGAAGCAGGGCAAGGCTGCTGTGGCAAGTATCGGCTTAGTTGCAAAGAAACCCGACCAGTTTGGTAAAGCCATGATTTTCCCTGCCATGGTTGAGACTTACGCCATCCTGGCGCTGCTTATCTCCATTCTTGCTATCTTTGGTATTGCAGGCGTTGCTGTATAATCCGACAGACCAAAGGAACTTAAGAAAGGAGAGCAAGGCATGGCGGGATTAGATAAAATCATCGGCCAGATAGAGGAGGAATCCAAAGCGGCGGCGGCCCGGACCATAGAGGCTGCCAGGGCAGAGGCGGAGAAAATCCTTGAGACGGCCCGCAAAGAGGCGGAGGCGGAATGCGCCGACATTGAGAGGCGCTCGGCCCAGGCTGTGGCCAACATCCTTGAACGGGGAAAATCCGCAGCGGAGCTTAAGAAACGGGGCAGCCTTCTGGCTGAAAAGCAGAAGCTTATCGGGGATACCATTGCCAGAGCTAAGGAAGAGCTTAAGAATATGGAGCTGAGGCCTATTTCGATATGATTCTGAAGCTGGCAGTCAAATCCGCACAGTCCGGGGAGGGAGAAATCCTGTTCTCAGCAAAGGATCTGGCCCGGCTTCCCCAGGGATTTGAAGAAAAATTAAACGCTGCCCTGAAAGGCAGGGGCGCGGCGCTGCGCATATCCGGGGACGCCAGGGACATAGACGCCGGATTTGTGCTTACTTATGGAGGGATTGAGGAGAACTGCTCTATTGACGCGCTCTTTGATTCTGCACATGAGCTGTTACAGGATAAAGCGCAGGAGATTCTGTTTTCATGAACGTAGGGCGTTCTCAGACTTATTAGGAGGAACTTTTGAATGGCAGATAAATATGTTTATGCAGTAGCCCGTATCCGTTCCAAAGAATTGTCCCTGCTATCCGGTGCATTTTTAGAGCAGCTGACGGCTGCAAAAAGCTATGATGAATGTATCCAGCTCCTGAATGAAAAAGGCTGGGGGGGCGACGGTATCACCAATACCGAAGAGCTTCTGGCCGTGGAGAGGGAGAAAACCTGGGGGTTGATTTCGGAGCTTGTGGAGGATAAATCCGTGTTCGACGTATTTTTGTACGCCAACGATTACCACAACCTGAAGGCGGCGATCAAGGAGGCCCGGATGGGTCACGAATTCCCCGGGATTTTCATTGACCAGGGAACCCTGGATGTGAAACTGATTAAAGACGCGATCCAAAACCGGGAGTTTCAGAACCTGCCGGAGGCCATGAGAGGGCCTGCTGAGGAGGCGTACAAAGCCCTTCTGTACACCCAGGACGGCCAGCTGTGCGATATTATTATCGACAAGGCGGCTCTGGATGCCATTTACTGTGCAGGTATGGAATCCGGCAATGAGTTTTTAAAGCTTTATGCAGAACTGACAGTGGCAGCAGCAGATATAAAGACGGCGGTGCGGGCGTCCCGTACCGGTAAGGACAGGGCATTTTTGGAGCAGGCGCTGGCGCCTTGTGATACCTTTGATATTTACCGCCTGGCTCAGGCGGCAATCGAGGGAGGAGATGCCATCGGCATGTACCTGGAATCCACTCCCTACGCAGATGCGGTAGAAGAACTGCGCCGCTCACCTTCGGCCTTTGAGCGGTGGTGCGACAATCTGATGATACGCAGGATTAAGCCCCAGCAGTATATTCCCTTTGGACTGGGACCGCTGGCAGCTTACATTTTAGCGCGTGAAAATGAAATCAAATCAGTTCGGATTGTACTTTCCGGGAAACTTAATCATCTTCCCGAGGAGTCCATCCGGGAAAGGGTAAGGGAGATGTATGTATAAGATTGCAGTGATGGGCGACCGTGACAGTATCTACGGCTTTGCAGCTCTGGGTCTGGAACCATTTCCCGTAACAGACCCGGTGGAAGCAGGAAAGAAGTTAAGGGATCTGGGGGAGAGCGGCTACGCTGTAATTTATATTACAGAGGCGCTGGCAGCCAGGTAGAACCGGAGATTGACCGCTACCGTGAAGCCGACCTTCCTGCCATCATTTTGATTCCCGGCGTGTCCGGCAATACGGGCAAGGGAATTATGGCGGTTAAGAAGTCGGTTGAGCAGGCAGTTGGCTCGGATATTATATTTAATAATTAGAGCAGGAGGTAAAAGATGAGCAAAGGCGTAATTAAAAAAGTAGCCGGTCCGCTGGTCGTCGCAGAAGGCATGCGTGACGCGAACATGTTCGACGTGGTCCGTGTCAGCGAACAGCGTCTCATAGGCGAAATCATAGAGATTCATGGCGATAAAGCTTCCATCCAGGTTTACGAGGAGACCTCCGGACTGGGACCGGGGGCGCCGGTGGAATCCACAGGCGTTCCTATGAGCGTGGAGCTTGGGCCCGGACTGATTGGAAGTATATACGACGGTATCCAGCGTCCCTTGGATGCCATTATGGAAGTGACGGGAGGCAACCTTTTAAACCGCGGTGTGGAGGTTCCGTCCTTAAAGAGGGACAAGAAATGGAAATTTGAGCCCCAGGCAGTTGTGGGCGGCAAGGTAACCGGCGGCGATATCATCGGCGTGGTTCAGGAAACCGATGTGGTACAGCAGAAAATCATGGTACCTGTTGGGATAGAGGGGACCCTTACCTATATCAGCCCAGGTGAATATACAGTTACCGATACGGTGGCGGTTGTAACAGACGAGAAGGGCCAGGAGCATCCGGTGGGACTGATGCAGAAATGGCCGGTACGTAAGGGACGCCTTATCAGAGAAAGCTTTCTCCAGATATGCCTCTGGTTACAGGCCAGCGTGTTATCGACTGCCTGTTCCCCATTGCCAAGGGAGGCGTTGCCGCCGTTCCAGGGCCTTTCGGATCCGGTAAAACCGTAGTGCAGCACCAGCTTGCCAAGTGGGCGGATGCAGATATTGTGGTTTACATCGGCTGCGGAGAGCGGGGCAACGAGATGACGGACGTTCTGAACGAGTTCCCGGAGCTTAAGGATCCAAAGACGGGAAAATCTTTGATGGAGCGTACCGTATTGATTGCAAACACCTCCGATATGCCTGTGGCAGCCCGTGAGGCCTCTATTTATACAGGTATCACCATTGCCGAGTACTTCCGCGATATGGGCTACTCCGTAGCGCTCATGGCAGACTCCACCTCCCGTTGGGCCGAGGCTCTCCGAGAGATGTCAGGACGTCTGGAGGAGATGCCCGGCGAGGAGGGCTATCCTGCATACCTGGGTTCCCGTCTGGCGCAGTTCTACGAGCGCGCAGGCCGCGTAATCTCCCTGGGCAGCGACAACAGGGAGGGAGCCCTGTCGGTTATCGGCGCTGTTTCCCCTGCAGGAGGCGATATTTCCGAGCCTGTAACCCAGGCTACCCTGCGTATAGTAAAGGTATTCTGGAGCCTGGATGCAGACCTGGCATATAAGAGACATTTCCCTGCCATCAACTGGCTGACCAGCTATTCCCTGTATGTAGATACCATGGAGAAATGGTTTAATGCAGAGGTTGAGAGCGACTGGACGGAGCTTCGCGCCCGGCTTATGAGACTCCTTCAGGAAGAGTCGGAGTTAAATGAGATCGTACAGCTGGTAGGTATGGACGCCCTGTCCGCCCCTGACAGACTGAAGCTGGAAGCAGCCCGTTCCATCCGTGAGGACTTCCTCCACCAGAACGCATTCCATGAGATTGATACATTTACCTCTCTTACAAAGCAGCATATGCTGATGAAGCTGATTCTGGCCTATTTTGACCAGTCAGGCGAGGCCCTTAACCAGGGCGTGAACATTGAGCGTCTGGTTAACCTTCCTGTCCGCGAGGCTATCGGCCGGTTCAAATACACAGAGGAAGCGGACCTGAATAAGGTTTATGCAGATGTCATAGGGACCCTGGAGAGCGAGATTAACAGTGAGCTGAGCAGAAAGGAGGACTTCTAATGCCCAAGGAATATAGAACAATTGAAGAGGTAGCAGGTCCGATTATGCTGGTCCGCGGCGTACAGGGAGTAACCTACGATGAGATGGGAGAGATCGAGCTGGCAAGCGGCGAGAGACGGCGCTGCAAGGTGCTGGAAATCAACGGCAGCAATGCCATGGTTCAGCTGTATGAGGCAGCCACAGGCATTAACCTGGATTCCAGCAAGGTCCGTTTCCTGGGACGCACCATGGAGCTGGGCGTTTCCGAGGATATGCTCAGCCGCATGTTTGACGGCATGGGCAAGCCCATTGACAACGGCCCCGATATCCTTCCTGAGAAGCGTATGGATATCAACGGCCTTCCTATGAATCCCGCTGCCAGAAGCTATCCTGAGGAGTTTATCCAGACGGGTATCTCCGCCATAGACGGACTGAACACCCTGGTGCGCGGACAGAAGCTGCCTATTTTCTCCGCATCCGGTCTGCCCCACGCCAACCTGGCCGCTCAGATTGCACGTCAGGCAAAGGTGCGTGGAACCAATGAGCCCTTCGCCGTAGTATTTGCAGCCATGGGTATCACCTTCGAGGAGGCCAACTTCTTTATGGAGAGCTTCCGTGAGACAGGGGCCATCGACCGGAGCGTTATGTTCATCAATCTGGCCAATGACCCTGCCGTAGAGCGTATCGCCACGCCGCGTATGGCGTTGACGGCGGCAGAGTACCTGGCATTTGAGAAGAATATGCACGTGCTGGTTATTCTGACGGATATCACAAACTATGCAGACTCACTCCGCGAGATTTCCGCCGCCCGGAAGGAAGTTCCCGGCCGCCGCGGTTATCCCGGATATATGTATACGGATTTGGCTTCTCTGTATGAGAGAGCAGGACGCCAGAAGGGCAAGAACGGCTCCATCACCATGATACCGATTCTTTCCATGCCCGAGGACGACAAGACCCACCCCATTCCTGACCTTACAGGCTACATCACAGAGGGTCAGATTATCCTGAGCCGTGAGCTGTACCGCAAGGCTGTTACACCGCCTATCGACGTACTGCCGTCCTTGTCCCGTCTGAAGGATAAGGGTATCGGTGAGGGAAAGACCAGGGCGGACCACGCCGATGTTATGAACCAGCTGTTTGCAGCCTACGCCCGCGGCAAGGACGCCAAGGAACTGATGGTGATTCTGGGCGAGGCGGCTTTGACCGATATGGATAAGCTGTATGCCAAGTTTGCAGATGAATTTGAGAAAGAGTATGTTTCACAGGGCTACTATGCCAACCGTGATATCGAGGAAACCATGGATATCGGCTGGAAGCTCTTACGCATCCTCCCAAGGAGCGAGCTGAAACGTATCAAGGACAAATTCCTGGATCTGTATTATGATGCAAAATAAACTGCAGTCACAGCCCGGTGAGGGAACTGGCTGCTGCGCCAAAGACCTGCGGGGAACCGAACCTTAAGGGAAGGAACCTGCAGCAGGGGCAGGCGGGGCAGAGAGACAGCCAAATCCCAGGCCGGCAGAAAGGAAGTTGACATAACATGGGTGCAAAACATGTAAATCCCACCCGTATGGAGCTTACCCGTTTGAAAAAAAAGCTGGCGACAGCCATCCGCGGTCATAAGCTCTTAAAGGATAAGCGGGATGAATTAATGCGTCAGTTCCTGGACCTGGTGCGCGAGAACAAAGTCCTTCGTGAGAAGGTGGAGGCAGGCATCGCTGCGGCTAACCAGAATTTCGTGCTGGCACGTTCCGGCATGACGGACGAAGCCCTGAATGTGGCCCTTATGGCTCCCAAGCAGGAGGTTTATCTGGAGGCGGAGACGAGGAATGTCATGAGCGTGGAGATTCCGGTGTTCAAGTACAACACCAGAACTTCCGATCCCAATGACATCTATTCTTACGGCTTTGCATTCACCTCCAGCGACCTGGACGGCGCAGTGAAAAGCCTGGCGGACCTTCTGCCTGATATGCTGCGTCTGGCTGAGTGTGAGAAATCCTGCCAGCTGATGGCTGCGGAGATCGAGAAGACCCGCCGCCGTGTAAATGCGCTGGAGCACGTAATGATTCCTCAGACGCAGCAGAATATCCGCTATATCACCATGAAGCTGGATGAAAATGAGCGAAGCTCCCAGACCAGGCTTATGAAAGTGAAGGATATGATGCTTGAGCAGGCCCACCATTACAGCGAGCGTGAAGTCACTCCTGTGGTAGACGAGGTGTAGGTTTCTGAGCTCTTCATGAAAGCTTAATAAAACTTTCATGAAAACCCCTATTTAGTCGGGTGGACAGAAGATAACAAATATGATAGAGTAAATCCCAGAGATACGGTAAAAGGCCATTCTCTGGGATTTTTGGCTTCCTATGGAAGTCCTGCCCTAAGCGGAGAAAGGATGACCGCAGAGCAAGCCACATGTACCGCACAGGGCATCTGAACCACAGGCGCCGGGTGCTCATCACAAGGAGGAGAATACCATGAAAAATATTTGGCGGTTCTTGCATGGCAGTGATGCTGGCAGGATGCAGCAGCGGAAATAAGACGGAGACAACTGCGGCACAGACGGAGACAACAAGCGCAAAAGAAACCACAAAGGCCGGGGCTGCGGAGGCCGGAGCGGAAGCGGCCGGAAGTGAAAAGGGGACGGAAGCGGCGGGAGCCGGGGATGCAGGCATAGAGCCAAAGCCGGGAGCCCCTCTCAAAGAAGGCAATAAAGCGCCTGATTTTACCGCAGAGCTGGCGGACGGAACCACCGTCACTCTTTCCGATCTTCAGGGCAAGCCCGTGATTCTCAATTTTTGGGCAACCTGGTGCGGACCCTGCGTAAAGGAGATGCCGGCCTTTGAGCGCCTGAAAGAGGAGTTCGGAGATGAGATTGGAATTATTGCAGTTAACTGCGGGGATGACGGGGATACCGTAAAGGATTTTATAGATAAGAACGGCTATACCTTCCCTGTAGTTCTGGATGAAGATTACGCCGTATCCATGCTGTATCCCACCAACGGAATTCCCTATACCGTTATCCTGGACGGGGAGGGAACGATAACCCACCTTTCCACCGGAGCCAGCGACGCCGATACCATGTATGGAATATACAAAGAAGCCTTAGGCCTGTAACGCGCAAATACAGGCCCGGACGCAGAAGAGAGAAGGGGATATCCATGAAACCTTGTACAAAACAGAATAAAACAGCCATCTTCCTTCTGATTCTTGGGATCCTGTTTCTGATACTGGGGGTGTACCAGGGCGGATACAGGGATGCGTTTCAGAAAGCCATCCGCGTATGCCTGGAATGTATCGGAATCGGATGAAAGGGACAGAATGAATGAAACGACGGCTGATACAGCTTTGCGCTGCATTGTTATATAATTTAAACCTGAAAGGCTTTGGGGAAGCAAGTATCTACAGGGGAAAGATAAAGGGCGCCTGTGTGCCGGGGCTGAATTGTTACTCCTGCCCCGGAGCTATCGGTTCCTGTCCTCTGGGAACCCTTCAGAATTCCCTGGCCTCCATGGATCGGAAGCTGCCCTTTTACATATTGGGAACGCTGCTTCTGTTTGGGGTCATGTTAGGCAGGACGGTCTGCGGCTTTCTCTGTCCCTTCGGTTTCATCCAGGAGCTTCTCTACAAGATACCCGGGCCGAAACTGAAGAAAAACAGAGCGACCCGGGCGCTGTCGAATCTGAAGTATATCATACTGGTGGTTTTCGTGTTGGTATTGCCGGTTGTCTATAAGATAGCCCTGGGATTTCCCGTTCCCGCCTTCTGTAAGTATATTTGCCCTGCAGGGACTTTGGAGGGAGGAATTCCCCTGGTGCTGCTGGATGAAAACCTGGGCAGCCTGGCAGGGGCCCTCTTTGCCTGGAAGGCAGGCGTGCTGGCTGTGATTGCAGCCGCTTCTGTGTTCATTTACCGCAGCTTCTGCCGTTTTCTCTGCCCCTTGGGGGCCATCTACTCTCTTTTTGCCCCTGTGGCTATGCTGGGCGTGAAGGTGGACGAGGATGGATGCACGAATTGCGGCCTGTGTGTTAAAACCTGCAAGATGGATATAAAAAAGGTGGGAGACAGGGAGTGCATCCAGTGCGGAGAGTGTATCGGCAAATGCGGTCCGGGCGCCATTGGGTGGAAGAAGCCCATAAAAGCCTGAAGTCCGCCCCATCGGGCCGGCCGCTGTGTATCAGAGAAACAAGAGGGAGCCGTTCAGGCTTCTAGAGTTGGAATATGAAAAAATGCCCGGATAAAACGCTTGGATAAGCCGGCTGCACCTTGACAGGTGCGGCCGGTTTTCATGTAATACACATCAACAAATTGTTGATTATTTCTTTAGAACCCGGATTAATAAAACCGTTAACCCCGATATAAAGATAAAAAACAGAGGAAATTTAAAAAAAATCACTGAGAACACTAAATATATTGACAAAATACTGAGAAATCTTTAGAATAAAATTAAACAGATTGTTGAAGTTATAGGAGATTGGGGGAATTCTGTGGGATATGTAAGGGATAATTTTGAGGTGCTGGACAGTCTGGCAAAATGCATTGCCCTCCAGTTCGGATCCAACTGCGAGGTGGCGCTCCACGACCTGACCCGCCCTTATGGAGAAACCATTGTGGCTATCTACAACGGCCACGTAACAGGGCGCAGCTGGGAGGCGGCGGAACCAACACAGGCCTGGAGATTCTCCGGGGCACCGCTGCGCCTGAGGATCAGTACGGTTACGTCAACCGTACCGGAGACGGACGGATCCTGCGCTCCTCCAGCAAGTACTTCCGGGGACCTGAGGGCAGAGTGGAGGGCAGCCTCTGCATCAATATGGACATTACAGGGCTGGTTATGGGGGAAGCCGCCATGAGGGAGCTCAGCGGTTACGGAGCGGGGACGAATACAAAAGAAGTATTCACAAGCAATGTGGACGAACTTCTGGAAATTCTCATGGAGGAGGCGGTGAACAGCACCGGCGGCCAGCTTTTGACACTGACGAAGGAGGAGAAGGTTGCAGTGGTCCGCTACCTGGACCAAAAGGGCGCTTTTCTCATTAAAAAGTCAGCGGAGAAGGTTGCAGATTATCTCGGTATCTCCCGGTTTACCGTTTATAATTACCTGAATCAATCCCAGGAGGGCGATGCACAGGAGAAGGAGGGGGATGAGAGGGGAGAGATCCTGGATTCGCCTGGCGGCAGATAATTATCAACTATAGGAGGGGAATATGCCGGAAATAATTACCATTGGAGAAACGATGGCCGCCTTTACACCGGGTTCAACGGGATATCTGCGGTATGTAAGGAATTTTGAAATGAGGATAGCCGGGGCTGAGAGCAATCTGGCCATAGGAGCCTCGAAGCTGGGGCACAGCGCCGGGTGGGTCAGCAGCCTGGGGAAAGACGAGTTCGGGGAGTTCGTCCGCAATTCCATACGGGCCGAGGGCGTGGATACCAGCCGGGTGGTATCCGACCCGGAACACAGGACAGGAATCATGTTCAAGCAGGTAAGAAATGCTTCGGAGACCTCTGTGTTTTACTACAGGGAAAATTCCGCAGCCAGCCACCTGACGCCGGATATGCTGGATCAGGACTATCTGGCGTCCTCGCGGATTATCCACCTCACCGGCATAACGCCGGTTCTCAGCAAAACCTGCCGGGAGACGGTGGAAGCGGCCATGGACACAGCAGCCAAACACGGGATACCTGTAAGCTTTGACCCTAATATCCGCAGAAGGCTGTGGAAGGACCAGGATTATGTGCCATGCTGAGAGAAATAATGATGAAGCCCAAATTGTGCTCCTGGGAGCGGAGGAGGCCAAAACCTGCTGGGGACGGAGGATGCGCTTAAGGTCATGGATCTGCTCTTCAAAAAGGGAAAGGCCGGATTGATAGCGGTGAAGGACGGAGCTAAGGGCGCCTCTGTGGGAAGTCCTGAGGTGTTTGCCTCTATTCCCGCATTCCCCTGCACCTGCGTGGATCCGGTGGGGGCAGGCGACGCCTTTAACGCCGCGTTCCTCTGCGGTATACTGGAAGGAAAAGAGGTGGAGGAGTGCGGCCGCATGGGGGCGGTGGCCGGGGCCCTTGCCACCGAGACATATGGGGACACGGAAGGCTATCCTTCCAGAGAACAGATGGAGGCGGCCCTTAAGGGTCAGGCCGTTATTTACAGGTGAATTCCAGACGGGCCCAGGGCCTGCCGGATATGAAAGGAGCAGAACATGAAACATATACTGGAGAACAATAAGGTATGCGCAATCATGCGCAATGTACCCCTGGAAAAAACCCTGGACTATGCGGAGGCCGTATATAAAGGCGGAATCCATATGTTTGAGGTTGCCATGAATTCTCCGGAGGCAGTAAAACAGATTGAGATGATGAGAAACCGCTTTGGAGATCAGGCCTTTGTGGGAGCGGGGACGGTCATTAACCAGGAGCGGTGCAGGGAGGCCAGGGCGGCCGGGGCTCAGTTTTTCTTGACGCCCTCGGCTGTTGTGGGCACTATGGAATTTTGCAGAAACCATGAGATTCCTCTTTTGCCGGGGGTGCTGACCCCCACAGATGTGACTGTCTGCCTGGAATACGGGTATTCCGTCATGAAGCTCTTCTGCGGGAGAGATGCCCCGGTCCTACATTAAGAGTCTGAAGGGCCCCTTCGACGGCACCGAGTATGTGGCTGTGGGGGGAGTAACCGCAGACAATATAAGGGAATTGCTGAACCAGGGCTTTATAGGCGTGGGAATCGGAAGCAATCTGATACCGAAGGATATGGTGAAGGACAGCCGGTGGGAGGCGGCGGCGGAATATGTAAGTGAAATCGTGAGGCGCGCCCGGCAATAAGATTCCCCCTCCATGGACAAAACCATTCTGTGGAATACTGCTGCCAGCTCCAGGGAAAGGGTCCGCAGATCCTGCCTGTTAATGTCAGAAACTTTACATTCAAAGCTGCCGGTGTTAAAATGAATTGGACGCCGGCAGTTTTCTGCCCGGCAAAAAACAGAACATGGAATCTGCACTGCATTAGAGGTAAAAAATGGAAACAAAGAGAATTGTAATAAAAGACCAAAGTCATATTGAGGATAAGGAACTTCTGGAGGCCGCAGAGATACTCCGAAAAGGCGGCCTTGTGGCATTTCCCACAGAGACGGTCTACGGTCTGGGAGGAAATGCCCTGGATGAAAGGGCGGCCGGGAAAATCTATGAGGCCAAGGGCCGTCCTTCTGACAATCCTCTCATCGCCCATGTCTCCTGTGAGGCAGAGGTGGAGCCCCTGGTAAAGGAGATTCCCGAGGCAGGACGCAGGCTTATGAGGCATTCTGGCCGGGCCCCCTGACCATAATATTTCCTAAAAGCAATAAAGTCCCCTACGGAACCACAGGAGGCCTGGATACGGTGGCCGTCCGCATGCCGGACCATCCGGTGGCGAACCGGCTCATCGCTCTGGCCGGAGTGCCGGTGGCGGCGCCCAGCGCCAATACTTCCGGCCGTCCCAGCCCTACAACCGCAGACCATGTGTGGCAGGACATGAAGGGACGTATTGATATGATAATTGACGGCGGAGCTGTGGGAATCGGAGTGGAATCCACCATTGTGGACGTGTCGGCGCCGGTGCCTCAGTGCTGCGTCCTGGAGCCGTCACTATGGAGATGCTGCGCCAGGTGCTGGAAGAGATCACGGTAGATCCTGCCATACTGGGCCCTCTGTCCTCCGATGTAAAGCCAAAGGCGCCGGGAATGAAGTACAGGCATTATGCCCCCAAGGCAGATCTTACGCTGGTGGAGACGGGGCAGGGCGGCCCGGCGACTATGGAGAAAACCCAGGTGGGGCGCATGATAGCCAAAGTGCGGGCTCTCGCAGAGGAAAAGCTGTCCCAGGGCTGCAGAGTAGGAATTATCTGTACAGACGAGTCCAGAGACAGCTACCCTGAAGGCCTGGTCCGCAGCATCGGAGCCAGAGACAGCCAGGAATCGGTAGCCCACAATCTCTATGGGTTGCTGAGAGAGTTCGATGATCTTCAGGTGGAATATATATTTTCAGAAAGCTTCCCGGAGGATCATCTGGGACAGGCCATTATGAACCGTCTTTCCAAAGCCGCCGGATATAAAATTGTGAGAATTTAGGGTGTATTCAGAAGCCCTTTTCTGCCAGATGGAATAAAAAGGAGGCCTTATGGAAAAGCAGACGCTGGGCGAGATTACGGCCCAAAAGATTTTAAATATGATACAGGAGAAGGGCTGCACCTCCGGCGACAAGCTGCCCACTGAGGCGGAACTGGTGGAAAGCCTGGGAGCAGGCCGCAACACGGTGCGGGAGGCCCTTCGGATCCTTATGTCCCGCAACATTGTAACCATCCGCCAGGGTTCCGGAACCTTTGTCTCGGACAAAACGGCGTGGCGGACGGATCCTCTGGGATTCTCCCTGATTGAGGACCGCAGAAAGCTGACTGAGGATTTGATTCAGGTACGGGTGATGCTGGAGCCGCCTCTGGCTGCCCTTGCAGCCCAGAATGCAACAGAGAAAGACATACTTACGCTGGAAAACATCCTTCTTGACCTGGAGGAGGCCATGGAAAAGAGAGAGGACTATGCAGAAAAGGACTGCCGGTTCCACTCCCAGATAGCCCGCTGCAGCCACAATGTGGTCATGGTTAACCTTCTCCCGGTCATCACCCACGGGGTCCGGGTCTTTGCCGGCTCCGTTCAGGAGACGGAATACGAACAGACCCTTCTGTCCCACCGCAGGATCTTTGAAGCCGTCCGCAGCCGCCGCCCAGTGGACGCAGAGCAGGCCATGTACTTCCACCTGATGTACAATGACAACCGTTATAAAGAGGAACTCTTGTGACATTCATTATAAAAAGATTCTTATTCATCCCATGAATTTGAATCTTTTTTGTTGACTAATTCAGTTTAGTATGATAAAAATAGATTATATTTATGGGATGAATAAAAGGGTTACCCATACATTTTGTCTGAGATTCCAACAGGAGGAGAGAGCTATGAGGCAGCTATACGATGTGCTCATTATCGGCGGCGGCGTGGTGGGAAGCGCGATTGCCAGGGAAATGTCCAGGTACAGCCTGAAAATCGGCGTACTTGAGAAGAACATGGATGTATGCAATGAAACCAGCGGGCGCAATTCAGGGGTGATTCACGGAGGGTTCGCATATGATACGGGGACCCTGAAGGCAAGGCTGTGTGTGGAGGGAAACCGAAACATGGAGCAGCTTGCAGCGGAATTGGATTTTAAGTTTATCCGCTGCGGCAAAGTGCTGGTAGGCAATACCCAGGAGGATTTGGAGACGCTGAAGCGCACTGTGGAACAGGGGGAGGCTAACGGGGTCAGAGGGCTGAAGATTATTGACAAAGCCCGCCTTCATGAGCTGGCGCCTGCGGTTGTGGGAGAGTTTGCCATGTTCTCCCTGACAGCGGCATCGTGGATCCCTTTAATTACACGATTGCACTGGCTGAGAACGCCCATCAGAACGGAGCGGACTATTTCCTGGGCCATGAGGTTACGGCCATTGACAGGGACGGTGACGGCAATTACTGTATCGCCACTCCCAAGGGGCGGTTCCACAGCCGCTGGGTAGTCAACAGCGCAGGTCTTGGCTGCGGAAAAATATCCCATATGCTGGGGATAAAGGGCTATAAAATAATTGGCTCCAAGGGTGATTATATTATCCTGGACAAGAGAACCGGCCCTCTGCTCCCTCTGCCTGTATACCCTGTGCCCAGCAACACCTATATGGGAATCCACGTCACCAACACTACGGACGGAAATGTGATTGTAGGCCCCAATGCGGACCTGGTAACCGATTTTACATATTACGGCGTGCCTCAGGAGAATATGGATTATCTGGCCGAAAGCGCGTCGGCTCTCTGGCCCTGTATCCAAAAGCAGGACTATATCCGCAATTACTCCGGAATCCTTCCAAAATGGGTGGATGACAAGGGAATCATTCAGGATTTCAAAATAGAGATAAGAGACGATATCGCTCCCAGGGCCATCAATCTCATAGGCATCGAGTCTCCGGGACTTACAGCGGCGGCGCCCATTGCCAGATATGCCGCAGGCCTTATGGCGGAGCGGGAAAACCTCAGGCCCAACCCGGACTTTCATCCTGTAAGAAAAGGAATTAAGCGGTTTAAAGAGATGACGCCTGAGGAACAGAATCTCCGGATCCGGGAGAATCCTGATTACGGCCAGGTAGTCTGCCGCTGCGAGAAGGTTACAAGGGCCGAGATCCTGGAGGCCATTCACAATCCTCTGGGTGTGGATACTGTGACAGGCGTCAAATACAGAACCCGTTCGATGATGGGGCGGTGCCAGGGCGGATACTGCCAGATGCGGATCGCCCAGATGCTGCAGGAGGAGCTGGGGAAAAAGGAGACGGAGATTCTGTATTCAGGGGAAGGTTCTCAGCTGTTTTACGGAAAAGTCCGACAGGAGGTGCAGAATGAGAGCTGAGTTAAATGAGATAACAGTGGAGAGGGTCGATGTTCTTATTGTGGGCGGAGGACCTGCAGGCCTGGCCGCAGCCGTGGAGCTGTACCATAAGGGAATTCGGAATATTCTTATTGTGGAGCGGGAAAAGCAGCTGGGGGGAATCCTGCGCCAGTGTATACACGACGGATTCGGACTTACCAGGTTTAAAACCACCCTAAGCGGGCCGGAGTATGCCGACAGGTTCATAGAAGAGGTTGAACAACTGGGCGTCCCCTATATCACAGACGCAGCGGTGCTGGAGGTGTCGGGTGATAAGACTGTCACTGCGGCCTGCAGCCAGGGAATTCGGCAGTGGAAGGCTGCGGCCGTAATCCTGGCCATGGGGTGCAGGGAGAGAACCAGAGGAGCGCTTGGAATTCCCGGCGAACGTCCCGCAGGCGTATTTACTGCAGGCGTTGCCCAGGCGTATATAAACCTCTACAACCTTATGCCTGCCAGGGAGGTGGTTATATTGGGATCCGGCGACATAGGAATGATCATGGCCCGCCGGCTTACGCTGGAGGCGCTCATGTCCAGGCAGTGTTTGAGATACAGCCCTACCCCAGCGGTCTGCCCCGGAACATTGAACAATGCCTGAATGATTACAATATTCCTCTCTATTTAAGCCATACCGTGACTTCCGTTCACGGCGGCAGACGGCTTACAGGGGTGACGGCAGCCCAGGTGGATGAACATTTTAATCCTATTCACGGAACGGAGAAGGAGTATTCATGCGACACGCTGATTCTGTCTGTGGGACTGATTCCTGAGAGCGAGCTGACTATGGACGCCGGGGTCACTCTGGACCCCAGAACCAAAGGCGCGTGGTGGATGAAAACTTCCAGACGGATGTGGAGGGCATTTTTGCAGCGGGAAATGTACTTCACGTTCATGACCTGGTGGACTTTGTATCTATGGAGGCGGAGGCCCTGGCGGACTCTGCAGCCCGCTACATAAAGGAGGGCCCCCTTGCCCCCTGCCCCATCAGGATACATACGGACAAAAACCTGGGCCATACCATACCCCAGAAGGTCAGCGGCGCCCGGAATTTCAACCTGTCCATGCGTGTGACCCATCCTATGGGAAATTGCCGGATTGCAGTATCCCAGGGGGACAGGGAGATAGCAGCCAAAGAGATGAAAAAGGCCATACCTGCGGAAATGATCCAGATGGAGATTCCATGTGAAAAATTAGAGGCGGATAAACCACTGGAGATCACCTGCGAAAGCAGGATGCCGGATAAGGGCCCGGAGCGTTCGCGTGAAAAGCCGGTATGGGATAAGAATCTGGAGGTGCATAAGCAATGACAAGAGAATTCACCTGTATTATATGCCCAAATGGCTGTGAAATTACGGCGGAGACAGAGGGGGAGGAGGGAAAGCAGCGGCTGACCTCCTGCCGGGGAGCCCTGTGCCCAAGGGGAAATGCCTATGTGGAGCAGGAATTGAGGGATCCCCGCAGAAACCTTGCAACCTCTGTGCTTGTAAAGGGCGGAGCCCTGCCTCTGGCCAGCGTCCGCCTGACGTCCCCGATCCCCAAGGACCGGCTTCCCGACGCGATGAAGGAAATCAAAGCCTGCGTCCTCACAGCTCCGGTTCAGGCCGGGGATATAGTAATCCACAGGCTGCTGGGATACCATACGGATGTGATTGTAACCAAATCCGTATCCGAAGCAGAAGAATAGCCGAAGCCGATAAGAGGCATGGTTCTCTGCCGCAGAAATATAATACCATAGAATAAAACGTCCGATTTTCCGGGAATCCGAATTCCCGGGAAAAAACGGACGTTTTTTGTGTATGCCACTTCCCAAACAGTACGCCGCCGGGCAGAGGCTTTTACAGACCCTGCCCGGCGGCTTCAAATACGGAACAAGCTGCCCGCAGCTATATAAAATACTCCGGGAATTTCTTTCTGAGCACGCCCTGGTCTACCAGGGCGGTGGAAATATGCTGAACCATGGCTTTTCCGGCGGCTTTTGGATCCCGGGACTCCAACGCTTTGCAGATTGCCAGATGTTCGTTGATCACACGGTCGGAAATGGCTATATGGTAACTCAGCTTCCTCTGCCTGTCAAAATGGGGCATCACCGTCTCCATTGTCTCGTAGATAAACGTCATATTGCATACATCATAGAATTCTTTATGAAAGGCGATATCCAGGGCCAGAAATTTTTCAAAATTCTCCCTGGGACCGTTGGCCGCATAGTCCTTCTGGAGCGTGATTGCATCGTAGAGATTATCCAGATTCTCCTGACTCATAAGACCGCAGCTCATTTCCGCCAGAGGGCCTTCTATCATCTTGCGCATGGTACACACCTGTTCCACAATTTCCGTATTGATAAGTGACACAAAGATTCCCCGCTGAGGATAACTCTCAATAAGCTGTCCGTTTGTAAGGGAAAGTATGGCCTCCCGCACAGGAGTACGGCTTATATTCAACTCTTTTGATATCTCAATATCGGATATTTTTGCCCTGGGACAAAATTCAGATTGATTATCTGGTGGAGAAGATAACGCTGGGCAAACTCCCGGGCGGTTTCACCTGATTTCTGCTTGAATGTATTCATTGCTGCAGCTCCTTTTTATATTCATATTGTCACCAATCAAAAGTGATATATTAGGAAAATGTCTTTTTGCTACAGTTAGTATATCGGGAGGTAAGTCTATTTGTCAAGGCACAGCCGGATAAATAGGGATATAATGCAGGTTTGAATTTTAAAAAAGAGTATTAATTGGTCTATATGCACAAAAAATGATGGAATAAAATGTGTAAACCATACAAAGTATTTGTTAAAAAATTATTTAATATTGCAATAGATGAGTCTATATAGTATATTACTATCATAATGATATATCAATATGAAGTTAATATATCGTTAAAGACATCAACCTGTTTAAGGAGAAAAACTAAGAGGAGGATTACAACATGAGGAAAATGAAAAAATGTTTGGGAGCTGCCATGGCGATCTGTCTCGTATCATCATCCCTTGCAGCATGTTCAGGCGGAGGCGGGACTGCTACCACAGCAGCTCAGGCGGCAGCGCCTGCAGCGCCCGCGGCAGACGGAACGGAGGCGTCAGGTGATGCGGCTATGCAGTCAGCTGCATCAGGCGATCCCATCAAAATCGGCGTATCCAATATGGTAACCGGCCCCATGGCGGCGGGAGGCCTTCGCATGAAGCAGGCTATCACCCTTGCATTTGAGGAGATTAACGCAGCAGGCGGCGTTCTGGGCGGCAGGCCTCTGGAGATGGTGCTTGTGGATGATACGGGAACGCCTACAGGCGCAGTTAATGCCGTGAATAAGATTCTGGGTGAGAATGTATCCGTGGCAATCGGACCCCATACCTCCCCTATGGCTTCCGCGACCCAGGAACTGTACCGTAAGGCCGGGGTGCCCTTTATCTCAGCAGCTACCTCTCCAAAGCTTTTAGATGCCCAGAATCCGTATTTCTTCCGTATATCCGTATCTGATGGCGCGGTAGGACCGGCCATGGTGGAATTTGCAAAAGAGAAATTCGGCGCGAAAAAATCGGCGCTCTCTATGACACGGACGACTATGGAGTGGCGGCGGACAACGCCACCAAGCTTACTGCGAACCAACGGCATAGAATATTATTCGGAAGGATTTACTTCCGGCGATAAGGATCTGACCTCCCAGCTCTCCAAGATTAAGGGATGGGGACCGGATGTGGTGTTTGATTTTTCACACGATGCAGAGGCAGCCTTAATTGTACGCCAGCTGGATGAGCTGGGTATGGGCGACCTTCCCCATGTAGGACCGAATGCTCTTGCGCAGTCCCAGACCTACGACCTCTGCGACGCAAAGCAGCTGGAGGTACTTACGCTTCCACAGATTTCTATGCAGACGAGAGCAACCCGGTTATGAAGAAGTATCTGGATGATTTCCATGGCCGCTGGGGCGAGGATGTGGAGCGTTATGCAGCCATGTATTATACGGCGGCATACCTGGCAGCAGACGCCATTGAGAGAGCGGGTTCCGATAAACCTGAGGATATAAGGCAGGCCCTTTCCGAGACAAAAGATTTTGAGGCCGTATTCGGCATGCTGAACTGTTCTGAGCAGGGAGAGATGAATACCAACCTGTATATTCTGGTGTTTGACGGAGAGAAAAATATGAACGTGGCACAGCAGGTTTCCCTGGACTGACGGAGACAGATAACGTAAATCCATAAAATGTGCAACATAAATAAACAGACATATATTCCGTGTCGGGGTTTATATCCCGGCGCGGATAATCTTAAGGAAAGTTTTAGGGAGGTTTAAGTATGCAGGTATTTGTACAGCTGCTCATCACCGGTATTGCAATGGGGTTTATCTATGCGCTGGTAGGAATTGAGTACACACTGATATGGAATGCAACCGGACTTCTGAACTTCAGCCATGATAAATTTATCCTGTTTGGCGCGTATATGTTTGCAGGTACTTACGTACTGAGCCTGGGGCTCCCTCCGGTACTGGCAATTCTCTGCACAGTTCTCACGATGTTTCTTCTGGGCATGGTGAGCGCTTTTGTGATATTTAACCCGCTGAGCAAGCTCTCGACAAATTTATTCGCTGTAATCGGAACCGTTATTTTAGGAAGAATTATTACGGAATCCGTCCGCTTAATCTGGGGACCCCTTCCATTTACACTGGACAGCTTTTTAAGAGGCTCCGTCCATCTTGGGCCCATTGTAGTGTCCAAGGCCCACCTTGTAATTATTGCAGTCTGTACGGTTATTACGGCAGGACTCCAGGTGTTTTTTAAAACCACCAAGATGGGAAAGGCCATGCGCTGCGTATCTGAGAACAAGACAGCCGCCTCTTTAATGGGTATCAATGTTCCCATGAACATTGCATTTACGGTAGGCCTGTCCGCGCTGATCTGTGCGACTATCGGTATTCTGGTAATTCCGATTTTCAACGTGGAACTTCAGATGTCCTCAATGATTGGCCTGAAAGGCTTTGCATCGGGTGTTATCGGCGGATTCGGCTATCTGCCGGGCGCGATTGCAGGCGGTATTCTTCTGGGGGTTGTGGAGATTTTTGGAAGTATGATTATCCCTTCTGTGTATAAGGACTGCCTTTCTTTTATACTTTTGATCATTTTCCTGCTGATTAAACCTTCAGGAATTTTAGGAAGCAGGAGGTAAGGAGGAGAGCTATGAAAAAAATGTATCCGCGCTTATAATTGCATTGGCAGCGATTGCTTTCGCAGCGATTCTTCCTATGTTTATTTCCAATAATTACCATTTAAACCTGATGATTCAGGTGCTGATCAATATCATAATCGTTGTGGGGCTTAACTTTATTACCGGACTTACGGGTCAGATGAACCTGGGTACTGCAGGCATCTTTTCCATGGGAGCCTATACCTCCTCCCTTCTGGCTACGAGGCTGGGGCTCAACCCCTGGCTCTGTATTATAGCTGCAATCGGAATGGGGTTTCTCATCGGAATGGGACTTGGGTATCCATCCCTCAGAGTTTCCGGCGTGTATCTGGCGCTCACGACTATCGGCTTTTCCGAGATTGTCAGAATTCTCATGACGAACCTGACGGATCTTACAGGGGGAGCGTTGGGCGTAACAGGCATACCCTCATTTTCTGTTTTCGGTTTTAAGCTTCAGACCAACAAGGAAATCTACTACCTCTATCTCTTCATAGCGGTGATACTGATATTTAATGCTTACCGTATTGTCAATTCCAAGTGGGGGCGTTCCTTTCTGGCAGTCAAGGATAACCCGGATGCAGTGGAGGCAGGCGGAGTAAATATTGCAAGCATTAAAATTATGGCATTTACCATGGCGGCTATCTATGCTACCATAGCAGGCAGCCTGTATGCCCACTATGTGGGCTTTATCAACCCCAGCGCCTACAACCTGGAATTTTCCATCAACTATGTTGTAATGCTGGTTATCGGCGGTATCGGTTCGGTTCCGGGCAATGTCTTAGGAGCGATCCTTGTGACTCTGGTGCCGGAGTTCCTGCGGTTTATGGAGAACTATTACTGGCTGGTATTTTCCATTATCACACTGCTGTTTGTTATTTTCCTTCCAAATGGAATTGTATCTCTGTTCAGAGTTAAAAAGGCAGCAGGGAAAACAGCGAAAGGAGGCCGGGCAAATGGCTGATACAAGAGAGGGAAAATCTATCTTAACTTTAAACCATGTAACCAAGAGATTCTCCGGTCTGGTTGCAGTAAACGACCTGTCTCTTGATATGAAGGAGCGCACCATCCACGCTCTTATCGGGCCAAACGGCGCAGGAAAATCCACTGCCATCAATATGATTACGGGACTTCTTCCTCTGACAGAGGGAGAGATTTATCACGAGAACGTTAAAATCAGCGGTATGAGCGCCCACCAGATTGCCCGGACCCGGTGCAGCCGTACCTTTCAGAATCTGAAACTTTACCGCTCCATGACAGTGAAGGAAAATCTTATGATGGGCCGCATGATGGATATGAAGCAGGGCATCTTTCCCTTTATGTTCAACTTTACAGGAGCTGCCAGGGAAGAGAAGCTTATGAGCGAGAAAGCGGATTCCATTCTGGAGTTCATCGGACTCCAGGATCTGGCTGGAGAGTATCCGTCCAATATGCCTTACGGAAAGCAGAAACTGACAGAGCTGGCCAGATCCTTATGTCGGAACCCAAGCTTTTGTTTTTAGATGAGCCGGCTGCAGGGCTGAATCCCTCGGAGCGGGTGGAATTTGTGGATATTATGCTGAAGGTATTTGACTCGGGGATCGACATTTTCCTCATTGAGCATAACATGGACGTTATTATGAATATAAGCAATTACATAACCGTTATCAACTTCGGCGCCAAGATTGCCGAAGGCACGCCGGAGGAGATCCAGCAGGATCCGGTGGTCATCAAGGCGTACCTGGGCGACCGGTATAAGCAGAATATGGCAAGGGGGGCTGCGCATGCTTAAGGTAAATGGCATTGATGTATATTATGGCAAGGTTCAGGCTCTGTTTGACGTATCCATCGAAGTGGGAGACCACGAGATTGTATCCATTATCGGAGCCAACGGCGCAGGTAAGACTACGCTTATGAAGTCTATTATGGGCATTAACAAGCCAGAAAAGGAACCATTGAGTATAACGGCCGGTTAATAAGCGGGCTGGCCGCCCACAAGGTGGTGGCACATAAGATTGTCTATGTGCCTGAGGGCAGGGAAATTTTCCCCAATATGACGGTACAGGAAAATCTGGAGATGGGCGCTTACTCTGTGAAAATGTCCAAGGCGGAGATAGAGCGGCATCTGGAGGAGCAATATGATATATTCCCGCGGTTAAAAGAGCGGGCAAAGCAGAAGGCGGGCTCTATGTCCGGAGGTGAGCAGCAGATGCTGGCTATTGCCAGAGGCTGATGTCAGATCCGGAGCTTTTAATGCTGGATGAGCCCAGTCTGGGGCTGGCCCCGGTGATCGTGGATGATATGTTTGATGTAATTGTGAAGGTGAATAAAGTGAGAAATATTCCCATTGCCATTGTGGAGCAGAATGCGTTTATGGCTATGTCCATATCCCACAGAACCTATGTGCTGGAGGTTGGAAACCTGGTTTCCAGCGGAGACAGCAGAGTGCTGATGGATTCGGACGATATTAAGAAGGCATATCTGGGCGGCTGATGAGAAGCGAGAGCGCTGAGTGCCGAAGGAGGAGAAAAATTATGCGCGCTATAAAGTTTGAGGAACCCTGGAAGGTTGAGTGTATTGAGTTGGAGAAGCCGGTGCCTGGGGAAGGCCAGGCGCTGATTAAGGTGAAGGCTGCAGGAATCTGCGGCAGCGATATCGGGGCCTTCAGAGGGACGAACCCGCTGGTTTCATTTCCCAGGATAATCGGCCATGAGATTGTAGGAGAAGTATTGTCCGTTCCTGAAAATAATGAGCGGGGGATTACTGTGGGAGATCACGTGATCGTAGATCCCTATCTTTACTGCGGAACGTGTTATCCCTGCTCCATCGGAAGGACCAACTGCTGTACGGATTTGAAGGTTCTGGGAGTTCATGTGGAGGGAGGAATGTCCGATTACATGGTCCATCCTGCCAATATGCTGTGGAAACTGCCGGAAGATATGCCATGGGATATTGCTCCTATGCTGAGCCCCTTACTATCGCCCTTCACGGGATTCACAGAGGCCATCTGAGCAGGGGGGAGCATGTGGCGATAATCGGGGCCGGGCCTATCGGGCTTTTGGCTGCCATGTCTGCCATCTCCTATGGTGCAAAACCAATTGTAATTGATGTGGTGAACGAGCGGCTGCAGTTTGCGAAGGAACTGGGCGTAAACGATACTATCAATTCTGCTGAGGAAAATCTGGCAGAGAAAGTGGCTGAATTTACAGATGGCCGTATGGCTGAACTGGTGATGGAGTGTTCCGGCGCCAACGGGGCAGTCCGCTCCACACTGGATATTGTGTCCAATGCGGGAAGGATTACGCTCACAGGCTGGCCGAAGAAGGAGACGCCTCTCCCTACGGATGCAGTAACCAGGAAAGAGGTGGACATAAGCGGCGCCCGCACCAGCGCAAATGAATTTGAGGAGGCCGTCAGGCTTATATACAGTGGAAAGGTAGATGCAAGGCGGATTCTGACCAAGGTAGTGAGAATGGAGGAGGCGCCTGAGACCATTATAGATATAGAAAAAAATCCGGGGAATTATATGAAGGTGAATGTGATGGTGGATTAGAGCATGATTCAAAACGGGCCGGAGCGGGAAAAGATTCCCGCTCCGGCCCCCTGGCAGAAGCGCCCAAAAGAATTAAAAAAAATACAATCCCTGCCTACAGATCATCCACCAGAGCGCTGCTCTTTGCGTAAGCTGTACTTCTGGCCTCGAAGAAGTCTGTCTTAATCATATTTGCATTGCTGTACTGGGAAACCCAGGACATGGATTCCGGTTCCTTTTCATGTCCCTCATAGACAGGTTCAAATCCGATGCTTGAACAGCGCAGATTTCCCAGGTACTGAATGTAGTCCGTAATCATCTCTTTTGTGAGGCCGGGAACCTGGTCCCCGATGGCATAATGGCCCCACTCTATCTCCTGGCGGCATCCCTCCCGGATCATTTCCCTGTATATGTTCACACGCTCTTGGGTAAAAAGCTCCGGTTCCTCCTTTTTCAGCTCCAGAATCATGTTGCAAAACAGCCATAAATGCGTGTTTTCATCCCGGTTTATATAGCGGATCTCCTGGGCGGAGCCGGGCATTTTGTGGTTCCGGCCCAGATTGTAGAAAAACATGAAACCACTGTAAAAATAGATCCCTTCCAGAATAAAATTGGCGACCACAGTTTTTGCAAAGGTGAAGGGGCTTTTGTCCTTCTGAAACTCATTATAGAGATCTCCGATAAAGGTATTCCTGAGCAGCAGGCGTTCGTCATCCTTCCACTGGTACAGGACCTGGTTCCTGGTGTGGGGTTCGCAGATGGTGTCCAGCATATAGCTGTAGCTCTGGCTGTGGACCGCCTCCTGAAAGGTCTGGATGGACAGGCACAGATTGATCTCGTTGGCTGTGATATACTCCCCAACTGCAGGCAGATTGGCTGTCTGGAGACTGTCCAGAAAGACGAGAAAGGACAGAATCTTATCGTAGGCCCTCCGCTCTCCGGGACTCAGCATAGGGTAGTCCTTCACATCTGTTCCCAGGTTGATTTCCTCAGGCACCCAGAAGTTGTTCATAGCTTGTCTGTACCAGTCGCTCACCCAGGTATATTTCATATTGTTAAAATCGTTTAGATTGGTGGTATTTCCATTGATCATGCGGCGTTTTCTCACATCGGTGTCGCCCTCCGGATTGAATAGGGGTTTTCTTTTCAGATGTTCCATAACCTCTCCTTATTTCCTTCTCTGTATTGTGTTCTGCAGGGTCTAACTTGAACACACCTCGCACTCTTCCACCTCCAGGCTTCTGGAACGGATATAGTAAATCGTTTTAACCCCCTGCTCCCAGGCCAGAAGATAAAGATTCAGCACCTGCCTTAAGGTGTACTCGTTTGTGATGTAGAGATTCATGCTCTGGGCCTGATCGATGTGGCGCTGCCGGACCCCTCCTGCGCGCACCGACCACTGCTGGTCGATGTAATGGGCATTTTTATACTTCCAGAACGTGGCGGGAGACAGATCCGGAGCAACCCTGGGCACCAGCCCGCTTTTCTTTTCCTCCAGATAGTAGCGGTTCATAATGGGATCCAGGCCGGCAGTGGTGCCTGCCAGCATACTGGTGCTGCTGGTGGGCGCAATGGCCATCAGCCATCCGTTTCTCATACCCCAGGCAGCCGTTTTCTCTTTCAGGCGCAGCCATTCCTCTGATTGGTAGCCCCGCTTTTCAAAGTACGAACCGGTATGCCAGCCGCTTCCCTCAAAGAACTGGTAGGCTCCTTTTTCCCTGGCATAATCACAGCTGGCCTCAACGGCGGCATAATTAATCCATTCAAAAATCCTGTCCGCAAATTTCAGATGCTGGTCAGATTCCCAGATAATTCCATTTTTTGCCAGCATATGGTGGTAGCCGCTGACGCCCAGGCCGATGGGGCGGTAGCGCAGATTATTGATCTTTGCGTAGGGGACTGGGAAAAAGTTCAAGTCAATGACATTATCCAGGGCCCGGACCGCACAGCGGGTCAGCTCTGTAATCTCATTCCTGTCGTTCACATCAATTTTGCCCAGTGAGAGGCTGGCCAGGTTGCACACTACAAAGTCTCCCGGCTTTGTAACGGTAACGACCACGGTTTCCCCCTCCGCCGTTTCGATTCTCTGCTCCAGCTGCTCCACAGGCTCATATTCTGGGCGATTTCCGTACAGAGATTGCTGCAGTATATGATTCCCTTGTGGCTGTTTGGATTGGCCTCGTTAACCAGGTCGCGGTTAAAGGTAAAGGGAGTCCCGGTCTCAACCGCACTTTTTAAAACCAGGCGCACCACATCCTTTACCGGGATTACCCGTTTGTGGATCCTGTGATCCGACACACACTCCCAGTAGCGGTCCTCCCACTCCTGCCCAAAGGAATCCTCCAATGCGTACCCCTTCACTGTAAGGATTTCGTGGGGACACATGAGATACCAGTCTCCATCAATGGTTTCCTTCGCCATTTTCCAGAACAGGTTGGGGTAGCACACTGCGGGAAACACGTCATGGGCCTTCATGCGGTCGTCCCCGTTGTTGGTGCGGAGGGCCAGAAATTCCGGCAGGTCCTTATGCCATGCGTCCAGGTAAACGGCAACGGCTCCCTGGCGCATCCCCAGCTGGTCTACTGCAACCGCCGTATCGTTGGCCAGCTTGATCCAGCGGATTACGCCTCCTGCGGCTCCTTTGAAGCCCCGTATGGCGCTGCCTGCAGCCCGTACCTTTCCGAAATACAGCCCCATGCCGCCGCCGAATTTACTTACCTTGGCAAAGCTGTCAATACTGCGGTAGATACCGTCCAGACTGTCCGGCACTGTGTCTATGAAGCAGGAGGAAAGCTGGTGATAGGCTTTCGCGCGTTGGAGAGGGTGGGCGTTGCCATTGTCACCTTCAGGGTGCTGAGCATGTGGTAAAAACGCTTCACCCAACCCAGCCTGTCGTTTTCCTCCTTCATGGCCAGATGCAGCGCAATGCCCATAAACATTTCCTGGGGGGATTCCAGAGGGATATTTTCACGGCTGCGGATTACATATCTGGAGAGAAGCAATTCCAGCCCGGAGTAGGTAAAGAGCTGATCCCGCTTTTCGTCCAGGAATTGTCCGCAGGTTTCAATTTCGTCCCTGCTGTAGCGCTCCAGAATATAATCCCCGTAGAGCTGTTCGTCTGTGAGAAAACGCAGCTTTTCATAAAAACTCCGTATCTGATGCTTCTCCTCTATGGCGGTGAGCTCCTTTTTAAAACGGAGCATCAAAAGACGGGCCCCGATATATTCCCAGTCCGGCGCTTCCTGCGTGGTCAGTTCCACCGCTGCCTGTATCAGAGCGGACAGCGTTTCTTTATCTGTCATTTCCTGCTTATAAAAGGCCGAAAATTTCATGAGAAGATGCTCCAGCCAGTAAGCGCTGCCGGTCCATTTTTTTTGAATTTCCTTTAAAACCGGTTCCATATCCGGAATATCTGTAAAATACCGGAGAAGATTCTGGCGAACCTCCCGCTCCCTGCTTCTCTCGTTTCTGTAGAGGATAAAGCTCTTAAGGGCCTCATAACAGCCTGCCTCCATAAGAGATTGCTCCACCATGTCCTGAATCTGCTCCACGCTTAAGGAATGCCGGCCTTTTACCGCAGCGCAGACCTTTTCTTCCACCAGCGCCATGATTCTGTCTGTCCTGTCCCGATCCGGCTCCTGATGGACGCTGGCAAACGCACACAATACGGCATTCCTTATCTTTTCGCTTTCGTAGGGTTCCGGCTGACCGTTTCTTTTTTTGATATCCATTTTTATTCCCGCCATTCTCTTTGATTTCTTCGGGGCGGAGCGCCCGGCTCCCGCAGATTTGGAAGCCCGGCTCTGCCGCCAATGCCAAAGGCCCGCCCTGGGGGGCGCCGCCTTTGACTTGAAATGTGTAAGACGCCCGTATCTGAATCAAACAGTATTGGTAACTGTTATTGATAGCGCCGCCTTATGTATGATACCACAAGATATAGTATATTTCAAGGATTGCTATACAAAATATTCCAAGGGCCCTTTGGAAAGGTGAGGAGAGCAGCCGGAGAGAGGCGCGCTGCGGGTGAGAAAGTTAAATGTCCGGTTGTAATTCCGGTTGTTTTATTTTATGATAGTATTCAAAGATTATGTGAAGGTTAGAGAAGGAGGAGCAGGCAATGTCAGGTAAACGGGCGGATTATATAACTTGGGATGAATATTTTATGGGTGTGGCGCTTCTGGCCGGAAAGCGGTCCAAGGATCCAAGCACTCAGGTGGGAGCTTGTATTGTGAGCGAGGATAATAAAATTTTGTCTATGGGGTACAACGGATTTCCCAAGGGGTGCTCAGATGACGAATTTCCCTGGGGAAAGGAAAATGAGAAGGACGACCCCTATAATTCCAAATATTTCTACTCCACACACAGCGAATTAAATGCTATTCTTAATTACAGAGGGGGAAGCCTGGAGGGCAGCAAGCTTTTTGTAACGCTGTTTCCCTGCAACGAGTGCGCCAAGGCGATTATCCAGGCCGGAATCAAGACCCTCATCTACAGGGAGGACAAATATGCGGACACACCGGCGGTGAAGGCCTCCAAGCGGATGCTGAACGCGGCCGGCGTGAGGTATTATCAATATCAGCCAACCGGGCGGAAGATCGAGGTAGAGGTGTAAGCCATGAAGATTTTGCTGGCAGCTGTAAACGCCAAGTATATTCACTCAAATTTAGGAATTTACAGCCTGAAGGCCTTTGCCCAACAGGAGCTTCCCGCCGGGATGGCAGGGAGGGTAAAGCTGGAGCTGGGGGAATATACGATCAACCATCAGCCGTCCGCCATACTAAAGGATATTTACAGGCGGAAACCCGATGTTATCGGGTTTTCCTGCTATATCTGGAACATAGATATTATCAGGTCTTTGGCTGAAGATGTAAAAAAAGTGCTGCCCTGTGCGGAGATTTGGCTGGGCGGGCCGGAAGTGTCTTATAATGCAGCGGCTGCGCTTCATGCCCTGCCCTTTGTAAAAGGCGTCATGAAAGGGGAAGGGGAGGAAACATTTGCACAGCTGGTACAATTTTATGTGGATAAAGAGTCCTGCCTGCCGGAATCTTGTGGAAAACCTTCAGAAAATTCCCGTCTGCATCTGGAAGATATACCGGGCCTCCTCTTCCGCAGGGAGGACAACCGTCTTTCCAATACCGGCGTCCGGCCTTTGATGGATTTAAGCAGAATCCCATTTTCTTATAAATCCATAGGGCTTAAGGAGCTGGAGCACCGGATCATCTACTATGAAAGCAGCAGAGGCTGTCCCTTTTCATGCAGCTATTGCCTGTCCTCCATTGACAAGTCCGTCCGCTTCCGGGACCTGGACTTGGTGAAGGAAGAACTGGCCTGGTTCCTGTCTGCAGGCGTTTTGCAGGTCAAGTTTGTGGATCGGACATTTAACTGCAGGAGAAGCCATGCCCTGGCAATCTGGCAGTTTATAAAGGAAAATGATAACGGGATCACAAACTTTCATTTTGAAATAGCCGCCGACCTGCTGGGGGAGGAGGAGCTTTCGCTGCTGGCAGGAATGCGGCCCGGGCTTGTGCAGCTGGAGATCGGCGTCCAGACTACCAATCCTCATACGCTGAAGGCTATCCGCAGGCAGACGGATATAGGACAGATACGGCAGATCACAGAGAGAATCAACGCAGGAAAAAATGTGCACCAGCATCTGGATTTGATTGCAGGCCTGCCCTTTGAAAATCTGGAAAGCTTCCGCAAGTCCTTTGACGATGTCTACGCTATGGAGGCGGAGCAGCTTCAGCTGGGATTTTTGAAGGTTTTAAAAGGATCTTATATGGAAGAGACTGCCTCTGACTGGGGCCTCTCCTATTCCTCAAAGCCTCCCTACGAGGTGCTTTCCACCAACTGGCTTTCCTACGGACACATCCTGGAACTGAAGGCCGTGGAAGATATGGTGGAGGTTTACTACAACAGCAGGCAGTTTATAAATACCCTGGAGGCCCTTGAAGGGGAGTACTTAAGTCCATACAGAATGTTCCTGGATCTGGCCCTCCACTATGAATCCAGGGGGTTGGATAAGGTAAGCCACAGCCGCATAGCCAGATATGAGATTCTCTGCCATTTTCTGGAGGAGCATTTTCCCAAAGAAATTGAAAGGTACAGAGATCTGCTGACGTATGATCTGTATCTTCGGGAAAATGTAAAAAGCCGCCCCTCCTTTGCCAGAGACCAGAGTCCCTTTAAGGCCAGAATACGGGACTTCTTTGCAGGGGAGGAGGCTTCGCCCCTGTATCTGGCGGGATACAAGGGCTATGATTCCAGACAGATGAGCAAAATGGCCCATATAGAGGGCATGGGAGACGGATCTATGGTGCTGTTTGATTACAGGGAGCGGGATCCGCTGACCTATAATGCCAGAGCATACCTGCTGGGAGGAACCGGAGCGGGGGCTGCGAATCAGGGATTGAATATACGAACCTACGGGGGACCACAGGAGAGGACGTAACACATGACGGAAACGAAAACCACAAGGAAAAAACGTGAGACAAAAGGGGAGCTGTCCGCTCGTATCGGGCGCATCCTGGAGGCCCTGGACAGGGAGTATGGCAGAGAGTACCGCTGCTACCTGAATCATGAGACTCCCTGGCAGCTGCTGATTGCCGTGATTATGAGCGCCCAGTGCACCGATGCCAGGGTAAACATTGTGACGGAGGGACTTTTTAAGAAATATGACAGCCTGGAGGCATTTGCCTCCGCTGATTTAAAGGAGCTGGAGAGGGATATCCATTCAACCGGCTTTTATCATATGAAAGCGAAAAATATAATCGCCTGCTGCAGGGACTTGGTGGAGAAGTACCAGGGGCGGGTGCCTGAGACGATAGAGGAGCTCACCTCCCTGGCCGGAGTGGGACGCAAGACGGCCAATGTAATACGGGGCAACATTTACAATGAACCAAGTATTGTGGTGGATACCCATGTTAAGCGGATATCCAGGAAACTGGGGCTTACCAAAGAGGAGGATCCCGAGAAGATAGAATATGATTTGATGAAGGTTCTGCCCAGGGATCACTGGATTCTGTGGAATATACATATTATTACGCTGGGACGGACCGTCTGCATTGCCCGCAGACCTAAGTGCGGCAGCTGCTTTCTGAAGGAAGACTGTCCCGGCCGGGAGGCATAGATGCTCCCGGAATGCAGGCTTTGGGAGAACGCTTCTGCAATATGTGAAACAGGGCCGGGGAGAGGGTATTTGCAGCCACGCTCTGTGAGAGACAAAGGAAAAGAGGGTATCATGATAAATTCATACATAGCAATCGATTTGGAGACTACGGGCCTGGAGGCAAAGCTGGAGAAAATAACGGAGATTGCCGCGCTGAGGGTTACGGACGGCGTGATCACAGACCGTCTGGTGACGCTCATAAATCCAAAGAGAAAACTTGGAGAGAGGATTACGGAGCTTACGGGCATTACCGATGAAATGGTTGCTGACGCCCCGCCCATCGGGAGGTGATCCGCGATCTGGTTGATTTTTGCGGAGATCTGCCTCTTTTGGGTCACAACATAATCTTTGATTACGGTTTTTGAAACGGGCGGCAGTAAATAACCAGCTGGCCTTTGAAAAGGAAGGTATCGACACGCTGACGCTCTGCAGGACCTTTATGCCTGCAGATATTAAGAGGAATCTGGGCTGCGCCTGCGCATATTATAAGATCTTACAATCCACGGCCCACAGGGCGGAGGCGGACGCAGAGGCCGCCCACCAGCTCTACCAGAAGATGAAAGGCCTTCACTCAGGGGACAAGCCGGAGCTTTTTACTGCAAAACCATTGATTTACAAGGCAAAAAGGGAGCAGCCGGCCACAAAAAGACAAAAAGACTACTTGCGTGATCTGGCAAAATGTCATAGAATAGACATAACTGTGCAGATAGACGCAATGAGCCGCAGTGAAGTGTCGCGGATGATTGACAACATTATCTCTCAGTACGGCCGGATGACAAAATAAAGATATCCGGAAACTTGGGACTAAAGAAGACAATCTGAGGCATATTATTAAAAGAGGTGAATGTACGATGTTAAATATGAGAGATCCCAAAACTAAAAAAATTATCTCAACTGTAATCGTTGTGATTCTGGTGCTTTCCATGATAATACCCATGGCTCTTAGCATGCTGATGTATTGATGTTTTAGTTGGGAGAGGAGCATTTATGAGAAAAATAGTGGAGAAAGCCGGCCTGGCAGCGCTTATCACAGCGGGGCTGCTGGCGGCCTCTCCTGTGATTGCCATGGCAGCGCCTGTGCTGCCGGAGGGAATCAGCGTGGGGAGCCAGAGTTTGGCGGGTATGACGGCAGAGGAGGCCAAAGCCGCAGTACAGCAGTATGTTGACGGAATGTCAGGCCAAAAGATTACGCTGACGATAGACGGCCAGAACGTGGAGACCACAGCAGGAGACTTGGGTTTTCACTGGAAAAATACAGAGGCGGTGGATGAAGCGGTAAGCCAGTATGCAGGCGGCAGCCTGATTCACCAGTATAAGGCCGCAAGGAAGCTGGCGGCGGCTCCGGTTGCGCTGGAGCTGGATACGGAAGTGGATTCCGCCAAGGTAAAAGAATTTGTGGATACACAGTGCCAGGTGCTGACGGCGCAGCCTCAGGACGCGTCCATTGCCAGAGTGGACGGAACGTTTGTTATCACAGACTCCGTGTCAGGCGTGGCGGTAGATGCGGCGGCCACAGAGGCGGCCCTCAATGAAGCTCTGGCAGGGGGCTGGAGGAGCCGGTTCAGCTGACGGCTCAGATTACAGAGCAGGAGCCCGCCGTCACGACGGAAGATTTGGAAACAATCACAGATGTGCTGGGAACCTTTACCACTGATTTCAGCAGCAGCGGTTCCGCCCGTTCCACCAACCTGGCGGTTGGCGCGGAGAAGATTAACGGACACGTACTTATGCCCGGGGAGGTGCTTTCTGGCTATGAATGCCTCCAGCCCTTTACCAATGCAAATGGGTACAAGACTGCGGCTGCCTACGAGAACGGTCAGGTAGTGGACAGCATTGGCGGAGGCGTATGCCAGATAGCCACCACTCTCTACAATGCGGCGCTGGAATCAGAGGTGGAGATTGTGCAGAGACAGAACCACTCCATGATAGTGACCTATGTAAAGCCGTCCAGAGATGCGGCTATAGCAGGCACCTATAAGGACATCAAAATCAAAATAATTACAGCACTCCATCTATGTGGAGGGATATACGGCTAATAGGAAGCTGACATTTACCATCTACGGCAAAGAGACACGGCCTGCCAACAGGAAAGTGGAGTATGTTTCCGAAACCCTGGGGAGCACAAGCCCTGGCGAGCCCCAGCTGATTGTGGACAACAGCCTGGCTCCGGGGCAGCAGGTAAAAGTACAGTCCTCCCACACAGGACTCAGATCCAGGCTCTGGAAGGTAGTTACGGTGGACGGAGTGGAACAGGAGAGAACCCTCCTCTCCACGGACAGCTACAATGCCTCCAAGGCTATCTACCGCGTAGGACCTGCTCTGCCTGCAATCGTTGCGCCGGATCCCAACGTCCCCGCACCTACGGAGGCGGCTCCCGCTGAGCCCGCGCCATAACGGGAGTGGAAGGCGGACCTGGGGTTACAGTGCCTGCGCCTACAGAGGCTGCGCCTGCGCCGGAGATTACCCCTGTGCCGGAGGCGCGGGCGGGGGAACCGGGATGAGAACCGCAGGCCAGGGGCCGGGGGGATTCGGGAAGCGGGACGGCTTCATGGAACCGGGCCAGGATTTGGTGATGGCAGGATATACAGGCTTTTCAGGAACCCGCCTCATAGGAGAGCGGAGAATGGAGGATCTGAGGAAGCATTTTGCACCGGGATTCCTGCGGTGTCTCAACGAGAAAGAACATTATTCCACAGAACAATGGATGAACCGTGAGCTGGAGGCAGGGAGCAGCCCTGTCACAGCTTATGAGTTTGCAGGAGAGGGCGGCGTATTGGCTGCCCTTTGGAATTTGTCGGGAATCTTTAACCGGGGCGTTGACGTGGATCTCCGCCTCCTCCCCATGAGGCAGGTGACGGTGGAAGTCTGCGAGCTTTTTGAGCTGAATCCCTACCGGCTGTACAGCGGCAACTGCATTCTTCTGGCCGCGGAAGGGGGGGTAAGCCTCGTAAGGCGCCTTCGCAGAGAGGGAATACCTGCAGAGGTGGTGGGCTGTGTCACAAAAGGCATTGCAAGGCAGATCCGCCACGGCGGGGAAGAAGCCGGATTTCTGGAGCGTCCCCAGCCCGACGAGTTATTTAAATTGGATATAGCGCCGCAGATCCTGCCGCTGTAAGCGTTTTAAAAGGATCTGCCGTAACTATAAAGGAACCTGATCACTACAATGGATTTATAATGTACGCTGGGAATCTCTTTGTGCCTGATTTTGCGAGATGCCGGGAGTACATTTATAACAGGATGGAGGAAAGCGACGATGAGAGAGAAGATTCTTGCGGTAATTGAGAAGAACAGCAGAATTGATATTAAGGATTTGGCTGTTCTGCTGGGGGAGAGTGAAGTTGCGGTAGCCAACGAGATTGCACAGATGGAGAAAGAACACATTATCTGCGGCTATCACACGCTTATTAACTGGGACAACACCAGCGACGAAAAGGTGGTGGCTCTGATTGAAGTGAAGGTAACTCCTCAGAGGGGGATGGGCTTTGACAAAATAGCGGAGCGCATTTACCAGTACAGCGAGGTGGAAGCGGTATATCTCATGAGCGGAGCCTACGATTTCACTGTGTTCCTGGAGGGGAAAACCATGCGTCAGGTAGCCCAGTTCGTGTCCGACCGCCTGGCTCCTATGGAGTCTGTTTTGAGCACTGCAACTCATTTTGTATTGAAGAAATACAAAGACCACGGCACCATTATAAGCGAGACGGTGCAGGATGAAAGGATGCTGATTACCCCATGAGAAATCCAGTTTCAGATAAAATTGTAAAAATTCCTCCCTCCGGGATCCGCAAATTCTTCGACATTGTCAGCGAGATGAAGGACGCCATCTCCCTTGGCGTAGGCGAGCCTGATTTTGATACTCCCTGGCACATTCGGAGGAGGGAATCTATTCCCTGGAAAAAGGGCGTACCTTTTATACCTCCAACGCAGGCTTAAGCCTCTGAAGGAGGAAATCTGCCAGTACCTGAAGCGCAGGTGCGGCGTGACCTATGATCCGGACCACGAGGTTATGGTGACCGTGGGAGGCAGCGAGGCCATTGATATTGCCATGCGGGCCATGCTGAACGAAGGGGACGAGGTTCTGGTGCCCCAGCCCAGCTACGTATCCTATGTACCCTGTGTGACTCTGGCGGACGGCGTCCCTGTAATCATCGAGCTGGAGGAGAAGGACGAATTCAAGCTTACGCCTGAGAAGCTGCTGGAGAAGATAACAGACAGGACTAAGATACTGGTGCTGCCCTTCCCCAACAATCCTACCGGGGCCATTATGGAGAAGGAACTTCTGGAAAAGATTGCCGGGATTGTCATCGAGAAGGATCTCTTTGTTATTTCCGATGAGATATATTCCGAACTTACATACAAGGATCAGCACGCCACCATAGCGGCGTTTCCGGGAATGAAGGAGAGAACCGTCCTTATTAACGGCTTCTCAAAATCCTATGCCATGACCGGATGGCGTCTGGGCTATGCAGCCGCGCCTGCAGTGATTCTGGAGCAGATGCTGAAGATCCATCAGTACGCCATTATGTGCGCTCCCACTACCAGCCAGTATGCGGCTGTCTCCGCGCTGAAGAACGGGGACGGGGATGTGGCAATGATGAGGGAGTCCTACAACCAGCGGCGCCGTTTTCTTCTGAACGCCTTTAAGGAGATGAATATAGACTGCTTTGAGCCTATGGGCGCATTCTACACATTCCCTAATATCAAGCGGTTCAACATGACCTCCGAGGAATTTGCCACAGAGCTTTTGAAGGAGGAGAAAGTAGCCGTAGTGCCGGGAACTGCATTTGGAGACTGCGGAGAGGGGTTTGTGAGAATTTCCTACGCCTACTCCCTGGAGAGTCTGAAGGAGGCGCTGGGCCGCATCCGCAGGTTTGTGGACAAGCTGGACGGGAAGGTGTAAGAGAGTATGATGAATATAGTGCTTCTGGAGCCCGAGATGCCGGCCAACACAGGCAATATCGGCCGGACCTGCGCAGCCACTAAAACCAGGCTTCACCTTATAGAGCCGCTGGGCTTTAAGCTGAATGAAAAGGCAATCCGCAGGGCAGGCCTGGATTACTGGGACAAGCTGGATGTGGCTGTGTACAGCGATTATCAGGACTTTCTGGATAAGAATCCGGAGGCTCCGGCAAAGCTGCACTTTGCCACGACCAAAGCCCGCAAGGTCTATTCCGACGTGGCTTACGAACCGGACTGCTATCTGATGTTCGGCAGGGAGAGCGCCGGAATTCCCGAGGAGATTCTGGTGGAAAATGAAGCCCGCTGCGTCCGTATCCCCATGTGGGGCGATATACGTTCCTTAAACCTGTCCAATTCCGTGTCCATCCTTCTCTATGAAGCCCTTAGGAGCATGGGTTTGAGAAGATGGAGAGGGAGGGGCATCTCCACCGCCTTCACTGGAAGGGCGGGGAAGCGCCTTCTTCCTGTTCTGAAAAATAAAGGCCCTGCCTTTCCGGTCACACCGCCCTTTAACAGGACGGCGGGGCCGGAATTTTTCTTATCCCGCCGGCTCCTTATCTGCCGGGAACCCTGTGGTTTTCTGTCATAAACAACCAATTCTTTACATACCCTAGAAGTAGCTGAAACGGCAGCTTCCCGTTTCGACTAAATGAATGGGAGTCAGTGCGGCCTTTTTCCGTAATAACAGGAAAGAGGTGCGCCGGAGTGTGGAGGGGTTGTAAATGAACGAGAAGTACGTGGAAGCCTTAGAGCAATACGACATGGAAATTTTATCTGTAAGAAAGGGCCGCGGCTCATGGATTTGTGAGACCCGAAGCGGCTGCAGACTGTTGAAGGAATACCGCGGAACTGCAAAGCGTCTGGAATTTGAGGACGAGGTGTTGGGAATGTTAGATACCAGAGGAAGCCTGCGGGCGGACCGGTATATCAGAAACAAAGAGGGGAGCCTCTTATCTATAACAGGTGACGGAACCCGTTACATATTAAAGGACTGGTTTATGGACCGGGAATGCAATATAAAGGACGGCTTTGAGATCCGCCAGGCATTGTCGCGCCTGGGCATGCTTCACAGCCAGCTGCGGCACATCTCCTTTAAGGAGGAGTGGAATATGGGTTCCATTCTTCCAGAGTCCCTGGAGGCGGAGCTGGAACGCCACAACCGGGAGCTGCAGCGGGCCAGAAATTATGTCAGAGGCAAGAGAGGCAAATCCGAATTTGAACTGTGCGTCATAGGAAATTACGATATGTTCTACGCTCAGGCCCTGGAAGCGGTGGAGGGCCTTAAAGGGCTGTGGGAGCGGGAGGAGCCGGACGCAGGCTGCTGTGACGAACTGGAGGCGGCGGAGGTGCGCGGGCCTCAGGGCCGGGGAGAGCCGAAGCCTTTGTATCTGTGCCATGGAGATCTGGACCAGCACCATGTGCTTATGGGAAACAATTATACTGCCATTATCGAGTACAACCGGATGCATCTGGCATTCAGGCCTCGGACCTGTACCGTTTTATGCGCAAGGTTATGGAAAAACAGGGCTGGAATATCGATCTGGGCCTTTCCATGCTGGATTCCTACGAGCGCGTAATGCCCATGAGCAGAAAAGAGCGGACCTGCCTTTACTATCTGTTTCTGTATCCTGAGAAATACTGGAAACAGCTGAATTTCTACTACAACGCCAACAAGGCCTGGATACCGGGCCGCAACATCGAGAAGCTCCAGAATCTGGAGAGCCAGCAGCCCGACCGGAACCGCTTCCTGAAACGGCTGTGGAGCGCCTGCCTGGCATAGAGGCGAAGCCTTTACTGCGAAAAATAATGGCGGCTTGTACTTCCTTTTTCCACGTTGGTATAGTATAATCTTAACCAGATAATATAACATTCAGGAGGGAGTACAGGATGAAAGATTATATGAAGATTTACCAGGAATGGTTATCGAACCCCTATTTTGATGAGGATACAAAAGCAGAACTTCGCGCAATCGAAGGCGATGAGAATGCCATCAAAGAGCGCTTTTACATGGATCTGGAATTCGGCACTGCGGGACTGCGCGGTGTAATCGGAGCCGGTATCAACCGCATGAACATTTACGTAGTAAGACGCGCCACCCAGGGCCTTGCCAACTACATTATAAAGCAGGGTGGAGCAGACAAGGGCGTTGCCATCGCATATGACTCCCGCCATATGTCTCCGGAATTCGCTATGGAAGCGGCTATGACTCTGGCAGCCAACGGTATCAAGGCATACAAATTTGAGTCCCTGCGTCCTACGCCGGAGCTGTCCTACGCAGTGAGAGAGCTGGGCTGCATTGCGGGTATCAACATCACAGCCAGCCATAATCCTCCGGAGTACAACGGCTACAAGGTATATTGGGAGGACGGCGCACAGTTTACTCCCCCTCATGACAAGGGAGTGACAGATGAGGTTCTGGCTATCGAGGACCTTTCCACAGTCAGGACTACAGATGAGGCCTCCGCTGTGGCGGCAGGCAAGTACCAGGTAATAGGAAAAGAGATTGACGACAAATATATTGCCCAGGTAAAGGCCCAGGTGGTGAATCAGAAAGCCATCGATGAGATGCAGGATCAGATTACGATTGTATACACGCCTCTCCACGGAACAGGCAACATTCCTGCCAGAAGAGTGATGGAGGAAATCGGCTTTACCCATGTGTATGTAGTGCCTGAGCAGGAGCTCCCGGACGGCAATTTCCCCACTGTCAGCTATCCCAATCCTGAGGCGGAGGAAGCCTTTGCCCTGGGCCTTAAGCTGGCCAGGGAGAAGGATGCGGATCTGGTGCTGGCTACGGATCCGGATGCGGATCGCCTTGGCGTGTATGTCAAGGATGCAGGTTCAGGGGACTATATTCCTCTCACCGGCAACATGTCCGGCTCCCTTTTGTGCGAATACGTATTGAGCCAGAAGAAAGCTGCAGGGAAGATTCCCGCAGACGGACAGGTAATAAAGTCCATCGTCTCCACCAACCTGATCGATGCGGTTGCCGCAGAGTACGGCTGTGAGCTTATCGAGGTTCTCACGGGCTTTAAGTGGATTGGACAGCAGGTTCTTAAGAACGAGAAGACAGGAAAGGGCACTTACCTCTTTGGCATGGAGGAGAGCTACGGCTGCTTAATCGGCACCTATGCGCGGGACAAAGACGCTATCTCTGCTACAGCGGCCCTCTGCGAGGCAGCCGCCTACTATAAGCAGAAGGGAATGACCCTGTGGGACGCCATGGCAGCCATGTATGAGAAGTACGGATACTACAAGGACGCCGTGAAGTCCATCGGCCTGTCCGGCATTGAGGGCCTTGCAAAGATCCAGTCCATTATGGAGACTTTGCGGAATAATACGCCAGCTGAGGTTGGCAGTTACAAGGTTGTGTCTGCAAGGGACTACAAGCTGGATACCATCAAGGATATGGCAACGGGAGAGGTAAAACCCACCGGCCTTCCTTCCTCAAATGTGCTCTACTACGACCTGAACGACGGCGCATGGATCTGCGTAAGACCTTCGGGCACAGAGCCTAAGATTAAATTCTACTATGGAATCAAGGGCAGCTCTATGGAAGATGCAGACGCCAAGGCGGAAGCCCTGGGAGCAGCCGTGATGGAGATGGTGAACAAAATGCTGTAAATGACGGCAGTTATAAGTAATACAAGACCCGGCAGCGGACATAGCAGGTAATTCCGCCGCCGGGTTTTGTATACGGCTCAGGAATTTCAAAGGAAAATGCACGTTCGTCCGGTGTTTTTCGCCCCCTCATATACACTGCGCACAAAAAGTAATTGACTTTCCCCAACATTTATATGAAAATAGTTATAAATGCCGGGGAGTTGGAGGAGGAGATGAGTTGAAGGCAACAATACACGATGTGGCAAAATTAGCAAACGTTTCGATGTCCACAGTTTCACATGTAATAAACGGAACCAGGAACGTGAGTGAGGAAACTGCCAAAAAGGTACGCAGCGCCATTGACCAGACAGGATATATTCCAAATTTTGTGGCAAAGAGCCTGAAGCAGTCGTCGACTCATACCATAGGAGTTGTGATAACCGATATAAGAAACCAGTTTTTTGTAGATGTAATCCACGCCATAGACGAGGAGGCGCGCAAGGAGGGATACCAGGTATTCATCTCCGAGACGGAGGAAAACTGCCAGAGAGAATTCGAGATTCTGAAAGCCTGTGTGAACGGCGGGTGGATGGCATTATCTATTCTCCTACCATCGGTATGGAGAAGCAGACGGTGGAATACCTGAAGCGGGTTAAAATCTGTCATTATGATAGACCGTATGACCGGGAGGGACTTTGACTGGGTAGGAGTTGAGAGCAAGGATTCTACAAAAGAGGTGGTGGAGTATCTCATCTCTCTGGGACACAGGCGGATCGGCATACTGGCAGGATTTCGCGGAATCAACACGACGGAGGAGCGGGTGAAGGGATATCAGGAGGCCATGGAGGAGGCAGGGATCAAGGTCAGGCGGGAGTGGATTATCTCAGGAAATTACAGGAACGAGCCTATGACGGAAAAGGTAATCCAGGTTATGAGGGAGATCCACGCGCCCACAGCCCTTATTGCAGCCAACAACCGGATGATTTACAATGCCATGGCCGCCATGCAGTATCTGAATCTCAGGGTGCCGGAGGATGTATCGATGGCAGCCTTCGGATATTCGGAATGGGCGGAGTATTTTGAACCTAAGCTGACGGCCCTGAGGGAGCCCTGCTGGGAGATCGGAAAGCAGGCCTATCAGCTTTTAAAGCGGAGGATGGAGGATAACAGCGTTCCGGTGCGGCAGGTGCGTCTTATGCCCCGGTTTGAGATCCGCAATTCCTGCAGCCGGAGGGAAAGCGAAGAAAGCTGACGTCAGGAGTATTGTCCGGAGGGAACCGGAGAGCTGACGCCAGGACCATTCCTGTCCGGAGGGAAAGGGGGGAGAACCCACAACAGGGCGCCCTGACCGGATCCGTATTGACGTACCTGTCACAAATAAGGCGCTGTCTAAGAGGGGCGGCGCCTTTTTATGTGCAGGAGTCTAATAGAGAACCCTTTATTCTCTGCTCCTATATTGAAGGCGGCTAAACTTAAGAAGTCTATGGGGCGGCTTTACTATATTAGGCAAAATACATAAAAATAGGGTATAAAAATAAACAAAAATCAATAAAAATATAGTTTTATTTAATAATTCATTGACAACATTCGTCAAAATACATATAATGAAAACAAGACGTAAGTCTTATTATTTTTACTTGGCAATCGAAACGTTTTCTTTTTAAAAAACAGGAAAAAATACATATATTACATATTAGATTTTTAATATACCTAGAGAAAATTGGATAATATATCCTATTTTTTATAGATTTAATCGAAACGTTTGCGTATCGAGAAAGGAGCGGATAAGATGGAAGAAGTCATATTGGAAATGCAGCATATAAGCAAGCAGTTTCCCGGCGTCCTGGCATTGGACGATTGCCGTTTTTCACTGAAAAAAGGCGAAGTTCACGGACTCATAGGCGAGAATGGAGCCGGAAAATCCACCCTGATGAAAATTCTGTGCGGCGTCTATCAGAAGGATAACGGAAGGGTTCTCCTCCGTGGAAAAGAGGTAAGCTTCGGGAACACAAAGCAGGCCATGGAACAGGCATATGCATGATTCATCAGGAATTGAATCTAATGCCCCATTTGCTGGTATACCAAAACATTTTTATCGGCAGGGAGACTAACGGGCGGGGTGGATTTATTGCAAGGGACAGGGAACGGATACAGGAGACAAGAGAACTGCTTAAGCGTTTGAAGCTGGATCTGAATCCTTTAGCCCAGGTGGCAGGGCTGACTGTGGCCCAGCAGCAGATGGTAGAGATTGTAAAGGCTATCTCCTACAAATCCAGAATCCTTATAATGGATGAGCCTACGGCAGCGCTTACGGAAAAAGAGATTGATGCATTGTTCCAGATTATCCAGGATCTGAAAAGCCAGGGCATATCCGTTATTTACATATCCCACCGTATGAATGAACTGAAACAAATATGCGACCGAATCACCATTATGAGGGACGGAAAATACATAGACTGCGCTAATATGAAGGATATATCCGTAGATGAGATTATCAGCAAGATGGTAGGCAGAACCATCAGCGGAAATATACAGAATATGGAGGCGCCAAAACACACGCCTGTGCTTCTGAAAGTGGAGAATCTCACAGGCGCCCGGTTCAGGATGTATCATTTGAACTGAGAAAGGGCGAGATTCTGGGGGTTGCAGGTTTGATGGGAGCAGGAAGAACAGAGGTGGCCAGAGCCGTCTTTGGGGCCGATCCCATAAAATCAGGGAAGATATTTCTGGAGGGAAAAGAAATAAAGATTAGGAGCACAGTAGACGCCGTAAAACATGGAATCGGTTATTTGGCGGAGGACAGAAAAAAATTCGGACTGATCCTTCAGGAGAGTGTGACGGATAATACGGTACTGCCTAATTACCATAAACTCACCGGGGCGCTGGGGATAGTCAACAGAAGGCAGTGCCGCAAGGAGACGGAACGATACGTGGATATGCTGGAGATTAAAACCCCCGGAGTCAGCCAGATAGTAAAAAATCTGTCGGGAGGGAACCAGCAAAAGGTGGTCATAGCCAAATGGCTGCTGCGGGACTGTCAGATTCTTATATTCGACGAACCCACCCGCGGGATTGACGTTGGCGCCAAATCAGAAATTTACCGCCTGCTGAAGGAATTGTCAGATCAGGGTAAGTCGATTCTGGTGATTTCATCAGAACTGGAGGAAGTTCTCCGGATCAGCGACAGAATAGTTACCATGTGCGAGGGAAGGGTAACCGGTGTGGTAAATACCAACGAGGCGTCCCAGGAAATTCTGATGAACTATGCAACAGCCCATCTGGGGTGACAGAAAGGCAGGTAAGAGATGGAAAAACAAGGAGCACTAAAAAAGATTGATTTGCAGCAGTTGATGGCGCCCGCCGGACTGGTTATTATATTTATCGCTTTTTCTTTTTTGTCTGAAAACTTTTTAACAGTTTCCAATATAATGAGCATTCTCATGTCCACAACTGTAAGCGGTGTGCTGGCTATGGGCATGACATACTGCATTATCGGAGGAGGAATGGATTTGTCGGTGGGAACCAACATGACCCTTTCCATGATTATTATGGCACTGTGTATGACCTCAATGGGTCTGCCCATTATGGTATCTGTGCTTATGGGCATTCTGGCAGGCACGTTTATAGGAGCGGTCAACGGATTCCTGATTGCCAGGATGAAGATTCCGCCGTTCATCCAGACACTTGGCATGATGTATGTTTGCAAGGGTCTGGCCCTGGTGATTTCCGGTACACGGCCTGTGTATCTGGACAATACCTGGTTCCTGAAAGTGACAACAGGCACTCTCATAGGCAGTATTCCAAACGGAGCTATCGTTCTTCTGATTGTGAGCCTGATTGCCTACTTTCTTCTGGGAAAAACCATATTCGGACGATATACCTATGCCATAGGAAGTAATGAGGAAGCCACCAGATTGTCGGGAATCAATGTAATCCGCTGGAAAATCGCTGCTTATGCATTGAGCGGCGCCATGGCCGGGATTGCAGCGATGCTCACCTGCTCAAGACTATCTTCGGCTCAGCCGTCCCTTGGGGAGGGGTATGAGATGGAAGCCATTGCAGCCTGCATTATTGGAGGGGCATCCCCTAAAGGAGGCGAGGGCAGCGTACAGGGAACCGTTATCGGAGCCTTTCTTATGACAGTGCTGCTCAACGGCCTGCGGATCATGTCCGTTCCTGCGGAATGGCAGACCGTTGTGGAAGGGGCCGTTATCATACTGGCCGTATTTTTGGATATCAAGCGCAAAGGAACAAAATAGCCCGGTTTCGGTTTCCCTCAGACTTCAAAATAGAAACAGGGAGCGGTTAGACAGGCATTACGGATAAAACGTGATAAAGCAATACAGAGGAGACGGGTATTCTGCCGGACAGGGAGGCAGGTATCAGATAAATGCAAAAGGCATGACAAAAAGAAGGGAGAAAGAAATGCGAAGAAAAAATTTGTGGAAAAAGGTGATTGCAGCAGTGATTGCGGCGGCCATGGCGGGCAGTCTGGGGGCCTGCGGAGAAAAAAAGGAAACTCAGAGCAGCGGAGCCGTTACGGAGGCGTCCGGGGAAAGCGGATCGGCGGCGTCCTCTGAAGGCGGAGAAGAAAGCGGGAGTTACAGTATCGCAGTAGTCAGCAGCGGAATTTACCATCAGTTCGGAATGGCGGTGAAAGACGGTATGGTGGCGGCTGCCGGGGAGGAAAACGTTACAATGACCTTTGACGGCCCGGAGACGGATGCTGAGGTGGATAAGCAGGTGGATATGCTGAAAGTTGCCATTGACAAGAAGCCCGATGCCATTGTGCTCAATGCCATTGATATAGCAGCCTGTAACTCAGAGGTTGAGCGGGCCACTCAGATGGGAATTCCGGTTATTACCTGCGTCAACGGCGTATCCTCAGAGGCCCTGTGGCATTTATCCGCGCAGGAGATGAGGAAGAGGCAGGAGCTATGGCTGCAGATAAAATGGCGAAAGCCCTTGGAGAGGCCGGAGGACAGGTGGGGCTTGTGTGTGCAGATCAGAATTCCAACTGGTCTGTTGGGAGAAGAGATGGGTTTATCAACCGCTGCAAGGAGCAGTATCCCAACATAGAAATTGTGGATGTCCAGTACAGCGGAGGGGACCATCTGAAGGCAACGGACGGAACAAAAGCCATTATTCAGGCATATCCGGATTTAAAGGGCTTGTTTGGAAACGGGGAAGGCAATATGGTAGGTATCGTCAACGCAATCAAAGAGTTGAGTGCAGACGGCAAGTACATAATCGTAGGCTTTGACTCAGGCAAGATTCAACTGGATGCAATCAAGAGCGGCATGATTATCGGCGCAGTGACCCAGGACCCCTACGGCATGGGATACAACGGCATTAAAACAGCAGTCGCCTATTTAAAGGGAGAGGATGTGGATGCAGTTGTGGACACAGGGTTTTACTGGTATGATTCCACCAATATGGAGGATGAAAATATCCAGAGAATGATTTATGAATAAAGAAGCTGTAACTTTATATAACTTTAAATTATATGATAGGAAAAGAGGTAATAATATGAGAATTGATTCCCACAGCCATATATTTTCATTGAACGGGGTGGAATACCACCGGGGTATGCCGCTTTTGGACTACCAGAAGGATATCGGAGTGGAAATGTGCGGCGTTATTGCAGGAGACGATGAAGAGCAGGAGCTTTTGGTAGAGACAGTGCGCAGGTATCCTCAGAAGTTTTATGGAATCGGATATGTGGATCACAAGAATCTCTACCCGTCCTTAAAGAAGATTGAAGGATACATAAAAGAAGGCGTGATCCGGGGAATCAAAATGCACCCCTATGTACAGCTGTTCCAGTTGGATGATCCAAAGATTAACCCAATATATGAACTGGCCCTGTCATATGACATACCCGTTATTTTTCATGTAGGCTGGCTGAACTTCAACACCATCGACCCTACCCGGGATATGATCGCAGATTACAGATATTCCTGCATGGGATTTCCGGTACAGTTCGGCAATGTGATGGAGCGCTATCCTAAATTGAAGCTGATAGCAGCCCACATGGGAGGAAACTATTACTTTGAAATGCTGGCAATGGCAGAGCGCTTTGAGAATGTCTATCTGGATACGGCGTGGCTGGAACACTGGGGCAGCCACCGCCTTCCTCCGGTCACCGTCCAGGAGTGGATCGAGCATGCGGTGAAGTTCATCGGCTCCAAGAAGGTTTTATACGGAGGGGAGGGAACAGTGCCTGAGGACGTGCTTAAATGCAGACTTACAAAAGAACAGTTTGACGACATTTTAGGAGACAACGCAAAAAGAATCTATAAGCTGTAGCAAATATTCAGCAGATGGAAGTGGAGATAAACGGTGAAGACGATAGTATGTTTCGGAGATACAAATACATGGGGCGTAGACCCTAAAACAGATACCAGGCTTCCCTTTGAAAGACGCTGGACCGGTATCCTTACAAAGGAGCTGGCCTCAGAGTACCGGGTTTTGGAGGAAGGTCAGGCCGGAAGAACAATCATATGCAACGATCCGGTGGAGAAGTATAAGAATGGTATGGAATATCTGATGCCATGTCTCCAAAGCCATATGCCGGTGGATTTGCTGGTGGTTATGCTGGGAACGGTTCAGCTTAAGAGCCGTTTCCACCAGACGGCAGAGGATATTGCCATGGGGCTGGAATATGTATTAAGGCAGGTTCAGGCCAGCGGAACCGGCCCCCGGGGCAAATCTCCCCAAATTCTTCTTATGTCGCCCATTGCAGTGGGAGACGTGGAAAACACCTGGCTGTCCTCTGTTTTTGATATGCCCGATACCAGGAAACGCCAGCAAAAATTCAGGAAGCTTTACCAGGACATTGCCGGCAGGCTGGATATCAGCTTTATGGCTGCTGAAGACTATGCCCGTACCAGCGAGGACGGCATACACATAGCAGAGGAATCCCACCGGCCTTTCGCAATGGCTGTGGCTGAGAAGCGCGCGCCATTCTGGCAGACTGAGAGGTGTTCTGTGAGATTCCTTCCTGCAAAGGATTACGATGATAAGGATCGGCATTTTGCAGTTTCATCCCAACGGCAGGTTCTCACAGACAGGGAAATATATGGAATTATGGAGGCAGCAAACAAGAGAGAACGGAGGAGGGACGGATGTGAAACGTTTTGATGTTACAGCTTTAGGGGAACTACTCATAGACTTTACAGAACAAGGCCGGAGCAGCCAGGGAAACGCCCTCCTGGAAGTGAATCCAGGAGGCGCTCCCTGTAATGTGCTGGCGATGCTCCAGAAACTGGGAAAAAAGACCGCCTTTATAGGAAAGGTAGGGGACGACCGGTTTGGAAAGCTGCTGAAGCAGAAGATAGAATCGGCAGGAATCGATACAGGGAATCTGATTCTGGACAGGGATTACAATACAACCCTTACCTTTGTTGAGACGCTGGAGAATGGGGACAGGGATTTTTCTTTCTACCGGAATCCGGGGGCAGACAGGATGCTTAAAAAGGAGGAGGTGAGGGCAGATGTAATCATAGACAGCAATATATTTCATTTTGGAACCCTGTCCATGACCCATGAGGCGTGCGGGAGGCCACCAGATATGCGGTAAATATAGCTGAGAAGGCGGGAATTCTCCGCTCTTTCGACCCGAATCTCCGGCCTCCCCTTTGGAACAGCCTGGAGGAGGCGAAGAGACAGATATGCTGGGGGCTTGCCCACTGCGATATTTTAAAAATTTCCCAGGAGGAACTGGAATTTGTAACCGGCAAGACAGATATGGACGAAGGGGCCGTTCTCCTCAGAGCTTCCTATCCAATAAGCCTTCTGTGCGTAACTGCAGGTCCTGGCGGAAGCCGTGTCTACTATAAAAATCTGACTGCAGAGCAGAAGGCGTATTTACTCCCGGACACCATTGAGACAACCGGAGCAGGAGACACCTTTGCGGGCAGCGTGCTGAATTTTGTGCTGGATCATGGGCTGGATCATTTGGGAGCAGATGATCTTAAGGAAATGCTGTCCTTTGCCAATGCCGCCGCAGCCCTGGTTACAACCAGAAAAGGAGCTCTTGCAGTTATGCCCTGTGCAGAAGAGGTCCTGAAACTGAAAAACAGTTAAAGCTTCTATTTTTTCTTTTCCGCAATTTCCCGAAGTTCCCTCAGAGCCTCTGCAAAACGCGAGGATGAGGCGCTGGGATTTCCTTTAAGAAGACTCTTGCGGTAATATCCCATAGGATTTGAGAGGGACCGGCGCTTCTCTGAGAGGGCAGCCAGCCTCTGGGTGAGGACAGCCAGCCTGTCTCTGCGTTCCCTGGCAGCCTGGCTGTGATCAGCAGGTTCATGGCCATCCTCATGAGGGGCGGAGCGCTGGCTCAAAGTGGAAGTGACTCTGGAAGCTGCATCCTCTGTAAACTCGGAAAGCCGCTCTGCAGTTCTGGCCACCTTGTCGGCCGTACCTTCCACCAGGGTGCCGACTCTCTGTGCCGTACCCTCTACCAAAACACCCACCTTTTCCACCGTAGTTTCTACCATGGTGGACAAACGCTCTGCTGTGTCCTCCTTCAGCGCTGCGGCGTGGCTGACTGCATCTGACTTCATCATATCCAGACGCTGGGCGGCGTCCTCCCTGGCCTCCAGGATCCGCTGGCTGGTTTCCGCCTTGAGCAAAGCCATCTGCACCTGAATCTCGTCCAGTTCCGCCCTCATATTGGTCATGGCGTCCAGGACCTTCGCCAGATCCAGGGCCGCTTTAACAGACTGGGCCGCATCTGCTGCAAAGAGAATGGATGTCACCGACACCACTATGATATTAATAATTACAGGAAGCCCCAGCACATACCGCTCGATGGGGCGGTGGATTACCTCTGTCAGCAGAATCGTCAGAAACCCCCAGGCGATGGAGGAGGAAAGGCAGATATATCCCTTCAGGTTGAACTTCTGGCTGCTGTAATCCCAGTATTTCATTTTGAAAAGCCGTTCCATCCCCCAGCCTGTTACATACTCAAGGAGAGTAGCTGCGGCAACTCCTGAGATATAAACCATAAAAAGATTATCCTTGACGGGAAGCGATACCCAAAGCATCATTACCGCACCAGTGCCGTAGAGGGGCAGCATAGGCAGCCTTAAAAATCCCCGGTTTACGAAGCGTCTTGTTTTAAGAGACACATAGGAGGATTCAAATATCCATCCGAAGAAGCAGTAAAGAAAGAAAAACATCAGCCATTGATACCAGGTATATTCATACATATATAATCATCCTTTTCCCGTAATCATTTATTTGCAGGAACCGGCGGCATGCCGTCTGACCGGTTATGGAAATCTTCCCCGGCCAAATGGCATTTGTCTGCATGCCGTCCGAGAGGCACCCCGGCAATTTGCTCCAAGAGTCCGCCGGGCTGCCGTGACCGTCCGCCCATCCTGCCTGCAGCTTCACCAAAATCCGGTATTCAGCGCGGCAATAGAGGACATGTCCGCCGGTTTCTATATGCTACCATATATAATACCGGGTTTTGTCCGAAAAAGCAATCCGCCTGTATAGCCGCCGTAAGCTGCGCTTTACCAGGTGACAATTTTATCGATGAGCTCCCTCTGCTCGTCGGAGGAGCGGGTCAGATAAATCCGTGTAGTCTCAATGCTCTCGTGCCCCATCAGATCTGCCAGAAGAGAGATGTCATTGAATTTCATAAGAAAATTCTTTGCAAATCTGTGGCGGAAGGAGTGGGGATATACTGTGTCCGGCGTGATTTTATACTGCCGCGCCAGGACCTTCAGCTGACTGCTGATTCCCCGGGGCGTAATCGGCTTTCCCTGCCGGTTGATAAAGATAAACCCTGTTTCCCTTCCCTGCATTGCCAGCCAGGAGAGCATTTCCCCCGCAAAGCTTTTCAGGAAAATAGATACGCCTTACCTTTCCTCCTTTGGAATACAAATCCATACATCCAACCTGAACATGCTCCGCTTTTATCTGTGTAAGTTCGCTGACCCGGGCTCCCGTGGCTCCCAGAAACCGTACCACAAAATACCAGAACATATTGTTGTCCCGCTTCAGGCAGCGCTTCAGACGCTCGTAATCCCGCTTGGATATGACGTTGTTGAGAAACGGCTTCTGCTGGTGTCTTACGGAGGCAGTTTGTAGGCGGTGAGGCGGGGCCCGTAAACCTCCGATCCCGAATTGCCTTCCGCCCAGGCCTGAAGAGCGGCTACATACTGGTTAATTCCGTATATCCGCGTATTAACCGTACTGGGTTTATAATGGTTTAAAAGCCAGGCTTTGTAATCCTGGAGATTTTCTACAGTGATTTCGGCGTACAGGGAATGATACAGCCGCACAGAAGTCAGATAAGAATTGACGGTATTTTCCGCAGATCCGCGCTTTTGCAGAAAATCATGGAAATATTCTAAGTTTGCCTGTATGGAGCCGGGATTATACGCGCAATCGGGGCCTCCTCCCATTCTTCCGGCGAGACGGAGCCGCCGCAGCTGGACTGTCCCTTTTCGGAGACAAGAATATAGGGCCTGTTTTTCATGTGCATCCCCTCCATCACCAATCCACAACCTTGTTGACAATCCGGTACTGTTCGCTGCTGGAACGCCTCAAATAAATGCGGGTAGTCTCAATGCTCTCATGGCCCAGAAGGTCGGAAAGCAGGGAGATGTCGCCGCATTTTTCAATAAAATTCTTTGCAAACCGATGGCGGAAGCTGTGGGGATACATGACCTCAGGATCCAGATTATACCTGGCAGCCAGAACCTTAAACTGGGCCCGTATGCCTGAGGGGGAGATGGGGGAGCCGAAGCGGTTGAGAAACAGGGGACCGGTACTGCGGCGGGCAGCTTTCAGCCATTTCTGCAGTTCGGTGATTAGAAGACGGGGAATGTAGACGCGCCGCATCTTGTTTCCCTTGGAATAAATATCCTTATGTCCCCGAAAGGCGTCCTCCACCTCAAAGGTAACAAGCTCACTGACCCGGACCCCTGTGGCAGTGATCAGCCTCACCATAAAATAGTAGTTATAGTCCTCGTTTTCAACCAGACGCCGTTTTAAATATTCGTAGTCTGCCTGACTGATGATTTTGTCCAGATACGTTTTCTGCTGGATTTTAATCATAGTCACAGGGGGAATGGCGGTATGACGGTATTCCATATAACAATTTAAAGCCCGGATCCGCAGATTCACGGTTTTAGGCTTGTAATGCTCCAGAAGATAAACTTTATAGAGCTGAAGGTTTCTGGGGGTAAGCTGGGGATAAAGCTTATAGAATTGCTCCACTGCATACCTGTACACACAGATGGTATTGGGAGATTTGTTGTGGGTAGTCAAATGTTTCTGAAATTGGTCCAGGCCGTGGCCTGTTGATAACCTTGCTGTAGCTGTCATAACTAGATACCTCCTCTTTAGTGGATAAAATTTCCAATATTTATAGTAAAGGATATCTTCAAAAAATGAAAGAGGAGGGGGAGTGCATATAAAAAGTTAACAGGCTATAGGATACCACCATCCCCCAAAACAGGCAAAAAAGAACATCTTTCTGCACATTGCCGTGTACAGCAGGTGTTCTTTTTTACAGGCGCTGCGCCTGTTTGAGTATGGTAGGTATATTAAAAAAGAAAATGTTATTAGGGGGGCCGGGCGAATCTCTCCGCCCGGTATGAGTATGAAAAAGCTTTGTAACTAATGCTCCTTTATTATGCTGGAAAAATGTGATAAAAGTATGGACATTTAGTAAAAAAATAAATAAAGATTCTTGAGAAATATTTAAGCTTTTCTCATGAAAAAGGTTATACTGTAATGGAGAGCAGAGCTGGCAGTTTATGACCGGGAGACAAAGAGAAACCCGCCGGGCATTACGCACAGCGGGTAAATGTTTTAGGGGGGCCGGACAGATTGCTCTGTCCGGTATGAGTATGAAAAAGCTTTGTGATTTCAAGTAATCACTTGAAACAAAGGCCTCGTCCACCTCTCGGTGAACTTGTTATTATCATACGGAATAAATGTGTCAAAAATATGTCCTCATCATAAAAAAAAGCTAAAGAAAATAAAAAAAGAAAAAAACCCTTTGAAAACTTTGCAATATTGTATATAATAGAGGCAATGCTATAGAAGAAACGTTACTGTTCACCACCCTTCAAAAAGCGCGGTTTTGTGAACAGAAGCGAAGAAAACCACAGGTTTTAGGCGCCTGTTTCCGGCACAGAGAGCGAGGATTTTATGAAAGCGGAGCTGGAAAAGACCTTAACGAATGCCAGTGACATGTATCGCATCTGAGGGACCGGAACAGGGTCTGCAAGTGCTCATAATTAGGAGGAACCATATATATGTTTTCAATGATGTCCAATGATATTGGAATTGACTTAGGAACAGCCAGCATCCTTGTGTATATTAAGGGTAAAGGCGTTGTGTTAAAGGAACCGTCAGTAGTAGCCATTGACCGTGACACCAACAAGATCATGGCAATCGGTGAGGAAGCCCGCCTTATGATTGGACGAACCCCCGGCAATATCGTGGCTGTCCGTCCTCTGCGCCAGGGCGTTATCTCCGACTACACCATAACAGAAAAAATGCTAAAATATTTTATCAGCAAGGCTGTAGGAAAGAAAACCCTCCGCAAGCCCAGAATCAGCGTATGCATTCCAAGCGGCGCTACGGAGGTGGAGAAAAAGGCAGTTGAGGATGCCACCTACCAGGCGGGCGCCAGGGAGGTGGCTATCATTGAGGAACCGGTGGCGGCGGCCATAGGCGCAGGCATTGACATTGGTAAAGCATGCGGAAACATGATTGTGGATATCGGCGGCGGTACTGCCGATATTGCAGTTATATCCCTGGGCGGCCCTGTAGTGAGCACCTCCATCAAGATTGCAGGCGATGACTTTGACGAGGCGCTGGTTCGTTATATGAGAAAGAAACACAATCTCCTCATCGGCGAGCGTACCGCCGAGGAAATCAAGATAAACATAGGCGCGGCCTACCGCAGGCCGGAGGTGCTCACTATGGAAGTGAGAGGCCGTAACCTGGTAACCGGTCTGCCTAAGACCATCGTCGTTACCTCCGATGAGACCCTGGAAGCTTTGAGGGAACCGGCGCTTCAGATTGTGGACGCCGTCCATAACGTTTTGGAGCGCACGCCGCCTGAACTGGCAGCAGATATTTTTGACCGCGGCATTGTTATGACAGGAGGCGGTTCCCTTCTCAGCGGTCTGGATGCCCTTATTGAGGAAAAGACAGGCATTACAACCATGATAGCGGAGGATCCGCTCACGGCTGTGGCCATCGGCACAGGTAAGTTTATTGAATTTGCCCACGGCATGAACCTGGCTATGGAAGCCTCCATGGGAGCAGGCGGCAGGGAGGACTATTAGGGCGGTTGAAGATTATGCTCCGTTGGCTGTGGGTTCCGGTTTCAGGGAGGTTTGAGCCAGATGAAGGACATACCTCCAAGGCGCAGCATACAACTGGCGGAGGGCAATACTTAAATATGACGGCAATGAGCGAGAGGGCATCTGGAAGAAAACAGGGCCGGATGCACTTGGCAGATGTGACAAAGAATCAGAACCCGGCCCGGAGGCTTGCAGGACAAGCGTTGGGCCGGGTTTTCATGAAGCATGGGGGGTTATGTCCGGAGCCCTTTGACAGCGCGCACCGGCCCCCGGCAGAACGGAAGGAACAGAGAATCACAATATGGCGACAATCACAGGCTTCATAGAGAAAATCAAATTCCGCAACGAGGATAACGGCTACACTGTGCTCAGCGTCACCGATCAGATGGACGGTGAGGAAGTCATCATGGTGGGAAATCTGGCCTACGCCGCAGAGGGCGATATGATTCAGGCCACAGGCCATATGAGTGAACATCCGGTTTACGGTGAGCAGCTCCAAATAGAAAGCTACGAGATGAAACGCCCCAGGACGAGCTGTCCATGGAGCGTTATCTGGCTCCGGCGCCATAAAAGGCATTGGGGCTGCTTTGGCTGCAAGGATCGTCCGCCATTTTAAAGCCGACACCTTCCGCATTATGGAGGAGGAGCCGGAACGCCTCTCGGAGGTCAAGGGCATCAGCGAGAAGATGGCTATGGCCATTGCAGAGCAGGTGGAGGACAAGAAGGATATGCGCCAGGCCATGATGTTCCTGCAAAATTACGGAATAACCATGAACCTGGCAGCAAAGATATACCAGGAGTACGGGCCCTCCCTCTATGGCATTATCAAGGAGAATCCCTACCGGCTGGCCGACGATATTCCCGGAGTGGGATTTAAGATGGCCGACGAGATAGCTGAGAAGGTGGGCATTTTCACAGATTCCGATTACCGCATCAAGGCGGGAATTCTCTATATCCTTCTCCAGGCCACGGCAAACGGCCATACATACCTGCCTCAGGAGGAGCTGTTCAGGCAGGCATCTGAACTCCTAAAGGTAGTTCCCCAGGCTATGGAAAAACACCTTATGGACATGCAGATAGACAGAAAGGTGGTGGTAAAGCCTTCCCCGGGAGGCTCCCTGGTCTACTCCTCCCAGTATTATTACCTGGAACTGAACGCCGCCCGAATGCTTTACGATCTGAATATCCGGGGGGACATCCCTGAAAAAGAAATACAGGCCAATCTGGAGAAAATCCAAAAGGAGGAGGACATTTCCCTGGATCAGCTTCAGGAGAGAGCCGTATACGAGGCTGTAAACAGCGGCCTTCTTGTAATCACCGGCGGCCCCGGCACAGGAAAGACCACCACGATCAACACCATTATCCGCTACTTTGAGATGGAGTGTATGGAAATCCTCCTGGCAGCTCCTACGGGAAGGGCGGCCAAGCGCATGACTGAGGCCACCGGATACGAGGCCAGGACCATTCACCGGATGCTGGAGCTGGTGCCTGCAGGAATTCCCTCAGGCGACAGTCCCAACATTCCCGGCGGAGGCAAAGGCGGACAGAGTACGGCTGGAATGCATTTTGACAGAAATGAGGAGAATCCTCTGGATGCGGACGTTATTATCATTGATGAAATGTCGATGGTAGACATAAGCCTGATGCATTCCCTGCTGAGGGCCGTAAATGTGGGGACCGCCTGATTCTGGTGGGAGATGTGGACCAGCTGCCCAGCGTAGGACCGGGCAATGTACTCAGGGACATCATTGACTCAGGCAGTTTCAACGTAGTAAAGCTGACCCATATATTCCGTCAGGCCGCACAAAGCGATATCATTGTCAACGCCCACAAAATCAATGCAGGGGAGCCTGTGGACCTGGCTAAGCGCAGCAACGATTTTCTGTTTATCAAGCGGGATAATCCTGAATCCGTTATCGGCGCCGCCATCACCCTGATACAGCAGAAGCTTCCCGGCTATGTCCACGCCCAGCCCCTTGATATTCAGGTGATGACGCCTATGAGAAAAGGCGCTCTGGGAGTGGAACGGCTCAACCAGGTGCTCCAGAACTATCTCAACCCTCCGGACAAATCCAAGAAGGAGAAAGAGGCCGGCGGAACCGTCTACCGGGTGGGGGACAAGGTGATGCAGATAAAAAACAACTATCAGATGGAGTGGGAGATCCGCAACAAATACGGAATTCCCGTGGACAAGGGAGCGGGTGTGTTCAACGGGGATGTGGGAATCATCCGGGAAATGAACGAATACGCAGAGCTTCTCACCGTGGAGTTCGACGAGGGAAAGATGATAGAGTACAGCTTTAAGCAGCTGGAGGAGCTGGAGCTGGCCTATGCCATCACCATCCACAAATCCCAGGGAAGTGAGTATCCGGCTGTGATTATTCCCATGTACAATGGCCCCCGCATGCTCATGACCCGCAATCTCATTTACACGGCAGTCACCCGCGCCCGCTCCTGCGTTTGTCTGGTGGGCCTGCCGGACGCCTTTTACACCATGGCGGCCAACTGTGTGGAACAAAAACGCTATTCCGGGCTTAAAACCCGAATCGAAGAAATCTATGCCCAGGCCGATCCGGCGGAATAAACGCGGATTAGCCTGGAATCCGGCGGCTCTGCCTTTGAACTCACATGGAAAATGAAGGAGAATGGTTTATGCGTAACAGTATTTTGCGCCATTTTCTCATCGGATGTCCGAAACAGTTACGTTTATACTATAATATAGAAAGGATACTTGTTTATGGTTGAAAAATATGTTCCCAGACAGGCCGGAGGCATTTTCAGGGATATAAAATCAGCGGCGCTGGATATCCTGTTCCCCCGCCGCTGCCCCGTCTGCTTTCAGATCGTTTTGCCGAAAGGCGCCCTTATCTGTCCGGACTGTATAAGAAAACTTTCCTGGGTCCGGCGCCCCACCTGCAAAAAATGCGGAAAAGAGGTTATAGCCGACACAATCGAATACTGCTTCGACTGTTCAAAAGGCCGCCGTACCTTTGAGTGGGGGGCCGCTCTCATCAACTATGACGAGAGGGCCGGCCGCTCTATGGCCGCCATCAAGTACAAAAATAAAAGGGAATATTTGGATTTTTACAGTGAGGCCATGTGCAGAAAGCTGGGAAAGAGGCTGCTGTCCATGAAGGCAGACGCATTGGTTCCCGTCCCTGTCCATTCCTCACGGATGAGAGCCAGGGGGTTTAATCAGGCCCAGGAGCTAGCCTGTGGTATATCACAGAAGCTGGGTATCCCCATGGACACCTCCATTTTGAAGCGCAGCCGGAAAACGGTTCCTCAGAAAAATTTGGATCCTGCCGCCCGGTTAAAAAATCTGGAACAGGCATTTACGGCGGGACCTGTACCGCCGCATATCCGAAGGGTCATCCTGATTGACGATATCTATACTACAGGCAGCACCATAGAGGCCTGTACCCGCGTCCTCCGTTCTGCGGGAGTGGAAAAAGTATATTTTGCCGTTATTTTCATAGGGAACGGGCAGTAGCAAAAAACGCAAAAAAAGGCCTGAAAATCCTTGACGCGCCGTCATATCTGTGATATAGTAGACGGGCGAATGGAAGAGCTTAGGTCTTTTTTTATGCTCAAAAATAAGAGCTAAGCAGTAAATGTGAACTACGATAATATAAGTGGAGGTGGAAGTCGTGCGCACAAGAATTACACTGGCATGTACAGAATGCAAGCAACGCAACTATAACATGACGAAGGACAAGAAGACTCATCCGGACCGTATGGAAACAAAGAAGTACTGCAGATTCTGCAAGAAGCATACCATGCATAAGGAAACAAAGTAATCCTGCTCAGTAAAGGACGTGAAAGTATGGAAGATAATACAGTAACAACTGTAGAGCCCAAAGAGAAAACGGCCCAGACTGAAAAGCGGAAAAGGCAGTAAAAAAAGACAAGAAAGAGAAAAAGCCCAGCTTTTTCAAGGGACTTAAAAAGGAGTTCAAAAAAATTGTCTTTGCTGACAAACAAACGGTGGCTAAGCAGACCGTGGCAGTAGTGACCATGTCCATTTTTATCGGCGCGTTAATCGCTGTTCTGGACTATGTTCTGAAGTTTGGTTTAGGCTTTATTCTTTAATTAAGGGCGAGGGTGATTGTATGTCAGAAGCACATTGGTATGTAGTCCATACCTACTCAGGTTATGAGAACAAAGTCAAGGTCGATATTGAAAAGACAATCGAAAACAGAAATCTTCAGGACCAAATCTTGGAAGTGTCAGTTCCCATGCTCCCTGTTGTGGAGCTGAAGAACGGCGTGGAGAAAAAAGCCGATAAGAAGATGTTTCCGGGATACGTGCTCATCAACATGGTCATGAATGACGACACATGGTATGTGGTGCGCAACACCCGGGGTGTTACGGGCTTTGTAGGTCCGGGCTCTAAACCGGTTCCTCTGACAGAAGAAGAGATGGCCAGCCTGGGCTTTATGAGAGAGGACGTCTTAGTCGATTTTGAAGTGGGAGATACAGTGGTTGTTATCTCCGGTGCATGGAATGATACTGTGGGAGTCATCAAAGCGATAAACGACAGTAAAAAGACCGTCACCATCAATGTAGAAATGTTTGGCCGTGAGACACCGGTTGAACTCGGATTTGCGGAAGTCAAAAAGATGTAGGCGGATCCGGCTGTAACACAAGAAATCAGCTTTTGCAGGGCAAAGGCTGGTGGGAGGGAGATTCCCGACAATACCACATAATTTTAGGAGGTGCCTAAGATGGCAAAGAAAGTAACAGGATATATTAAATTACAGATTCCGGCTGGCAAAGCAACACCAGCGCCGCCAGTTGGACCGGCACTTGGCCAGCACGGTGTTAACATCGTACAGTTTACCAAGGAATTTAATGCCAGAACAGCAGACCAGGGAGATATGATTATCCCTGTAGTTATTACCGTATATGCGGACAGAAGCTTCAGCTTCATAACCAAGACCCCGCCGGCAGCCGTACTCATCAAGAAGGCCTGCAACATTAAGACTGCATCCGCTGCTCCTAACAAGAACAAAGTAGCTGTTCTTAAGAAGGCTGACCTTCAGAAGATCGCAGAGACAAAGATGCCAGACTTAAATGCCGCCAGTTTAGAGGCTGCTATGAGCATGATCGCCGGTACTGCAAGAAGTATGGGCGTGACGGTTGAGGAATAAGCCGAACCCCTGAGCAAGGTTTGCGGCTGACAAAAGCAAGGATCCGTTATATGAACGTGGGAGGGAGATTCCCCCGTCAATACCACTAGGAGGTTATAAGAATGAAATCAGGTAAAAGATATGCAGAGGCATTTAAAAATGTAGACCGTACTGCATTATATGACGTTGCAGACGCAATCACATTGGTGAAGAAGAACGCATCTGCAAAATTTGACGAGACTGTAGAGCTTCATATCAGAACAGGCTGTGACGGACGTCACGCCGACCAGCAGATCCGTGGCGCTGTTGTATTGCCTCACGGTACAGGCAAGACCGTACGTATCTTAGTATTTGCAAAGGGACCGAAAGCCGATGAGGCTCAGGCTGCAGGCGCTGACTACGTAGGAGCCGAGGAGTTAATCCCCAGGATCCAGAACGACGGATGGCTGGATTTTGACGTTGTAGTGGCAACCCCGGACATGATGGGCGTTGTTGGACGTCTGGGCCGTGTACTTGGACCGAAGGCTTAATGCCAAACCCGAAGGCAGGTACTGTAACCATGGACGTTACCAAGGCTATCAATGATATCAAAGCTGGTAAGATTGAGTACAGACTTGACAAGACAAATATTATCCACGTGCCAGTAGGAAAAGCTTCTTTCACAGAGGAGCAGTTAGCGGACAACTTCCAGACGCTTATGGATGCAATTATTAAAGCTAAGCCAAGCACAGTTAAGGGCGCATACCTTAAGAGCGTAGCCTTGACCTCCACCATGGGTCCTGGCGTTAAGCTGAATGTAGCTAAGCTTGTGAACTAATTAATTGCGAATATAGAACTTGACATCAATCATACGTTGTGATATGATACCACAGTATTGAATGCCCTGAGACAGCAGGTACCGCAAGGTGTAAGGCATATCGCCTGCCGAGGAACATACAAATTCTGACTATTTATGGTGAGATTTTGCAGCCCTCTCTGTCCACGCGGCGGAGAGGGCTTTTATGTTTAGAAGATTCCATGCTATGACGGTTTTCAATGCAAAAATATATAAGGAGGTAAACCATTCATGGCAAAAGTTGAATTAAAACAGCCAGTTGTAGACGAAATCAAGGCAATTCTTGACGGCGCTGCATGTGCAGTTATCGTGGACTACCGCGGTCTGACTGTAGAGCAGGATACTCAGCTGCGCAAGCAGTTAAGAGAAGCTGGAGTGACCTATAAGGTATTTAAGAATACCCTGATTAAGCGCGCAGCTGAAGGGACAGACTTCGCAGCTCTCAATCCGGATCTGGAAGGACCAACTGCATTGGCAGTATCTAAGGAAGATGCCACAGCTCCCGCAAGAATCTTAGCTAATTTTGCTAAAACTGCACCAAAGCTGGAACTGAAGGCTTGTGTTGTTGAGGGAAGCTATTACGATGCAGCAGGAACCCAGGTTATCGCAACCATTCCATCCAGAGAAGAACTGCTTGGAAAGCTGCTTGGCAGCATCCAGTCTCCGATTACAAACCTGGCTCGCGTACTCAATCAGATTGCAGAGCAGCAGGGCGGAGCAGCAGAGGCTTAAGCCTTTGTTATCTATTCAGAATGAAGGCTGTGCCGGCCTGAGGGCCGGGAGCGCAGACCAAATCAAATTTTAAATATTAAACAGGAGGAATATAAAATGGCAAAGTTAACAACCGCTGAGTTTATCGAAGCTATCAAGGAATTATCCGTATTAGAATTGAACGAATTAGTAAAAGCATGTGAGGAAGAGTTTGGCGTATCCGCAGCAGCAGGCGTAGTAGTTGCAGCAGCAGGCGCAGGCGCAGCAGCAGCTGAGGAGAAGACAGAGTTTGACGTAGAGCTGACAGAGGTTGGTCCTAACAAGGTTAAGGTTATCAAAGTTGTACGTGAAGCTACCGGCTTAGGCCTGAAGGAAGCGAAAGACGTAGTTGACGGAGCTCCCAAGGTAATTAAGCAGGGCGTATCCAAGGAAGAGGCTGAGGATGTTAAGACTAAGTTAGAGGCTGAGGGAGCTAAAGTTACCCTTAAGTAATTAAGTCTTATTCAAGAGAATATGGATTTGAATTCAGGCAGATGTGTGTTCCCGAAAGGGACGGGCATCTGCCTGTTTCTGCCATAAGCCATGAAAAAACGGCCGACAGGAATACACCTGCGGCCGTAATGAAAACACAAGCCCTTACTGAACGTAAACGCCCTCGCTATTTACTCTATAATTGCCAATTGTAGTGCCTCTCTTCATATCGCCGTTAGTCAAATCAAAATAATACCATTTGCCGTCGATTTCTTTCCAGCCCTTGGCCACAGCCCCGCTTTCAGTCATATAGTAGGTGGCTCCGTCCTTCTCAAACCAGGTATTTGCCAACATTCTGCCGTCCTGTCCCACATAATACCAGTCTTTAACAAGAGGAACCCAGCTGTCTGTAATCATGGCGCCCTGAGAATTTACCCAGAACCAGCTGTTGTCCCAATTTATCCAGGTCAGTTTAGCCATCTCGCCGTTGTCTTTTACCCAGAACAGGTTGCCGTTGTCCTCAACCCACTGATTCCGGATGGAGTTACCCTCGGCATCGTAGTAATACCATTTGTTCTGGACTTCAATCCAACCGGTGTTAGCGAAGCTGGTCACTGCACAACCAAGTGACAGAGCAGCAACTGCTGCCATTGTTACAAAAACGTTTAACTGCTTTTTCATATGTATCTTCCTCCATGTTCATAAAATATTAAGAAAAAATTCTCTTATGCTTAATATAATAACGTGATTGTAAGAAAAAGTCAATTATATTGTATATATATGACAAAAAATATATGAATCTATAAAAAACGGCGATAATTAACCGACTGTTTTTCTGCCGGGAACCCCCCATTCCCTCCACAGTAGCAATCGATCCAATTGCCTATCTCCATATCCCAGCCTGAAGCAAAGATGGCGGTTATGAGAAAGGACTGTAAACGCTTACAATTTTTATTCCAAACCTATTGCATATTTTTGTAGGATGTTGTATAGTAATCTCAGATATAAAGCAAAAAGTGCTTTGCATTAAAATGTAAGCACTTACAAAAAGCAACAATTATCATATGCATGGAGGTAGCAAAACATGAGCAGCAATGTAAAGGAAACAGTCATCCAGTTTGGCGAAGGCGGATTCTTACGTGGATTCGTAGATTATTTCTTCCACAAGCTTCAGGAAAAGGGCCTGTACGACGGCAAAATTGTAGTAGTTCAGCCAATAGAAAAGGGCATGTGCCAGATGCTGGCGGACCAGAATTGCGAGTACAATTTATTTTTAAGAGGCATTGACAATGGAGAGGTAGTAAACGAGCATACCCATGTGACTTCAATCTCCAGAGCCTTAAATCCATATACCCAGTACCAGGAGTATATAGCCCTGGCCGAGAGTCCTGATTTAAGAGTGCTGGTATCCAATACAACTGAGGCGGGAATCGAATATCTGGGAACAGAGAAGCTCACAGATACGCCCCCCAAGTCGTATCCGGCCAAGCTGTGTCAGTTCTTATATAAGAGATATCAGGCAGGACTTAAAGGCTTAATCCTCCTTCCCTGCGAACTCATAGACGATAATGGGGATAACTTAAAGAAGTGCGTTCTCCAGTATGCGGATCTGTGGGAACTGGAAGACGGATTCAAAAACTGGATTGATAAGGAAAATGACTTCTGCAGTACGCTGGTAGACCGTATTGTAACCGGATATCCCAGAGATGAGGTGGAAGAACTTACAAAGAAGATTGGCTATGAGGATAAGCTGATTGACACAGCTGAGATTTTCCATCTGTGGGTAATCGGCGGTCACCATGAAGATGAACTTCCATTCCAGAAAGCGGGATATAATATTGTATGGACCGATGACGTACATCCTTATAAAAAGAGAAAAGTGCGTATTTTAAACGGAGGGCATACCTCCATGGTGCTGGGAGCGTACCTTTACGGTCTGGAGACTGTGGGAGAATGCCTGAAGGATGAAAAAGTATCTTCTTTATTAAAGAAATGCATTTTTGAGGAGATTATTCCTACTATCGGAGACACAGAGGACAACCGAAAATTTGGGGCCGCCGTACTGGAGCGTTTCTCCAATCCCTTTATTAAGCACCAGCTTTTAAGCATAGCATTGAACTCTGTAAGCAAATTCCAGGTACGTGTACTGCCTACTATATTAGAGTACAAAGAGAAGTTCGGCAAATATCCAAAGGCCCTCACATTCTCTATGGCAGCGCTGATTTCTTTCTACCGCACCGACAAGGCCAATGATGGGGAAGAAATTATGTCGTTTATGAAAACCGCATCTGTAGAAGAAATTATGAAGCGGGAAGATTACTGGCATGCAGATTTGACGGATATGATTCCCATGGTTCAGAAGTATTATGACATGATCCAGAATAAGGGAATATCAGAAGCCTACGATACTGTCCTGGGCGAATAATTCAAAATTTCGCCGTAATTTGATATGGGGAAATGAGTATATTTATCATAAATTGAAGTGCTAAAAAATGGTATCTGATAGCAAAAATCGGGTATCATTTTTTTATTCTCAAAGATTGTACAAATATAAGTACAATTTAATCAAGACCTTTGGTTTTTGTAATAATTACGTAAGAAAATGCAAAGGTAAATGTTATGGTATTTTCCTCAAATATATACTATACTAAATGCGTGTGATGGAGTTGAATCCCTTCAGGAGAAAATTGTTGTTTTTACGCATTTTTAGTAGAAATTGCAAAAAATGCAAAAAAACTATTG
>BBZN01000015.1 GCA_001304855.1 Clostridia bacterium UC5.1-1D2
AGGAGAATATGCTAAAAATTTATTCCGTCAAATATTTGAAACATAACCGTACTTCAAGTTTATTTATCATGACAAGCGCCTTTATCTCCTCCCTGCTGCTGTCATTGATTGGCGGCATAGCTTATAATATCTGGGCAGATCACAAATATCAGCTGTTTCTGAAAACAGGGGGCTCTTATGAGACGCCCACCCTTCTGGCCCTGGCCTGTGGACTGATTCTGTCCATGGTCAGCCTGTCCCTGATTATGATGCTGCACAGTGCCTTTGAGGTAACAATGAATGTAAGGCTCCATCAGCTGGGTATCCTGCAAAGCGTGGGGGCTTCGCCGGGTCAAATCCGGGCAGCGCTGACAAACGAAATATTAATCTTATCCCTTCTGCCTCTGGCGGCAGGAAACCTGGCCGGGATTGGCCTTACCCGGGCGTTTATAGAATTTTTTATAAAGGTAACTGAAAACATAAGAAAATACCAGGTCTTTTTCCGCTATAGTCAGGCTCTGTTACTGGTGACCCTGTTCCTCTCTCTGCTGACCATAGCGCTGTCTGCATGGATACCTGCGAGAAAGATGAGCCGGACTGCGCCTCTGGAAGCCATTCGCTGCGGCGGCGAACCCTCAGTGAAAAAGATGAGGCGCTTTCATCTCATGGGCAGGCTCTTTGGCATAGAAGGGGAGCTGGCGGGAAAGTCCCTATATGCCAGAAGAAAAGCATTCCGCACCTCCACTGTATCCATCACCCTTTCTTTTCTGGCCGTTATCACTTTTTTTAACCTGGAGAGGATATCGGGGCTCAGCACCCAGAAAACTTATTTTCAAAAGTATGGGGATAAATGGGATTTCCTGCTTACAGCAGAGGAGATGGAAGAAAATGGAAATAAACTGCTCGATGAACTGAGGGGGATAGATGGGGTCAGACGCTGTACCGGCTACAAAAAGGTAAAGGCAGATGTGTGGATTCCACAAAATCTGTTCAGCGGCCGGCTGCAGACAGCAGGGATTGAAAATTTGAATCGGAATATAAAGGCAGGCTCAGAGGGAGATTACCTTGTAAAAGCCCCGATTCTGGTATTGGATGATGAAAGCTTTGACGAGTATGCCCGGACAGCTGAGCCGGGAAATCTGCAAAAGGGGCCGGGGGTAATTGCCGTCAATCAAATCTGGGACAGCCGCCACAGCCGCTGGATGGAACCGTCCTATATTCCCTTTCTTGATGAGGAGAAGGAAATACGTCTGGAGCTGGCGGCGCCGGACGGTGAGAAAGAAGGGATTCCGCTTAGGGTTACAGGGTTTTCCAGCGGGATGCCGGAGTTAAAAGAAGCATTTGCCCAATATTCCCTCACCCTCATTCTGTCACAACAGGCCTACCGGGAAATAGAAAGACAATTCCCTGCAAGAGAGATATATTATAACATAAAAATTGAGCCGGGTTCGGCAGATGAGAAGGTTCAACGGGAAATAGAACTCCAGATGGAGGGCAGAGGCGGATATATTCTGGACAGCCGGATGGAGGAGGAACGCTCAGAGCTGGTGATGCGCAGGGCGCTGCGGATCTTTATGGGAACGCTTGCTGGTATATTGGCCTGCATCGGATTGGCAAATGTTTTTTCCAACACTCTGGGACAAGTGCATCAGAGGAAGAAGGAATTTGCCAGATATCTGTCTCTTGGCCTTTCCAGGAGAGGATTCTGCAGAATTATGGCATTGGAGGCATGGCTCGTATGTGCCCGGCCCCTTGGTTTCAGCCTGCTTGTCAATATTCCGCTGACAGCCTGGGTTCTGGATATCAGCCCTGTGACGGCAGAGGAATATCTGAGAAACGCACCCTATCTGTCCGCTGCCATTTTTACAGCTTTCATTGCAGGCTCCGTGGCGCTGGCCTATTACCTGGGGGCCAGGGAGATAGACAGGGGCGGCCTGATGGAAGCGTTGAAGGATGACGCCATGATATAGCTCACAGCCTGTCCTTATAATATGCCAGCATCAAATCCACCATCCGCCCATAACTGCGCACGCCGTCCTCCTGGCTGTTGGCCTTCAGGTACCTGTCGTTCAACTGGTTGGAGGCCTCCGCCACTTTGCCGTCGAAGCGATCCCAGAACTGGTTGTTCCAGACTAAATCTTTTACTGCCTCCGGTTTCAGCCTGGAGTGAAGTTCATAGTAGGCCTCCAGGTCCACCTTGGCCAGAGCATTTCCGGCATAGACCCATCCCATGAGATAGCCGCTGTAGCGGAAATCCGGCGACTGGGAACCGATGCATGCCATGTAACCGATGAAGTTGGCCTCATCCTCCCTCATAAAGCCTTTCAGGTGGGATAATTCATGGCAGATGGTATGGGGGATGTTGTAGTAAGGCATCTCCCTGTTGTAATTGGCCTCAATGGTAAAGGGAGAATAGATTCCGCAAAGCTGCTGAACAGATAAAAGTCTGGGGCCCATCAGAGGTTTGGGGTAGGGGTAGAAGCCCTTCAGCTGAGGAAACTGTTCTCCCAGCCCTTCCATAGCCTCCTGCCCTGCAATGCCCATGGCCCTTAAATCTGCCGGGGAGGGAAGAGGCGTGTCCTCTGTCTGGCCGGGATAGAGGCCTTTGAGAGGCCCTTCCGTGTGCTCTGCAGGTTCTATGGAGGCGTTAATCTGATCTATAAGGTAGGCGCAGAGCCGGTACAGATCCTCTGTGGAGGATTTTTCCATCACCATGCCCGCCTCATAGGAGAAGGGGTTGCGGTAATAGTTGATTCCACAGTTAACCGTATATAAAAACAGCAGGCAGGAACATATCATAAATCCTCTGGAGAGAACCCGAAGGGGTTTTTTTATGTTCCGGCAGAGGTAATAAAGGGAAAACAGGATGAGTATATACAGACCTGCCTCGGAGAGAGAGAGGGGAAACAGGCTGCAGAACCGTCCAAGAGTACCGGCCAACACAGGATAAACAGTAACTGCATACCTCTGGGCGAAGCCGGGAAGGGTCCTGGCGCAGAAGGTCAGGATCACGGAAAGGGCAGAGAAGAATATGCCGGCAGTCCAAAAGGGACGGGAATCCCTCCCGCCGGCAGGTGGAGCGGGGAACAGGCTGCGGGCTTTTTGGGAAGAGTCAGAGGCGTCCCCGCCCGGATTATAGGATTTCAGAGGTGGACAGCGGAAGAATATAGGTGTATGAATGGGAAGCTTCATATGCAATACCTGCCTTTATGTATGGTGGAGTTAATTTCTGGGATTTTTACTATGTATCACTACTTTAAAATATGGATAATGCCCCTGTCGTTCAGCTCCTTAACTACAGTGGCAGCAATAGGAAAAAGGAAGATCCCGGCCAGTCCCAGCAGCTTGCCTCCTGCAAATATACACAGTAATGTGGCTGCAGGGGGCAGACCCATCTGGAGGCCGATAATTTTAGGCTCCAGCGTCTGCCGCACAACGGTGATCAGCAGATACAGGCAGAAAAGGCCGAAAGCCAGGCTGGGGCTGCCGATTACCCAGGACACAAAGGCCCAGGCAGAAGCACTGTTCCCGTACCCAATATAGGCAGTATATCCACAAGCGTTACCAGAGCCGCCCAGGTCCCCTTCAGGGGAATGCCGAGAATCCAGAATCCTGCATAAAGCTCCGTGAAGGTGAGAACCATCAGGAGCGCATAGGCTCTCAAAAGCCGGGCTGTTACATCCCTTGCAGTGGAACAGGCTGCCGTCAGAAACTGCAGGTTTCCTCCGGGAGCTGCCTTAAAAAAAGGAGGTCACCTGACTGTAATTGCCTGTAAGGAAGAAGGAAGCTATCACAGCCGCCAGGAGGCTTATAAAAAATGAGGGAAACCCTGCAATGAAGGAAGCGCCCCAGCCCAGCAAATTTCCGGACAGGGCAGCCGTACAGTTTTCCATGAAGTGGGTAAGACCCTGGCCAAAGGAGGAGATGAAGGGACTGGGCCCGGAATCCTCTGTTCTGCCAGGAAAAAGAAGCGGGCAAGTCCCGGTTCCATCACCTGGCTGTAAAAGTCAGGGAGCTTCTTCGCCTGTTCCTGAATCAGAGAGATGAGCCTGCTGCCGGACAGGAAGAGAAAACTGCATATACATCCGTAAAACAGAAGAAGGGAAAGAGGAGCCGCCGCCGCCCGCCCGCCCTTATGTGAAGCCCCAGAAAGGAGACGCAGGTTCCAGAAATGCCGCGATCATCAGCGCGGCTATAAAAGGCGTCAGCATGGGAATCAGCCGCGTAAGCAGCAGGTAACAGACAAGTATAATGATAGTAAAGTAGGTAAAACTGATAATAAATGACCGTCGTTTTTGAAGGTTCATAGGCTCCTGAACTGTTATTTTGCTTACTTCTATTATAGGCAGATACCTGTCAGGAGTCAAGAAATAATCCCCAGAAAATGGGGGACAAACAGGCGCCCGCCGGAATCTCTTTTTATGGAGCCGATACCCAAAACCGGGCGCAGAGATATCAGAAGAAAAGCCGGAACATGGAAAAGAGGGCCCCGAGAAGAAGGATCCAGGCAGTGAGGGGACAGGTTGCAGCACGATCGAACAGGGACTGAGCCTTGGGGCAGGCGGCCTCTGTATAAAAAATGCATTCCCTGGTCAATCTGCCGGGAGAAAAATCCAGGCACTGGTAATAGAACTGATTTTTATGGGCAGGCTGGAGACTGTAGTGGATAGCAGCCTTCACATCGTCCAGTTGTTCTCTGTCACAGCTGCAGCAGGGAACAACCGGTATCTGGAGCACGTCCTGGAGCAGCTCCGTGTCTATAAGCAGTCCTCTTTTTTCCGCTTCGTCCCAGTAGTTGATGCACAGAACCAGAGGGATGCCCTGTTCACGGACCGGGTCCAGGCTGAGCAGATCTTTAAGCTGGTGCAGACCCTGTTCCAGGCACAGGGCGTTGCACACAAGAACTATGGTATCCGGCCAATTGGCGTCAGGGTATCCGCCGATCTCCAAATCGGTAAGGAGGCAGCAGCGTCCGCTGTATCGGTATGTCTTTGGGAATCCTGCCCATGGAATGGGGAGGCAGCCGGTAAGTTTTGACTGAAGGGTACGTTTTCCTGAATGGGGATTGCCTGCAAAGGCGATGATATGAAAGCTGTTTTCCATTGAATCTCTCCGAAGAAAAAATATCTGCCTGAATGAAATATGCAGCCGGACAGGAGAACGCCTGCTTCCGATGCACAGCAGATAAGGCCTTATGATTAGATATGCGTGAGCCGGCGGCCGGTGCATGGCAGATAAGGCCAAATCGTTCTCACGCAGCGGCAGCAACCGCGGCAATGGGCCTGCCGCATGCAGGTATTGTGAAAAGGATAACTTGACGGCTGTTAAGTTATCTACTATACTAGAGTTTGAACATTTATTCCCTTCGTCTGCACGCCTCACATGGCAGTATATTTGCCCCAAATTCAGGTTACGCAGCTTCATGCGCACCCTTCATTTGGGACCAATCCCCTGCAAAATGTGACCAGAGGCCGACGTAAAAGGACTGCCCGGACAGGATCCGTATAAATGTGTAAAGTTTTACAGGGGTACGGAAGCTGCCCCGGGATCAAAACAAAGGAAGGGGTTGAACGTAACAGATATGGGATTTCAGGATGATTATGTAATGCGGACTATCAGCGATCTGGTGCGCGCCATCGCAAGGCTGGTACTTAAAAAAAATGATATTGATTATGAACTTCCTGCTGATGAGGCAGCCGATACGGAGATCGACCGGGTTTACCGGAAACTCAAAAACATGGTGGACGAGGGGGATATCAACGGTGCGGAGAACGCTCTCTCAGATGAGCTGGACACAGGCAGCAATGAATATCTTGAGATGGCGCTCACCTTTTATATGTATCTGAACCAGCTTCCCGACGCAGAGCTTTATGAGGCCGACTATTCCCGTGAAGAGATTGTGGACGGAATTAACAGTGTCTGCGGGGAGTTTGGCATCAGCGGTTTTGAACATTTTGTAGATACAACTATGGTTTAATATAACTGCCAGACGGTCATGGAGACATGGCCTTCTGGCTGTTTTGCGCCGTAGCCCGCCGTCAGGAGCACACGGCAGGAACTTCAGCTGCGCTGTATAATCAGGAAAGAGGATTTAAATGGAGATTAAAGAGGAGTGCGCCCTGTATCTGGAGGACTATTATAAGGGCCTGTTCTTTGGAAACGTGAATAAGAAATACCGGGCCATGACAAAGGCTGAGGCGAACAAACGCCTGAGCCGTCTGAATGAAGCAGGCCTGGAAAAGATTGTAAAGGCTAATGAGCTCAGCGACATTCATGCCATGGCGTCAAAGGTATGTTCCTATCTGATGCACCGGGAGAACCACCTGAAGCCCGGCCCCATGACAGATGAGTGGACTGCAGATTATGAAGGTATGCAGGCGTTCTGCGGCGCGCTGGCCAGGAAGGATCTGGAGTATGTGTCCTTCCTGACGTTGGAGGAGCTGGAGCAGGTGATGAAAATGCAGGGCGTCCGCCGCTATCTTCTCACCAATTCACTGGAGCGGGCTTACCAGCTTTTTTATGTGCCAAAGACCATCAAACGGGGAATCAGGGAGGCAATTCAACAGAAGCCGGAGGACGAGTATCCGGGGGCAAGGGAGATGAAACGCAAGTTTATCCTTCATATCGGGCCCACCAACAGCGGCAAGACCCACGATGCCTGGAGCGCTTAAAAGAGTGCAGTCACGGCGCTTACTTCGGCCCCTTAAGGCTTCTGGCTCTGGAATCTACGACCGTTTGAATTCAGAGGGCCTTGCCTGCTCCATGATTACAGGGGAGGAAACGCTGGAGATTCCGGGGGCCCTGTGTCAGGCCTGTACGGTGGAAATGCTGAATGACCATGAGTATTTTGACATAGCCGTAGTGGATGAGTGCCAGATGATAGCGGATCCCTACAGGGGGCATAACTGGACAAGAGCGGTTCTGGGCCTTCGGGCGGAAGAGATACATCTTTGCATGGCGCCTGAGGCTGAGGACATTGTCATAGAGATGATTAAGCGCTGCGGGGACCAATACCGGGTGGTCCGCCACAAGAGAAATACAAGACTGACCCTGGAGAAAAAAGCATTCGGGTTGAAGGCCGATTTGAAAAAGGGCGACGCTCTTATCGTGTTCTCAAAAAAGTCGGTGCTGGCCCTGGCCGCCCATCTGGAGAATGAGGGCGTCCATTGCAGCGTCATATACGGAAGCCTTCCCCCTGCCACCAGGCGGGAGCAGGTGCGCCGCTTCCTGGCCAGGGAGACTGAAGTGGTAGTCAGCACAGACGCCATCGGAATGGGCTTAAATCTTCCTATCCGGAGGATTGTATTTGTGGAGACGAGAAAATTTGACGGCGTGAACAAGCGGGATTTGAATCCGGAGGAGATCAAGCAGATAGCAGGCCGGGCCGGGCGGTTCGGGCTTTATGACGAAGGCTTTGTAGCAGCAGTGGACGGTCTGGAGGTAATTGAGGACGGCCTGTCCAGAATGCCTATGCCCATTATGAAAGCTTACGTGGGATTTCCGGAGCAGCTTCTGAATCTGCCCTCGGAGATAGATAATCTGGTGAAAATATGGGCCGGAATGGACACTCCTTCCATCTATGAAAAGATGGAGGTGGACGAGCTCTTAGCTCTGTATATGAACTTTGAGCATGTTCACAGGGAGGATTTGGAGGAGTACACCAAGCAGGAAATATATAAACTGATTACCTGTTCCATTGATATCGACAACAAACTGGTGATGGAACTGTGGAGGGATTATTGCAGCCAGTACCGGGAGGTGGAGGAACTGGAATTCCCATACAGTCCGGGGGATGATCTTTATGACCTGGAGAGCTATTATAAAATGCTGGATTTGTATTTCCAGTTTTCCAGAAAGGTGGGCCTTCCTGTCCAAAAGGAGTATCTGGATGAAGAGCGGCGGCGCACAGAAGAAGAAATCAGCCGCATTTTAAAAACCGAATGTGCCAGTTACTCGCGCAAATGTTCCAGCTGCATGCGGGAGCTGTCATGGGATTACCCCTTCTCCATCTGCGATCGCTGCTTTGAGAGGGGAAAGATAAACCGGCCTCACGGTCACAGCCGGGGCGGGCGGAGAAACTTTAAGAGTATGAAACAAGAGGGAAACTAAGGAGGTAGAAAATGGAAAGTCAACGTATCATTCAGGTGGAGGAAAAGGTGCCCTTTAATCTTTTGGTGCCCTTAAGCATCCAGCACATGTTCGCCATGTTCGGCGCGTCGATTCTTGTACCCTTTATCTTCGGCATCAGCCCCGCTGTAGTGCTGTTTATGAACGGTGTGGGAACCTGCTGTTTATCTTTGTCACCAAGGGAAAGGCCCCCGCTTATCTGGCTCCAGCTTTGCATTTCTGGCGCCTGCCGGCGTTGTTATCAGCAATTTCGGATACGAATATGCCTGGGCGGCTTTGTGGTCGTGGGATTTTGTGGATGTATCCTGGCATTTATTGTCTACAAGTTCGGAACCAAATGGATTGATGTTGTGCTTCCCCCCGCAGCTATGGGCCTGTAGTAGCCCTGATCGGACTGGAACTTTCAGGAACCGCCGCAAGCAATGCGGGACTGCTGGATGAGGCGATTGACCCGAAGAATCTCATTGTGTTTGTTGTGACGCTGGGAACCGCCGTATTCGGCTCCATTTTATTCCGCAAATTTTTCTCAGTTATTCCTATTCTTATCGCAGTTATTGCAGGTTATGGGATGGCTCTGCTCTGCGGTATTGTGGATTTTACCCAGGTTGCCGCAGCCCCATTTTGCCCTGCCCAACTTCTCCGCCCCCAAGTTTAGCCTGGAGGCCATCCTGATCATACTTCCGGTGCTTCTGGTTATTACCTCCGAACACATTGGCCATCAGGTAGTTACCAGCAAGATTGTAGGCCGCGATCTCTTAAAGGATCCGGGGCTTCACCGTTCCCTTTTCGGCGATAATTTCTCTACCATGATATCAGGCCTTATCGGTTCCGTACCTACAACCACATACGGGGAGAATATCGGCGTTATGGCGATTACCCGTGTGTACAGCGTCCGTGTAATCGGCGGGGCGGCCGTCCTGTCCATTATCTGTTCCTTTATCGGCAAGCTGTCCACTATGATCAGCACCATTCCGGGCCCTGTAATCGGCGGTATCTCCTTCCTTCTCTACGGAATGATAGGCACCTCCGGCCTGCGCATTCTGGTGGATTCCAAAGTGGACTACGGGAACTCCAGGAACCTGGCGCTCACCTCCGTTATCTTTGTCACAGGCCTTTCGGGGATCGCTGTGAAGTTTGGAAACATCCAGCTGACAGGCATGGTTCTGGCCTGCGTGGTGGGCATGATTCTAAGCCTGGTATTTTACCTGCTGGATTATTTCCGTCTGACCAATGATCAGGCAGAAGATTAACATATAAAACCCTCTGAGGGGCCCCTGCGCCGTTCTTCCCGGAAGAACGTGGCGGGGGCCCCTGGGCAGCCTGCTGCGGGCTCTTTCTTTGGGCCGGGCCTTCTCTTATGATAGAACTGCTTCCGCTTTCTTTAATAACGTTTTCACTGCTTCTTTTGCTTCCTCAGAAATGTCCGTTACAGGTTTCCTGGGTACGCCTGCGTCTATTCCCTGAAGCTTCAGGCAATATTTGCACACGCCGGGTTCTGTGCTGCCCTCCGCCTCCTGGAGATTGAGCAAGGGCATAATCTCGTTATAAACAGCGCGAGCGGAATGCAAATCATTGTTCTTTATGTAGTTATAAATTTTCACAAATTGCTGGGGAACCATATTAGCGCCTGAAGTGATGATTGCGTCTGTTCCGCAGGATAAGGCGGCCAGCATCAGAGAATCAAAACCGTTGGATATTCTGAGCCGCTGATCATGTCCGTTCTCTACAATCAGTTCCATGGTATGTTCCATTCCTGTTGTATTCTTTACTGCATCTATAATGCCTTCCCTTCCCATCTTAACGATCTCCTCAGGAGATAATTCCACATTGGTTTCACCTGGAAAATGATATAACATCAGACCAGCGGAGGTGTTGGCTTTGATTTCCCTGAAATAGTCCGTCATGGCTTCCTTAGTTACGGGAATTGCATATGGAGGGAGGGCCAATACATAGTCCGCCCCCACCTGGCCGGAATAGGCGGCAAGCTCCACCGTGTCCTTAGTGGCGTTACAGCTGACGCCTGCGATGCAAAAAACGTCCGTGTCCTTAAGAATTTCTGCGGCGCAGGCAATAACCTTTTTCCGCTCTTCAACAGACATGGCGCTGTACTCGCCGGTGCCGCCGCTGACCAGAATACCGTTTACGCCTTTATCCACAAAATGCTTCACCAGCTTTTTTTCCTGCTCATAATTTACGCTTCCGTCCTGGTTAAAGGGAGTTACCATAGCTACAACAATACCTTTAAATTCTTTCATTTTCCTGTCCTCCTGCATTTTATAATATTACTTATATGATTTAATTAAAATAGATAAAATTTCGTCTTTCGATAATGGATAGGGGTCAAAATCAAAACCGATATCAGCGGAGATCCCGGCAATCCGTTCTAAATCTGAGGATTGAACGCCAAACTTACTCATAGGCAGCCCGCTCACTCCTGTTTCACTCATCAATTCCTCCAAACCTTCCAAAAAGTTTGTTCCCTTACAGCCTGCAGAAGCGGACTTACCCATGGCCTTTCCAAGGGTTTCAAATTCTTCCGCGATATAACCCTTTGATATCACATGGGAGTAATAGGCTTGTGCTGTGACAAGCAAAGAAGCTCCGTGAACGAAGCCTGGGAAAAGGCCGCTCATGCACTGTCCGATGATGTGGGGCGAAATGGTTGCCGAGAGGGACTGGGCGAAACCGCAGAGTACATTTGCGGCATAGGAGATATTTGTTCTGGCTTCCAGGTCGGAGCCGTCTCTCCATAGGTTAGGCAGCCACCGGGCCACTAAACCAATGGCCTCCACACAATAGAGTTTGGCCAGCGGGCTGCTGCAGGTGGCAATATAACACTCCACTCCGTGGAACAGCGCGTCAAATCCCTGATAAATACTCAGTTCCCGTGGCAGCGTAAGCATCAATTCAGGATCGATGACAGACACGGTTGGAAAAACGGAAGGAGTTCCAAAATCAAGTTTTTCCTTTGTGATCTCATTGGTGATGACGCACCAGGATCGCATTCTGTACCTGTACCTGCGGTTGTGGTGATTGTCGCCACAGGGAAGGCGCCTTTTACCCTCTTTTTTTGCCGGTTCCGGCCTGTGCGTAATCCCACAGATCCCCTTCGTTTACCATCATGATGGAAGCGGCCTTTGCCGTATCGATACTGCTTCCCCGCCCAGTCCTATAAAGAAATCACACTGATTCTCCCGCGCCATTTTTGCGGCTTCCATAACTCCCTTCCTGGTTGGATTAGGGCACACCTTATCAAAAACCACTGTTTCAATCTTCTGTTTCGTTAACAGTTCAATGACGCGCTGCTGAATTCCTAATTTTGACATCAGCTGATCTTCCGTGACGCAGATAAGAGCCTTTTTTCCGGGCATATCCGCCCGTTCCAGCTCTGAGAGCGTACCTGGGCCAAAAATTACCTTTGTAGGTATGTAACTTTCAAATAGAACCATGTTCTCCTCCTGATTTTTAGTAGAATCGTTAATCGATTCGTTGGTGCTCTTTTGAAAAATGTAATTGACTTTTAAATATCAATCATTAATCACTAGTGATTTATTATTGACATATTAGCACTTAAATTCTATAATGTCAATATAAAACATAGACTTTTTTGATTCCTTATTTCCGGTCCGCCGGGCGCGTTTGGGAATACAGTTTAGCCGTCTGCAGGCCGGGGAACGCGGTATATTTACCTGAAATCCAGGCTGCGCAGCCTGCCATGGGCCTTTCATGCAGAACGAATCACCCTGTGAGGCGCTCCTGGGGAAAAGCAATTTTCAAATGCATCCCGGCCCGGATTTTCATGGATTCTGTTCTGAGAATCAATCACTGTAAACTTAGGAGGTTCCATATGTACAGTCAAAATGAAACCATCAGTATTCTGCAGGCAGTTGAAAAATTAACATTTCCTGCGGGAGCTTCATATCTCTGCAAAGAACTGAATTATTCACAGGCGACAATAGGGCGCATCCTTCTGGAATGCGAGAGGGACGGCCTTCTTGAGAAGGTGAGCAATAAAGGCAGAACCATAACCGCTAAAGGCAGGGAGGTTCTTAAGTCATACCACGAAAAAGAAAAACTGCTGACCACCGCCAATAATCTGATACAACAGGTTGGAAATGCAACGAAGCACGATCTGCTGGAAATTCTGGAAGTCAGGAAGCTGTTGGAGGTAAAGACCTGCGAGGAGGCCTGCAAACATGCAACGGATGAAGAAATCAGCGAATTAAAGGGCATTCTTTTTGATTATCTGCGCGCAAGAATCAACAATGATCTGGGCAATGAACAGGATTTAAAGCTCCACCTTAAAATTGCTGAACTATCGAAGAACACGACCATTCTTCATATACTCACCCTGATATTGACCAGTGATAATTCGTACACAACATTTGCGCTGGTATCCTCCTCCATGGATGTGGATCCGGCGGAATGGCACAGCGATATAGTGGCCGCAATTGAGAAGAGAAACCCTGAGGAGGCCGGCGAGAGCATGTATCGGCACCTGGTTCTTTTGGAGGAAGGAATTAAAGGGGCAAAAGAAATTTAAAGTGGTAGTTGAATGGTATCCGGAAGATTTCCGGATATTTTTTTGTTTATCCTCCCCCTCGTGATGCATAATAGATTATACATTAATCGTTTTTGAGCATTATTTGATATTTATATTGACATTTGTTTTTGTTTTGACTACACTATGTATAAATATCAGATAAGCAGAAATGAATCGTTGGCAATAATGCACAAAACAAGTGAAGTGAACTTCATTTAACAAGGAGGAGTCTGTATGTCAAAGTCTACAAAACATGATAATCGTATTCAGTTTTATGGCGGAATGTACGCTACTTTCATACCGTTCATACTATTCATGGTCATATGCATTTTTCAGGCTGTAACTGGCTGGTCGACCTTACAGGGGTTCTGGGTTAACGCTTTTATTTGCCTGATAGTGGGGATGTTCCTGTCAAAAGATGTGGGAGGATATTTTGAGGCACTTACCACAGGTATGGGGAGCAACCTGATTATGACAGCCGTTATGTGCTGGATTTTCGGAGGTGTATTTGCAACCATTCTAAAAGCCTCCGGCCTGGTCAACGGTTTGATTTGGCTGTGCCTCAAATTAAATATAACAGGCGGACTATTCGTTGCCTTCACTTTTTGCTGGGCGTCGTATATTCTTCCGCCACCGGCACAAACCTGGGGACAGTGACGGCATTTACAATGATCGTTTATCCGGCGGGCATTGTTATGGGCGCTAACCCCATTGCTCTTGGAGGCGCAATATTGAGCGCCGGTGTCTTTGGCGATAATTTCGCACCCATTTCAGATTCTACGATTGTAGCATGTTCAACCTTAGGGGTAGATATACCGACAGCTGTGAAACGGCGGCTGCCTTATTCCTCCGTGGCGGGTATTATTTCCTTTGTTCTTTTTCTAATAGTAGGGGGAGGAGGAGAAGTGAATTCTTCCGCCCTGGCCAGCTATGATTTATTGACAAGCGGTATTTCGCCTCTTGGACTTATCATGATTATACCGGCAGTTTTGACAATTGTTCTGGCATTTAAGGGCCTGTCTCTTATACAGGCTATGACATTTGGCATCTTTTGCAGCCTGATTCTTGGAGGCGTCAGCGGACTGATTACCGTTGACACGATTTTTTCAATTAAGGACGGCGTGGTAGGAGGAGCAATTGTAGACGGGATTGGCGGCTTTGCGGAAATTGTACTACTGATCATGATGATTGGCGCGTTATCCTATATTATGCAGGCAAGCGGAGCGGTGGAGTCAATTCTGGAGAAGATAAAGGCAAAGGCCATCAGGACGCCAAAGCAGGCGGATATTCTGAATTTCTTTGTTATTTTAACTGTGGCCATACCTCTGTGTAACGGAATTGTTGCAGAAATTATAGCAGGTCCCCTGATGAAGGATATATGTGATGAGTACGATCTGAGCCGCTATAAAGCTGCCAATTATGCAGACGCCGTCAACTGCGGCTTAAGCGGTTTGCTCCCATGGGGAGGTTCTACGCTGGTATTTTGCAGTCTTACAAAGGTAGTGAATGAAACTTATGGGTTTGCAACCATATTTTCCGATCCGGTTAAACTTATGCCCTATATTATTTACCCTGTTCTGATTATCGGCATCTATCTGTTAACAGCCGTAACCGGTATCGGTACAAAGCATGAACAAAAGAAATGGCAGGACGCTAAAAAATCCGGAATTGTATCATAAATATTTGCCGGGCTGTCTCCCCTTTCCTGAGGGGGAACAGCCTTATCCTTTGTTATGGGTTTATTTTGCTAAGAGTATCTTATATTTCCAATTACTTCTTGATTAATCTCCGCTGCATTGCTAAAATGATAAACATACGAAATTGGCCAAAGTGGAGGATAAAATCAATCATGGAAAAGAAAGCAGGACTTTTGCGCAACGAAAGTCTTTCAGAAAAAGTCATATTATGGTTTCAGGAAGAATTGCTCAAGGGCAATTTTCATCCTGGGGAAGAATTGCCTTCAGAGCGTGAATTATGTGAAACACTGGGTATAGGAAAATCCAGCATACGCGAAGCCCTGAAAATGCTTCAAATGGCAGGAATTGTGAGTATCAGCCAGGGTAAAAAACACGCATCAGCCAGTCGGTTAATCTAAATCTTATGCTCCCCATTATGTTCAACCTCATTCTTCAGAACAGTTCGGTAAAGGAATTATATGATTTTCGTGTTATGTTTGATAAATGTACCACTGAAATGGCCATGAGATGTGCGACAGAAGAAGATATGGCAAGGTTAAAAGAAGAGATCAGCCGTTTTGAGTCTCTGATAAAACAAAACGCCGCAACCGTCGAGGATGATCTGGCTTTTCACAGATTAATCCTTGATATAACCGGAAACACATTTGTAAAGGAAATCGGAAATGTAATTTTTCAAATATTTGTTACCCCGTTAAAACAGATTGAAAGCTACAATGCAGAAAAAGGATTAGCCGATCATAAAAAAATTCTCAAAGCGTTTCAAGATGGGAGCAATAAAAACATTGAAGATGTCATGGACGAGGCCTTTGCTTACTCAAACGATCTGTAAATTATATACTATCCGGGTTTTCAAGAGTTAATTTTCCATAATGGAATTACTCTTTTTTTTCGTTTTCTTGACAAATATGTACATATATGTTATCATAATATCAGCTTATCTGATATGTTTGCGGTTATATTATATAAAAATAATATGCTTTAGAGCAAGTTTAAGGGTAAAGATGCCGGTGTTGGGCTTGAATACAGAGACATACATCGTTAAAAGTATGCATCACAGCCTGCTTGACTCAGTCTTTGGATTCCATTTTACCATATAATGGGGTTTTAATTATGACGAAAGAGTTAGGAGAGTTCTATGAAAAACCATATGAAAGAAAACCTTTTTAACGGTACGAAGGGGGGCTTCAGAAGGGCCGGATATAAGGGGTGCGGCTACGACACAAGAACCTTGGAGGACCGCCCCCACATCGGCATAGCCAATACATATAATGAAGCCTCCCCGGGCCATGCAAATCTGAAGCCCTTTGTGGAAGCGATCAAAGCCGGTATTTGGCAGGCGGGAGGGATTCCCGTGGAATTCGGCGTTCCCTCCACCTGCGGTAATCACGCCATCGGAACTGCGGCCCTTGCAAATGAGATGGCTATGCGGGATCTGGTTGCCGGCAGCGTGGAGGTGGTGAGCCAGATTCACCTTTTTGACGGGGTGGTTCTCACGGCAGGCTGCGATAATATTGTACCCGGAATGATGCTGGCGGCAGCCAGGCTGGACATTCCAACCATTCTCTTTATGACCGGGCCTATGATGGCGGGCTGCGTCAACGGACAGAAAATAACCCTCTCAAACGTGAATGAGCTGGTCTATGGACAGGCTTCCAAAAACCGGGAAGGGGAGGAACTCCTGGCCCTGGAGGAGGAAGCCGCATGCCCCACAATGGGGGCGTGCCCGGAGATGGGCACTGCCAACACCATGCAGATTCTGGCTGAAACTATGGGCCTCACACTGACAGGCAACGGCACAATTCCCGCCTATTTAAACGAACGCCTTGTCAATGCCAGACGAACGGGCAACCGGATTGTGGATCTGGTCCGGGAAGGAATATCCTCCAGAGACATTATCACTGCCTCATCCATTATGAACGCTTTAAAAGTAGATCTGACCATAGGAGGCTCTACCAATGCGGTCATGCACCTGTTAGCGCTTTCCCGCGAGATAGACGGAAACCTGACATTGGATGATTTTGATAAAATGAGCAGCCTTATACCAGTCTATGTTGCGGTCAGCCCCACAGGCGCCCATATGGCCGACGAATTATATTCTGCCGGCGGTGTTCCGGCTATTATGCACCAGATAAAAGAACAACTGGACGGAACATGCCTCACGGTAAACGGCAACACCATCGGAGAAATCATCGATGCAGTCAACTTTACACCCTCCGACATTATCCGTTCACATGAGAATCCTGTGTTTAAGACGGGCGGAATTGCGGTGGTAAAAGGAAACCTGTCGGAAAACGGAGCCATCGTACGCACCTCCGCCATGGACCAGAGCTGTAAATTCATGAGGGCCCGCCCGGGTATTTAACAGCGACTCAGAGGCTGCTGAGGCTGTTTTAAGGGGAGACATTAAAAAGGGGGATATTATTGTGGTCAGATACGCAGGCCCTTCCGGCGCTCCGGGCATGGTAGAGGTCCATCAGTGCAATGACGCGATCAACGGCCTTGGCCTTGGCAGCCACGTGGCAATTGTCACCGACGGCCGTTTTTCCGGATTTAATCACGGCGCTTTTGTGGGACATGTGGTTCCTGAAGCCATGCGCGGAGGTTTAATCGCCTTCATAGAGGACGGCGACGTCATAACCATCGACGTGGAGCGCCGCAGTCTCCACGTAGAAATCCCCGGCCATATCCTGGAGGCCAGGAAAAAAGCCTGGAAGAAACCTGAGCCCAGGATAAAAAAAGGATTCATGCGCCTTTATGCCGAGAACGCTCTTCCTGCCGATCTGGGAGCCGCCATGCAGCCGGAAGATTAATCCATCCTATCAGGAGCCACCGCTCAAGCCGCTTACCATGCCTCTTGAACGGTGGTTCCTTTTTGCGTCGGTTTAAAAACTGCCGGATCCGGAAAGCAAAGGGCTGCGGTAAAAAGACAACCCTTGATGAACGCAAAAACCTACGCTATAATAGGGAAGGAGAACAAATGGAATTTTATGGCTGCCGTCAGCCTTAGGAAAAGCCGGTGAAAATGAAAACCGGCAGAAGGAGAGAGGAAATGTCCAAAGTATTTTTAATGGGTAATGAAGCCATTGGCCTGGGCGCTGTCAGGGCCGGAGTTCAGGTTGTGTCCGGGTATCCGGGAACGCCGTCCACAGAGGTTTTGGAGACGGTGGCAAAGCACAATCCGGGAGATATTTACGTGGAGTGGTCCGTCAATGAAAAGGCAGCTATGGAAGTGGCTGCGGCAGCCGCCTACACAGGGGCCAGAACCATGGTGACCATGAAGCAGGTGGGGCTGAACGTGGCTTCCGATCCCCTTATGAGTCTTGCCTACATAGGAGTCAAAGGCGGCATGGTGGTTATGGTTGCTGACGATCCGGGCCCTATTTCCTCCCAGACCGAGCAGGATACCAGGCATTTCGGACAGTTTTCCAAACTGCCCGTCTTTGATCCAAGCTCCCCTGAGGAAGCTTACGAGATGATAGGGGATGCGTTCGAGTATTCTGAGAAATACCTTACGCCTGTTATTTTCCGCCCCACTACGAGAGTCTGTCACGGCTGTGCCAGCGTGGAGCTGAAAGCGCGGGCGGAGTTTCCAAAGCCGGAGGGGTTTATAAAAGACCCGGGGAAATGGGTTATCTTCCCCCGTCTGTCCAACAGAAACCACAAGATGATAGAGGAGAGGAATCCGGTAATCGGAGAGGATTTCCACAATTACCGGTTTAACCGCCTGCATATGGAGGAAGGGGAACAATGCTCCAGAGGCGTTATCACTCAAGGAACCAGCTATGAGTTTGTGATGGAGGCGCTGCAGGGATATAAGGGCGTGAGAGTCCTTAAGGTGGCCACCCCCAACCCTATGCCTGAATCCCTCATGGAGGAGTTTGTGGAAGGTCTTACCGAGGTAATGGCCATAGAGGAACTGGACCCTGTGCTGGAGGAAGCGCTTTTGCTCCTGTGCGGAAAGCGCCATCTGGATATACGGATTAGAGGAAAACTCACAGGGGACGTCCAGCGTGCGGGAGAGAACAGCGCAGAGTCCGTGAAGGCTGTGCTGGAGGCCTATCTGGATGCGTCCTTCGGCACGTACCTGACCGGTATCCGGCAGGACGAAGGAGCGGATACAGGAGACAAATCCGGCTTCAGGCGCCGCCCCTTCCCGTCCGTCCTCCTGTGCTCTGCGCCGGCTGTCCCCACCGCGCCTCCTTCTATGCAGTTAAGCGGGCCCTTGAGAAGCTGAACCAGGGGCTGGATGACGGAGCCGCCCCTGTAGAAGGCGTTTACTGCGGCGACATAGGGTGCTATACTCTGGGCAATGCAAAACCTTTGGATATGGTTGATACCTGTCTGTGCATGGGCGCAGGCATCACCATGGCTCAGGGAATGCAGCGGGTTGAGCCTCACAAGCGTTATTTTTCCTTTGTGGGAGATTCCACTTTTTTTGCATCGGGCATCACAGGCATCGTCAATGCGGTCTACAATGAGGCCAACATAACTCTCTGCATACTGGACAATTCCACCACTGCCATGACCGGCCACCAGCCCCACCCGGGAACAGGCCGCACGATGATGGGGCAGGTGGTGGAGAAGGTTGATATAACAAAGGTTTTGGAAGGGATTGGCGTCAGGCGCATAGCGGCCGTCAACGCCCTGGATTTGGAGGCGTGTGTAGATGCGGTCCTGAGACTGTCCGGTTTAGAAGGAGTGAAAGCAATTATCTTTAAATCTCCCTGCGCAGCTATTATCAAGCCTTCCGGGAAATACCGCATCAACAGGGACAAGTGTGTGGATTGCCGGAGCTGCATCAATGAGATCGGCTGTCCTGCCTGATACTGGAGGGGGACGAGGTAAAGATCGATTCCGGCCTTTGTGCCGGATGCGGGCTTTGCAGCCAGATTTGCTCGGTAGATGCCATTGAGGTTGAGGGATAAGGAGGGCCGGAATATGACGAAGAATGTATTATTGTGCGGCGTAGGAGGCCAGGGGACCGTGTTGGCTTCCCGCCTCATTGCGCTTGCAGCTATGGAAAAGGTATGGAGGCCAGGGGTGCGGAAACCATCGGAATGGCCCAGCGGGGCGGAAGCGTGGTTAGCCATGTGCGCATCGGCGGGGAAATCCACTCTCCGCTGATTCCCCACGGGGGAGCGGACGTTATCATCGGCTTTGAGCCTGCGGAGGCGGTGCGCTGTCTGCCCTACTTGAAGAAAGGCGGCTGCCTGGTGGTATCCCCTGCGCTATCCGCCTGTGACAGCCTCCCTCACAGGAGGGGCGTATACGGGCGGAGAGATGATGGAATACCTCAGGAAGACCCAGGAGAATCTGGCGGTGGTGGACGGGGCGTCCATCTGCCGCCAGTGCGGATCCCCCAGGGTGCTGAATGTTGCCCTTTTGGGCGCAGCTGTTGCAAGCGGCCTGATAGGCATTTCCCTGGAGGAGATGGAACAGGCCATTGAAGCCCGCGTTCCTGAGAAGTTTAAGGAAATGAACCTGAAGGCATTAAAGCTTGGGGCGGCTGCAAAGCATATAGATGGAGGAAAAAACCAATGAAGATGAAAGAATCACAGTTCCTGCTTATAAAGGAACAGCTTAAAAAACTGACTTCCAAGGAATGTTTCTATAAGCAGAAGCTGGAGGGGGTCAACGTAGACCAGATTCAGTCCCAGGAGGATTTTGAAAAGCTGCCCTTTACCTGGAAGGGAGATTTGAGGGAGGCGTATCCCTGGGCCTTATGGCGGCTCCTGAGGAGAAGATTGTCAGAATCCACTCGTCGTCAGGCACTACCGGAATCCCGGTAATTATCCCTTACACCCAGAAGGATGTGGATGACTGGGCGTTGATGTTTGCCCGCTGCTATGAGATGGCGGGAATAACCAATATGGACCGCATACAGATTACGCCCGGCTACGGCCTGTGGACTGCCGGGATCGGCTTCCAGCTGGGAGCTGAACGCCTGGGAGCCATGACCGTTCCCATGGGCCCCGGCAATACAGATAAGCAGCTTAGGATGATGATGGATATGAAGTCCACCGTTCTCTGCGCCACCTCCTCCTATGCCCTTCTTCTGGCCGAGGAGATTGCAAAGCGGGGGATCGGAGACAAGATCCACCTGAGAAAAGGCGTTATCGGTCCGAGCGCTGGGGCGATAAGATGAGAAGGCGCATCGCCAATGAGCTGGGCGTGGAATTATACGATATCTATGGCCTCACAGAAGTTTACGGACCCGGTATTGCCATCAACTGCCGCGATCAGGGACCGATGCACTATTGGGACGACTTTATATACATTGAGATTGTAAATCCGAAAACCGGGGAGGCGCTGCCTGACGGAGAGGTAGGGGAGATTGTAATCACGACACTGAAGAAGGAAGGCGCCCCCTCATACGCTACAGAACCCATGACCTTTCCAGGATTGTGCCTGGCGATTGTCCCTGCGGTTCTCCTTATCCAAGGATTGATACGCTTATCGGGCGCACAGACGACATGGTGAAGGTGAAGGGCGTGAACATTTTCCCAAGCCAGATAGAGGAGCTTTTAAGCGCCGTTGAGGGGGCCTCCAGCGAGTACCAGGTGATGGTGGATCATCTCATGGGAAAGGATGTGCTGACCCTCTTTGTGGAGACAGACCCGCAGGCTAACCGCTATGCCCTGGAGATCGAGATTCAGAACCAGTTTAAGCTGAGAATCGGCCTGACGCCTCTTGTGAAGCTGGTGGATATAGGGGAACTTCCAAGAAGTGAGAAAAAGTCTACAAGGATTTTTGATAACAGGTATTAGAACATTATAGAGGAAGCGCCGGCAGGCAGCAGGGCAGGGAATCAGAGCTTAGCTGCCCGTACCAGCACTTCCTTTGCGTTTGAGGCCCTGAGACCGATAAGCCTGCCTCGGATTAAGTATGCAGACATGGAATCCGCCCTTCCTTTCAGGACGCAGGTGACAAGCTCATTGGATATAAAACCAAGGATCTTTAAGTGTTCAGCCATATAGGGCTCGCAGATAATCCACACCACCTCGGCAGTTTCTCCCGCTTTTAACTCGTTTAAAGGATATACCATAAATTACACATTTCCTTGGCAGCCTTATGATAGTATATGCGGCGGCCGGCAAATGTGGGCGTATCCTAAAATCTTTCAAAACCTGCCCGGCCAGGTTCCATAGCCCCCTTGGCCCGGACGCCCATTAATCCAGAATCACCGGAACCGGGTTTCCGATATCCATGGAGCCGGGACTGACGGCGCAGTCCCGGGCCAGCACATGAACCCCGGCTGCGGCTGCGGCCCGGAGGGCCTGCCCAAAAGCGGGATGGGTAGTATCGTTGGGTTTAAAACCATGGACGCCCCCCATCTGGATGACAAAGAGCACATAAGCCTCATAGCCCTCCTGACGGGCTTTCACAAGTCCGTGGAGGTGCTTGACTCCCCGCTCCGTGGGAGCGTCGGGAAACATGACCATGCCGTTTTCCTCCAGAGTTACGCCTTTCACTTCCATGAAAGCCTGAATCCCGGAATCCGCGTTCTCTTTCTCAACGCCGGCACAGGACAGGGTAAACGCCAGATCGAACCGGGAATCGCCATGGGTCACTTCCCGCCGTATCGCTTCGATTCTGTCAAAAGGGCCCAGCACAGCCCCGGGATTTGTGTGCACCCATTCCCATGCAGCCTTATTGGGGGCCTGGGAGTCCATATTGATGAGCAGGCCTCCCTTATAAACTGCGATGACGTCATATTCCGTTTTGCGGCCTGTCAGCGCTGCGTCCGGGTGGTACTCCAAAACGACCCGGACTCCAGGTATGAGAAGTTCTCTGCACCGCCCTGTGTTTTTTACATGGCATACCACATCCCTGCCGTCTATCTCCACATGGGCGATAAAGCGGTTGGGACGGCTTAAAAATGTTCCAGTTACGATATGTTCGTATTTCATAGTTTAAATTCTCCCTTGAATTTTTTCTTGCCTTTCGTTCTTCGGCGTGGTAAACTGCTTTCACCTTTCCAATTATACTTTTTGTGTTTTTGTTGCGATTGTACCGGAAATATGTTAGGATTTCAATATATGTATTATAGAATAAAACTGATTATTTATAAAGTGAGGATAAGCGTATGGGATTAACCTATCAGAGTACAAGGGGCGGAGAGTCGGGCGTTACCGCCTCTATGGCTATCTTACAGGGACTTGCGAAGGACGGCGGGTTGTTTATGCCTGCAGAGATTCCGAAGCTGGACGTGCCCTTTGAAGTCCTGGCGGGTATGACCTATCAGGAGACGGCATATGAGGTAATGAAGCTGTTTCTCACGGATTTTACGGAGGAGGAGCTTAAGAGCTGCATAGACAGAGCCTACGACGGCAAGTTTGATACAGAGGAGATAGCGCCTTTGGCAAAGGCGGACGGAGCTTACTATCTGGAGCTTTACCACGGGAGCACCATTGCTTTTAAGGATATGGCCCTCTCCATCCTGCCCCATCTTATGACCACCTCCGCCAGGAAGAACAAGGCGGACAAGGAGATTGTGATTCTCACGGCCACCTCCGGCGATACGGGAAAGGCGGCTATGGCCGGATTTGCAGACGTTCCCGGCACCAGAATCATTGTATTTTATCCGAAGAACGGCGTCAGCAAGGTTCAGGAGCTGCAGATGCGCACACAGAAGGGGGACAATACCAGCGTGGTTGCGATTCACGGCAACTTCGACGACGCCCAGACAGGAGTTAAGAACATTTTCGGAAACAGGGCCCTGGAGGAGGAGATGGCGTCGGCAGGATTCCAGTTCTCTTCAGCCAATTCCATCAATATCGGAAGACTGGTGCCTCAGGTGGTGTACTACGTATATGCTTACGCAAAACTGCTGGCTAACCAGGAGATCGGACAGGGCGAGGAGATTAACGTGGTAGTTCCCACCGGGAACTTCGGCAACATTCTGGCCGCCTACTTTGCGAAAAAATGGGCCTTCCTGTCAAGACCCTGGTATGCGCTTCCAATGACAACAAGGTATTGTACGATTTTTTGCTACAGGAACCTACGACAGGAAGCGGGAATTTATCCTTACCAATTCCCCGTCCATGGACATCCTTATATCCAGCAATTTAGAGCGTCTTATCTACCTGAGCGCAGGCTGCGATCCGGCAGTCAACGCAGCCTTATGAAGGAACTGGCAGAGAAAGGCAGCTATACCGTTACCCCTGCTATGAGAGAATTCATGTCCGATTTTACAGGCGGTTTTGCCACAGAGGCGGAAAATGCAGCCGTTATCAAACAGATATTTGAGGATACAGGCTATTTGGTGGATACGCACACCGGTGTGGCGGCTGCTGTTTATAAGGGCTACAAGGCATTGACAGGCGACGGGGCAAAGACGGTTATTGCCTCCACTGCAAGCCCCTATAAGTTTTCCCACAGCGTAATGGAAGCCATTGCAGGAAGTGAGAGCCTGGAAGGCAGGGATGAATTCCAGGTTGTGGATGAGCTGAGCCGTCTCACAGGCACACCTGTCCCCGGGGCTGTGGAAGAGATCCGCAACGCCCCTGTCCGCCATAATCTGGAGTGCGGTGTGGATAAGATGGAGGAAACGGTAAAGAATATTCTGGGGATATAAACAGGTTTCCAAAGTTGTACAAAACTCTCTTTCTTTTTATGCGCAGTTGCGATATAATAAGCGAGATGGTTAAAAACATAACAAAGTTTTAAGGAGGGTATCATATGTTAGTTTCAGCAAAAGAGATGCTTGAGAAAGCAAGAGAAGGTAAGTACGCAGTTGGCCAGTTCAACATCAATAACCTGGAGTGGACAAAATCCGTACTGCTGACAGCACAGGAACTTCAGTCTCCCGTTATCCTTGGCGTATCCGAGGGCGCAGGAAAGTATATGACAGGTTTTAAGACAGTATCCGCTATGGTTAAGGCTATGATGGAGGAACTGAATATCACTGTTCCCGTAGCGCTGCATCTGGATCACGGTTCCTATGAGGGCTGCTATAAATGTATCAAGGCTGGATTCTCCTCCATTATGTTCGATGGTTCCCACTATTCCATCGAAGAGAATATTGAGAAGACAAAAGAGCTGGTAAAGATTGCCCACACCATGGGCCTGTCTCTGGAGGCGGAGGTTGGCTCCATCGGCGGCGAGGAAGACGGCGTGGTAGGTCTTGGAGAATGCGCGGATCCGGCAGAGTGCAAGGCGATTTCCGACCTGGGCATAGACTTCCTGGCAGCAGGCATCGGCAACATTCACGGCAAATATCCTGAGAACTGGCCCGGACTCCGCTTCGACGTGCTGGAGAAAATTAAGGAAGCCGTAGGCGATATGCCTCTGGTTCTTCACGGCGGAACAGGTATCCCTGAGGATATGATTAAGAAGGCCATCAGCCTGGGCGTTGCAAAGATTAATGTCAACACCGAGTGCCAGCTGACTTTTGCGGCAGCTACCAGGGCTTATGTTGAGGCAGGCAAGGATCTGCAGGGCAAGGGCTTTGACCCGAGAAAGCTTCTGGCTCCGGGGGCAGACGCAATCAAGGGAACGGTGAAAGAAAAAATGGAACTTTTCGGAAGCGTAGGCAAGGCCTGATTCCCGGCTATTAAGACTGCTTCATAATGATTATTAGAATAAATACAAGGTTTTCTTCAAAAACCTCTTGCAATTTTAGGGGAAATGGTTTATTTTAATAAAGAACAAAGGTGTTCTCTCTGAATGGGGGAGCGCCTTTTTGTTATATCCCGGCCGCAGCTTAATAAAATTATGTGAGGTCTGGAATGGCAATGAGGATATATGGATTAGGGAAAAAGGAAAACAAAAAGAGAGGATGGAAGAATCTATGAGCGAGGTATTGAACGTATCTGAAATGTTCGGCAGGAATGTGTTCAACGATGCGGTAATGAAGGACCGCCTGCCGAAGAACGTGTACAAGAAACTGAAAAAGACCATCGAGGACGGCGCCGAGATGGATCCCAGCATAGCGGATGTAGTGGCCCATGCCATGAAGGACTGGGCGATTGAGAGAGGGGCCACCCACTATACCACTGGTTCCAGCCTCTGACCGGCGTGACGGCTGAAAAGCATGATTCTTTTATCTCTGCGCCCAATGACGGAAAAGTGATTATGGAATTCTCCGGCAAGGAGTTAATCAAGGGTGAACCGGACGCCTCCTCCTTTCCGTCCGGAGGCCTGAGGGCAACCTTCGAGGCCAGAGGCTATACGGTTTGGGATTGTACCTCGCCTGCATTTCTCAGGGAGGACGCCATCGGCGTGACCCTCTGCATTCCTACCTCCTTTTGCTCTTACAAGGGAGAGGCTTTGGATAAAAAGACTCCTCTGCTCCGCTCCATGCAGGCTGTTAATGAGCAGGCTTTAAGAATTCTCCGGCTCTTCGGCAACACCACGGCAAAGAGGGTGTCTCCCTCCGTAGGGCCTGAGCAGGAATATTTCCTGGTGGATCGTGAAAAGTATTTGCAGAGAAAGGACCTGATTTACACAGGGCGCACCCTGTTTGGAGCAATGCCTCCCAAGGGACAGGAGCTGGAGGATCATTATTTTGGGGCCATCCGGGAGCGGATCGGTTCCTACATGAATGATGTGAATAAAGAGCTGTGGAAATTAGGCGTGCCTGCCAAGACGCAGCATAACGAGGTGGCACCTGCCCAGCATGAGCTGGCTCCCATTTACGAGGGCGGCAATCAGGCGGTGGATCACAATCAGATCGTGATGGAAACTCTTAAAAAGGTGGCAGGACGCCACGGAATGGCCTGCCTTCTCCATGAGAAACCCTTTGCAGGGGTCAACGGTTCCGGCAAACACAATAACTGGTCGCTGACAGCAGACGACGGAACAAACCTGATGAACCCGGGGGATACGCCTCATGAGAATGTACAGTTTCTGCTGGTGCTGGCCTGTATAATGAAGGCTGTGGATATACATGCGGATCTTCTCAGAGAGTCTGCGGCCGATGTGGGAAATGATCACAGGCTGGGAGCCAACGAGGCGCCGCCTGCGATTATCTCCGTATTCCTGGGTGAGCAGCTGGAGGATGTGATTGATCAGCTTTGCAGCAGAGGAGAGGCCACTCACTCCAAATCAGGGGGAACTTTAAAGACAGGCGTCGATATTCTTCCGGATTTGGATAAGGATGCCACAGACCGCAACAGAACCTCGCCGTTTGCTTTTACAGGCAATAAGTTTGAGTTCCGTATGGTGGGTTCCTCCGACTCCATCGCCTCTCCCAATACGGTTTTGAACACCATTGTTGCGGAGGCTTTCAAGGAGGCTGCGGATAAGCTTGAGAGGGCCGGAGATTTTGATATGGCAGTTCATGATTATATTAAGGAGACGCTTGCCGCTCACAGAAGAATTGTTTTTAACGGCAATGGTTATTCCGAGGACTGGGTAGCTGAGGCTGAGAAGCGGGGGCTTCCCAATATCAGGTCCATGGTGGACGCCATTCCTGCATTGACTACGGATAAGGCAGTGAAGCTCTTTGAGGAATTCGGAGTATTCACCAGGGCTGAGCTGGAGTCCAGAGCCGAGGTTGAGTATGAGAATTACAGCAAGGCTATTAATATCGAGGCCAGAACCATGTACGATATGGCCAGCAAGTCCATCATTCCCGCTGTTATCCGGTATACTACCAGGCTGGCAGAATCTATATCGGCTGTGAGGACTGCGTGCCCTGAGGCCGATGTGAGCGCTCAGACTGAGCTTTTGATGGAGACTTCGGATTTGTTGTCCGAGACAAAGACGGCGCTGGCAGATTTGGCGGATAAAACAGAGAAGGCTTCAGGGGCTGAGGAAGGAAAGGTTCAGGCCACCGTGTTTTATAAAGAGGTATTTCCGGCCATGGAGGCTTTGAGAGCGCCGGTTGACAGGCTGGAGATGATTGTGGATAAGGATTTGTGGCCGATGCCCAGCTATGGGGATTTGATTTTTGAGGTTTAAGGCCTGGGACTTATTTGGCAGCGGACAGTAACATTTTGGAAATAAAGGCTAAAAGTACTTTCTGATTTTGGGAAAGTGTGGTATAATCAAAATACGTTTTAAATCAGGGGAAATGAGTATTATGTAACTATATGACAGGGTCTGCCGTTTGGCAGGCCCTGTTGCGTGTGCGTTGGGGCTTGCTTTTTTGGGGGAGAGTGATATAATGTTCATATATTTTGATAAAAAGCGTAATTTGAACACATAGAGAGAAACGAGAGGGACGAAGATGGACAGATTGGGACTGGTGTGCAGAACTGTATTGGAGAGGCCGGGGATTACTCAGAGAGAATTGGCGGCTTTGCTGGATGTGTCTTTGGGGACGGCCAACGGGCTGGTTAAAGAGTGCATTCAGAGGGGATATATTGAGGAGAACAACGGCGCTGAGGGAAATAAATGGGCGCTGCGCCAGGCCGGGAAGGAACTTCTGGAGCCTTACAGGGTGGATGGAGCTCTGATCATTGCCGCAGGCTTCGGATCCAGATTTGTGCCTCTGACCTTTGAGACTCCCAAGGGGCTTCTGGAGGTCTTTGGAGAACGGATGATTGAGCGGCAGATAAAGCAGCTTCATGAGGCGGGAGTCCGGGATATTACCATTGCTGTGGGCTATTTGAAAGAGAAGTTTGAATATCTCATCGATAAGTTTGATGTGACGCTTCTTTATAATCCAGAGTACTCCAGCAAGAATACGCTGACCACTATTTACAGGGCCAGGAAGGTGCTGGAGGGGAGGAATATGTATGTCCTGTCCTCGGATAACTGGATGCGGGAAAATATGTACCACGGCTATGAGTGCGGCGCCTGGTACAGCAGTGCGCTTCAGAAGGGGGAGACGAAGGAGTGGTGCCTTAGCTTTAATAAGAAGGGACGGATTACCCAGGTGAAGGTTGGGGGAAAGGACCAGTGGGTGATGTACGGTCCTGCGTATTTTTCCAGGGAATTTTCCAGGATGTTCCTTCCGGTTCTGGAGGCTTACTATAAGACTCCGGGAACGGAGCAGTTTTACTGGGAACAGGTTTATGTGGATATGCTGGAGGGTGAGGCCAGGGGACGGCTGGAGGAGGACAGGGAGCTGCTTAAGGCTGCCGAGGAGGCTTCCGGCCTGCCTGCTTTAAGGTGGGATGAGATTGAGATGGATGTGAACCGGCAGAGGGAGGATCAGGTGTACGAGTTTGAAAACCTGGAGGAGCTGCGGCTGTTTGATACCAAATATCAGCGTCAGTCCGATAATGAGGCTATGAGTCTGGTTTCCAGTGTGTTTCAGGTGCCGGAGTCGGAGATACATGACATCCGCTGTCTGAAGGCGGGCATGACGAACAAATCCTTTCTCTTCAAAGTGGGAGAACGCCACTGCATCTGCCGCGTGCCCGGGCCCGGAACCGAGTTCCTCATTAACCGCAGGGAGGAAGCCAGGGTATATGAGGTCATAAAACCTCTGGGGATCACGGAGCGCCTGCTGTATTTAAATCCTGATACTGGCTACAAGATTGCCGATTATTATGAAGGAGCCAGAAACGCCCTGGCAGGAGACTGGAAGGATATGGAGAAGTGCATGGAAGTGGTGAGGCGCCTTCACGGTCCGGCCTCAGGGTGGAGCACAGCTTTGATATCAGGGAGCGGATCGATTTTTATGAGAAATTGTGCAGGAGCCATGGAGGGATTCTCTTTGAGGATTATGATGAGGTGAGAAGCTGGATGAACTGGCTGATGGATACCCTGGATGGGATGGAGCGGCCTTCCTGTCTCTGTCATATCGACGCCAATGTGGACAACTTTCTGATGTTGGAGAGCGGGGAGGTGAAGCTGCTGGACTGGGAGTACGCAGGCATGTGCGACCCGGCTATGGACATTTCCATGTGCGCTATCTACTCTTATTACGGGGAGGAAGAGATGGAGAAGCTGTTTTGCCTTTACCTTCAGCGGGAACCTGAGAAGGAGGAGCTCTTTGCTCTCTACGCCAATGCAGCCCTTGGAGGTTTCCTGTGGAGCCTGTGGGCTGTGTATAAAAGCGTATTGGGGGATGAGTTTGGGGAATACACAATCATCATGTACCGTTACGCCAAGAAATATTATAGGAAATTACGGAAATTGTAATAAAAATGTTACCAAATGCATACAGGATTGTGCTATAATCGGAGTTATGTGAGAAGCTGGGTATTTTGCGGCCAAAAGCAGAAATACACGGCGGTATAGAACAGGCGAGGAGGATGACATATGGGACATAGACGGTACTGGGCGGCAGTTGCGGCAGCTGGTATGATTGGAGCCTTGTCATTGGGATCTGCATTTACAAGCTATGCAGAGGACGGCTGGAGTAAATCGGGGGAGAACTGGACCTACATCTATAATGGTAAAGTACATACGGGCTGGCTTCAGACGAGCGAAGGCTGGTATTACATGGACCTTTCAACCGGAACCATGACAAAGGGATTTAAGCAGATTGACGGCAAGTGGTATTTTTTCCGGCCCAACGGCCTGATGGCCACGGGCTGGATCAATCCGGAGGACGGCAAGTGGTATTATATGCTGGACGGCGTAATGGTAACCGGATGGCTTAAAATAGGCAACGACTACTATTTCATGCGGGGCAACGGCGCCATGGCCACAGGCTGGCGTGAGATGGAGGGAGCCTGGTATTATTTCCAGAGCAATGGAAATGTGTTGTGAATTCCTGGGCTCAGATTAAGGACAATTGGTATCTTTTCGGCACAGACGGCAAGATGATGACCGGGTGGGCCAAGGTGGATAAGGATTATTTCTATCTGAACACAGACGGACGGATGCTCATCGGCTGGCTCAGCGACAGCGAGGGCAGCAAGTATTATATGGATACGTCTAACGGAAAGATGTCCACGGGCTGGAAACAGATTGATAATTACTGGCACTATTTTAACAGCAACGGCCACATGATGACCGGATGGATTCAGCTGGACGGCAAGTATTACTATCTGAATCCGGCCAATGAGGGCAGGATGATCGCAGGAACCTCGTCCACCATCAACGGAACCCAGTACAACTTCGACGCCGGCGGCGTGTGCCAGAATGCCAGCGGCATATCGGCGCAGACTCCCGGAACGGTGGACAACACATCCGGCGGCGGCAGCAGCGGAAGCGGAGGCCCCGGGGCAGGCAGTTCTTCCGGCATTAGCAGCGGAGGCCCGGGAAGCTCATCCGGCGGCAGTAATTCGGGGACTTACAGTCCCTCATCCGGCAGCTCCAGCCCCTCCGGCGATTCCTCCGGCGGACTGGAGCCGGGACGGACCGACGGACCGGGGTGACGGTTACTTAACTAATTGAATGGGGGTGTCACGGCTTTTAAGACTGGCACCCTCATTTTATGATTTTACAGAATATTATGGTTTGAGCACCTTTGAAACACAGATAAATAAAACAACAAGGAGAGAGCTATGGAGAACAAGATGTTTTTATCAGACGCTGGCGGGCTTTGGCCCTGGCAGGCCTCATAGGAGCGGGGGCCGTACTGCCGGCCGGCACTGCGCTGGCTGCAGGGCCGGGAGAAGGTTCGGGCGCTGCTGTTTCTGCCGGGGCCCGGGCCGCAGGAGGCACAACTACAACCACCGCCGCCGGCAGCACAGGGATGCATCTGCAGCCAATCCCAATGCCTGGAAGAAGGTGAACGGTACATATCAGATGCCGGACGGCACGCCTATTGAAAATGTAATTGCCAGAGGGATTGACGTATCCAGATGGCAGGGAGACATCAACTGGAGCCAGGTGGCGGCGGACGACGTGTCCTTTGTTATGCTGGGAACCCGCTCCAAGGGAGCAGTGGACCCTTATTTCCATAGCAATATCCAGCAGGCCAGCGCAGCAGGCATACAGGTGGGCGTCTACATCTATTCCCTGGCAACCACTCCTGAGATGGCTGTGGAGGAGGCCAATTTCGTACTGAATCTGATTCATGACTATCCGGTTTCCTTCCCGGTGGCCTTTGACATGGAGGACGATGTTCAGGCGGCTCTCTCCAGGGAGCAGCTGGCGGCAATCGCCAATGCATTCGGGGAGACCATCAAGGCGGCCGGCTATTACCCCATGATCTACGCAAATGATTACTGGCTGGCAAACCGGCTGGATATCAGCCTGATGAATTACCCTGTATGGGTAGCCAGATATTCTGCCAAGCCTGTGTACCAGAATCCTGTGATGTGGCAGGCCTCCAGCACAGGCCGGGTAAACGGAATCAGCGGCAATGTGGATATTGATTTCCAGTATACGGATTTCAGTCCTGTAATACCCGCCAACACATGGAGAACTATCAATGGCCGGACCTACTACTACCAGAACTATGTGAAGCAGAAGAACAACTGGATCAATGACGGCGGCAGCTGGTATTATATGGATGGGGACGGCCTTGCCTCCAGAGGATGGATGGCTCTTTCAGGAAAAGATTACTACCTGGACGACAGTACAGGCAGGATGATAACAGGATGGAAAGAGGACAACGGTAAATGGTATTACTTTGGCAGTACCGGGGCCCTCTCCAGGGGCTGGATCAATGACGGCGGCGCCTGGTATTACTCCGATGACCAGGGCGTAATGCAGACGGGCTGGCTGGATGATAACGGCAGACGGTATTTTCTGGAGAATTCCGGCGTTATGGCCAGGGGCTGGACCAACCAGAACGGCCTATGGTATTACCTGGATTCCAGCGGGGTTCTCTCCAGGGGCTGGATCAATGACAACGGCAGCTGGTACTACTCCGATTCTGACGGGGTGATGCAGACCGGCTGGCTGGACGACGGAGGCGGCAGGTATTTCCTGAAAGGTTCAGGCGTTATGGCCACAGGCTGGCGTGAGATGGACGGCGGGTGGTATTACTTCGACGGCTCTGGGCGTATGGCTGCAGGAATGACGGATGTCAACGGCCTGCACTATTATATGGATCCTTCCACAGGCGCATGGCGGTGAATACTACGGTGGATATCGGCGGCGTCGCCTATCAGGCGGACGGAGACGGTGTTCTGAGCCAGGTTCAGGAGGCAGGAACCGGAGAGCAGACAGGCGCAGGGGTGGCAGAGGGCTCTGCAGCAGCCCCCGACGGATCCGGCGGAAGCGGGGCGGATGGTTCCGGCAATGTTGCAGGCGGAAACTCCGGCGGTCCGGGAGCCGTGGCAACGCCCGTAGGACCGGGCCTGTAGTTATCGGATTATTGCCAGAAGGAATTGACAAATGAAAGACGGCGCCGGGCGGCGGTGATACTCACCGGCTGCAGGGCGCCGCCTTTTGCTTACTGTTCGCGTTCCCGCCCTGTATAGCGGGGCTGCGGACAGTAACTTTTTCTCCCTCCAGTCATTTTTCACGGAGCGCTCCACATATATTTATCAGATGAGGGTGCGGCTGTATCTGCGGCAGCGGCGCCCGGATGTGCGGTAAAGAAAGAGGGGAGCGGGTTTGAAATTCAGAACGAAATTAAGGATCTTGGCTCTGGTCTGCGGGGCGGATGTGCTTTTGGGGCTGGGGCTTGTATATACGGTCAGAGACAGGGCGCCTGCCCATGTGGCGGCCGATTCGGGAACCGGGGGTTTGGGAAGGGGGCGATACTCTGGACCGGGCCAGAGGCCTGGAAGGAAAATGCGTGGCCCTCACCTTTGACGACGGTCCTCACGATGAGTGCACGCCCATGCTGTTGGACGGACTGAAGAAGCGGGGAGTGCGCGTTACCTTTTTTCTTATGGGCCAGAGCATTGAGGGAAATGAGGAGATTGTGAAACGGATGAAGGAGGAGGGGCATCTTGTAGGAAACCACAGCTACAGTCATATACAGCTTACCAAGGCAGGGGCGGGGGCGGCCTGCGAGGGTGTGGACAAAACCAGCCGGCTCATAGAGAATATTACAGGGGAACCGCCCCAGTACATGCGGCCTCCTTTCGGGGACTGGAATGAGGAGCTGGAATGCCGGGTGGGCATGACTACGGTATTGTGGTCTGTGGATTCCCTGGACTGGAAACTGAAAAATAAAAACCGAATTGTAAAGAGAGTATTGAAAGATGTGGAGGATGGGGATATTATATTAATGCATGATATTTTTCCCACATCGGTGGAGGCGGCCCTGGAGATAGTGGACGCCCTGACCAAAGAGGGATATACCTTTGTAACAGTTGATGAATTGCTGATAGATTAATAGAGGTACAAGATGGATTTATTTGATTACATGAGAGAAAATACGATGGAGAAAGAGTCTCCTCTGGCTTCCAGGCTGCGCCCGCGGACTCTGGACGAAGTGGTGGGCCAACGGCATATAGTGGGAAAGGATAAGCTGCTGTACAGGGCGATTCAGGCCGATAAGCTGGGATCCATAATTTTTACGGACCGCCCGGAACGGGAAAAACCACCCTGGCCAAGGTCATTGCAAATACAACCAGCGCAGATTTTAAGCAGATTAACGCTACGGTAGCCGGAAAAAAAGACATGGAGGAAGTGGTGAATGCGGCTAAGGACAGTATGGGAATGTACGGCAGGAGGACCATACTGTTTGTAGACGAAATCCACCGTTTTAATAAAGGACAGCAGGACTATCTTCTGCCTTTGTGGAGGACGGGACTCTCATTTTAATCGGCGCTACCACGGAGAACCCATATTTTGAGGTGAACGGCGCTCTGATATCCAGATCCCGTATATTTGAACTGAAGGCCCTGGAGAAGGAGGATATAAAGGAGTTGATCCGCAGGGCCGTCTATGATAAGGAGCGGGGAATGGGCTCCTATGATGCAGTTATCGACGAGGACGCTGCGGACTTTCTGGCGGACACTGCAAACGGAGACGCCAGGGCGGCTCTCAACGCCATAGAGCTGGGCGTTCTCACAACGGAGCGGGGAGAGGACGGGAAAATACATATCGATCTGGCGGTAGCTCAGGAATGCATTCAAAAGAGGGCGGTGCGCTATGATAAGAACGGGGATAACCACTACGACACCATCTCTGCATTTATAAAGAGCATGCGGGGGTCGGATCCGGATGGGGCTGTGTATTATCTGGCGAGAATGATTTATGCAGGGGAGGATATTAAATTCATCGCCAGAAGGATTATTATATGCGCTTCGGAGGACGTGGGCAATGCGGATCCACAGGCTCTGAACGTGGCTGTCAGCGCAGCCCTGGCGGCGGAGCGGGTGGGACTGCCCGAGGCCCGCATTATTCTGTCCCAGGCCGTCCTCTATGTGGCCACAGCCCCCAAGAGCAACGCCGCATGTATGGCCATAGACAAGGCGGGGGAGGCGGTAAGAACACAGAGAACCATGCCTGTGCCCGCCCACCTTCAGGACGGGCACTACAAGGGCGCTGCGAAGCTGGGCCACGGAGCAGGCTACCAGTACGCCCATGATTTCCCAAAGCATTATGTAGAGCAGCAGTATCTGCCTGACGGCATGGAGGGAAGTGTTTTTTATGAGCCTCGGACAACGGATATGAACGAAGGATAAAGGAGCACATGAAATGGCTGAAGGAAAAGTAGCCATTTAAAAAATTTGTCGATGACTTTTTTCGACTTCAGGAAAAATATTCAAAATTTACTTTACATTTTCGGATATTCATGTATATAATAAGCCTATACATAGATTGGCTGGCCGCCATCTAAATGTTGCCAGCCATCTGTTAGTTCCAAGTAATTCCTAATTCTGGAATGAACAACCCCGAAATTGAAACGAAACAAAATTAATTATAAGGGAATAATTATGTCCAATACCTATCAGGTTTCAGTGCCGGTGTGGGTGTTGAGATAGGAGAAGGAGAAAAAATATGCGTGAAAAATTGCAGACACTGCCTTTAGCAGAACTGAAAGAAATGGCGAAAAACCAGGGGATTAAGGGCATCAGTGCATTGCGGAAGGCGGAAATTATTGATCTTCTCTGCAAGGAAGCAGAGAGCAACCCGGAGGTAAAACCGGCGGAGGTGAAAAAGGAAGAAAAGCCGGAGCCCGCCCCACAGCCGGAAGTGCTGCGCCCCAGAGTGCTGGAATCCTCCGACAACCGCAAAACGGACAGCCGAAGTGGGGATAACCGCCACGGCAACCCCAGAGTTTACGACAATAAATTTGGCCAGTCAAAGCCGCAGCAGGCCAGAACCTATTCTAATAACGGAGGACAGGCTGCCTCCTCATCCACCGACAGCGGAGAACAGCGTTCCTCCAGAATGGAGCCCAAAAATGACGCGCTGGGATTGAGCCCCCAGGACATTGTGAGCTGGACAGCGGAATCGAGGCCAACGGAATCCTGGAAGTCATGCCCGACGGCTTCGGATTTATACGCTGCGAGAACTTCCTCCCCGGAGATAATGACGTCTATGTGGCTCCGTCACAGATTCGCCGTTTTAACTTAAAGACAGGAGATATCATCATTGGCAGCAGGAGGGTTAAGACGGTAACAGAGAAATTTGCGGCCCTTCTGTATATCAAGACAGTGAACGGATATCCTGTCAGCGCAACAGAAAGAAGGCCGAATTTTGAAGACCTGACGCCTATCTTTCCTAACCAGCGCCTCCATATGGAGAACCCCCATGAGAGAACTTCCATGGCTATGCGGGTTATGGATCTCCTCTCCCCCATCGGAAAGGGGCAGCGCGGCATGATCGTGTCGCCTCCAAAAGCCGGTAAAACCACGCTTCTCAAACAGGTGGCAAAGGCCATCACCACCAACCACCCGGATATGCACCTGATGATTCTTCTTATAGACGAGCGTCCTGAGGAGGTTACGGATATCAAGGAGGCGATTGTAGGGCCTAATGTGGAGGTGATTTACTCTACCTTTGACGAGCTGCCTGAGCGTCACAAGAGAGTATCCGAGATGGTAATTGAGCGGGCCAAGCGTCTGGTGGAGCATGGAAGGGATGTGATCATCCTTCTGGACAGCATTACCCGCCTGGCCAGGGCCTACAACCTGACGGTTGCTCCCAGCGGGCGCACGCTTTCCGGCGGTCTGGATCCGGCGGCCCTTCACATGCCAAAGCGGTTCTTCGGAGCGGCCCGCAATATGCGTGAGCAGGGAAGCCTGACCATTCTTGCAACCGCCCTGGTGGATACGGGAAGCCGTATGGATGATGTGGTATATGAGGAGTTCAAGGGAACAGGCAATATGGAGCTGGTTCTGGACAGAAAGCTGTCTGAGAAGCGTATCTTCCCTGCCATCGATATTCTTAAGTCCGGCACCAGAAGGGACGACCTGCTGCTGACCAGGGAGGAGCAGGAGGCAGTGGACATTGTGCGGAAAGCAACAAACTCCCTGAAGCCTGAAGACGCCGTGGAAAAGATACTGGATCTGTTCGCGCGGACCAGGAACAACCGGGAGTTTGTGGATAATGCTAAAAAGATACGGTTTTTCTAGATACAGCCAGAACGCACGCGCGCTAAGCCTGGCTCCGGCCCTCCTTTAAAAGGTCGCGGATTTCAGCCAGCAGCTCCTCCTGAGTGGGACCTGAGGGCGGAGCAGGTTCCGCTGCAGCGGCCTCCTGGCGCTGAAACCGGGCGCTGACTGCGGCTACGGCCTTTATCATAAAGAACATACACGCGCCGATAATGAGAAAATCAAGGATATTCTGGAGGAAGCTGCCATACAGTATGGCGGCTTCCTCTGTAGTTTCCGTGGCCGGCACAAGTACCAATTTGAGCGTGTTAAAGCTGGCGCCCCCTGTTATTGCTCCCAAAGCTGGCATGAGAATATCATTCACCAGGGATGTGACGATCTTGCTGAAGGCTCCGCCGATGATAACGCCCACTGCCATATCGATGATATTTCCTTTCAGGATAAATGCCTTGAATTCCTTCATTACATTGTTTAAGTTACCCATACTGTGTTGCCCTCCTAATCATATGTAGTAATTACAGTTTACACCTGTGGGAGAATTTTGGCTAGTGGGGGGAATTTAAAATATAAAGAGTTCCGGAATATGGATGTCCGGAACTCTTTTTGCAATTCTATTTATTTATTACATTGACAGGCGTGCCATTCAGAAATTGTACCAGATTATCCACGGCTGCATCCATAAGGCGCTGCCGGCTCTCCCTGGGAGCCAGGATATATGGGGGTTATAATACAGTTGGGAGCCGATAAAAGAGGATTGTCCGGCTGTATAGGCTCTTTTGCCACTACGTCCAGGCCTGCCCCGTACACTTTTCCTGAGGCCAGAGCATCGGCCAGATCCTGCTCGGCAATAAGAGGGCCCCGGCTGTTGTTCAGGATAATGACGCCGTCTTTCATTCTGGCGATGGTGTCTTTGTTGATAATCTCATAGGTGGAAGGCAGCAGGGGGCAGTGAAGGGCGATTACATCGGAGGAGCTCAGGAGTGTGTCCATATCGGTGTATTCGGCCAGGTCTGCGCCTGATTGGCTGGGATATTCATCATATGCCAGTACCTTCATACCCAGCGCTTTCGCCAGCCGGCCGGTAGCCTGTCCGATCCTGCCGAATCCGATAATGCCCATGGTTTTTCCATCCAGCTCTATGAGCGGGTAGTCCCAAAAGCACCAGTCCGGGCAGGAGGACCAGCGCCCTTCATGGACGGCCTGATCGTGGTGGCCTACATGGTGGCATAATTCCAAAAGCATGGCAATGGCAAACTGGCCCACTGCCGCAGTTCCGTAAGTCGGAATGTTGCAGACTGTAATTCCCAGCTCCCGGCTGCCGCCACATCCACTACATTGAAGCCGGTAGCCAGAACGCCTACAAATCTCAGGGTTGAAGCCGCCTTTTTAAGAGTCGCCCCGCTTAAAGGGGTTTTGTTGGTGTAAACTGCATCTGCGCCAAGGAGCCTTTCCTGAATTTCCGCTTCATTGATAAGGCTGGTGCGGTCGTGGACAGTGAGCTTTCCCAGTGCGCTCAGTCCATCCCAGCTTAAATCTCCGGGATTCTCCGTATAACCATCCAGTACTACAATATTCATAATAGTATTCCCCCTTTACTGATCTACAATTGAACCATCCTCGTGGAGACGGGTATTGATGGTGCGGCGTTTAAATGGGAATTTCTTTTCCACATCCTCTACCAGCGAGATACCAATACCTGGACCTCGGGAAGCAGGGCGTACCCATTCTCCACAGTGGGAACCCATGTGACCATATCTCTCTGGCTGAAGCCCCGGGCCTCGATTTTATTGCTGCTGGTGTAACGCTCGGATGCCGAAACCCCGTCGTGATCCGGAAGTTCCTGAATGGCAAATTCTCAGTTGAGGCTGCGATTTGCATACATGCGGCAGTGCTTACAGGCTCAGGGGGTTATGGGGAACGATCATGGCGTTGTGGGCCTCTGCAATGGCGGCAATCTTTTTTGTACCGGTGATGCCTCCGCAGATGCAGACGCTGGTGCGCACGTAGGACATGGCGTTGCGGGACAGAAGCATCTCGAATTCCTGTATCGTATGAATCCTCTCCCCGGTAGCGATTGGGACGTTGCACCTGCCTGCAATCAGGGCCATGGAGTCAAAATTATCCGGCGTGGTGGGATCCTCCAGGAAAAATGGCGTGTACTTCTCCACCTGGCTGGCAAAGGCGATGGCTTCTCCGGGCTTCATACGGCGATGGAGCTCCAGACAGAAATCCATATCATTTCCAACTGCTTCCCTCATCAGCCGCACCCGCTCCACAGCCTCGCTGATCATCCTGGAGTAACTGCCTTTATACGGGAGGCTGCGGGGTTCGTCCAGGAAGGGGGAGAGGTGGCCCACTGCGTCGTAGCCTGCATCCCTGGCTTTGACTACATTGGACACCAGTTCTTCAGTGGTGGAACCGCTGACATGGTAGTAGGTGCGTATTTTATTCCTGCATTTGCCTCCCAGAAGCTGGTACACAGGAACCCCAAAGTATTTTCCTGCAATATCCCAGAGCGCGATGTCTATGGCGCTGATAGCGCCCATAATCGCAGCTCCCCGAAAGTGGAAACAGCGGTACATATACTGCCAGTGATGTTCTATATTCAAAGGGTTCTGACCAATGAGGTATGTCTTGAAGGATTCCACGGCCTCGGCGGAGGCGTTGAGAAACCCCCAGGCGCCGGACTCTCCGATACCCTCCACTCCCTCATCCGTCAACACCTTTACGTACAGAAAGCTGTTGGCAGGAAGTATTTGAATGTCTGTAATCTTCATAGGTAATCTTCCTTTCTTCGTTGGTTAGTCTGCCGCCGGCTGGTCCACAATGGGAATGATATTGGCAGCCTGGGCCATCACTGTGACAACCCGGGCCTGCCTGGCAGCCAGGCTCATTTCCAGCGCCTCCTGAAGGCTGGAAGCGCTCTCCAGTTTGGCGTCTGCAAGTTCTTTAGCGGAAATTTTATCGGTGACAATAATAACGCGGCCTTTTTTAAGCGCCCGGGCGTAGTTGAAGGCTTTATTGTTGCCAACATTGAACCCTTCCTCTGCGTAGCGGTCGATAATGCTCTGAACCGTTGGACACTGAACCATCCAGCTGCGGAAGGTGGCCTCTCCAAATCCGTCCCTGCATTCTGCCACAATGATAAAGGTGCAGTCTCTGGTCCCCATCATTTCAGCCACTGAGAGGGCCTTCTGGGACTGGTACAGATCGATATCCCTGGGAAATCCTCCCGGGCTGGCGATGATAATATCCCCGCGGAGGGGGATATGTACCTCGCTCACCTCCTTACACATGGCTACACCCGCAGCATGGGCCTGCTCCAGGTCGCCGGCGACAAAATTAAAAAATTGCTTGTGGGGATCCTGGACTGCATTGACCATAAATCGAACATTGGCTTTTTTCGCTGCGTCCAGAGCGATCTCGTGAAAGGGATTGCCATAAATAAATCCCATGGCCGGTTCATACTGGTATACAGGGAAGGAGTGGTGGATGTGCAGGGTCTTTAAGCCTGCCACTCCGGGAAGAATGCTTTTACGCCCGCCGCTGTAGCCTGCTGTATGGATGGGGGCGATAAGTCCGGTGGTGATCAGAAGGCTGCACTCTGTGATCAAACGGTTTACATAAACAGGCACTCCCCCGCTTGTGCTGCCGATACAGATCATGGCGGCCTCGTCCCTGCAGTCGTGGGCTGCCGATTTCAAACGTTTAAAATAAGTTTCCCCCATAATGCGGGCGGCCTCCTCCTTCGTGGGGGCGCGGTGGCTTCCTGTGGCAAACAGCACTGTAATGTGGCTGTCCGGGATCCCGGCCTGCTCAAGCCGTCTCATAATTGCGTCTAGAATCAGCCTATTGGGACCAGGACGGGTGTGATCGTTCATAACAATAACAACGGTATCCTCAGGAACTGCAATCTCATCCAGGGGAGGAGTGCCGAAGGGGTGGTCCATGGCTGCCTCCAGCATGGTTTCCAGGGGCGTTTCCACATGGTTTACCGGGGGATCAATGATTTGAAGCTGAAGATGATCCGGTATTGATGCAGTTTGAAATCCGTCACCGTAAGGTAATCTGATTGTTTGCATAAGGCAATATCCTTTCTTGTTTACTCAGGAGTGTGACAGAGATGTTTGTTGTAATAGTCCTGATAATAATTTGCCGGAAAGGTTTACAGACTGCCGGATCTGTATACGAAAACAGAGTGTTTCACAAAAATATTATAAAATTTATAGGACGGAGTTGTAAATGGGCAATTATACTGAAAAAGAGGACCTCCGGTTGGCAATAATAGATAAAATTGGTCATACCAAGATAATTGAAAATAAAGAAAAATGGGTCATACCAAAATGAAAAAGCTGTCGCAAAATGGATTTCTCATACAAGATATCGGCAGGATCGAAACTGACAAATACCATATCTTGCTGAGATTTTACATTTTGCGGCAGCCGCTTCAGCCCCCATGGGCAGCATAAAATCAGGTTTCCTGATTCAGTTCCTCGATGAGGAGTGAGATGTTATCATATGTATCCATCAGGTGTATCGATACATAACGCTCGATTTTGGAGGGGCTGTTTTCACTTACAGCCCTTAAAATAGCCAGGTGATCCCGGTGGCGCTTGGCAGGAGGCATGGTAACGAAATTCTGAGATTCCAGATACTCCCTCCAGATAGCGCATATACGGCGGTGGAAATCGGTAATATAATGGTTGGGCTGTATCGTTACCAGCATATGTTCCAGGACAATGCTGGGCTGCCCAAAGGGTTTTTCCCCTTTCCCGGACAGTTCCAGCATAGTCTGGTAGGACTGGTCCTCCAGGTCATAGAGCTGCTGCAGCTGTTCCTGGGTGATGATTTTCGCAGACTGCTTGATAGCATAAGTTTCCAAAAGAATACGGGTTTCCAGAAGTTCCTGTATGTCGTGGAGGCTCAGCTTATCTTCTATGCTCTTAAGGGGAAGGATGGAGTCAGGGAGCTCCGCCATATTGATGTAGATGCCGCTGCTCCTCTTGATTTTCAGATAATCGTTGGCCGCCAGTATCTGCAGGGCCTCCCGCACGCAGCTCCGGCTCACTCCCAGCCTCTGGGCCAGCTCCCGCTCGGGGGGAAGTTTATCGCCTGAGGTGAGATGTTCCTCACGTATAAGATTCAAAATATTTTTAACTGTCTGCTCGTAAATCAGAACTTTTTGCCGTGGTTTAGTCATAGGATTCCTCACAGTGTACTTTTATTATTTCTTAAGCATACCACAGGTTTTGGGGTTTTGCAAAATATTTATGGAGCAGGGGGGATACTTTGCGGCCAGGGGGAGGTAAAACAGGCGAAAAAGAATTGGTCGTACCAAAAATAAAAAAACAGTTGACATTCGCTGTGGAATAGAGTATCTTTAAAATACAGAGTTGGTCAGACCAATGTAACCAGCATTGCCGGATGCCGGTTGCCCATTGACACATGTTTCTTATGAATCAGTATTCAACTAAAAGGGGAAAACTTATGGGTACAGAAGAAAAAGAAAAAATCTTTTTGGAACGATTGTATGTTTGGTTATATTCCAGCTAAATATTTCCTGATTATGCTGGCTTTGCTGTTTGCAGGCCTGGTTTTTAATGTGAATGCGCCTGGATTTTTAGGGGGATTTACGCTGTGTTCCATTCTGGGACTGCTGCTTGTAAAAATCGGGGACAACACTCCCTTTGTAAAAACCTATCTTGGAGGAGGCGGATTTGTGGCAATATTCGGGGCAGCCATAATCGCCTATGCCAACATTTTGCCGGAGAGCACGTCCACGATGCTGTCCAGCTTTGTAAAGGACATGGATTATATCGGATGGGTGGTGGCAGGCCTCATCTGCGGCAGCATTCTGACCATGGACAGAAAGCTTCTGATTAAAGCGGGAATACGGTATTTTCTCCCTGTTCTGGCAGCTATATTTGGGGCTTTTGCACTTACAGGATTTGCAGGGATGGTCAGCGGGTACGGATGGCGGCAAGCCATATTGTTTGTAGCTCTTCCTATTATGGGCGGCGGCACTTCTGCAGGGGCAGTTCCCACCTCCGAGACATACGGAGCCCTGCTGAGCCAGGGCAGTGAATACTATCTATCCCTGCTGATGCCTGCCGTAGTAATCGGAAATGCGCTGGCTGTTATATCTGCCGGCATTCTCAACAGTGTGGGCAAGAAAAGGCCTTCAACAACCGGAAACGGCGTACTGATGAAAGGCTTTACTCTGGAGGAGAGAAGCTTTGAGAAAAATCCCATCACCATTATGGCTTTGGGCAGGGGATTTGTGATGACAGGCTGCTTTTTCCTCATAGGACGGCTATGTTCCAAAGCCTTCCCGGGTATCCATTATTATGCGTGGACCATTATAGCCTGCGCGGTCTGCAAAATATTCGATATCATACCGGAGGACCTTCAGGCGGATTTGAGCCAGTGGTATGAATTTATGATAAAGGTGGGCGCCGGACCTGCAGTATATTTTGCTATTGGTTATGTGTATACGGATTTGGGCGTTGTGATTGCAACATGAGCGTGATTTATGTACTGCTCACGCTGATGACCCTTTTGGGGGCCATTCTGGGCGCATGGTTTATGGGAAAAGCCCTGGGGTTCTTTCCTGTGGAATCCGCCATTACTGCAGGATTGTGTATGGCAAATATGGGAGGCAGCGGCGATATTGCCACTCTCGGGGCTGCAGACCGAATGGAGCTGATGCCCTTTGCCCAGATTTCATCCCGCATAGGAGGCGCAATTATTATTCTTATTGCCAGTTTTCTGCCGCTGCTTATCGGAAAGGGACTGTAGAGTCATTCCACTCAGTGGAAGTGACATGTATCGCACGTAAGCGGCCGGAATACGGCCGCCAAGCGCTCATAACAAGGAAACAAGGAGGAATTCCAGTTGACGGATAATCAGACCAAAAAATATTTACGGATATAATGGAGAAGTTTCTGGATTTAAGCTGCAAGAGGCTTCCCGATGACGTGTATGAAAAGCTGAAGGAACTAAGGGATGGGGAGGATGATCCCATACAGAAGGTGGTGTACGAGGCCTACTTTGACAACCTGGATAAAGCGTTGGCCCTGGATCGGCCCTGCTGCCAGGATACGGGACTGCTGCATTTTTACGTTACTGCAGGCAGTGAATTCAAACATATGGACATGGTGGAGGATGCCCTCAGGGAAGCAACCCACAGAGCCACCTGCAGCGTGCCTCTCCGCCAGAACACGGTGAACTATTTGAGGAGAGGAATACCGAGGACAATACAGGTGAACGGATGCCCTGGGTTCATTGGGATATTGAACCGGGCGGCGGGGAACTTGAGATCATCTGCTACTTTGCAGGGGGAGGCTGCTGCCTCCCCGGAAGAAGCCAGGTATTTAAACCCTCAGACGGATACGCGGCCATTGTCCATTACGTATTTGACGCAGTTTCAGATCTTGGAATCAATGCCTGCCCGCCTTTAATTGTAGGCATAGGGCTGGGGCATAATATGGAGAATGCGGCTATGCTCTCCAAAAAGGCATATTTGAGGCCTCTGGGAACCCATCACCACCATCCAAAGGGGGAAAAGCTTGAAAAGGACATTCTGGAAGGGTTAAACCAGCTTGGAATCGGCGCTCAGGGATTGAGGGGCAGCCGCGTGGCCATGGAGGTACATATCGAGTCCAGCGCCAGGCATACCGCAACGATTGCAGTAGGTGTAAATGTCGCCTGCTATGCCCACCGGCGCAGCGTCATTCGGTTCAAGAATGACATGTCTTATGAAATTCTGAGCCACAGGGGGGTGACATTATGAAACGTGTGCTGACTACGCCGCTAAAAACAGAGGACTTAAAGGATCTGCGGATAGGCGACATCGTCTATCTCAGCGGATATCTGGTAACAGGCCGGGATGATGTGCATCACAGAGTAGTCCGTGAACATATGAAATGTCCGGTCGATTTTAAAGGAATCGCTATTTTTCATGCAGGTCCTATTATTAAGGAAAGCCCGGAGAAAAATGAGATGATCTCCATAGGCCCCACTTCCTCCATCCGCATGGAGCAGACGCAGCCGGATTTATAAAAGAAACAGGCGTAAAGGTTATGGTGGGTAAAGGCGGCATGGGTGAAAAGACCGCCAAGCCTGTAAAGAGTACGGAACCATACACTGCGTATTTCCGGGGGGCTGCGCCGTTCTGGCCGCCACGATGGTGGAGGAGATTGAGGGCGTATATTGGAGAGAACTGGGGATGCCGGAATGTCTCTGGGTTATGAAAGTAAAAGAATTCGGCCTTTAATCGTATCCATTGATACAGAGGGGAACAATCTGTTTCTGGACAATAAAGCTTACTATGCATCCAGAAAAGAGAGTTGTGAGGCCCCTATTATTGACAGCGTAAAGGATTATCAGAAGATTGAGGTTCAATAGAGAATAACGGTTTATCGCGGTATGAGATATAAATCTTATACCGAATTTACAGGGAGGGACAGATTCTATGAATATAGTGAGAAGCGCCGTGGCGGGCACCCTGGAGTCTAGCGATGCAATGGTAGTGGTGGAACCCTGGAGCCCGGGGACAAAGGTGGAGATTGAGTCCGTAGTTCTGGAAGAATATGGGGACCGGATACGGCAGGTTGTGGACGGTCTGCTCAGGGAGCTTCACGTGACGGGCGCCAGGATTCAAATTACGGACAGGGGGGCTCTGGACTGCGTGATCAGCGCGCGGCTGGAGACTGCATTACACAGGGCCAGGGAGGTGCAGTCATGAGGCGGACGATGCTATTTTTACCTGGGAATTCACCCAATATGGTTATAAACGGGGGCGTCCTGGGAGCAGACAGCATTATATTTGACCTGGAGGATGCAGTTTCCCCGGATGAGAAGGACGGGGCCCGCATTCTGGTAAGAAACGTGCTGAGGGCCGGCCGGTTTCCGGATTGTGAGATTATTGTGCGCATTAACGGGCTGGATACTCCTTACTGGGAGGAGGACGTGGAGGCCATAACGCCCTTAAAGCCGGATTTGCTGATGCCCACCAAGGTCAGCGGAGGAGATTATATAAAGAAGCTTTCAGAGAAAATGGCAGAGGTGGAAAGAACCCATGGACTGCAGGAGGGAGGGGTGGGCCTGATTCCCCTGCTGGAGACAACCCTGGGCATAGAGAATGCCTTTCACATTGCAGTCTCGGATCCAAGGGTGAAAGCATTGTACCTGGGGGCGGAAGACCTGACTGCAAATCTGCGCTGCAAACGGACGAAAAAGGGAGACGAGATTTTTTACAGCCGTTCCCGGCTGGTATGTGCAGCCAGAGCAGCAGAGATCGACGCATATGACACGCCCTTTACGGAGATTGATGATATGGAAGGGCTGGAGGCGGACGCCCGTCTGGCCAAAAGCCTGGGATTTACGGGAAAGGCAGTCATCTCCCCAGACATGTGGAGTGCGTCAACCGGTATTCAGCCCTTCCCGGGCCGAGATAGAACATGCCAGGTCTGTGTTTGAGGCCCTGGAGGAGGCAAAACGTATGGGAAAGGGAGCCGCTTCCCTGAAAGGAAAAATGATCGACGCTCCCATCGCGGCCCGGGCCAGACAGGTGCTGGAGGCAGCTGAAATTATATATGGAGGTGGGGTATGATGAAAGGGAAGATGGTGGAATCTCTGGAGGCTGCTGTGAAAGCTTCAGGACTTAAGGATGGGATGACATTTTCCTGCCATCACCACCTGAGAAACGGCGATAAGGTTATGAATCTGGTGTGCAGAACGCTGGAAAACATGGGCTTCAGGGATTTGACACTCAATGCCACTTCCATACATAATGTCCATGAACCTGTGGCAGGACAGATTGAGAGAGGGGTAATAAGGCGCATTATCTCCCCCTATATAGGAGGAGCGCCCGGCCGCGCCATATCGGAGGGGAAGCTTAAAGATACGGCTGTATTCTGCACCCACGGAGCAAGACCCAGCGATTTGGAACAGGGAAAAACCCATATTGACGTGGCGTTTATCGCGGCGCCTGCGGCAGACTGTATGGGGAATTTTTCGGGAAAGTACGGCCCTGCCGCCTGCGGCTCCATGGGATATATTTTCAGTGACGCCGTGTGCGCCCATAAGGTAGTTGTGATTACGGATCACCTGATGGAATATCCACTGTCCGATTTCTCAGTATCCGAGGTTTATGTGGATTATGTGGTGGAAGTTGACTCCATCGGCGACCCGGCGGGAATTGTGTCCAGCACCACCAGCCTTACAAGGGATCCGGTCGCCCTGCGCATTGCAGATTACGCCTCCAGAGCCATACATGCCTCCGGGCTTCTGAAGGACGGATTTGCATTTCAGACAGGGGCAGGCGGAGCCTCCCTGGCTGCGGCCGCTTACCTCAGGGAAATTATGAAGGAGGAGAAAATAAGAGGAAGCTACTGTACCGGAGGTATCACCCGATATATGGTGGAGATGCAGCATGAGGGATTGTTTGAGAGCCTTTTGGATGTACAGTGTTTTGACTTGCAGGCAGTGGAGGATCTCCGGGTAAATCCCGGACACAGAGAGATATCCTGCTCCCACTATGCAAGCCCCACAGCCAAAAGCTGCACTGTGGACAGCCTGGATGTGGCAATTTTAGGGGCTACGGAGATAGACACTTCCTTTAACGTAAATGTGCACACGAATTCTAAAGGAATTATCATGGGAGGAAGCGGAGGTCACAGTGATGCTGCACAGGGCGCAAAGATGGCGATGGTGGCAGCCCCCTTAATTCGCGCCCGACTGCCCCTTATCTGCCAGCGTGTAAATTGTATCTCCACTCCGGGCACAACCATCGATGTGCTGGTGACCCAGTACGGTATGGCCGTCAATCCAGCCAGAGGAGATTTGGCGGAGCGGTTCAGGGCGGCAAAACTGCCTGTTTTTGATATCAATGATTTAAAAATGCAGGCGGAGGAATTATCCGGCGTGCCCAACAGGGTTAAACCTGCAGGAAGAACGGTTGCAGAAGTGTACTACAGGGATGGCAGCCTTCTGGACAGGATTGCCGGGGTATAATGAGGAAATCTTCTCCTGCATTAATTGTTATTGCCGGATTTCACGAAAGAAACCTCTTGCATTTCCTGTCGTTTCATGCTACAATGTTTAAGCTGTCTGGATTGACGGCAGTTTTACCGTCCGCGTGAGTCGGAACCTTACGGAAAGGGCGGGTTAAACTTGAACAGTGCTGATATTTGTGCGTTCTGGTGACGGTGCGGCTGCACCGGCTGCCTGCGATGTACAGAGGCAGATTGGCATACAGGCCGCGGTCGGAAACCGCAAAAATAATAGTAAGAGGTGAAAATCATGAGAGAAGGAATCCATCCAAGTTATTACCAGGCAAAGGTAGTTTGCAACTGTGGCAATGAGTTTGTAACCGGCTCTACCAAGGAAGACATCCATGTGGAGGTTTGCTCCAAGTGCCATTCTTTCTACACAGGACAGCAGAAGGCTGCCGCTGCCCGCGGACGTATTGATAAGTTCAATCGTAAATATGGTATGAAAGCTGATTAATGGATCAGAAAAGATGAGGGTTGGGCTTGTACGGGGCTCAGCCCTTTTCTGAGTTTTCGGGAAATTTATTTTAAAGCATGTTGGCGGGATATCCTGCCGCTGGCGGTAATGGGGATCGGATGTCCCGGCGCCTGCGGTTGAGGGGTTTGACTGTACTTAACAGATATTGGATTGTGACTGACAGAAAGGTAATACGCAGAATGAAATATTCGGGAATCGGTGGTCAGGCTGTTATTGAGGGTATCATGATGCAGAACGGCAATGACTACGCTATTGCAGTCCGCAAGCCGGACGGGGAGATTGAGGTGAAAAAGGATACCTATAAGAGCGTCACCAAGAAAATGAAATTTCTGGGGCTGCCTTTATACGCGGTATTTTTAGTTTTATAGATTCGATGGTAGTGGGTATGAGGGCTTTGACATGGTCCTGCAGCTTCTTTGAGGACGATGAGGATGCAAAGCCGGGCAGGTTTGAGGCCTGGATGGACAGGGTCTTTGGAGAGAAGCTGGAGGGGATTTTGATGACTCTGGTTATGGTCCTCTCCTTTGTCATGGCTATCGGCATTTTTATGGTGCTGCCCCTGTTTATAGCAAATATATGCCGCAGCTTTATCCATTCCGACACAGTGATGGCTGTGCTGGAGGGCGTTATAAGAATTATAATATTTATAGCCTATATAAAGCTTGTTTCCAGGATGGAGGATATTAAGCGGACTTTCATGTACCACGGCTCAGAGCACAAATGTATCAACTGCATCGAGCATGGGCTGGAGCTTACTGTGGACAATGTAAGAGCCAGCTCCAAGGAACATAAGCGCTGCGGCACCAGCTTTATTATGATTGTAATGATAATCAGTATCCTGTTCTTTATGGTGATCCGCACAGACACCATCTGGCTGCGGGCGCTGAGCCGCATCATATTGATTCCGGTGATTGCAGGCGTGTCCTATGAGTTTCTGCGGTTTGCAGGCCGCCATGACTCCAGGCTGGTGAACGTTTTGAGCCGTCCGGGCATGTGGATGCAGGGTCTGACCACCACAGAGCCGGACGACTCTATGATTGAGGTTGCCATCGCTGCCGTTGAGACGGTCTTTGACTGGAGAACTTATTTAAACGAGAATTTTCCGGGCTGGCAGGAGAAACAGGCAGCGCAGGAAGAAAGAGGAGCCGTAAGCCATGACCATGGAGCAGCTGTACCGGCAGGAGAGTGAAGGATTAGCCCGGGCCGGAGTGGAAGATGCCTTATAGATGCGAGATATCTTTTGCTGGAGGTTTTCGGGTTGACGATGGCTTCCTTTCTGGCTGTGAAGAACAGGGAGCTGGAGGAGGATGAGGATACGAAGGAGAAATGCAGCCGATACCGCTCCCTCGTAAAAAAGCGTGCTATGCGGATTCCGCTCCAGCATCTCACCGGAGTTCAGGGCTTCATGGGATTTGAGTTTTCTGTAAATGAACATGTGCTGATACCCAGGCAGGACACGGAAACTCTGGTGGAACTGGTCTTAAAAGAGCGCCCCCTCCGGAAATGCTCTCTGCTGGATGTGTGCACCGGTTCCGGCTGTATTGCCGTCAGCCTGGCGCGTATGGGCGGATACGAACAGGTGACTGCCCTGGATATTTCAGGGGAAGCCTTAAAGGTGGCAGGCAGGAATGCGGAAGCGCTTTTAGGAGATTATAAAGGATGTTTTCAGCTTTTGGAGAGCGACATGTTCGCGAATTTACCTCCCGGACAGAAATTTGATATCATCACTTCCAATCCGCCCTATATCAGAAGCAAGGTAATAGACGGACTGGAACCGGAAGTGCGGGATCATGAACCAAGGCTGGCTCTGGACGGCGCTGAGGACGGACTTAAATTTTACCGCATTTTGGCGGAGAGATGTAAGGACTATCTGAATCCCGGAGGCTGTGCATATATGGAGATCGGTTATGACCAAAAGAATGAGGTGGAAGGTCTATTCAAAACCCAGGGTTATGAAGAAATTCGGACTTTTCAGGACATGACAGGCCTGGACCGGGTGGTAAGAGCAAGATGGGATGGGGAAAAACGAGAGTAAAAGAACAGGGACAGCCTTGAGAACCGGTTCAATTCGTGGCTGATCCGTGGCAACCGGCAGAAATTATATAATTATAGAAGCAGGAGATTGTTATGTTTGATAAGTTGGATGATATATTAATTCATTATGAAGAGCTGATGCTGATGCTGGGAGACCCGGACGTAACCCAGGACACCAGGCGTTTCACCAGGCTTATGAAGGAACAGGCGGATTTGGCCCCTATTGTGGAAGCATATAAGCAGTATAAGCAGGCGAAGCAGGATGTGGAGGACAGCCTGGGGCTTTTAGAGGACGAGAGCGACGAGGAAATGCGGGAGATGGCCAAGGAGGAATTATCCGACGCCAAAAAGCGCATTGAAGAACTGGAGCATGACTTGAAAATCCTTTTGCTGCCCAAGGATCCCAATGATGACAAGAACATCATTCTGGAGATACGCGCAGGGGCAGGCGGGGACGAGGCTGCGCTTTTTGCGGCAGAGCTCTACCGCATGTATTCCAATTATGCGGACAGTCAGAGATGGAAGGTGGAGATCATCAGCCTGAATGAGAACGGAATCGGCGGTTTCAAGGAAGTGGTGGCTATGGTAACGGGCAAGGGGGCCTATTCCAAGCTGAAATATGAGAGCGGCGTTCACCGGGTGCAGCGTGTGCCCGAGACGGAATCCGGCGGACGGATCCATACATCCACGGCAACTGTGGCTGTCATGCCTGAGGCGGAGGACGTGGATGTACAGGTCGATATGAATGACTGCCGCATCGACGTAATGCGCGCATCGGGCAACGGCGGACAGTGCGTAAATACCACGGACTCCGCAGTGCGTCTGACCCATATGCCCACAGGCATCGTCATCTACAGCCAGACTGAAAAGTCCCAGCTTCAGAATAAGGAGAAAGCTTTCCGATTGCTGCGCTCCAAGCTCTACGATTTGGAGCTGGAGAAAAAGCAGAATTCAGAGGCCGAGGAGAGGAGAAGCCAGATCGGCACAGGAGACCGCTCCGAAAAAATCCGCACTTACAACTTCCCACAGGGACGGGTGACAGACCACAGAATTAAGCTGACTCTTTATAAAATTGACTCTATTATGAACGGGGATATCCAGGAACTTCTGGACAATCTTATTGCAGCCGACCAGGCCATGCGCTTAAGCAGGTTAAATGATGAGATGTAAAAAACCTTGATTTTACTGGATTTTCTTGGCGGTTTTTTTGCTGAAAACAGAAGACTTGATACGTTCTTTATGAAATTTCTGTGACTTCCTGCTTCCAAGGCGTGAAAATGAGTATTTGGAGGAAGAATCACATGGCTGATAAGTATAAAGTAATTGATGAGAAATCATGGAATAGAGCGATGCACTGCAGGATTTTCAGAAATAGTGTTGAACCGGCGTTCTGCGTAACTTTTGAAGCGGATATTACAAGATTTAAACGTGCAGTTAAAGAACTGGGAGTTTCTTTTACATTGGCCATGGTATACGCAGTTTGTAAGTGTGCGAATGAGATAGACGCATTTCGTTACCGGTTCGTCGATGGACAGATTGTTTTGTATGACAAGATAGATACCGCATTTACCTATCTAAATCAAGAAACCGAATTGTTCAAGGTGGTTAATGTTCCCATGACAGACGATTTGAAGGAATACTGTGCGTTGGCAGAAAAGATAGCAGCGGAGCAAAAGGAATATTTTACAGGCCCATCATTCGTTTGTTGACGGCCTGCATATTGGGCAGTTTGCAGATAAGCTTCAAAGCTTTTTCGAGAAAGTGATTTGATTCTTAATCATATCGGAAAGCAGAAATATGAAACAGCTGAATATCTGCGAATGATGAGGCTTAGAAAAATTTGGTCAGAGGGTACTTTTTCGGTTTTAAAGCGAGAACACAACCTGAATACAATAAAAAAGAGAGACCTTCATAGAGCAAGTGAAGAATGCCTGCTTTCAGCTGCGGCATTGAACCTAAAAAGGATGATAAAGGTGGCTTAAGAAGCCCATTTATCATCCTTTGATTTGAGTTAAATATCAAAAAATCTGGATGCGCTCAAAGAGCTGCTAAACCGCCAGGGAAGCAAGTTTCATAGTTACAAAATTTTGGAAACACTATATTGACCGCATCCTACCACATTATTTTCCAGAACAGTATCGTCTATATTGTTTTTCAGGTATACTTCAAAATAATCATCTCGAAAATAACTTCCATTACCTCATCTATCTGTTCTAAAACATCCTTAATCTCGTTTTTACATTGTTCGCTTTGAATGCCGTCAATATAAAGCGCTTTGTAATCTATTCTTTCGATTTTGAAAATAACGGGTCTTGTTCCATCAGAACAGCAGGCAATCATGATACGTTCATCATTCATCCAGCCACGCATAATAGAGCCGCCCTGCAATCCCGTATAGATATAGCGTGAAATAGCATCCCATGCCTCAGAACAATGCGGAAACGCCTCCCCCCCTGCAATTCCTTCTGCCGTATGTACAGTTTGTTTCAACGTATTTAATCCCATATGCCAGAAATCATCGGAAGTGCCATAACGCTCAAAAATAAATTCATCTCCCACATTGTAGCAAGGGCACACGCCAGAATTAGGTCGGCACAATACTTTGCCTGAAGTTCTGGATATAATTTTTTATCAATCACGGTCAACTTTACTTTATGCTGCATTGCTTAATCCTCCTTTACATAAAAAACTTATCTTAATCCCTCTGCCAAACACCCAGCTTTCCGGATAAGCGGCCGTGATGATTGCCAGCGCCTTATTATATATTGTTCTGCCATCATAGCCGAAGCGCCCTCTTTATGGGGACCTCCCGTTATCACAACAATTTTCATCTGTATCTCTCCCTTCCTTCTTGATTTTTCATCAGGAAAATTGTATCATACACATGTGCTTATAACAAGTACGGTATTTTAATGTATGTACTATATATTTGCACATACATCACAGTTCTCCCATTGCCGCTGTCATATCTTGCTATGAGATTTTCCTGCCCTTGTATTTGCCCTTATAACCGCTCATAATTTTATGGTTTTCAAATTCCGGTTTTTCCATAGATTGCAAAGAGACGCGGTGAGGCGGAGCTGTTCTGATTTACGTGGACAATTTGTCCCGCCGATGGTATAATGTCGCTTATATAATAATACAGCTATTCCGTAGGATGTGAAGGCAGACTGAACATCCGCAGAGGGGAAGGAATTTCATCTATAGAGCGTTGGCGGGCAGGGATGCGGCAGACTGACGGGCAGCAGTGGAAACTATAGATATCGGGGAGGCTGAAACAGGCCTCCCCGATGTATTCAGGAGGTGTATATGAACAATACAAACGAAAAACCGATCAACACAGAGCATGTCTACTCCGAAATCCGCAAGCGGATTCTGAAACTGGAATTGGAACCGGGACAGAAAATCAGTGAGAATCAGATGGCGGAGGAATACGGAGTTTCCAGATCCATCATTCACAGCGCCTTTGTCAGGCTGAACCAGCAGGGACTTTTGACCGTTTATCCCCAGAGAGGAACCTATGTTACCTCCATTGATTTAAAGTTTATCGGAGATCTTCTGGTTCTGAGGACTGCCGTTGAAAAGGAATCGGTATACGAGCTGTTTGAACAGGTGGACGAGCAAAACAGGCTGAAGCTGATCCGGCAGCTGGAGAGGAATCTGGATAAGCAGGAAGCATACAGAGGGGCGGATATTTATGATTTAAATTTCCAGAATTTGGATTCTGAATTTCACAAGCTAATCATCAGCAGCGTAGGGCGATACCGCCTGGTGGAGATTTTGGGTGATTTAATGCTCCATATAGTGAGATGGCGCAACTTTGATGTGGCTTTTGATAAAAGAATGCCAAACTTGATTGATCAGCACCGAAAGATTGTGGAAACCATGAAAACCGGGGATTTTCTTAAGGTTCAGAAGGCCATAGCGGAGCATTTGGAAACCATTTCCGATATCAGAGTCAGAGCCATAGAAACATATCCACAATATTTTATAGAAAAATAAGAAAATTGTTGACAATTTATATAAATTTTGTTAAAGTATAGATGGCATTCTTGCATACTAGAATGCTTCAATATCAAACTGGTATTCTAGTACTCTACATAAAGCCGGAGAGCCGGGCGAGGCGTTTTTATTTTTAGGAAAACTGGTATTCTAGAATACTATTTATTTCGCTCCGCATTGTTAAAAAATAGACGAGCAAATCAGGAGGCAAAAACACATGTACACCTTAGGGATTGATATTGGCTCCACCACATCGAAATGTGTCATTTTAAAGGATGGAACAGAGATTACAGCTACATCTATGGTGGTGGCCGGAACAGGTACAAAAGGGCCTGAGGAAGCGCTGAAGGAGGTTCTTGAGAAAGCGGGGATTACCAGGGAGAGCATAGGGGCGGCCGTTGCTACGGGTTACGGCAGGAAGCTCTTTACAGAGGCGGACAGGGAAATCAGCGAGCTCAGCTGCCACGCGCGAGGCGTTCATTACATATTTCCCCAGGTCCGGACCATTATTGACATAGGCGGTCAGGATGCAAAGGTTCTGGCGCTCAACGACCAGGGCCGGATGGCTAATTTCCTGATGAACGATAAATGCGCGGCAGGAACGGGCCGGTTTCTGGATGTGATGGCGGGTATCCTTCAGCTGGAGATCGGGGATCTGGAGAAGCTGGCGGCGCAGGCTGAGAGCGTTGCCAAAATCTCCAGTACCTGCACCGTGTTTGCGGAGTCGGAGGTAATATCCCAGCTGGCAGGAGGGGTGGAGACGCCGGATCTGGTGGCAGGTATCTGCCAGTCGGTGGCCGCCCGCGTTGCATCTCTGGCAAAGCGCATCGGCATCAGGGAGGAGGTCTGCATGAGCGGAGGCGTGGCCAGGAACGGCGGCGTGCGGTCCGCCATGGAAAAGGAACTGGGGGTAAAGATACGGTATTCGCCCCTGGCCCAGCTCATGGGAGCTTTGGGCGCGGCCCTCTATGGCTGGGACCAGGCGGATAAGGGGCAGGGCTCCACGTGAGATGAAGAAGGTTGTAACCGTCCACCGGAGGCATCCGGGCGGGCGCTTATAATATAAACAATGCGGACGCTGCCTGCAGCTGTCTGAAAAAGGGGATATACAGTTTCAGACGTTTTCAGGGCAGAGTTTGTAGCAAATAAATAAGGAGGTCTTATTATATGGGAGAAGAAGCAACAAAACCAAAACGCGTCGTTGACCCGAATTCCGCCAAGTTTAAGCTGGGCCAGATTGCAGCGAAGGCTTACTCGGACGCAATGGAGGCAAAAGAGCGGGGAGAGCTTGTGGGCTGGTGTTCCAGCAACTTTCCTGTAGAGATTCCGGAAACGTTGGGACTGTACGTAGTGTACCCGGAGAACCAGGCGGCAGGTATCGCAGCCAGAGGAGGCGGCGAGAGAATGTGCAGCGAGGCGGAGGGAGAGGGCTATTCCAACGATATCTGTGCCTACGCCCGAATCAGCCTTGCCTACGCCAAACTTAAGGATGCGCCGGAGCAGAACATGCCCCAGCCGGATTTCATGCTTTGCTGCAACAATATCTGCAACTGCATGATTAAGTGGTATGAGAATATAGCAAAAGAACTGGATATCCCCATGATTATGATTGATATCCCCTTCAATCCTGATTACGAGGTGTCGGATGCGGAAACCGAGTACATAAAAGCCCAGTTCTGGGATGCCATTCACCAACTGGAGGACATCACAGGCAAGAAGTGGAGCGAGGAACGCTTTAAGGAGGTAATGGAATCCTCCGGACGGGCAAGCCGCGCCTGGATTGAGGCTACCTCACAGGCCAAATATGTGCCTTCGCCATTTAACGGCTTCGATCTGTTAAACACATGGCCGTTATGGTTACGGCCAGGGGCAAGAAGGAAGCGGGAGAGGCCATGGAGACTCTTTTGAAGGAATATAAGGAGAATCATGAAAATGGAACTTCCACCTTCCGGGCAGAGGAGAAATACCGCATTATGTTTGAGGGAATCGCATGCTGGCCATGGCTGCGGGTTACCTCTACAGGACTTAAGAGCAGAGGCATCAATATGGTGACGACCATCTATGCGGACGCCTTCGGTTTCATCTATGACGACTTTGACGGAATGTGCCGGGCCTACGCAAATGTGCCCAACGCCATGAATCTGGAACACTCCAGGGATAAGCGCATCAAACTCTGCCGGGACAACCACGTGGAAGGACTTCTTGTTCACACCAACCGTTCCTGTAAGCTCTGGTCAGGATTTATGCCTGAGATGAGCCGGCAGATTGGAGAGGCCTGCGGCATACCGGTGGCATCCTTTGACGGCGACCAGGCAGACCCGAGAAACTTCTCCGAAGCCCAGTACGATACCCGCGTCCAGGGCCTGATGGAAATCATGGAAGCAAATAAAGGGGGTAAGTAAAGATGGCAGTGAAGGAATTATTAGGGCAGCTTCACGAGGCTGCAGAATGTCCAAGGAAGCAGTTGGAGAAATATCTTGGGGAAGGCAAGAAGGTAATTGCAATGGCTCCCGTCTACGGACCGCAGGAGATCGTACACTCTATGGGGCTGGTTCCCATGGGCGTATGGGGCGCGGATGTGGAAATCAACGAGGCGAAGAAATATTACCCTGCATTTATATGCTCCGTTATGCAGACGATTCTGGAACTGGGAATCAAGGGAGAGTACAAGGGCGTTTCTGCAATTATTATCCCTTCTCTCTGCGACTCTTTAAAGACGCTGGGACAGAACTGGAAGTATGCAGTGGCGGATATTCCCTTTATCCCTATGACCTATCCTCAGAACCGCAGGCAGGACTACGGCGTCAAGTTTACCAGGGCGGGTTACGGCAGAGTGATCAGCGATCTGGAGGTGGCCACAGGGGCCAGGTTCTCAGAGCCTGCGCTGGCAAAATCTAATGCTCTTTACAATGAGCACAATCGGGCGATGAGGGAATTTGCGGAGATTGCATCCTATGCGGATATCACGGCTGCCCAGAGAAGCGATGTGTTTAAGAGCGCATGGTTTATGACGGTGGAGGAGCATACGGCGATTGTAAAGGAGCTGAACGAGGAGCTTAAGAAGGGCCCCAGGGCAGAAGGAAAACTCCGCGTGCTGGTGACGGGCATCCTGGCGGATTCCCCCAGCCTTCTGAAGATTTTCGACGACAACGGCATTCAGGTGGCCTTTGACGACGTAGCCAATGAGTCCAGACAGTACCGCACAGATGTGCCCGAGATGGCAAATCCTGTGGATGCGCTGGCTCACAAGTTTGCCAATATGGACAACTGCACGCTGCTCTATGACAGGGACAAAAAACGTGTGGACTATATCATTGAACAGGCCAAAGCACATGAGGCCCAGGGCGTTATCGTTCTTATGACCAAGTTCTGCGACCCTGAGGAATTCGACTATGTTCCCATCAAGAGGGCCTGCGATAAGGCCGGGCTTATGCATCTGAACATAGAGGTGGACCGCCAGATGGTGAACTATGAACAGGCTGGCACTATGATACAGGCCTTTAAGGAAATGTGTTAATTTGCAACAGTTCAGGACGGCGGTTAGCCGGGCAGGAAGAATCGCTGACCTGAACAGTTACATAATTCTTAACTATGATTCATCCAAGAGAAGATGAAAACGAGGAGATTTAAGATGGTAAATAAAGATAAAATGCCGGTAGTTATCGGCGTGGCATTCGTATGGTTCACAACTCAGTTCGGCGGCGGTTTTGCATCAGGAAACCAGTTGAGACAGTATTTTGTACAGTTTGGCGTATGGGCCTTTGTAACCTGTATAATCGCACAGTTTATCGGCGCATTTTACCAGTGGTATGCGCTGAAATATGCCAAGAAACATGAGGTCTATGATTACAAGAGCTTTAACGACAGCTTTTACGGAAAATATTCTTTTATTTTCTCAAACCTCTATGAGCTGGTTTATATTGTCACCATCTGTGTGGCGCCGGCTGCGGCGTTTGCTACAGGCGTCAGCACAATGGAGAGCGCCTTTGGGATTAACCATTGGATAGGTACAATCTTTGTGGGAATTTTTATTTTTATCGTTGCTGTTTACGGAACGAATGTGGTGCGTAAGGTTGCTGCAACCCTTTCCGTACTCATTGTGGCAGGACTGTTCATTGTGTATATTCCCAATATCTTTGCACAGTGGGGAAGCATTTCCTCCAACATTTCCGCCAGCATGGCCGCTCCTGCGCCTGCAGGCAAAGCGCTGTGGACCTGTATCGTATATGCGGCCTTCCAGCTGGCCTCCATCGGCCTTCTGGTACAGCACGCAAAGCCCTTTAACAGCCCGGACGATGCAAAGACTTCCATGGTATGGGGATTTTTTGTAAACGCTGTAATCTGCCTGATGGCAGTACTGGGACTTATGGCAATCACAAACGACGAGAACTTCGCCACTGAGAGCATTCCGCTGCTGATTCTTGTTAACAAGGGCGTTGCCCCTGAACTGCTGCGGCCTATCATCTCCGTACTTATCGTTCTGGGCTCGGTTTCCACAGCCGTTAATATGATTGCAGGTATGTCCAACCGTGTGTGTGTTGCCATTGACAAGAATTTTGATCCTACAGCTAAGCCGGGAAAAATGTTATCATCGTCACATTTGTATGTACCATCGTTGCATTCCTCATCGCCCAGTTAGGCCTGAACAAGATTGTATCTGTGGGATATAAGTACCTTGGTTACCTGACCATTCCGGTTATCATGATTCCCTATGTGGTACATATGGTTGCGACCAAGTTTGATACAGTTGAATCAAAATAAGTAAAACGAACATAAAGGAGAGGATAGACATGAGCAAACCACTTGAAGGCATAAGGGTTGTTGAGCTGGCAACATTTATCGCGGCAGCTTCTGCAGGAAGATTTATGGCAGATTTAGGCGCCGATGTTATTAAAATCGAGTCGGCAAAGGGAGATCCTTTAAGACACACGGCTCCCTCGGAGGGCAGACCTCTGGATATGTATGAGAACACCACCTGGGATTTGGAGAACGGCAACAAGCGCTGTATTTCTCTGAATATGAAGGATCCGGCAGGCAAGGAAGCCTTCTTTAAACTTTTGGACACGGCAGACGTGCTGATTACCAACTGGAGAGTTCAGGCCCTTGAGCGCGCAGGACTGGACTATGAGACGCTGAAGGCGAGATACCCCAAGCTGGTTTACGCTATCTGTACCGGCTACGGGGAATACGGTCCGGACAAGGATCTGCCGGGCTTCGACTTCACGGCATTCTTTGCAAGAGGCGGGTATCTGGATTCTCTCCGCCAGAGAGGTACGGTTCCCATGAACGTAGTGCCGGGCCTGGGCGACCACAACGTAGGCATGAACCTGGCGGCAGGCATCTGTGCGGCGCTGCTTCAGGCAAAGCTGAAGGGCGTGGGCGAAAAGGTGGAGACTTCCCTCTTTGAGAGCGCTATCTTTAACATGGGCATGATGATTCAGGCATCCAATTATGAGGGGATTGCCCAGAACTATCCTATCGATGTAAGAAAGTCCGCCAACCCCTTTAACGCTGCATGGAGAACCAAGGACGACCGTTTCATCCAGACCTGCATGCCCGATTTCAACACCTATTACAAGGCGTTTATCACTGCCGTGGGCAGGGAGGATCTGGCAGACAGCCAGGAGTATTTCCCGATTCTCACATGTCAGGAGAAGGGCCTTACCTCAGAGCTTTATGACATCGTGATGGATGCGTTCAGCAAAAAGACGGTGGCAGAGTGGACTCCCATTCTGGAGGCTGCAGATATCCCATTTGCCCTGGCTAAGAACTGGATGGAAATCCGTAACGACAAACAGGCGGAAGCGAACAACTGCTTCTACGACATGACCTATTCCAACGGAAATACCAGAAGGCTGGTCCGCCTTCCTGTGAAATTCCAGGAGATGGGCGTGCCGGAGTACAATGCAGGGCCGTTAATCGGCGAGCAGGGTGCGGAGGTTCTCAAAGAGCTTGGATATGAGGATGCACAGATAAAGGAGATGCAGGATAAAGGCGCCCTGTTTGTGTGGAAGGACGAGCGGAAATAAAACTAAAATGAAAGGGGCGCCGGCTGCGTTTACCAGCGGCGGCCCTTTAGGTAAAAGAAACCTGTGTAAAGGTTGCGGGGATATCATGGAACTTACAAATAAGACCATCGGCCGGTATTTACGGGAACAGGCCGAGTTGATAGGAGAACATCCGGCCATAGAAATGGAAGGCTGGAGCTGCACCTTCAGACAGCTGGATGAGGTCTCGGATTTATTAGCGGGACGGATGGATAAACTGGAGATAACCAGAGGGACCCATGTGGGTATCTGGTGCGCCAACAGCCCCGACTGGGTTATTACATTTCTGGCATTGACGAAGATTGGGGCAGTGCCGGTTCTGATCAATACCTGCTACAAGGAATATGAAATCAAAGGAATACTGAATTATGCCGATGTGGAGGTGTTGTATTACGGAACCGGATACAAGGACGTTTTATATGAGGATGTCATAGAACAGATAAGACATGAAGCGCCTAAGGTGAGATATTTTATACCGATGTGCGAAAGGAAAAAGGGGACATGGACGGAGGCGGAGGACTTCTCAGAAGAGGAGTGTTCTTCAGAGACGCTGAGACATGTCTGCCGGTTGAAGGCGCAGGTGGTTTCCAAAGACCCCGCCTGCATGATCTTCACCTCAGGAACCATGTCGCTTCCCAAGGGCGTTCTGCTGAGCCATTACAATGTGGTGAACAACAGCCGGGCTCTGGTGGAGGCCATGAAATGGGGGCCGGAGGATAAGATGTGCGTTACGGTTCCCCTATTTCACTGCTTTGGCATAACGGCCGGAATTATCTCCTGCCTTCTGGCAGGCATGTCTATGTATCTGATACCCTACTTTAAGACGGCCCGCGTGTGGGACGCCATAGAGAATCACCGCTGCAGCGTTCTCAACGGAGTTCCCAGCATGTTCCTGGCTCTTACACGCAAGGATGGTTTTAAGGACAGAAAAGCGGATTGCCTGAAGTCGGGAATTATAGCAGGCTCGCCTGTTACCAGGGAGGAGTACCTGGAAATCTGCGGACGCTTTCCCGGGATGCATCTTCAGCCCTCATACGGACAGACGGAAACCTCTCCCTGTGTCTCCATTGCAGATTGGGATGAGCAGAATGAGAGAAAGGCCGTCTCGGCAGGGAAAGCAATTGACCACGTGGAGATACGAATTGCCGATTTAAAGACAGGGAATGTCCTGAAAGCCGGCCGGGAGGGTGAGATTCAGGTCAGAGGCTACAATGTTATGTCCGGCTATTACAATCTTCCAAAGGCGAACAGCCGCGCTTTTACAGAGGATGGATGGCTGAGGACAGGGGATATCGGCGCTGTGGATGAGAGCGGCGAGCTCCATGTAACAGGGAGACTGAAAGAAATGATTATCAGAGCGGGAGAGAATATTTCTCCCTATGAGATAGAACAGGTGATCCGGCAGCTGGACTGGGTGGAGAAGGTAAAGGTAGTGGGAATACCCGCGGAGGTGCTGCAGGAGGAGATTGCAGCCTGCATTGTGCCGAAGAAGGGAAGAAAGGCAGACAGGGAGGAGCTTCGCTCTTACCTGAATTCAAAGCTGGCGCACTATAAGGCGCCTGCTTATGTGCTGGAGATGGAGGAGTTTCCCATGAATGCCAGCGGTAAGATTGATCTTAAGGAGCTGAAAAAAGCAGCTCTTGCAGGCGCCGCCCGGGAGAGACAGAGGCAGGCCGCCCACAGGATAAAGGAATAAGGAGGAGCAGACATATGGCAGAAGCATTTTTTACAGAGCAGCATGAGTTAATCAGAAAATTAGCCCGTGATTTCGCAGAGAAGGAACTGACCAAGGAGGTTCTGGACCAGGTGGAGGAGACGGAGGAGTTTCCGGAGGAAATTCTGGATAAGATGGCCAAGGCAGGATTCTTCGGGGTTAAGATACCCAGGGAGCTGGGAGGCCAGGGAGCGGACGCCAGGGCCTATGTTCTGGTGATGGAGGAGATCGCAAGGGTGTCGGGCGTGGCAAGTATCTATGTGTCCAGCCCCAATTCCCTGTCGGGCGGCCCCCTTCTTCTGGCAGGCAACGACGAGCAGAAGGCCAAGTACCTGACGCCTGTTGTAACAGGAGCCAAGAAGCTGGCCTTTGCCCTTACGGAGCCCGGAGCAGGCTCCGATGCAGGAAGCGTTGCAACAGTAGCCAAAAAGGAGGGCGATCACTATGTTCTGAACGGGCGTAAGTGTTTTATCACCATGGCCCCCCTGTCCGACTATGCAGTTGTGTTTGCAAAAACCGACGTGACAAAGGGCAACAAAGGGCTTTCCGCATTCGTTGTGGATATGCATGCAGAGGGAGTTTCCTGCGGCAAGCCTGAGAACAAGATGGGCATTGTGGGATGTGCGACCTCCGATATCATTCTTGACAATGCCATCGTTCCGGAGTGCGACCGACTGGGCGAAGAAGGCGAGGGCTTTAAGATCGCCATGCAGACCCTGAACACAGGGCGTCTGGGAGTAGCAGCCCAGTCCATCGGCGTTGCCCAGGGCTGTCTGGATGAGGCTGTTAAATATGCCAAGGAGAGAAAACAGTTTGGCAGAAGGATCGGGGATTTCCAGGCTATCAGCTTTATGATTGCCGACATGGCTACAAAGCTGGAGGCTGCAAAGCAGCTGGTTTACAAGGCGGCCTACATGATGGATACAAAGCAGGACGCAACCTTAAATGCTTCCATGGCAAAATACTATGCCTCAGAGGTATGTAACGAAATTGCCCAGAAGGCAGTTCAGATTCACGGCGGCTACGGCTTTATCAAGGACTACAAGATTGAGCGTATGTTCAGAGACTGCCGGGTATTCACCATCTATGAAGGAACCAGCCAGGTACAGCAGATCGTCATCGGAAGCAAACTGCTTAAGAAGTAAGATAACACTGTCCCAGGCGGTTAAAGACGCCGTCCGGGCGCAGTGAAGGGCATCGCGCCCCGGCGGCCCAAACAGGGCTGCGGAGTGTTCATAGCAAGGAGGAAATGGAAGATGAAAATATTAGTATGTGTTAAGCAGGTACCGGATACCAACGAAGTGAAAATCGACCCCGTGAAGGGAACCCTGATCCGCGACGGCGTTCCCAGCATCTTAAATCCAGATGATGCAAATGCCCTGGAGGCAGCTCTCCAGTTAAAAGATAAGAACCCGGACGTGAAGGTTGCAGTCCTGACGATGGGACCGCCTCAGGCTACCTATATGCTGAGGGAATGTCTGGCTATGGGTGCGGACGAGGCGTACCTTTTAAGCGACAGAGCCTTCGGCGGAGCCGACACATGTGCGACCTCCACCACCATTGCGGCTGGAATCAACAAGGTAGAGGGAGTGGATGTGATTTTCGCAGGCCGCCAGGCAATCGACGGAGATACCGCCCAGGTAGGGCCTCAGGTGGCTCAGAGACTGGGATTTCCAGTGGTTACATATGTACAGGATATTCAGATGGGCGACGGCAAGGTAAGGGTCCACAGACAGATGGAGGACGGGTATGAGGTCATTGAAGTGAATACCCCTGCGTGCTCACCTGCGTAAAGGAACTGAACGAACCCAGATATATGTCGGTTGGGGCTATTGTGGACGCCTACAAAAAGGAGATCCAAATCTGGGACCACAGGGATGTGAATCTGGATCCCAAGGATTGCGGCCTGAATGCTTCCCCCACCCAGGTATTCCGCTCCTTTACCCCTCCACAGAAGGGAAAGGGAGAGATGCTTTCCGGAACAGTGGGAGATATGGCCGGAACGCTGGTGGAAAAATTAGTGGAAAAGCATTTAGTCTGACAGGCTGCTACAGAAAGCGGCCGGAATACATCCGCTGGGCGTCGGCGGCATGTACCGCACTTAAGAGACAAAAATACAGTTTCTGAGTGCTCATAACGAGGAGGGAAGAACACTATGGCTGTTAATGTTATAAAAGAAAAATGTAAAGGATGTACCAAGTGTATTAAGAGCTGCCCCTTTGAGGCTATTGCGATGGAGGGCAAGCTGGCGGTGATTGGAACTGCATGTACCGGATGCGGACAGTGTATTGAAGTTTGTCCTTTCGGAGCCATCGAAAAGACAGAGGAAGAGAAGGCAGAGAAGGATTTAAGCGTATATAAGGGCGTGTGGGTATTTGCAGAGCAGAGAGACGGCAAGCTGATGCAGGTAGCTGTGGAGCTGCTGGGAGAAGGCAGAAAGCTGGCTGCAGCCGTAGGCTGTGAACTGTGCGCAGTTCTCTGCGGCAGCGGCGTTGGGGATCTGGCGGACGAACTTTTTGAGTATGGCGCGGATAAGGTATATTATGCAGATGCCCCTGAGCTGAAGCAGTATACCACAGACGGATACACAAAGGTTATCTACGAGGCGATCACTTCCTACAAGCCTGAGATTGTGCTTCTGGGAGCAACCCATATAGCCGCGACTTAGGTCCCTGCCTGGCTGTAAAATGCAATACCGGACTTACAGCGGACTGTACAAAACTTGAGATTGACCCTGAGACAAAGGGAATTATGCAGACCCGCCCTGCATTTGGCGGTAATCTTATGGCAACCATCGTGTGCCCCAACCACAGGCCTCAGATGTCCACCGTAAGACCCGGCGTTATGGAGAAGGCGGCCAGGGAGCCCGGAAGAAAGGGACAGCTGATTAAGCTGGAAGCCAAATTTGCAGAGAAGGACATCCGCACGAAGGTTCTGGAGGTTGTAAAGAGCGCGAAGGAGATGGTATCCCTCACTGACGCGGAGGTCATCGTATCCGGCGGAATGGGCCTTGGAAAGCCTGAGGGCTTTGAACTGTTAAAGCAGCTGGCAGACAAGTTCGGTGGAACCATCGCTTCTTCCAGAGCTTCCGTTGATGCAGGCTGGATTGACCACGCCTATCAGGTGGGACAGACGGGAACCACAGTAAAACCGAAAATTTATTTTGCCTGCGGTATCAGCGGAGCCATTCAGCACGTAGCCGGAATGCAGAACTCCGGACTGATTGTGGCCATCAACACCAATGAGAACGCTCCGATTTTTGACATAGCGGATATTGGAATTGCAGGCGATCTGTATAAAGTGATACCTGCGATTATAGAGGAAATGGATAAGCTTCCTCAGGATTAAGGGGCGGTTAAGACATGCCCATCGGGAGGCAGCTGTTGTGAGCGACAGCCTGCCTCCTTTCCGGTTGGCTGCAGGAGCGGGGCGGCCGCGAAAGATGTGCCAGACAGAGGTCTGCGGCCGTCCGCGTTTCACAGAGAGCTGCTTTCCGGGGCTGTCTGTATGGGAAAGGAAACGGATCCAATGATTGAGAAAATAGAAGAGGTATTGCCTCATATTTACCGGCTTCCGGTTCCGCTGGAGGGAAATCCTCTCAGGGAACTGAACAGCTACGTTATAAAAGGGGAAAGGAACCTTTTGGTGGACACGGGCTTTCGGACGGAGAGCTGCAGAAGGGCTCTGCTTGAAGGGCTGGACTATCTGAAAATTGACCTGAAGAACACAGATATTCTTCTGACCCATCTCCACGCAGATCATTCAGGCAATGCGGCCGACATACTTCCTGAGGGAAACAAGGTTTATATGAGCGCCCTTGACTGCAAATATCTTATGGGAAGCCAGGAGGAGAACGGAACCAGCCTTCTCCACCGCATCCGCATGGAGAGGCTTCAAAAAACGGAATCGGGGAGGAAATGATCCGGGAGATGCTGGCCTCCACTCCTTCCAGGACCATGGCGGCAGATCCGGACTTTACAGGTTATACAGCCTGGAGGAAGGGGAGGAGATAGACGCAGGCGGATACCGGCTGAAGGCTGTCTGTACGCCGGGCCACACGCCGAGCCATATGTGCTTCGAGATTATGGGGACGGGAGCGATGCTTCTGGGGGATCATGTTCTTTTTGACATCACGCCCAACATTACGGACTGGGCCGGAGTGGAGGATTCGTTGGGAGACTATCTGGAAAGTCTGGAAAAGCTGGAGTCCTGCCAGGTAACCATTCCCCTTCCGGGGCACCGGAAGGCAGGCTGCTTTAAGGAGCGGCTTCAGGCGCTGAAGCTTCACCACAGAAAACGGCTGGAGGAGTGCAGAACGGTGATCCGCTCTCTGGGCCATGCAAGGCTGTACGACATCACAGGAAATATGGCCTGGAACATACGCGCGGCGGACTGGGATCGTTTTCCCCCCGCACAGCGCTGGTTTGCGCTGGGGGAGTGTCTTGCCCATATGGATCATCTCATAAAGAAGGGAGAAATTATACGGCATGAAGAAGGAGGACTGTATTGGTATGAAGCTTAATCGGTGGGTTTACGGGGGAGTGGGGACAGCCGTCCTCCTATTGGCAGGACTGGTCTATGCCTGGAGCGTCCTTTCGCTGCCTGTTGGGGCTTATTTTACCGGATGGAGCAAGGCTCAGCTCTCTCTGACCTTTACAATCTGTATGATGTGTTTTTGCTTCGGATGTATGGCGGGAGGAATGATCTCCAAGAAACTGAAGGTGAAATACAATGTGTGGCTTTCAGGGATTCTCTTCTTCCTGGGATTTTTCATCGCAAGCAGGGCGGAGTCTCCCTTTACACTGTATCTGGGATATGGAGGATTCTGCGGTTTTGCTTCAGGCTTCGTCTATAACGCGGTTCTCAGCACCATGAGCGCCTGGTTCCCGGACAGACAGGGACTGATTTCCGGAATACTGCTCATGGGCTTTGGACTCAGTTCCTTTATAGTAGGCAAGGTATACCAGGCTGTGACCCCTTCAGGTCCAGGAGTGACAGCCTGGAGAACGTCTTTCTTTGTATTCGGGCTTATCCTTCTGGCAGTGCTTTTTGTCTGCGGTTTCTTTTTTGTGAAACCTGACAGGGAGGAACTGGAAGCCAGAGGAATCACTGCGGCTGTGAAGAAGCGGGCGGACAAGGACGGGCTGGATATTACTGCCAGGGAGATGGTTGCAAGGCCCAGCTTCTGGCTGTTCTTCCTGTGGACCATCTGTATGGGAGGAGCAGGAATGGCATTGATCAGCCAGGCCAGCGGCATTGCCGCCGAGGTAGGGCCAAAGGTGCCGGCCGGCGCCATCGCAACGGTGGTGGGCTTGATCTCAATTTTTAACGGAGTGGGCAGAGTATTCTTCGGCAATCTCTTTGACAAAAAGGGAAGAAGGCTGACCATGACCGTGGTGGGAATTGCCTTTGGCTTATCTTCACTGGTTCTGGCCGCCGCCCTGGGCGCCGGGCGTTTTCCTCTGGTTGTCCTTGGCTTTATCTGCTGCGGCTTTGCCTACGGAGGACTTAATCCAAGTATCTCGGCCTATGTAAACGCCTCCTACGGGGCATCCAACTATCCGGTGAATTTTTCCGTCATGAACCTGAATCTGCTGATCGCATCCTTTGGCGGAACGGTGGCGGGCCTGCTTTTTGACGCCAGCGGCTCCTATATGACAACGCTGGTATATATGGCGGGAAGCGCGGCGGTGAGCCTTATATTTGCAAATTTGATTCGGAGCGTATAGAGTATACTCTGTCTCTGCACGCTGTATGATTACTCTCCGGGGAATGCCTGCTCTGCATAATTGATGGAGTCCATATACTGGTTCACCACCCATTTTTGTCCAGCCCCAGAGCTTTTACAAATGAGGATACCTGGTCCCAGGCGCCGGCTTCATAGGAATGTATAAATTGCAGCAGATCTGTGAGATAGCCGGGCTTTCCTAAAAGTGCGTCGGCCACATGGGGAGGTATACGGAGCTTTTCCAAAAGTGTGATGAGATCCGACTGGAAGTGCGCTTCTATGACAGAAAACATTCCGGCCAGATATGCCTCCTCCCTGCAGGCCTTATGGACTGTTTTTAAGGTGAGCTTTTCGGCAAAAATGCCCCGCATGAGGGCCAGCTTCGTGCGTTCGGAGTTTCCCTTCCCTGTGATATCATTTACAATTATCATAATAATCCAGTGGCGGATTTCCAAAAGCCCTATGCGCACCAGCGCATTCTGAACATCTGTAATGCGGTTGCCCCTGTAATAGATCATGGAGTTGGCTTTGGTCATAAACTTGAACATTAAATTCACATCTTTTGAAATGATATCTGCCAGCTTGCCGAAATCAGGCTGGGCCTCCGTATCTCTTCCCATAAAAGACTGCTGGTGGCAGAGGCCACCTGGGCCACCGGTTTGGAAAAAGGAACGGGCTTGGAGAAGTAATAGCCCTGGAACAGGGTGTAGCCCATGGCCTGAGCGCTGTGGAACTCTTCCTCGGTCTCTATTTTTTCCGCCAGCAGCGTGACATGGCCTCTGTGGCGGCCTGCAATATCCTGACGCTCCCCGGGCGTGGTCTGCATAAAATCCACCTTCAGGATATCCACTGCCGCCAGCCCGCTCTCATGAGCCTCCCCCACGTAATCGTCAAGGGCTATCTTGTAGCCTTTGGATTTTATCTTTTCCAGGTGAGGCAGCAGAGCGTTGTCCAAGGTTACATTTTCCAGGATTTCAATTATAAACTGCCTGCTGTTCAGAAGGAAGGGAAAATTGCTGGTCAGCAGATCCCTTGTAAAATTCACAAAGGCGTAGTGACCACCGGTCATTGCATCCACCCCAAATTCGTTAATAAGATTCGAGACGAGGGTGCGGGTTGCTGCTGTTCCATTCATGGCGGGATTAAAACTGTTCGTGCTGCTGTCCCGGTAAAGAAATTCATATCCGTATAGGTGACGATCCTTGTCATAAATCGGCTGCCGGGCTATGTATATATTCATCTGACTCCTCCTTGCAAAAACAGGGTGTAAAAAGCAGCAGCTTTTATATCATTATAAGTTATATGTCATATATTTACAATGGGGGGGGGGGGCTAAAAACGGCTGCAGCTTGCCGGAATGTTCCATAAAACCGTAATAATATTAAAAGTTCTTGAATAATAACGAAATATTTTCCTGTTTATTTGAAAAACTAAGGAGAGTATGGTATATTGGACAAAGAAAATAAGGCCTTTTGATACAAGGAGGAAAAAATGAGAGGGATTATACTCGCCGGAGGAAGCGGGACGCGCCTGTACCCCCTGACTAAGGTAACGTCGAAGCAGCTGCTTCCAATTTATGATAAGCCAATGATATATTATCCTCTGTCTGTGCTGATGAACGCGGGAATCAGGGATATTCTTATTATCTCCACACCGGAGGATACCCCCAGGTTTGAGGCGCTTTTGGGGGACGGACACCAGTTCGGAATCAACTTATGCTATGCGGTTCAGCCCAGTCCTGACGGGCTGGCCCAGGCTTTTATTATAGGAGCGGACTTTATCGGCAGCGACTCCGTGGCCATGGTGCTGGGGGATAATATTTTCCATGGACAGGGCCTTGCCAAGCGGCTGAAGGCTGCGGCTGCCAAGGAGAAGGGCGCCACTGTGTTCGGATATTATGTGGATGATCCGGAGCGGTTTGGAATTGTGGAATTTGATAAGGAGGGAAAAGCGGTCTCTATTGAGGAGAAGCCCCAAAACCCCAAATCCAATTACTGTGTGACAGGCCTGTATTTTTACGACAACCGCGTGGTGGAGTATGCCCGGAGCCTGAAGCCTTCTGCAAGAGGAGAGCTGGAGATTACGGATTTAAACCGGATATATTTGGAGAATGGGGAGCTGGACGTGATCCTTTTAGGCCAGGGATTTACCTGGCTGGATACGGGAACCCACGAGTCACTGGTGGAGGCCACCAACTTTGTGAAGACTGTGGAGACGCATCAGCACCGCAAGATTGCCTGCCTGGAGGAGATCGGATATCTGAGAGGATGGATCACCAGGGAGCAGGTGATGGAGACTTATGAGATCCTCAAGAAAAATCAATACGGCAAATATTTAAAGGATGTTCTGGACGGAAAATACGTGGACAAGCTTTACAATTAGAATACGCCCGGCGCCGGATCACTGAGCATACCGGCGGGGTAATAAAAGGCAATAACAAAGGAGCGCGCAATGAAAATGATCGTTACCGGCGGAGCCGGTTTTATCGGAAGCAATTTTGTACACCACATGGTAAACAAATACCCGGATTATCAGATTATCAACCTGGACTTGCTGACCTATGCAGGTAATCTGGAGAATTTAAAGCCTGTGGAGGATAAACCCAACTACAGATTTATAAAGGGAGATATTGCAGACAGAACCTTTATCTTTGAGCTGTTTGAGAAGGAAAGGCCGGATATGGTTGTGAATTTTGCAGCCGAGAGCCATGTGGATCGTTCTATCACAGATCCTGAGAGTTTTGTGAGAACCAACGTGATGGGTACCACCACGCTTTTGGATGCATGCCGCGCCTGCGGAATCAGGCGCTATCATCAGGTGTCTACGGACGAGGTCTACGGCGACCTTCCCCTGGACCGCCCGGATCTTTTTTTTACAGAGGAGACGCCCCTTCACACGTCCAGCCCCTACTCCTCCTCCAAGGCCAGCGCCGATCTGTTTGTTCTGGCCTATCACAGGACTTACGGGCTGCCTGTAACCGTGTCCCGCTGCTCCAACAACTACGGGCCTTATCATTTTCCTGAGAAGCTGATACCCCTGATTATCAGCCGCGCTCTGGCAGACGAGGAGCTTCCCGTGTACGGCAAGGGGGAGAACGTGCGGGACTGGCTTCATGTGGCGGATCACTGTGAGGCCATCGACCTGATTCTCCACAATGGGCGTGAGGGAGAGGTCTACAATATCGGAGGACATAACGAGCGCACCAACCTGGAAGTAGTCAGAACAATACTGAAAGCGCTGGACAAGCCGGAGAGCCTGATCCGTTTTGTGACGGACCGTCCCGGCCATGATATGCGCTATGCCATCGATCCCACCAAGATGGAGAAGGAACTGGGATGGAAGCCCCGGTACAATTTTGACACGGGGATAGACCAGACAATCCGGTGGTATCTGGATCATCAGGACTGGTGGAAAAATATATTAAGCGGCGAGTACAGCAATTATTTCGGCAAAATGTACGGCAGCCGCCTGTAATCGAGGGAGTGTACCCCAAGGGCGGACTCCGGCAGTAAATGGGTAGCTGATAAGGGCGCGGGATCCTTTGGAGAAGCGCGTCCTTGTCAGCTATTGTCAAGAAAGGAAGGTTTGCATATGAGAGTGCTGGTAACAGGAGCGAAAGGACAGTTGGGCAGGGACGTGATGGACGAGCTGGAAGCCCGGGGGCTGGAAGGAATAGGCGTGGACATCGAGGAGATGGATATCACCGACGGGGAGGCCTGCAAAACTGTGATTACAGAGGCAAAACCAGACGCAGTTATACACTGTGCCGCATATACTGCAGTAGATGCAGCTGAGGATAATCTGGAACTGTGCCGCAAAATCAACGGGGAGGGCACCAGGAATATTGCAAAGGTCTGCAAGGCTCTGGACATAAAGATGATGTACATCAGCACAGATTATGTGTTCGACGGCGGCGGACAAAGGCCTTGGGAACCGGATGACCACAGAGAGCCTCTCAACGTCTACGGCCTCACTAAGTACGAGGGGGAGATCGGCGTGGAACAGAACCTGCAGAAATATTTCATCGTCCGGATCGCCTGGGTTTTCGGCCTTAACGGCAAAAACTTTATCAAAACCATGCTGCGCCTGGGCAGAGAGAAGGGATGCGTATCGGTGGTGGACGATCAGATCGGTTCCCCAACCTACACCTACGACCTGGCCCGCCTTCTGGTGGACATGATTCAGACGGAGCAGTACGGCCGCTACCATGCCACCAACGAGGGCCTGTGCAGCTGGTATGAGTTTGCCTGTGAGATATTCAAACAGGCAGGTATGGATGAGGTGAAGGTGACGCCTGTGGACTCCAAAGAATTTGCGGCAAAGGCCAGACGCCCCGGAAACAGCCGTATGAGTAAGGAAAAGCTGACGGAGAAGGGGTTTGGGCGGCTGCCCTCATGGCAGGACGCCCTCAGCCGGTATCTGGCTGATCTGAAAAGCCGCGGCATGATGTAGACAACCCGACAGGAAGGAATGAAAGCAATGGGAAAATATTTTGGAACAGATGGTTTCCGCGGGGAAGCAACGTAGATTTGACAGTGGAGCACGCTTACAAGGTAGGCCGTTTTCTGGGATGGTATTATGGCCGGAAAGCGCCCGATGAAACATGCAGAATCGTAATCGGGAAGGACACCAGAAGAAGCAGTTATATGTTTGAGTATTCCCTGGTTGCAGGGCTTACAGCTTCCGGCGCGGATGTATACCTGCTCCATGTTACAACTACCCCAAGCGTATCTTACGTGGTGCGCACAGAGGGATTCAACTGCGGTATTATGATATCCGCCAGCCATAATCCCTATTACGACAACGGAATCAAGGTGATCAACGAGAGGGGAGAAAAGCTGGAGGAGACGGTGATCCTTGAGATTGAACGGTATCTGGATGGTGAGATGGGGGAAATTCCGCTGGCCAGAAAAGACAAAATCGGCCGTACCGTAGACTTTGCCGCAGGCCGCAACCGCTACATCGGTTATCTGATTTCCATTGCCACCCGCTCCTTTAAGAACATGAAGGTGGCCCTGGACTGCTCCAACGGCAGCGCGTCGGCCATTGCCAAGAACGTATTCGACGCCCTGGGCGCGGAAACCCATGTGATAAATAACGAGCCCAACGGCCTGAATATTAATACGGACTGCGGCTCCACCCATATTGAATATCTCCAGAAGTTTGTTCTGGAGGAAAAATGTGACCTGGGCTTTGCCTATGACGGCGATGCGGACCGGTGCATCGCAGTGGACGGAAAGGGCCGGGTAGTGGACGGAGATGTGATAATGTATATCTGCGGCAAGTACATGAAGGAGCAGGGGACCCTCTTTAACAATACGGTGGTAACCACGGTTATGTCCAACTTCGGCCTCTATAAAGCCTTCGACAGGGACCAGATCTCCTATGAGAAAACAGCAGTGGGCGATAAGTATGTATATGAGAATATGGCGGCCACAGGGAACTGCCTGGGGGGCGAGCAGTCCGGCCATATTATATTCAGCAAGCACGCCACCACCGGGGATGGCATTCTTACCTCCCTGAAGGTGATGGAGGTGGTGCTGGAAAAGAAACAGACCCTGGAAAAGCTGGCCTCAGAGGTTGAGATCTATCCTCAGGTTCTTAAAAATGTCCGGGTTAAGGATAAGAAGGAGGCTCAGGACGATCCGGCAGTCCAGGCCGAGGTGGCCGGAGTGGCCAAAAGCCTTGGAAGCAACGGAAGAATTCTTCTGCGCCAGTCGGGCACAGAGCCGGTGGTCCGCGTTATGGTGGAGGCGCCGGACATGGAGACCTGCGGAAAGTATGTGGACCAGGTCATAGAGGTGATGAAAGCTCAGGGGCATTGTGTTTAAAAATTAACAGACCGCTCAGGTATCCTCTCTCTGCTTTGGGATTGTCCCATGGCGGAGAGAGGATTTTTTGCGTGTTCCGGTCTGCAGCTGTCCGCCCCGCACCTGTCAAACAGTGTCTGATAAACTGCACAAATAATTGTAGATATGGAGCATAAACTGTGTTAAAGTAGTATAAATTGCGGCCTGAATATTGCCAAATAATTATAAAAATTCCACAATTGCAAGGGGGTATTTCAAATTGACCTAAGACCCTGATCCACTTAGAATGAAGGCGAAAGGAACCAACATTTTAAGCCGCTCCGCCAGGTTCGCAGAGGACCTTGCTATGACTGAGTATGTGAGAGATCTCACCAGGTCGTATGCAATCATCGCAGGTAAGCTGCCAAAGAAGGGCGGCTGAGCGCTCACAGCGATTTCCGGGCGGAGATGTATGTATCACAGTCAGGCGTCTGAAACACAGACGCTAAGTGCTCATAACAAGGAGGAATAAGGGAATGAATGTAACAAGAAATGATGTGGAACGATTAATTGACGCTTCCCTGGGAGCGACGCCGGCGCCTACATTAGGCAGGTGGAGGAGTTTGTAAGGAAGTCCTTAAATTATAACTTTGCCACCACACTGACGGAACCATTTTTTATTAAGGGAAATGCGGAAATTCTTCACGAGGCAGGAAAACAGCTGGTAAGCGTTATCTCCTACCCTCTGGGGGGAATGACTCACGAGGCTAAATTATTCCAGGCCAAACAGGCGCTTAAGGACGGAGCCGACGAGCTGGACGTATCCATGGACGTAAGCGCATTCAAATCCGGCCGATATGACTATGTGAAAGAAGAGTTAAAGCCGTTTGTGGACATTATGGAGGGAAAAATCCTGAAAATGATTTATTTTGCCAGCCTTCTTACAGAGGATGAGCAGCTCAGGGCGGCTGAGATGGCCATCGATCTGGGAATCCCATTCTTAAAGACGAACACCGGCTTTGGTTTTGTCACCACCACGGATCAGGTTAAGCTTATTAAGACCCACTACAATGACGCGATTAAGGTTATGACTTCCGGAGGCGTCCGCACCAAAGAGGATGCCATCGCCATGATCGAGGCGGGGGCAGAGCGCATTGCCACAAGCTCCGCATTCAAAATTGTAGACAGCTTTAATGAATAAGAGGTTTGTGAAAGAATCTCACCAAGTGGAAATGACATGTATTGCACGTAAGAGATCAAAGAATGGTCTCTGAGCGCTCATAACAAGGAGGAATATAAGAATGAATAGAGAAGAGTTAGCCCGCTATATTGACCAGACCACGCTGAAACCAGGGATGACCGAAGGTTATGTCACTGAGTTCTGCGCCAACGCAAAGGAGAATCACTTTGCCAGCGTGTGTATCCTGCCGAATATGATTGAGACTGCCGCCAAAGTACTTCACGGCTCAGATACAAAGGTGTGCACTGTTATCAGCTTTCCTCTGGCTTTGATGTGCCGGAAGTGAAGATTTATGAGACAGAGGATGCACTGGCCAAAGGCGCACAGGAGATTGACCTGGTGATGAACGTATCTGCTTTAAAATCGGAGCGGTATGACATTGTGGATGCGGAGCTGGAAGGTGTGGTAAAGGCCAGCCATGACAAGGGGGCGATTGTAAAGCTGATTATAGAGACTCCGCTCCTCAATGAGGAGCAGATCGTAAAGGCCTGCCAGCTGGCTGAGAAACACGGAGTGGATATTGTTAAGACCTCCACCGGATTTTCAGCCATGCTCCCGAGGTCCACATCCGTTGAGGATGTAAAGCTTATCCGCAGCAGCATCAAGGAAACCACAGGCCTTAAGGCGGCAGGCGGAATCCGCACTACGGCAGATACCCTGGCAATGATTGAGGCAGGAGCTACAAGAATTGGGGCCAGCGCAGGAGAAGAAATTATTAAGGGCCTGTAAGAAAGGCGGAGGACAGGATGCAGAAGTTGGTAAGTGTGAGTGATATAGAATTAGATGTGCCGGCCATTGACTGGAGGGATGCAGTCAGAAAGTCAGGGGCTATACTTGTACAGAATGGTTATGTAACCCCTGGATATGTGGACGCTATGGTCCGGACAGTGGAGACCTTGGGGCCTTATATTGTGGTGGCTCCGGGACTTGCAATGCCTCATGCCAGGAGCACGAATGGTGTCCTCAAAAGCGGCATCAGTATCATGACATTATCCGGTCCCATAAACTTCGGCAATGAGAGCAACGATCCGGTGCACCTTGTAATCGGGTTAGCCGGAAGCAATGATGACCTTCATTTGAAAATTATGCAGACAATTGCCACCATTTTTGAAGACGAAGGTATGCTGGGAAGGATTACCACGTGCGGGGATAAGGCGGCAATTGCAGAACTATTTAATAATGCGGAGGTGGAAGAATGATACATATTGTTACAATTTGCGGATGCGGTATGGGAAGCAGTGTTATTTTAAAAATGAATGCTGAGAAAGCTTTAAAAGAACTGGGGATAAATGCAAAGCTGGAGGTCAGCGATATTACAACAGGCAAGGGCGCTGCGCGGACGGCGGATCTGGTGCTCATAGGAAAAGAACTGGCCTATCTGGTGCAGGACATAGATAAACCGGTCATTCAACTTACCAGCTTTGTAAATAAGCAGGAGATTAAAGATAAACTGAAAGAATACTGTGAAGCCAACGGAATTGTATAGAGGAAACTGTCTCCCAAAGGCGGGAGGCAGGGACGCATGTTCAGATACGCTCAGGGGGAGCGGTTGGTAAAGAAAGGATTTAAAGCTATGGGGAAATTTAATGATAAGGTGGCAGTTGTCACAGGAGCCGGACAGGGAGCCGGAAAAATCTGGCCCTCCGGTTTTACGAGGCGGGGGCAGCCGTCTGCCTCCTGGACTTAAACGGAGAGAACCTGGCAGATATGGTGGAGGAGGTAAAGCCTGACAGAGAACGCTTTGCCACCTATACGGTGGATGTCAGCGACAGCGGACAGGTTACATCCGCGATTGAGGATATAGGAAAGCGCTTCGGAAAAATCGATATTCTTATTAACAATGCAGGGGTGCTTCACAAAGGAATGATAGAGACTTCCACAGACACCCACATGCAGCTGATGGTGAATGTAAACCTGATGGGGCCTATGTACTGTACCAGGGCGGCTGTACCCTACATGAAAGAAAAGGGCGGAAATATCATTAATGTAGCTTCCATCCTGGCCACATTCCCAAACACCGGTTCCGGCGCTTACGGGGCGGCCAAGGCAGGCATGATTGTGCTTACAAGGGTATGGGCGGCAGAGCTGGCGCCTTACAATATCCGTGTGAACTGTTATGCGCCGGGCGTTCTGAATACGCCTATGGCTGAGGATGTAATTAAAAACCGCGCGGAGAGCAAGCTTTGTCAGATACCGCTGCGCAGGTTTGGGGAGACCGACGACGCATTTAACCTGGTGAGCTTCTTCTGTTCGGAGGAGGCCGGCTACATTACAGGGCAGACCATAGGACTGGACGGAGGAATTTGGGCGACTCAGACGCCTACGGCGGCCTGGAAACTGTAAGAGAAGGTAAGAACAAAAAAGGGGGATACAATGAATTTTGCAATTGATTTTATTACCAATGTGCTTGGTAATCCCACAGTTATGCTGGGAATCATCGCTTGTATCGGATTAATATTTTTAAGGAAAAGTGTCAGCGACATCGTCATGGGTACTGTTAAGACAATGATGGGCTACCTGATTCTAAGCGCAGGAACTACCATTATCGGAACTCCCATTACACTGCTGACAACCCTTGTACAGAGAGGCCTGGGAGTGGACGGCGTGCTGCCTCTTTACTGGGTGGTTTACTCGGAGTCCATGGCGGTTTTCGGAACGGAAGCTGCGCTGATATTTATTATAGGCTTTCTTATCAACATTTTACTGGCTAAGTTCACACCGTGGAAGAATCTGGCCATGACCGTACATCTGCAGCTGTTCTGGGCCGGCTTTATGGCCAGCATTATGGCAGGCTTCGGTTTTACAGGCATTGTTATGATTCTGGTGGGCGGTTTAATCTCTGGTATCTATTACTGGATTGCAACCACCATCTCGGCCCATTATCTGAAACCTGTCACAACAGAACATGCAAACTTTGTTCCCAGCGCCATCGCCCTGGTGATTGCAGGGGAAGCGGGGCGGCTCTTTAAGAAGGGCGGAAAGTCTACAGAGGAGATTGAATTTCCAAGCTCTCTCAACTGGCTTAAGGACAGCATTATCGCTACCTGCATGGCAATGCTGGTTATGAACTTTATCTTTGCTTTTATTGCAGGTCCCGGCGTAGTAGACGAATTGGCCGCAGGAGTTCCGTGGATTCTCTATGTGCTTATTCAGTCGCTGACCTTTGGAGGAGGTATTGCCGTAATCCTCTATGGCGTGCGCATGATGCTGGCAGAACTGATTCCCGCATTCTCAGGTGTTGCGGAGAAGTTCCTTCCCAACGCGCTGCTGGGACTTGATTATCCTACCGTATTTCCGTATGCAGGAACTGCCGTAATGCTGGGCTTTGTATTCAGCCTCCTGGGTTCTATTCTGGCAACGCTGGTTATGGCCTTTACCGGCTTCTCCCCTGTAGTGGTTCCGGGGGTTCAGATTAACTTCTTCGAGGGAGCCCTGGTAGGCGTCTATGCCAATGCCAGAGGCGGCATGAAGAACTGTATCTTCAGCGCTCTGATTACAGGATTCATCCTGCAGTTTGCGGTAGCCTTAACCTTCCCTCTGACGGGACATCTGATGGCAACCGGAGGAGCATACGAGGCAATGGATTTCAATACCATTGGATATGTAATTGCGAAAGTTATGTCATTGTTCCACTAATTTAGATTGATGAATCCGGCAGGCCGGGGGCTCTTTATTGGGGCGCCGGCTTGCCTCTTTGAGAATCGGGAGGTGGATGGATGGAGGACGCCGAAGGCTATCTGGAGCTGATTCGTGGAGATCCTTTTCTTGGACGGATGCTGGCCTCCTATGAGAGGGCTTCAAAAAGAGGCCGGAATTTGGATGTGCTGGATTATGGCTGCGGCTATGGATGGGGCAGCTATGTCCTGTCGGAATTCTGCAGCAGGGTTACAGGGTATGATCCCGACGAGCAGAATCAGCTTTGCGGAGCGTATTTTTATAAAGGAAAATATCCGGTTTTGCCCGGAAGAACAGGCCCTTGCGGGACGATGCTATGATATGGCCTGCCTCTTTATGGTATTGCCCTATGTAAAGGAGGCGGATACGCTTTTGGAAAAGCTGGGCGGATATGTAAGGCAGGGGGGCGTTGTGTATCTGAGCTACAAATCGGGCCACAGGCGCCTGCCTCTGGTTTTAGAGCAGTGGGAGGAGGCAGAGGGATTCAGCTTCTTACGAGGAAGGAGCGGTATCTGACGGAGTCGGAGAACCTGATTGAATGCAGTTATTGTAAAAATAGATAAGGAAGGGTCCTATGCTTTATGAACGTTGTGTGCTTATAATTAAAATATTGCTTCAGTCCGGCAGGGCTGTGACAACGGGAAAGCTGGCAGAGGCTTGTTCCGTCAGCTCCCGGACCATAAGAAGCGATCTGGATATGATAGACCAGTGGCTGGCCGGATTTTCCCATGAACCCGTGGTAAGAGTTCCGGGCCGGGGAGTCCTTCTCAGCGACAGGGACGGAACCATAAAGAAACGGCTGGAGGAGAAGGAGGCAGGCAGCTATGTGATGTCCTCCAAAGAGCGGGTCAGAGCTATAACGGGTATTATTCTGGCTGAATGTGACTCCACCAGCATTGCGGAGATGGCAGAGGAGCTGCAGGTCAGCGGCGCCACCATTTCTAATGATTTACAGAAGGTCAAGGCCTGGATGGACCGTTACTGTATCCATATGGTTTCCAAGCCCCATGTGGGAATTGCAGTCAGGGACTCGGAGAACAATATCCGCAGAGGCTGCGTGATGCTCCTGCGTGAAATTCTGGAGACGGGAACCAGGCAGCAGGAGCTGATAGGCATGGGATTCACTCAGGCTGAGACGGCTCTTCAGACCTACAGGATGGTTTCCTTCTGCAATACCCTGAGAATGTGGAGGGAGGAAATCTTACTTATTATAAAGGAACTGCAGGAGAGGGCTCAGGTCACTATATCGGACAATGGTTTCTGCGCTATGTTTCTGTATCTTCTCACGGCATTTACACGCATGAAGGCCGGACATTCCCTGAGAGGAGGCGGGCAGCTTTATCCTCATGTGCGGCAGCAGCAGGGGTTTGCCTACAAAGAGATTCACCAGCTTATACGGGAGCATACGGGACTGGAGGCGGATGAGGATGAAATGTTCCTCATCCACGCAGAATGGATGTCCCTGCGCAAGTTCGGTTCCTCCCACGACATCAATGTGGAGCATGTTCTCATTGCAAAGGAACTGATTGCGGAGGTGAAGGACTCCCTGGAGATAGAATTCCAGGAGGGGATGATACGGTGCTGGAACTGGCAACCCATTTAAGCGTTATGCAGTACCGTCTCTTTCTCAATATTCCGGCAGAGCACAATCCGGCTCTGATGGAGATTGAGGAGTCCTTTCCCGACGTGTGCCAGGTGGTGAAACAGAAGCTGTGGTCTATTTTAAAGGAGCGGATGGGGGATGTGAACCGGGAGGTTTGCAGCCAGGAGGCCGTGTATATCGCCATGTATATAGTGGCGTGCATTCTCAAAAATCCCCTGGAAGGAGCCATGAAAAAGACGTGGTCATTGTGTGCAACAGCACCATCGCTACCTCCAAGATTCTGGAAAACCGTCTGAAATCCATCTTTTATAATGTAAATGTGGTTAAAACCATATCTTACCATGAATTTGTAAACACTGCAAAACCTTTGGAATGCGATCTCATTATATCTACCCTGCCCCTGGAGAGCAGCCGGTATCAATGCATAACGGTAAACCCGCTGTTAAAGCTGGAGGATGTGAACCGGCTCATGAGTATGTTTATGCTGCGGATGCAAAATGTGGACCTGAACAAATATATCAGCGCGACCATCAACATAGCCGCCCGGTCCCTGAAGCTGAAGCCCGAGGAGCGCATCAAGCTGTCCATTGAGCTGGCCCGGAATATAAAGGAGGAGGTAAAGGGCCTGGACAGCAGGAGGAAGCCGGCGCTGAGAAATCTGCTCAATGAGTTTCTGGTGGCAGTGAATGTAAAACCGAAAAATTGCTATGAAGCTATACAGATGGCCGGAGATCTTTTGAAGCTTCAGGGGCATATCACCCAGAAGCACATAGACGAGATGATAAAGATTAAGCGGAAGCTGGGCGGGTACATGGTCATTGACAAGGGGGTGGCCCTTCCCCATCTTCTGGCTCCTGAGCTGCCCGGTCCCTGTATGAGCGTCATAACGCTGGATAAGCCCGTGAAATTCAACAATGAGGACAATGATCCCGTGGATCTGGTAATTATGCTTTTGTCAAACGACAATACGGCCCATATCAAGGTCCTGGAGGAGCTGCTGGATCTCCTGGGGGATGAGCGGAAGCGGGAGGCTATCCGGGAGACGGACAGCGTCTATGAGCTGCTGGGGATTATAAGCTGACGTGAAACCAACCAATCTTTCCTGGCCGGGGCTTTGCAGGCCCTCTGCGGGTATCCCGGTTCATGAAAATGAGGAATGACAGCTATAACCATTGAGAATAATGAATTAAAAGCCGTCTCTTGTAAGATAGAATCCCGTGTGCTATAATAAATTAACGTTGCGGCAAAGCAGACCCTTGGGCCCGGGTGGTTTTTACCCGGAGCCGCGTCTGGTTGTATCAGCGAATTCAGAGTAAAGGAATGATGTGAAATGGGGCTGAATCAGTAAGAGTCATACTGTTCATCGTTCGTCACTATGGCGTCATAGAGCGACTGCCCGGAATGGGCTTGTTAGATGATAATGCAGAATAGTTGAACTCATGACAGGTGTAAATGACGAATCCAGGCAGGTTCTACAGGAAGCAGCGGCCTGGTCAATATGAACAGAATGGAGGAAAAATTATGTTAAATTATCAAAGATATAAAAGAGTCCCTGTAGTGAATTTCCCGGAGCGCACGTGGCCTGACAAGGAAATTATGAAAGCGCCCGTATGGTGCAGCGTGGACCTGAGAGACGGCAACCAGGCGCTTGTGGAGCCGATGGTGGTTGAGGAGAAGGTGGAGATGTTTAACCTTCTTGTCAAGCTGGGCTTTAAGGAGATTGAGGTGGGATTTCCTGCCGCTTCCCAGATCGAATATGATTTTCTGCGCACATTGGTGGATCGCAAGTTAATCCCCGACGACGTGGAGGTTCAGGTGCTGGTGCAGTGCCGCGAGCATTTGATCAAGAGGACCTTTGAGGCCTTAGAGGGAGTTAAGAAGGCCATTGTACATATTTATAATTCCACATCCACCCTGCAGCGAGATGTGGTATTCCATAAGGACAGGGAAGATATCAAGGATATCGCCATCATCGGCACCAAACTGGTGCAGCGGTATGCAGCCGACTGCGATACTCAGATTCGCTTGGAGTATTCGCCCGAAAGCTTCACTGGCACAGAGCTGGAGTTTGCCCTTGACGTATGCAGCGCAGTTCAGGAAACCTGGGGCGCAACCAAGGAAAAACCTATGATTATCAACCTTCCGTCCACAGTGGAGATGACAAGCCCTAACGTATATGCGGATCAGATTGAGTGGATGCACAGCCATTTTAAGAACAGGGAGAGTATTATTTTGAGCGTTCACCCTCACAACGACAGAGGCGAGGGCGTTGCCTCTACGGAGTTGGCCCTTCTTGCAGGAGCGGACCGGGTGGAGGGAACACTCTTCGGCAACGGCGAGCGCACAGGTAATGTGGACATACTGACGGTTGCCTACAACATGTTTTCACAGGGAGTGGATCCGGAGCTCAATATTGAGAATGTCCGGGAGATTGCAGAGGTTTACGAGCGCTGTACAAAGATGGATATTCCGCCCAGGCATCCATACGCAGGAAAGCTGGTATTTACCGCGTTTTCCGGCTCCCATCAGGATGCCATCAACAAGGGTATGCAGGCGCTCCACGAGAGAAACAGCCAGTATTGGGAGGTGCCTTATCTTCCCATCGATCCCGGCGATATCGGAAGGGAATACGAGCCCATTGTCCGCATCAACAGCCAGTCAGGCAAGGGCGGCGTGGCCTTTGTTATGGATACCTTCTACGGCTTCAAGCTTCCCAAGGGCATGCACAAGGAGTTTGCAGATGTGATTCAGAAGATCTCCGAGCAGCAGGGCGAGGTTGCGCCGGAGCAGATTATGGAAGAGTTCAAGAAGAGCTATCTGGAGCGCAAGGAGCCCATGCATTTCCGCAAGTGCCGTATCACGGATACGGAGACGGGGGACGGCGAGTTTGCAACGCTGGTTAAGCTGGTTTACACAGACCATGGTATTGAGAAATACTTTGAAGGTGTTGGAAACGGACCTATCGATGCGGTTCAGAGAGGTATGGAGGATGCGCTGGGCATCCAGATTAAGGTTCTGGACTATACGGAGCACGCTCTGTCCTCAGGTTCAGGCGCTCAGGCGGCATCTTATATTCACCTGGTGGATCAGGTGTCAGGAAAGGCTACCTACGGAGTGGGCATCAGCTCCAACATTACAAGGGCCTCTATCAGAGGTATTTTCAGCGCAGTGAACAGGTTGTTTTATTGATGGTGTGAACAGGCAGAAGGCCGGAATCCTGAGGGAATCCGGCCTTTTTAAAGTGCGCCGGGCTTGCTGCGCTTCTGGTCACCCATGGAGAAAACTCTTTTCATATGATACAATTGCTGGTACAATAAGGGAGTTAATTGAGACGTGCTTTTACGAAAAGAGGAGATAAAAATGCAGGAAGTTAAAATTTTAAAACACAGGGAGCTGTCCGTTCGGGAAATGGCGTACTGCGGTCTGTTTACCGCACTGATCGCTACAGGCGCATTTATAAAAATAAATATACCGGTTCAGCCTTTTCCAATGCATTTTACGCTGCAGTTCTTTTTCGTTCTGCTGTCCGGATTCCTAATGGGAGCAAAACGTGGAGCGTTGAGCGTAGGCGTCTATCTGGCTGTGGGGCTCATCGGAGTTCCCGTCTTTGCGGCGGGCGGAGGTCCTGCCTATCTGGTGCGCCCTACCTTTGGATTCCTTCTGGGATTTGTGTTTGCCGCCTTTACAGCCGGATACCTGGTCAGGCTCAGGGAAAAGACCTCCCTCCGCTGGAATTTATTTTCCGCATTCTGGGGAATGATGGCCATGTATCTGTCAGGTATGGTTTATTTCTATTTTATAAGCAACTTTGTCATTCATATGCCTGTTACCTGGAAGATTGTGTTTATCAACTGTTTCCTTCTGACGGTTGGCGGAGACTTTGTGCTGTGCATTATGGCGGCTGTTTTGGCAAAGAGGCTGAAGCCTGTAATTGGACTGGAGGACTAGGGCGGAAGATGGACAAAGGCGGCGGAACCTATAAATATAAGGCTGTATTCAGTGATATCGACGGCACCCTTTTAAACAGCAGCCACCAGGTGACGGAGGGGACCAGGAAGGAGATACTCCGGCTTCAAAGGGAGGGCGTACCTTTTGTGCTGGTGTCGGCCAGAATGCCCCAGGGCATGATTCCGATTCAGAACCAGATAGGCATCCGCACGCCTATGGTGTGCTACGGCGGCGGTTTGGTTCTGGATGAAAATGGGAAAACTCTTTACAGCCGCTGTATCAGCCTCGGACAGGCAATGGAGATCAAAGACCTTTTAGATGGAGAATTTCCGCAGCTGTGCTGCAATATCTACGGAGGAGGCAAATGGGTGGTTGACGACGACTGGAATCCATGGGTATTGAAGGAGGAGGCCATAACCGCCCTTAAGGCCAGGAAGGGGTATATGGGAGAAGAATTTGCAGAGGCCGGAGGCATTCACAAATTTCTTATTATGGGGGAGGAAAGGTTGATTCAGGAAGCGGGAGAGAGGCTTAAGGAGCTGTATCCCCATCTGTCCATCTGCTTCTTCCTCCGTCTATATGGAAGTGATGCAGGGCGGCGTAAACAAGGGGGCCGGCGTGGAGGTCCTCTGCCGGCATCTGGGTATTGGTACAGAGGAAGCCATCGCCTCGGGGATGGGGGGAACGACATCGATATGTTGAAAACTGTGGGCAGAAGCTATGCCATGGGCAATGCGCCTGCGGATGTAAAGAGGAGCGCAGACCATGTGACCGGGGATAATGACCACGAGGGACTTTTGGCAGCATTGAGAGAGAACTTCAGGCAACGTTGAAACAGAAAGGAAATGCTTGAATATGGACGCTGGAAGCAAAAGGGCAGGAGAATGCCTGAACAGGGACGTTGATAACAGTGCAGAAAGGGAATGTCCGAATATGGACAGGGCGGTAAATGAACCAGGCGGTTCAAAGGGGTCTGACGGAAGGGGCGGGAGACAAAAGGGGCTGGATGGAAACGCCTTAAAGCTCATTGCTCTTGTTTCTATGCTGACAGACCATTTTGGGGCTGTGATTCTCTTTTATATGATCGATTACACAGGCGAACTTGCGTTTGCCAGTCCGCTTATGAGCCGCCAGTGGGGAACAGGGATTTATTATGTTTATCTGGGGTGCAGGATTGTGGGAAGGCTGGCTTTTCCCATCTACTGCTTCCTTCTGACAGAGGGCTTCATCCATACCCATAACAGGCCAAAATATTGTCTGCGTATGGCGGCATTTGCTGTTATAGCGGAGATACCTTTTGATTTGGCTGTAAAAATCATCTGACATGGGAGGCCCAGAACGTCTTTTTTGAACTGTCGGTTGGACTTTTAACGCTCTGGGGCATAAAGAAGGCGGAGGATTGGGGGGACTGACCGGAAGGATCCTGGCTGCCCTGTCTGTGGTGACCGGCTGTATAGCGGCAGAGGCTATAAGGGCGGACTACAGTTCTTATGGCATCCTTCTTATGGCCATATATTATCTGCTGAGAGAAAGAAAGCTGCCCCGGCTTTTGGCCGGCAGCGCACTGGCATTTCTGGAGTCCCTGTATATGACCCTGGGGCTGCGGCCCTGTCGTTTGTCCCCCTGTACTGTTATAACGGAAAGCGGGGAAAGAAGAATAGGAAGTACCTGTTTTACTGGTTTTATCCGGCCCATCTGCTGCTGCTCTTTGCCTTGCGCCGTCTTGCCCTGGGAATTCCTTTGTAACAGTTCAGGCGGCGGCAGATTTCGCCACATTTCACATCGGATGGATATCCGATGCATCCTGACCGGTTGTTCGGCCAGGAAGATGCGCCGTCTGAACTGTTACATTCCTCCGGGTTGGAGATGCCGCAGTCCGCTCCGCTATATTTACATTTGATGCGGAACATAGTACAATTGGGAAGATGGAAGCAGGAGGGCCTGCTCAGGAAGGGGATTATCGTGTTATGAAGAAATATGATTATATATTGGTGGGAAGCGGACTTTACGCGGGAGTTTTTGCGTGGTATGCGGGACAGAAGGGGAAAACCTGCCTGGTGGTGGAGAGAAGGAACCATCTTGGAGGAAATATATACTGTGAGGATGTGAAGGGGATCCATGTACACAAATACGGCGCTCACATTTTCACACAAGCAACCGGAAGGTCTGGGACTTTGTAAATTCCCTGGCTGAGTTCAACCGGTATACCAACAGTCCTGTGGCAAACTACAAAGGCGAGATGTACAACATGCCCTTTAATATGAATACCTTCAGCAGGCTCTGGGGAATCTCCACCCCGTCGGAGGCGAAAGCCATCATTGACAGGCAGAGGGAGGAGATCCAGGGAGAGCCGGAGAATCTGGAGGAGCAGGCCGTCAGCCTGGTGGGGCGGGAGCTCTATGAAAAGCTGATTAAAGGCTATACGGAAAAGCAGTGGGGCAGGGATTGCAGGGAGCTGCCTGCTTTTATAATCAAGCGGATTCCGGTCCGCTATACGTATGATAACAACTATTTCAATGATTTGTACCAGGGAATCCCCATAGGCGGTTATAATGTGATAATCGGGAAGCTTTTTGAGGGCTGTGACGTTGAACTGGGAGTGGATTACCTGGAGCATAAGGCGGATTACGACCGCATGGGCGGGAGGGTGGTTTACACAGGGACCATTGACGCATATTTCGGATACCGGTTTGGAAAGCTGGAATACCGCAGCCTGCGGTTTGAGTCGGATCTCTATGAGGAAGAGAATCATCAGGGAGTTGCGGTGGTGAACTATACGGACCGCGAGACGCCCTACACCAGGACCATAGAGCACAAGCATTTTGAGTTCGGAAACCAGCCCCATACAGTAGTCACCAGGGAGTACCCTGTGATGTGGGAGGAGGGCATGGAGCCCTACTATCCGGTAAACGACGAAAAGAATCAGGCGTTGTACAGGCAGTATGCCGCCCTGGCTGAAGGCGAGGCCAATGTCATATTTGGCGGCAGGCTGGGTGAGTATAAGTATTATGATATGGACAAAGTCATTGAATCCGCCATGAAGAAGGCGGAGGAGGTCTTGGGCCTGTAACGGCGTTCTGCAGAGGCGGGCGGACTCCCTTTGTCCGCCGGCTTTACGATGAAAGGAAAATACGGCAGATGGAAGGAAACAGGCGCAGGGAGACATATCTGGACGTGGCTAAGGGAATGGGAATTCTGGGCGTGGCGGCCAGCCATTGTCTGGTTGAAACCAGCCTTGGAGCGTTCTCAGACTGGTACGGCTTTTTTATGCTGGCTATTTTTTATGTGTATACAGGCTGGAGATATCAGATTAAGTATCAGGGGAAAGCTACCGGTATATCCACAAGAGACATGTTTAAGCGGCGGCTGGTAAGCCTGGGGATCCCCTATGTGTGTTACAGCATTCTGTTTATTCTCTCCAGAACGGTGTTAGTCTGGCCTGAGAAGTATACGGCGCTGGTGCTGATGTCGGATCTCTATTATACGGGCACCTGGTGGGGCTTGAGACTCTGTGGTTTCTGCCCAGTATTTTTATTGCGGAGCTGCTGCTGAATCTGGTTTATGGGCGGAAAAAGGCTATGGCGGGGGCTGCGGGCGCAGCCGGCGTCATATGCGTGGCGCTTATATTGTATATTAACGGCAGCAGGGAGGACACCACTCTCTGGCGTGTGATTCATCTGCCGGTTATGGTTTATATAAAGGGAATGGCAGGATTTCTGCTGGCGGTGGGAGGGACCGCGGCGTACAGGGGCTGGAAATGGTTCTGTGGCAGGATCGGACCGGGCCTTGGGGCGGCTGCGGGCCTGGTTCTCATGGCAGGGGGAATCTGGGCCGCCTGGCTGATTCCGGGCTGTGATTTTAATTTCCTTACAATGAAGAATCCGGTGGAATGGCTTTTTACCGCCTGGTTTATTGCATCCTCCATCCTGGCCTTTGGAGAGCGGGCGTCGGCGTGCAGGGGCCGTTGGAAGGACGGGTTTCTGATAAAGAAGATATTGGTTCCGGCGTTGGCCTACTGCGGAAAACATTCCCTCACAATCATGTGCACCCATCTGACGCCGGTTATCCTTCTGTTTAAGTTTATAGCGGGCAAGGCCGGATATCCGGGGCTGCTCTTAAAGGCTCCCTGGGATGTGGGGTTATTTGGGGCTGTGATGATTGTTGAGGTGGGCGTGGTATGGGGGATTGAGAAGTATGTTCCCTGGATGAATGGGATTAAGCCTAAGGCTGTCAGGAGAGAGGGAAAATGATTACAGTTTTGACTGCTTCCTTCAATGGAGGCAAATATATCAGGCAGCAGCTGGATTCCATCCTTGCCCAGAGCCGGGTAAAGATTGGGATTCTGGTATCTGACGACTGCTCCTCTGACGGCAGCTATGAGCTGTTGGAGGAATATCAAAAGGAGCATAAGGGACAGGTGCTGGCGCTCCGCAGAAGCTACGGTTCCGGGGGAGCCGCCGCCCATTTTCTGAAGCTTTTGAAGCTGGTGGCAGATCACAGGCCGGGGCGGGAAGGGGAGCTGGAGAAGGATCTGTGGGAGTACGGAGAACTGAAGGAGGAGGAGCGAAGCTTTCTGAAGGAGCTGGCCGGGGCGGAGTATTTTATGCTCAGCGACCAGGACGATGTGTGGCTTCCTTACAAAGGGGAGCGGCTTTTGAAGAAGATGAGGGCGGCAGAGCAGGGAAACCATGGTCCTGTCCTGATCCATTCCGATCTCAGGGTGGTGGATGAAAATCTTCAGGTGATAGCGCCCAGCTTCTTCACATACCAGAAGATTTCGCCTGAGCGGAACCGCTTGTCCCAGCTTCTGGTTCAGAACAACGTCACAGGGGGCGCAGTTATGATAAACAGAAGGATGCTGCCCTTTCTTGAACGGATGCCCGATACCTGTCTGATGCACGACTCCTGGCTGTCCCTCATTGCAGCGGCATTCGGAACGACAGATTATGTAAGGGAGCCCCTTTACTGCTACCGTCAGCACAGCGGCAATACCCTTGGGGCAGAGAAGGGAGACAATCTGGAGTCCGTGGAAGCCAGAATTATGGACGGAAGCGCAGCCAGGGAGAACTACAGGAAAATGTTCGCCCAGGCAGAGTGTTTTCTCAAGCTGTATGGGGACAATCTGGGGGAGGGACACAGGCAAACCCTGGAGAAATTTATAGAAATTCCCGGCAGGTGCCGCCTGGAGAAAATGTATCTGATGGTAAGATACGGTTTTACAAAGAATTCATTCCTCCGCACCCTGGCAGATGCTTTTTATCTCCGTCTAGAGGACGGACTACCGGCGGGGCGGCTGTTACAGAAGGAAAGGAGAGGCGGCATTTGGAAAAGAAACAGACGACATCTAAGGTTGTGAAGGGCCTGTTTTGGAAGCTGATGGAGAACGGCGGCGCCCAGGGCGTCCAGTTCATCGTTTCCGTTATACTGGCCCGGCTGCTGTCTCCTGAGGAGTACAGCGTAGTGGGGGTTATTCTCATTTTTGTAACCATAGCCAATGTGTTGGTTCAAAACGGCTTCAGCATTGCATTGATACAGAAAAAGGAAGTGGACGACAGGGATTTTTCCTCTGTTTTCTATTTTAATATGGCAGTATCCCTTCTGCTCTACGGGGCGCTGTTCGCCGCTGCGCCCCAGATTGGGCGGTTTTATACGAATCCGGAGATGACCGCCCTGATCCGGGCGCTGGCAGTGGTGCTTTTTCCCGGCGGCGTCATCTCCATACAGAACGCCTATGTATCCCGGAGGCTGGAATTTAAAGGCCTGTTTATCTCCTCCTTTATCGCTTCTGTGATGTCCGGGGGCTTCAGCATTTTTATGGCCCACAGGGGCTGGGGCGTGTGGGCGCTGGTCTGGCAGCAGATAACCTACTATTTCTTTTACATGTGCATCCTTTTTTTGACTGTAAGCTGGAAACCCAGAATTTTGTTCAGCCTGCTGCGGATAAAGACGATGCTGGCCTTTGGATGGAAGTTGCTGTGCGCCTCCCTGCTGGATACAATATACAATAATATTTACGGCCTGGTTATCGGAAAGATATACAACAAAGCGATGCTGGGCAATTATAACAGGGGAGAGCAGTTTCCAAAGCTGGTGGTGAACAATCTGGCGTCTGCCATCCAGTCGGTTATGCTTCCGGTTCTGTCGGCCAGCCAGGATGAGCCGGAGACAATCAAGATAATGTTGAGAAGGGCCATTATGGTCAGCTCTTATCTGATCCTGCCCATGATGGCGGGCATGATAGCGGTGGCGCAGCCATGGTGCTGCTCCTTTTGGGGGAGAAATGGCTCCCCTGCGTGCCCTTTCTCCAGCTGATGTGTATCGCATACTCCTTCTGGCCTATCCACATAGCCAATCTCCAGGCTCTCAATGCCATGGGCCACAGCGAGATTTTCCTGAAGCTGGAAATTATTAAGAAGGCGGTGGGGATTGTGGTTCTGATTATCGGCATCCGCTACAATGCCCTGGTTTTAGTTGCGCTGAAGGCTGCAGCTGATTTTCTGTGCACCTTTATCAACGCCTGGCCTAACAAAAGGCTTTTAAATTACAGCATATTTGAGCAGTGGAAAGATATTATGCCCTCCATCGCCGCCTCCGGCCTGATGGCTGGGGCTGTGTGGGCTGCGGGCCGTTATGCAGGAGGGGGATGGCTGGGGGCTGGGGCTGCAGATTCTGTTTGGAATTATAGTGTATATCGGGGTTTCCTGGATGTTTAGACTGGAGGCGTTCCGTTTTCTCATGGGGCTGGCTAAAGAGAGAAGGCCTGGGGGAAAGGGAAATTAAAGCATGCTCACAACAAGGAGAGGGAATAAATGGAGACAGTGATCGTTACCGCCATCGGTTCATTTGCGGCGGATATTGTAATTAAGAGGCTGAAGGAGAATGGATACAGGGTGATAGGCTGTGACATTTATCCGGGGGAGTGGCTGGCAGATGCAGGAAATGTGGACATGTTCTACCAGGTTCCCCTGGCCACAGACAGGGGATATTATGTGGAGGCAATGGTATCTGTCTGCAAGCGGGAGAGGGCAAAAGCCTGATGGCGCTTCTGGATGTGGAGATTGACGTATGGAATCGGCACAGGGAGATCCTTGAGGAGATTGGAGTCACCCTCTGCATATCCGGCCCGGATACCATAGGCTTGTGCAGGGACAAGTTGAAGCTGTACCGCTATATGGAGAAGCGTATGCCGGGCCTTCTGATTCCCACCCGCCCTTTAAAGGAGGCCGATCCGGGAGAGCTGGCCTATCCGGTTGTGTGTAAGCCTTATAACGGAAGAAGCAGCCAGGGCCTGTACCGTATAGGCAGTCGGGAACAGATGGAACTGTTCTTGTCACAGGCGGAGGTAAAGGATTATATTGTCCAGCCTCAGGTGGAAGGGCTGGTGGTCACTGCAGACGTGGTCCGGGACAGGGAGGGAAAGGAATGCGCCGTTATCTGCAGGAGAGAGCTTCTCAGGACGCTTAACGGCGCAGGCACATCTGTGGAGGTGTTTAAAAATCCGGGTCTGGAAGCCGTATGCCGTCAGGCCGCAGATATCCTTGGAATTACAGGCTGTGTGAATTTTGAGTTCATTGAGGGGGGAGACGGAGAATACCATATGCTGGAGTGCAATCCCCGGTTTGCCGGGGGGTGGAGTTCTCCTGCATGGCGGGCTATGACTGCGTAATGAATCACCTGCGGTGTTTACAGGAGAGGATATCGAAGCTCCAGAGAATATCACAGGCATGTATATAGCCAGAAAATATGAGGAATATATAACAAAGCTGACCGGGGAGGCTGGAGCCCGGCCGCCGGAGGGCGTTTGAACAGGCAGTTTCCAAATACATCATAGGGTGACAGGAAGGCGGAAAGAAAATCATGGATAAACAGGAGATTATGGCCAGTATCAACTGTGTCACATACAATCATGCCAATTATATAAGAAAGGCGCTGGACAGTTTTCTCATGCAGGAGACGGATTTCCCTTTGAGATACTGGTGCACGACGATGCGTCTACAGACGGAACCAGCGACATTATCAGGGAGTATGCAGAGCGTTGGCCTGACCGGGTATTTCCCCTGATTCAGACGGAAAACCAGTATTCACGGGGAATCGATAATATCAGCGGCGCTTTTAACTTTCCAAGGGCCAGGGGAAAATATATATTTATGTGCGACGGAGACGATTACTTTCTTTCCCCCCACAAGCTTCAGCGCCAGGTAAATTACATGGAAGCCCATCCGGAATGTACCCTCTGTATCCACAGCGCAAAGATTGAACTGGTGGGGAAGGCGCTGGCGGACATGCAGATGAGGCCCTACAGGAGCGACCGGATCATTGCGCCGGAAGAGATGGTGGACAAGCCTTCCGGTTACGCCATGTCCTCCATGGCCTTTCCTGCCCGGCTGGTGAAGAGTCTGCCGGATTATTATGTGGATTGTCCTGTGGGAGATACTCCCATCCAGCTGATGGCGGCTGCAGAAGGCTGCGGATATTATATGGATGAGCCCATGAGCGTGTACAGGGTAGGCATAAAGGGCTCCTGGACGTCGGAGGGCAAGGCCGGCGACTATAGGGCAAAGCAGAAGGCCTACTATGAGCGGATGAAGCGGACTTACCAGCAGTTTAACCAGGCCACCGGCGGGAGGCTGAAAGAAGCGGCGGACAGCGCATGCCTGAGAACTTATTATCTGACCATGGTGAACACCAAGTCCTTTAAAGAAATCTTTGCACGAAAGTACAGAAGGTATTTTAAAGAGCTTACGCCCAGAACCCGGCTGCTGCTTTGGTTTGAATACCGGCTGCCAGGCTTGTACCGCTGGGCCAGGGAACGATTTATCGGTAAGGAGCCGCAATGACGCGTTCAGGCTGCGGCTCCTTCAGATTTGCGGGGGAAACAGGATTAGTTGTGAACGCCCGGCCTCTTTCAAGCGCCTTCAAGACGGAGTCTCGTGTATCATCTGGTGCGCTTTCACCGCCACTTCAGGCAGAAGGCCGTAGAGAATCATCAGATCCCCGTTTTTTAGTGATAAAGTTTTGTTGTTAACCGGGATATAAGTCAGATCCGAATCCTCTGATTTTTTAGGGGCCGCCTCCAGAATGCATGCCCAGGCTGCCCGTTCCAGCGCCTCTTCCTTCGGCAGCCGGGAATAGGTGTTTCGGGCCGTCAGAATGTCCAGCAGCCCGGCCGCGCCTCCCAGGACGCCGCAGACCAGGGAACTCAGGCCCATCATGGGGATTGGACCTCCCCGCTCCCAGAACAATTGGGTCAGCAAAAGTCCGGCAAATAATATGCCGCCAAAGAGAAAAACGGTGCAAAGGAGCCGCTTTTTAGGATGCAGCGCCGCCTCCAGACGGGCGGCGGCGCATTGGGCACAGACCGAGTATTCCTGGAACAGCCCCAGCGCCTGAACCCGTTTTTCACCGTCAATGCCGCGCACCGGAAGGGTCTGTACTTCCAGAAGCCGGTAGGAATAAATCCCCTTTCCTGCTCTGCATTTTAAACATGTGTCCAAATCCGGCCTCCTTCTATATAGACTGCCATTCTTTTATAAAGGTTACAGGAAGCCGCCTAACAGGGATAAAAGCAGGCTTCCCAGTATCAGGATAATGGCGCCTCCCAGACGCGAAGAGATCTGTGCAAAGGGCATCAGCTCCATGCGTTTTGCTGCGGATAACACCGCCACATCGCCTGTGCCTCCCATATTCGCCATACACAGCCCTGCAGTAACGGCGGCTTCCACCGGATAGAAACCTACCAGCTTGCCCACCAGCCCGGCGCCTATGACCGCGCCGATACAAGTCAGAAGGCAGAGCAGCAGATATTTCAGCGTGAAGGTGGCGATGACCACATCCAGGCTCAGATAGCAGAGTCCAATTCCTACAAGCAGCGCCCCGGTCAGATTTTTCATTGTAAACTGGAACCACTGATAACAGGCTATCTCAATGGTTTCCGGCAGAAGATTGAAAATTTTGCAGACTGCTACGCTGATAATCATCCATGCATAGGCGTGAATGCTTACAGAAGGCACAAGGGAGGACCAGATCTTTGCCAGGATATAGCCCCAGGCGAAGAAGCTGCATGCCGTAAACATACCGATTCCCATGTTTGCCACGCTGATTTTATCGCGCTTTGCCTGCATTTCCGGGCTGATTTCCAGTTCGGAGGCATCGTTTACGCCGCTTTGCAGAAGCTGCCCCTGGCCGTTCCATTTTTTACCCACCAGAACCTTTACCAGGATACCGGCCAGAACGATGGAGGTGGCATTGCCGATAGCAACAGCGGGATTCATAATGGAGATGGCCTGCTCTGCAGTCATGGTGCCTGTGGATTCAAATATCTTGGAGAGGGGTACTGCCCCGGCTCCCATACCGCCACCCATGATGGGGAGGGCGATTAACAGAAGGGCTTTCACTGCGCCGAAGCCGGTGACGATTCCTCCCACCAGGGCAAAAGCAAAGGCCACGCCCACAGCTCCAAAGATGGCCGGAAAATAGCGGGCTGCCGCTTTCATTAGGAGTTTCCGGTTCATGCCAAGGATGGAACCGGTGATCAGCGCGGCTATGTAAAAGTCCAGAAAGGCGCCTGTGGGCTTGAAGAATGTCTCAATATTGGCCATCAGGTCCCCTACCATGGATTCCGGGAAAGCGTTGAAGTAGCGGAGCAGAGCCATTCCGAATATGACCACGATAGCCCCTCCTCCCAGGTAGGAGCGGATTAGGGGCGTCCTGTCTCCCGCCTCCTGGAGAATGGTTCCGAATACGATCATGAAGCAAAGCAGCCGGCCATTCCCTGGGGCAGCACCTTCGTATAGGTGGCGATCAATACAATAAGAGAAAATATTCCAAAGTAATACCATGGAAGGTTAAAGAGTTTATAGGTAGCGCCTGTGTTCATTTCCTGCTCATTCATCTCAAGATTCCTCCTTTTATACAGGTAGTTTAAATTCTGGCCGCGCCGCTTCTCCTGGCTGCTTCAGCTACCGCCTTTGCCACTGCCGGTCCCACCCGGGGGTCAAAAGGCTGGGGAAGTATAAAGTCAGGGTTCAGTTCCTGGTCTGGGATTAGCTCTGCCAGGGCCCTGGCAGCGGCCATCTTCATCTCTTCGTTAATATCTTTGGCCCGCACATCGAAGGCCCCCCGGAATATGCCGGGGAAGGCAAGCACATTATTGATTTGGTTAGGGAAGTCGGAGCGGCCGGTGCCTATGACTACAGCCCCGGCTGCTTTGGCCTCGTCAGGCATAATTTCCGGAACGGGATTGGCCAGGGCGAATATGATTCCCTGGTTCATAGAGGCCGCCATTTCCCTGGACACCAGATTTGCCTTGGATACCCCTATAAAAACGTCGGCTCCCCGGATGGCGTCTGCCAGCTGCCCCTTTTCCTGAGCCAGATTGGTAAGGCGGGAGATCTCCTCCTGAGCCGGATTCAGCCTTTCATCGCCCTGGCAGATAATGCCTTTGCTGTTGCACATGATTACGTTACCTGCACCCATCTCAAGCAATAATTTGCCGATGGCAATTCCGGCGGCGCCGCGCCGTTGATCACTACCCGGAGCCGTCCCATCTCCCTTCCGGTCAATCTCAGGGCGTTCAGCAGTGCGGCTCCCACCACCACGGCAGTTCCGTGTTGGTCATCGTGAAAGATGGGAATATCGCATTTTTCTTTCAGCCTGCGTTCGATTTCAAAACATCTGGGGGCTGCGATATCTTCGAGATTGATCCCTCCAAAGCTTCCTGACATGAGATAGACGGCATTTACAAATTCATCCACATCTTTGGTTTTCAGACAAAGGGGGAAGGCGTCCACATTTCCGAAGGTCTTAAACAGCACACATTTTCCTTCCATAACAGGCATTCCGGCCTCGGGGCCGATGTCCCCCAGGCCCAGTACGGCGCTTCCGTCTGTGATTACTGCACACAGGTTATGGCGCCGGGTAAGATCATAGGACCTCTGGGGATTCTTCTGTATTTCAAGACAGGGCTGAGCACTCCGGGGGTGTAGGCCAGCGATAGGTCCTCCTTGTTGGACACAGGCACAGCTGCGACCACCTCAATCTTTCCCTGCCATTGGCTGTGGAGCCGCAGGGACTCCTCCCCATAATTCATTTCTTTACCCATAAAATATCCTCCTCACTTTGCCGGTTTCCAGAATGGACGGCGTATTTTTGATAACTTTACCTGTTTAGAAATTATAAAGAATCGATTTATCCATGTATACCTTTTGAAAGTTAACATACCTTTTGTAACTAAAAAATATGGCGGCACTGTAATCAACCGTGATATACTATTTAAAATGAGCAGGAATAAGGGGGATTTACAGATGCCGTTTTGGAAGTCCCGGTCAGAGAGAGGAAAACGCCATACATTTGATCCGCTTTTGATTCAGCTGTTAGTCTGGTTTACTTTTTTATGGATCTTGCTTTTGAGCGTAACCTTTACCATTACGCTGCGGTTTTCACAGGAAACGCTGGAGAGCAATATAGAAGGAACAATTATGTCCACAGCCTCTGCGCTGGCAGACAGCTTTATGGTGCGGGACGCCCTGGAGGAGGGGAAATGTTCTCCCCAGCTGATTGCGTATCTGGACGAGCTGGTGGAGTTTACGGATGATATGGATGTATTGACCATTGCCGATACAAAGTCCATACGTATTTATCATGTGGTTCATGACCGTATCGGAGGAAGTTTTGTAGGCGGAGATGAAGGGCCTGCGCTGAGAGGAGAGTGCTATATTAACGACGGCGTGGGAACCATGGGATTGCAGCGGCGCGCCTTCTGCCCCGTATACGACAGCAGCGGGAGCATTCTAGGCTTTGTAATGGTCAGCACCACCCTGGGGCGCATTGAAATCATGCGGCAGGATATTATAGAGGCCTATGGGAAAATGCTTCTGGTCCTTATTCTCGTCTCTCTGGCAGTTGCCACCCTTCTGTCCTTTTTGGTCCGCAGCTTTCTTCACGGATACAGCCCGGAGGAACTGGTTCGCACCTATCTGGATCAGAATAAAACCTTGGAGAGCCTGGATGAAGGTATCATCTATGTGGGACCTAAGGGGAGGATACAGCTGCTGAATGAATCCGCTGTCAGAATGCTGGGTTCTCACAGGGATGTGCTCATCGGGCAGCCGGTGGATGAGATTATCCGGGCGGAGAACGGGACGAGCCTGCGGGAGATTCCCTGCAAACAAATTCCCTCCACTCTGCCCAATCTTTTGCTGACCAGCCTGCCGGAAATGAAGGGCGGAAAATACCAGGGGACCACATTGATTCTTATTGATAAAACCGAGGCTGTACAGGCGGCGGAGCAGCTGACGGGAACCCACCATATGATTTCCACCCTGCGCGCCAATTCTCACGAATTTATGAACCGTCTGCAGGTGATTGCCGGCTTGCTTCAGATGGATAAGCAGGAGGAAGCTCTGGCCTATATCAGCGATATCGCCCAGCTTCACGCAGAGGCCATCGGGCCTGTTGTTCAGAGAATCCAGAATTCAAATGTAGCGGCATTGATTCTAGGGAAGCTGAATAATATGCGGGAATTGAATATCCAGTTGACGCTGCTGCCCAACAGCAGCCTGCCGCACCACAGCAAATACCTTTCATCGGACGAGCTGGTGACCCTCATAGGAAATCTCATGGAAAATGCAATAGAGGCCATTAATGCAGGAAAGCAGGAATCTCCCAGAAATCTGGTTCTGCAGATTACCGAGGATTGGGAGGGGCTTCTGGTTATGGTGTCTGATACAGGGGAGGGGATTCCCGCCCACCTGCAGGAGCGTATTTACACCCATGGGTTCAGCACAAAAGCTCCCGAAGGACGGGGCGTGGGGATGGGCATTATACGGAGCATTGTTAACCGCCACAGGGGCAGTATTGAGCTGGAATCAGAGCCGGGGGCAGGGACTACGTTTACGCTGATATTCAGTGAAATACGGGAACGGAGGAAGGAGTCATGATACATACCATTATCGTGGAAGACGATCCCATGGTTACCCAGATTAACTGGCAGTACCTGAAGCACTTCCGCCATTTTGTGGTTGACGCTATATTTGGAAACGGGATTACCGCGCTGGAATATCTGCGTGTCAATACGCCGGATTTGATTATTCTGGATGTTTATATGCCGGGAATGGACGGAAGTACCCTGCTTCAGCGGATACGGGCTGAGAATATTAAGAGTGCGGTGATTATGGTCACGGCAGCCACGGAAATGTCAGTGGTGGACGATGTGCTGCGGCTGGGAATTGTAGACTATCTCATAAAGCCCTACTCGTTCAGACGGTTCGAGGAGGCGCTGAATAAATATCTGAATAAAATGAATCTGCTTAAATACAGTACGGTGGCCGACCAGGAGCTTGTGGATCAGCTGATGAATCATCAGACCGTCGGAACCGCTGCAGACCTGCCGAAAGGATTAAACGGGAAGACCCTTGACATTATTTATACATATCTGAAGGAAGCGCCCCAGGACAGGCACACATGCGAAAGCATTTCATCAGTGACCAGTCTTTCCAAAGTAACGGTGCGGCGGTATTTAAACTATCTGATAGAGACGGGACGGCTGTCCAGTTCCGTAGATTATGAGACGGGAGGACGTCCAAGAATTCTGTACAGCCTAAAGAGCCAGTGACGGAGCAGCAGATAAAAAGGGA
>BBZN01000016.1 GCA_001304855.1 Clostridia bacterium UC5.1-1D2
CCCCTTTTCGTATCTGGGCCGGACCGCCCCGGATGGCTGTGAATGGTAGGAGCTGGCAAAAAGCTTCGTTTTTAGAAGTAAAATCAAAAAATCTCATCCAATATTAGTAAAAAATAAGAAAACACCAGATGTTTATGTTGAAAACGTTACTTGCAGATGATATAATCGGATGGGCTGAGAGTGGAAGAATGCCATTCTGCACAACTAAATATAAAGGCAGGTAATGCGAGTGAATACCCTTCCTAAGGATCCGGTTATTTTATTAAGCTATGTTAATACCCAGCTCCGTGACAATTATAACTCTCTGGAAGAAATGTGCCGGGCGCTGAATACGGATAAATCCAGTATTATAACTACCTTATCCGGCATTGGTTACAGTTATGAGCCGGCTCAGAATCGTTTCCGTTAATTAAACTTTATACTTAGGAATAAAAAATGCCGGCTTTGTCTGAACTATATCAGATGAAGCCGGTATTTCGTTTAAGTACGAAAATGCCGGAGAGGAGACTTTATGGCAAAATACAGTTATAAGGCCAAGACAGCAGAGGGAAAGGCTGTAAAAGGCACTGCGGAGGCCGCAGAAGACAGACACCTTCTTACGTTTCTGACGGCGAAAGGACTTTATTGTTATGAATACCATAGGGAGGACGAGGAGAAGAGCTACCGCCCTCCTATATTTAAGAAAAAGGCGCTGCCGCTTTTTTGCAGACAGATAGCTGCTATGCTTTCAGCAGGCGTTTCTCTGTCAAAGGCGTTGAAAGTAAGCTACGAGGCTTCAGAGGATAAAGGACATAAGGAGATCCTTATTCATTTGAGAGAGCGTATTCATAAAGGCATGACTCTGTCTGAGGCTATGGAAAGTATGGAGGGAGTGTTCCCGAATTTGTTGGTATACATGGTGAAAACCGGGGAATCCAGCGGCAAAGTGGATGAAATTCTTGGGAGGATGGCAGTATATTACAGCAGGGAGGAAGAACTGAGCGGAAAGGTCCGCACAGCTATGATTTATCCTGTCATTTTATTCGGCGTTACTATAAGCGCCGCAATATTTATGCTGACTACGGTTTTGCCCCAGTTTGCCTCTATGTTGGAAGAACAGGAACTTCCCCTGCTGACCCGTTTGATGATGGGTGTCAGTTTAAGCCTCCGCAATCACGGAATGGTTTATTTTCTGCTGCTTCTCATTCTTCTGGCCCTTGCTATGGGCGCTCTTACCATACCTTATGTCCGTCTGAGAGCGGACCGCGCCCTGTTTCGTCTCCCAGTTGTGGGAAAGCTCCTGAAAACCATCGATACTTCCAGATTTTCCTCTGCTTTTGCAGTTTTGTACGGAAGCGGCATCGGAATTCTGGAAGCCATTCATACCACAGGAAAGGTGATGGGAAATTCCTATATGGAACAATGTCTGGAGGAAGCGGGGGAGAATTTGAAGGGAGGCGAAATGCTCTCTCAGGCCCTGAAACGTCTGGAGCTTTTCCATCCGGTTTTATCTCTATGGTTGTGGCGGGGGAAGAGTCGGGTTCTTTAGAGGAAGTTCTTGAAGATGCAGGCAGTTACTATGAAGGTGAGGCGGCAAGAGCTATCGCAGATGGTGGCATTTCTGGAACCTGTTATGATTCTGGCAATGTCCCTGATTGTGGGGAGCATTGTCATGGCTATTATGATGCCGGTGTTTACTATGTACACATCCATGCTGTGAGGAAAGGTCTATGACACATTACATATATTTGGAAGAAAACAGAATCGCATATACAAGAGGGAATCACCGGCAAATTGGGAGAGCGGGAGCCCCGGCCTTTTCGGCACAATCCAAGGTCCGGGATACAAAGGGCATACCTTTGGAGGCTGTTTTTAAAGAGCTGTCAGATGAATTTGGGCTGTGCGGAAAGAACGTGACACTGGTGCTGGGACAGGATCTTTCCTTTATGGGAATGGTCCTTCCAAGAGGAAGAAAGTCTGTGGTAAAGGGGATGGCCTGTAATCAGCTTGTGATGAAGGCGGGACTAAGGGATGTTCCTGCAGTTGGGGTTGATATCCGGAATGGAAAAGCCAGGAGAAAGGTTCTTGCATCCCTGTATTATATGGAGGAAAAGCGGCTTGTGGCATATAAAGAGGCGGCAGCCGCAGCCGGTATGGTGTGCACCCGTATAGTTGCAGTGCCCGACTGTATGGCTCTCACTGCCCAGGAGATTTGGAAAGAGCGGTCTCACCTGGTGGTGGACGTGGAGGAGGAGCAGTTGGGGCTTTACCTTGTATCAAAAGGGCATTGCCTGGCTTTCTCTGCAACTGCTTTAAGGGCCAAACGTTTTTGCGAAATGGGAGGGGAGTCGCTTCTGTATGAGGAGATTGCCGAACGGGCGCAGCGCCTGTTTAAGCTGGCTTCCAGATATGAAAACGAGGATCCCTCAGATCCCGGGCCGGAGTGTGCAGTATTACTTGGAGGCTGTATACCTTCTGCTGATAAGGGAGCCTCTGCCCTGGAGGCCCTTCTTCAGATTCCATGTTTTGCCAGGACGTTGGCGGACAGTACAGGCGGGGAAGGTTTCTCTCCTCAAAAGGCAGTGACGCCATCGGGACTGCTGGCAGCCTGTTTGGCAGACCATTATCCGGGAAAACGGAAACCCGTGTCTGTGAATGGTATAAACAGAATGGCCGGCGCTGCTTCCTTTCGGGGAATCCGCGGAATTCTGTCCAAGGGGTGGACCGTATTTTTGGTTATAAATGCAGTTGCGGCTTTGGGCTCCGGCATCTGGGTCGGAGTGGAGGAACGGAAGGCGGCGGGAAGGCTGGATGAGCTGAGGATTGCCCTTGTGGAACCGGAATATAGAGAGGCATACCAGAGAGCGGTTGATATAGAAGAGGAACTGAAGCGGTTGGCAGACAGGGAAGCCGTCTGGGATGCGGTGAAGGCAGAAGCAGCAGGGAAGAATCTTTTGAGTATGGATGCACTCCGGGCATTTACTGATTCCATGGATCCGGATATGGAGGTGGAGTCCGTATCTTACGAGGGTGAGAATGAGACGCTCTCCATGACCATATCCATGAGCAATAGGGGTCAAATTCCCCTCTATGTGGAACGGCTGAATGAAGCGGGAATATTTCCGCATGTGAATCACAGTTTATGGGAACAGAAGGAGGAGGAGGGAAAGCCGGAGCGGCTCTTTGTAGTTGTAAGCGCTTCCCTAACAGAGGGAGGAATGGATGAAACTCAGTAAAAGAGAATGCTTTCTCATAAATCTGCTGCTTCTGATGCTAATATGGGCGGCGGTGTTCCGGCTTGTGATTGCCCCAAATTATGGAAGCCTTACCTACACCAGACAGGTGACAGACGAGCTGAGAGAGGAGAAAGCACAGATGGATCTGTACCTGGACTACTATCCGGAACTCGAAATCCAGCTTAAAGAGCTTGAAGGCAAGGAGAGCCGGGAGCCTTTTTTCTACCATGATCTTGATGATGTATTCATTGACAGATGGCTTCAGTCTGTGGCGGAAGGGCAGAGGCAAAGATCCTGCGTATGAGTATCGGAGAACCAGTTTCTATGGAACTCCCTGAATTGGCAGACGGCAATGTTGAGGAATGGCCTTTAATGGAGCGCGCGGTTACAATGGAGGTGGAAAGCCGGGACGTGAAAGGCGTGATGAAGTTTGCTGACGGGGTGTACAGTGAGAGCAAGAGCGTTATAGTCAGCTTTGTGGACATGGAACGGGAGACTAAGACGGGAACAGCCAGCGAGGCGGGAGCGGCAGGCATGAAGGGAATTGTGGAGGTCAGGTTTTATTATGAGAAAACCAAATAGGAGCAGGGGAGGTTTTACGCTGATAGAAGTAATTGCCGCAACGGTGCTGCTGGTAATTACTGCTTCCGGCTTTATGGCCATGACCGCTGCTAATGTAAATCTTTTAGCCAAAGAACACAGGATTGAACGTTCCAATTATGAACTTAGTTCCCTTGCCTGTGAAGGGGAAGGGAAACCTACAGGTGAAACCCTTACTGTGGTGTTTTCTGCAGATGGCGGTGAAGAAGTGGAAGAGATTTTTGAAGAATATGATGTCAGAGAGGAATGGGAGGATATGGAGAACTCTATGACCTTTTACAAGCGTGGACAGAGGTGAGAACCGTGGGAAAGAAAGGGATACAAAGGGCTTTGGGAGGCTTTACCTTGATGGAAACGCTGCTGGCTTTGTCAATTGCGGTTTCCGCTGCCCTGTTTTTTGGAAGCTTTCTCATTCCTCAGATGGAGTTTTATTACGGTTATGACCGTAAGTCTCAGGGAAGGACCATGTGCTCCGGGGCCTATGTAAAGTTGGAGGAAATCCTGCGCTACGGATATATGTATGTCTGCAGTCCGTTAGACACGGAGAAACTATTCTATTTTACAAGGGATGAGGGACCTGGCGCCAGAGAGGGAAGAGAAAACAAATGGAGCGAGCTTCCTGCCTATAATACCTGGCCCAGCCTTACGGCTGAGGATTTGGACATAAGATCCCTTGGCGGTATGAGCCTGGAGCTGGATTTTGAAGGAACTACAGTGCGGGAAGTGAATGTGAGAATCAGGGCAGTAAAGGACGGAGATACGGTATACGAGCAGGAGGCAGTAATCAAATCATTGTATTGGTATGACATATCAGAAGGGGGCGCCCCATGAAAATGCGGTATAAAAAGAAGAGAAGCCGCCTGGGCACTCATGGCAGCAGTATGGTGTATGTGATTTTCCTCATCGCTTTGCTATCCATATTTTCCTGTGGTTATATGGCTGTCTCCAGCTATAATATGAAGGCAGCCGTGGCATCCGGCAGCTATATGGAAGCCCAGCTTGCGGCGAAAACCATACATACTTCATTCTGTGAAGCTGTAAGCAGCGGCGATTCTTCAGCTATGAACCGCCTGTGGGAACTGTTTGATGAGGATGTGGACAGGGTCCGCGAGGAATATGATGCGATGATGGACGAGGAAGAGATGGAGGAAGACAGCTGGGATATAGAGGGGTATTCTGATGAGGCCGGTGGAAATGATGGCGGGGCGGCTGAGGAGCCGAAGGAGTCAGAGCGTTTTGAGCGGTATCTGAAACAGGCCCTGTGCCATAAGGAGTATGTAATCTGCGGAAGTTCCTCCGATGAAGCTGAGGACGCAATCATTGTGAAAATCACTTTAACCGCAATTCCTATGGAGCAGACAGCACATGTTCATACAAAAGTGACGTGCAACGGTTACCGGTTTTCTATGAAGGCAGATATTGTATTTGACAATAGTGACGGAGCTGTTATGATTCCGGGAGCGGGCAGGCGCGGGGCTTCTTCAGGAAAGATGACGGTGTATCTGAAAGGAAACGGCGTCTACCGCTATTATGAGGATGAGGATTATGACAGCCCATAGAGCCAAAACCGGATGAAGGGAATTTTCTGATGCAGCATCAGTGATTGGAGGAGAGGGAGTATGCCCTGTAAGATACCAATAGAGGAACTGTTAATTGATTGTGGATACCTGACCAGAAGCCAGTTAGAGCGGGGACTGCATTTTACCAGGGACGGGAAGGATACAGTGTAGAAACACTCATGGATCTGGGTTATGTAACGGAAGCTGCTGTTTTGGAATGCGCAGGTATCCGGGACCAAATACCAATAATAAGGCTGGATGGATACAGGACAGATGATAAGGCGGCGGCCATGATACCGGCTTCCTTTGCCAGGTTAAACAAGATTCTGCCAATTGATTTTGAGGAGTCCAGGCTGGTAGTGGCATCTGGTTATCCTTTGGATCCGGATGTAATGGACGAAACAGCCAACATATCCGGTATGGAGGTAAAACCGGTCCTGTCTGCTTCTCTGGAAGTAGAACGTGCCATAGAAAGCGCATACAGCAAATCATGGGAACCGGGAAATTCTAAAAGTTCCGGGTATGTCCCGGGTTTTACAACCGGCGGTAAGGGTGAGGATGCTTTCTGGGAGCGGGTGGAAAGCGCTCCTGTGGTCCGCATGGTAAATTCCATTATAGAGGATGCCTACGCCAGAAATGCAAGTGATATCCATGTGGAGCCGGGAAAGAATCAGCTGCTTATCCGCATCAGGGTTAACGGCGATCTGGTGGTTCACAGCATTCTTCTGATGGAGGCCCATAAACCTATGGTTACCAGGCTGAAACTGATGGCGGGTATGGATATTGCGGAGAAGAGACTGCCTCAGGACGGAAAATACCACTATGAGCGGGGAACGGTATCAACGGATTTACGGATATCCACCCTTCTCTATATTCGGGGAAAAGGTGGTGCTTCGCCTGCTGGGGAATGAACGTGATAATTTCCTTATGGATATCAGGCGTCTGGGCATGGACGAGGAGCAGAGGGAGATTTTTGAGAAAATTCTTAAGGCGCCTCACGGTATGGTGCTTGTTACAGGCCCTACAGGAAGCGGTAAGACTACCACGCTGTACGCAGTGTTAAGCCGTATTGTTAAGAGGAAAGTCAATGTGGTGACAGTGGAAGATCCTGTGGAGAAGGTGATAGACGGAATGACCCAGGTTCAGATCAATCCCAAGTCTGGCCTCACCTTTGCCACAGCCCTGCGTTCCATACTCCGTCAGGATCCGGATGTTATCATGGTGGGAGAGATGCGCGATGAGGAGACGGTTTCCATAGGCGTGCGCGCTGCCATCACAGGTCATCAGGTACTTTCAACCCTTCATACCAGCGACTGCGCTTCCACTATAAACAGGCTGAGAAATATGGGTGTGCCCTCCTACATGGCCGCTGCCTCCCTGTCTGTGATCATAGCACAGCGTCTGGTGAAAACACTTTGTCCCTTTTGCCGTGTTTCCTACGTTCCGGATGACAGGGAGAAAAAGCTTTTCGCATCCCTGGAGGGCTGCCGGACAGAACTGCTCTGGAAACCTGTGGGATGTCCCGGCTGTAATCACACAGGTTACAGCGGAAGAAAAGCAGTCTATGAAATGATGGAGGTGGACGATTTCATGAAATCCATGATACTGGACAATACGCCGCCCTATGAGATACGGAAGCGCCGCAGTGAGAAAGGCTTTCGGGCTCTGAGGGATTACGCCCTCATAATGGCGGCCAGGGGAGAAACAAGTATAGAAGAGGCAGAAAAAATAATTTATTCGGTAGAATAGGGATATAAATACAAAAGAAAAGAGGAAGTATAATAATGAATAAGTCAGAGGAAAGGAAAAAGAGAAGATCCGAAGGAGGCTTCACCCTGGTGGAGCTGGTATGTGTTATTGCTATTTTGGGAATCCTGATTGCAGTTGCGGTTCCCTCCTATCAGAGCATTCAGGATAAATCAGCACAACAGGTAGCCATCTCCAATGCCAGATCCAACTATACGCTCGGCAAGGCGCAGCAGGATATGGTGGACGCAGGTGTTATGAAGGATTCAGAAACAAAGGAATATAATTATAACAAGGAACAAGACTCCGCATTCTGGGAAGGCAAGGTCAACGGCAAGAATTATAAGGCGGTGTATCCCGGTGACAGCGGAGAAGGCGAGATTGTATCTGGAAAGTGATGGGAGGGCATGGTATAATGTGGTCAGACATTATACCGCGCCGGGCCGGTTCCGACGGGAGGAAGGAAAAACGCCAAACCGGCCCATTGATTCCCAGAGGTGGTGTGGGCAGACGGAAAATAGTGGGGTGATACAGATGAAAGATACATGGGAAACCGGAGAACAGGCGGTTTCACTATGATAGAGCTGGTAGCGGTAATCGCCATTCTTGCAATTTTGATGGCAGCCGCTGTTCCGCAGATGATCAATTATACACGTGCTGCCCAGAGGGCGTCTGCAATTACGGAAGCTCAGGTTGTGGCGGATGTGGTGCAGAGATATTTTTATGATGAGAAGGAGAAAGGCACTCTTGGCCAAAGACGGTTTGGAAGCTGATGAATCTTGACATGAACGGACCTGATAATCTGATTGAGGATTACATTACCGGAGGACAGAAAGACGCCAGAATCGTATCGGTCAGTGCAGATATTCCCAACGCCCGGTTGAAGAGCCTGGTATATCAGACAAAATCCTTTAAAATCAGTATTCAAATTGATGAGGACGGCAATAAAACACTGACAGATGAGATAATAGATTAGAGCGTGTCTTATAATTTATTCTGCTATCTGTATACCCCGCTTTGCGCCATGTTTGTTCTAAATTCAGGTTACATAGCCCGCTATGCGCCCTTCATTTGGAACAGCCCTCTCACAAAGTGAGACGCACAGCTGACAGACGGTGATCTTCAGACACGCTCAGGAGCCGCAAACCGGTGAGAGAGGACATTTTATGGAGTTAATCTGGAATGGGATAGTAAGCACTTGGAGCTGGCTGATGGAGCATCTGCTTTATGTCAACCTTCTGCTGTCGATTGCGATTATATTCTTCCAGCGGAGGGATCCCAAGACAGTATGGACCTGGCTGCTGGCTCTTAATTTTATTCCTGTGTTCGGAATATTGTTTTACCTTCTTTTTGGCCAGAATCTTAAAAAGAGCCGCATGTTCCGTGTAAAGGAGGTGGGGGACCGCCTTCAGCTGCCGGTAAAAAGCCAGGAGGAGATTATCCGTTCCGACGACATGCCTGAGGAGCAGATGGATCCCCTGTCCAGGGATTTTAAGAGTCTCATACTTTACAATCTGGAGACATCCGGTTCCGTTCTCACTGTGAACAACCAGGTGCAGGTGTTTACGGACGGCAGGGCTAAATTTGAGGCGTTGAGGCAGGAGCTGCGTAGCGCCAGGCACTTCATCCATATACAGTATTATATTATAAAGAATGATGAGCTTTTCGATTCCATAGTCCCCATTCTTTTGGAAAAGGTGAAAGAGGGCGTGGAGGTCAGGATTCTCTGCGACGGTATGGGCGGCCGCTTTATGCCGGCCAGAAGGTGGGAGCAGATGCGGGCGGCAGGCATCAAGGTCGGAGTATTCTTTCCCCCTTTCTGCTGGCTGAACCTTCGCGTAAATTACCGTAACCACAGGAAAATTGTGGTGGTTGACGGCTGCGTGGGATTTGTGGGTGGATTTAACATTGGAAAGGAGTATATATCCAAGGATCCAAAGTTCGGATATTGGAGGGATACCCACCTGAAAATTTTCGGGGAAGCAGCCATCAGCCTCCAGATACGTTTTGCCCTGGACTGGAATTATGCCACAGGGGAGAACCTTTTTAAAGACATGCGGTATTTCGGGGAGGAAGCGGAGTGCGCCAGACGTCAGCTGGCTAAGGACGCAGCGCCCCTTTGGCCGGATCCTGGGGAAGCCAGCGAGCTGGTATGTATGCAGATTATTACCAGCGGCCCGGACACCAGGGAGCCCCATATAAGAAACAACTATCTGGAGCTGTTCCACAAAGCGAAGCATAATATCTATATTCAGACGCCCTACTTCATACCGGATGACGCTATTCTCTCAGCTCTTAAGATGGCAGCGCTTTCAGGCGTGGATGTGCGCCTGATGATTCCCTGTAAGCCCGATCATCCATTTGTATACTGGGCCACCTGCTCCTATGCAGGAGAGCTTCTGGATTACGGGGCCAGAGTTTATATCTATGAAAACGGCTTTCTCCATTCCAAGGGAATCATGGTGGATGGAAGAGTCAGCTGCTACGGCACAGCTAATATGGACATACGCAGCTTTGAACTGAATTTTGAGGTCAATGCAACGATTTACGACGGTGATGTGACGGGAGAGCTGGAGGAGGCGTTTATAAACGATCTTCCCCACTGCAGGGAGCTGACGAAGGAGGATTACAGGAAGCGGAATCTGTGGATGCGGGTGAAGGAGCAGTCCAGCCGGCTTCTGTCTCCTCTCTTGTAAAAGGACATCCAACGGAAACTTATGGAAATACGGCCGCAGAAGAATAAAAGGAAGGCAGCGCCGGCCATACTAAAGCCTATGAAAGCGCAAACACAAGAAACCAATTATCGTAACAGAATCAATGAACTGCTGCTTAATTTTGTCCGCTGCGGCATTGCAGGATGGTGCCTTGAGGTTATGTTCACCTCGGTGGATTCCATTATGGCGGGGGACTGGAGGCTGATGGGGAGAACGTCGCTTCTTATGTTTCCCATCTATGGAATGGGTGCATTTCTTCTGCCTGTGAGCCGGTTTATAGACAGCTGGCTGGAAGGGCTGCCTGGTATACCGGATGGTTCCGGGGGGAGACTGGCCGTTGTGAGCCGGATGATCCGCCATGGACTGATCTATATGGTGCTGATTTTTATTGCAGAATATATTACAGGGATGTGGCTCACAGCCTTAGGTATCTGTCCCTGGGATTATTCCCAGTGGCCGGACAATGTAGGCGGCGTCATACGCCTTAAATTTGCACCCCTGTGGTTTGGAACCGGACTTTTGTTTGAATATATAACGAAAAAAAGGAGCGGTCGCTAAGTACGAAACCTGGTTGTAAGGTATTGTATTTGCGCCGCTCTTTATTTATAATAAAGAATAATATTTACAAATTAAAGTGGTTAAAGGAGAAGGGGAATGATACGGATTGTTATGGTGGCGCTGACGGTAGTGCTTTTTCTTATTTTCAGCATACCGCTGCTGGGGTTATATCAGATAAGGGAAAAAAAGAATGCCGGGGATGTTCAGCTCAGAAGCCTCAGGGTAGTTCAGAGGGTATTCCGTCTGGTGCTTAAGTTTGCAGGGGGTTACATACGAAGTACAGGGGCTGGAACACATTCCCTCTGACCGGGCGGTGCTCTATGTGGGCAACCACAGAAGCTACTTTGACATTCTCATCGGTTATGTGACTGTGCCAGGGCTGACTGGATTTGTGGCCAAGAAGGAGATGCTCAAATTCCCCTTCTCAGAGACTGGATGTTCCGGGTTAACTGCCTGTTTCTTGACAGGGTGAATATCAAGGAAGGCTTAAGACAATACTGGAGGGAATTGACAAGATTCGACACGGCGTCTCCATATGGATATTTCCGGAGGCACCCGCAATGAAAACCAGGATTTGACGGATCTTCTTGTATTTCATGAGGGCAGTTTGAAGATTGCGGAGAAAAGCGGCTGTCCCGTTATTCCTGTGGCTATCACAGGAACAGCGGAAATATTTGAGCGGCATTTTCCGCTGGTGAGGCCAAGCCACGTGGTGATACGTTATGGAGAGCCTATTTATTTAAAAGAGCTTCCGCCGGAAAAGAAGAAGTTTCCCGGGGCCTATACCAGGGAAGTGATAGCCGGCATGCTGGGAGAGATGCAGAAGGGACAGGATTCATAAGGTTCCGGGCAGTACAAACAAAAATACAGGATGGAGCAGACGTAAGTGATGAAGAATATGGATTTACAGGAAATAAGAGCCGGCTGGACGGGATAGACACGCAGCTGGTGGAGCTGTTTGAGCAGAGGATGGCTCTTTGCAGGGACGTGGCTGAGTTTAAAATCGCCACAGGGAAGCCGGTCTACGACGGCCGGCGGGAGAAGGAAAAGCTGGAGGCAGTGAGAAGCCAGGCCCATGGAGAGTTTAACAGACAGGGGGTTTATGAACTCTTTTCACAGCTGATGACAGTGAGCCGCAAGTATCAGTACCGGCTTCTGGCAGAGCATGGGATGTATCAGGACACAGGCTTTACAATGGTGGAAGCTTTGAAGCGGGACGGGGTCAGGATCGTCTATCAGGGGGTTGAGGGCGCTTACAGCCACTGTGCAGCCCTCCAGTACTTTGGGGAGGAAGCGGACGTATACCACGTTCCCTTTTTCGAGGACGCCCTGGTGGAGGTGGAGGAGGGAAGAGCCGACTATGCAGTTCTTCCCATTGAGAATTCATCCGCAGGAGCTGTCAGCGACAATTACGATAATCTGGTTAAGCATAACCTTTATATCGTAGCCGAAACCCAGGTAGCTGTCAATCATTGCCTTTTGGGCCTCCCGGGAGCCAGGCTTTCCGATATCCGCCAGGTTTACTCCCATCCCCAGGCCCTGATGCAGAGTTCCCAGTACCTGAATGAACACAGACAATGGCAGCAGATCAGCGCCGCCAACACCGCAGGCGCCGCAAAGCAGGTGCTGGCGGAGAAGGACAAGTCTCATGCGGCAGTTGCCAGCGAGATTTCCGCAAAGCTTTACGGCCTGCAGGTGCTTGAGCGGGGCATTAACCACAATAAGGATAATGTGACACGATTTATAATTCTGTGCAAAGAGCCTGTGTACAGGAAGGACGCGGGAAAAGTAAGCATCTGTTTTGAAGGTTTACATAAAAGCGGTTCCCTTTACAATATGCTGGGAAACTTTATCTACAACGACGTGAATATGGTGATGATCGAATCCAGGCCTATTGAGGGGCGCAGCTGGGAATACCGGTTTTTTGTGGATGTGGAAGGATCTCTAAGCGACGGAGGTATCCGAAATGCACTGAAAGGAATCTCGGAAGAAGCAGTGAGTATGCGGATTCTGGGAAATTATTAGGAGGCGGAATGGAGATGGATATAAGCGGATTAGTTATATACAGAAACCTGGAGTATCAGGAATTATTCCAGGAGGTGGCCTGCCTTTTGGGTTATGCCCATATGGACCGTGAACCGGATCCTTTCTGTTGCGGGGGAAAGCTTACGGAGCTGGCTGTAAAATACGGTTTTGAGGGGAATCTCTGGCACTGCTTTCTGGCCTTCTGCCTCGCCAACCATGAAAATGCCTACACAACCACCTGTGAGATTACAGGAGCGGCAGACGGCTCTCTGGATGAGATTGCAAAGGAAGACTACAAGATTTTCAAAGCGCTGTTCGATGCGGATATCACGGCCCTTGAGCCCGGGGGCTTTGGAAGGTTATGGCCGGTTACAGGCCTGCAAAGACGGACAGCCGCGTATTTAACAAACGGGTCAGGGACAGCATTGTGAATCTGGCTGTGCAGCTGGAGAAATCCGCAGATGTGGAGGAATTCCAGCGCTATGCGGTGGAGTTTTACAGGGAGTTTGGAGTGGGCAAATTCGGCCTCAACAAGGCCTTCCGCATTGTGGAGAAGGACCAGGGGCAGAGATTTATCATCGATCCTATTATCAATGTGGAGCATGTGTATTTTAAAGATATAGTGGGGTATGAGCTGCAGAAGCAGAAATTGATTGAGAATACGGAAAGCTTTGTGGCCGGCAGGGAGGCCAACAATGTTCTGCTGTTTGGAGATGCAGGCACAGGAAAATCCTCCAGTGTCAAGGCTGTGCTCAATGAATATTACAGCAAAGGACTGCGTATCATTGAGGTGTATAAGCACCAGTTCAGGGCGCTGAGCGATGTTCTGGAGCAGATTAAGGATCGGAACTACAAGTTCATTATCTACATGGATGATTTGTCTTTTGAGGACTATGAACTGGAATATAAGTATCTGAAGGCGATTTTGGAGGGAGGACTGGGTAAGCGCCCGGACAATGTGCTGATATATGCCACCTCCAACAGGAGGCACCTGATCCGGGAGAGGTTCAGCGATAAGAGACAGCTGGACGATGAACTCCACAACAATGACACGGTACAGGAAAAGCTTTCCCTGGCCGCCAGGTTCGGCGTGACCATCTATTACGGCTCACCTGACAAAAGGCAGTTTGAGACGATTGTGAAAGCGCTGGCCCAGAGACATAAGCTGGATATGCCGGAGGAAGAGCTGTTTGCGGAAGCCAACAAGTGGGAGTTGAGCACGGCGGCCTGTCGGGAAGGACGGCAGCTCAGTTTATTACGCACCTGAGGGGAAAGATATAGGCCATTTACGTAAATTTTACGGCAAGTTTACAGGGATTACATGTAAACAGGGAAGGGCTTCGCTTATAATAGCGTTGATTATTTGTGGCTCCTGAAAGACAGGAGCTAAGTGCTCATAAGGAGCCACTCCACTAAGCTCGTGGGATACCTCGCTAAGTGGAGGTGACATCTATCGCACGTAAGCTCCTAAAGGACAGGAGCTAAGTGCTCATAAGGAGGAGAGGCAGTGGCAGTTCGGACATTTGCGGCAATTGATGTAGGTTCCTTTGAACTGGAGCTGGGAATATATGAGATTTCATATAAAACCGGAATCCGGTGTGTGGACATATCCGCCATGTGATTGCCCTTGGAAAGGATACCTACAGCCTGGGGAAAATCAGCTATGATCTGGTGGAGGAGATGTGCCGGGTTCTGGAGGATTTTGTCCAGATTATGAAAACCTACCGGGTGAAGGATTACAGGGCCTATGCAACCAGCGCCATGAGGGAGGCCCACAACAACCAGATTATATTGGAGCAGATACGGGTAAGGACGGGTCTGGATGTGCGTATTATCAGCAACTCGGAACAGCGGTTTATCAGTTACAAAGCCATAGCGGCCAAGGCCGTTGAATTTAACAAAATTATACAGAAGGGAACGGCTATCATTGATGTGGGCTTTGGAAGCGCGCAGCTTTCCCTTTTCGACAAGGACGCTTTGGTGACCACCCAGAATCTTCCGTTGGGAACCCTGCGCATCCGCAGCCTCCTGTCAAGAATTCCGGCTACAGTGAGGGACCACAGGGAGCAGATCGAGGAGATAGTGGACAACGAGCTTTTCACCTTCCGCAAAATGTACCTGAAGGACCGGGAAATCAGCCATCTCATCGGTATCGGTGAGAATATCCTTTTTCTTGTCCGCCGGATGGACAGAGCCGTACTGGGAGATAAAATCGACGCGGTTACGATGCGCCGCTTCTACGACCGCCTGTGCCAGATGACCACCGATCAGATTGAGGAGCGCTTTGGAGTAAACAGCGAGTATGCCTCCCTTCTGCTTCCAAGCGCAGTGGTGTATAAGCGGATTCTGGAGCTCACGGGGGCGGAGATGTTCTGGGTGCCCGGGATCCGGCTCTGCGATGGAATTGCAGCAGAGTACGGCGACGACAACAAGCTGGTAAAATTTGCCCACAATTTTGAAAATGATATTCTGGCCGCCTCCAGGAATATTGCGAAGCGATACAAGTGCCACAACAGCCACAATCAGGTGCTGGAGCAGTATGCGTTAAATATATTCGACAGTATGCGGAAATTTCACGGCCTTGGTCCCAGGGAACGGCTGATGCTGCAGATCGCGGTGCTCCTCCATGCCTGCGGCAAATTTATCAGCATTAAAAATTCCAATGAATGCTCCTACAATATTATCATGTCGACGGAGATCATCGGTTTAAGCCACCTGGAGCGAGAGATCATCGCCAATGTGGTACGCTATAATATCAGAGATTTCGATTATGACAAGGTGCAGCTGGAAACCCAGCTTCATCCTTACAGTGATTCCGGCGTCAGCCGCAGTTCCATCACGATTCTCATTGCAAAGCTGACAGCGATCCTCCGCCTGGCAAATTCCATGGACAGAAGCCACAGAGGCAAGCTGGTGGACTGCAAGATGGCTGTGCGGGAAAATGAACTGGTGATTACCACGGGTTATCAGGGAGATATGGCCTTGGAGGCCGCATCATTCGGGCAGAAGGCAGATTTTTTTGAAGAAATATTCGGAGTAAGACCTGAATTAAGGCAGAAAAGGAAGGTGTAATCATGGCAGATACTATTGGAAAAAATCAGGCTGTGAAGGCAAAACCTGCCAAGGCCAAAACAGTAAAGGAAGTTCCTGCTCCTGTGGATTTCGCTGCAGAACCGGGAAATTATGTAAACAGGGAGCTCAGCTGGCTGGAGTTCAATTACAGGGTTCTCAGCGAAGCCAGGGACAAGAGCCTGCTGCTTTTTGAGCGTTTGAAATTTTTAAGTATAACAGCGTCCAACCTGGACGAATTTTATATGGTTCGTGTGGCTTCCCTGAAGGATATGGTTCACGCCAAATACACCAAGCCGGATATTGCCGGACTCACGCCTCAGGAGCAGCTGGATAAAATCAGCCAGCGGACCCATCAGCTGGTGGAAATGCAGTATTCCACCTACAACCGTTCCCTTATTCCCGCCCTGAAGAACAATGGACTGCGCGTGATTATGTCCCATGAGGAGCTGACCAGGGAGGAAGCCGTTTTTGCAGATGAATATTTCCGTAAGAATGTGTACCCGGTTCTCACTCCTATGGCCTTTGATTCTTCCAGGCCCTTCCCGCTGATCCGCAACAAGACCTTGAATATTGCGGCTCTTCTCCAGAAAAAAGACGGGGAGGATAAAGAACTGGAGTTTGCCATGGTACAGGTGCCTTCGGTCATTCCAAGAATTGTGGAACTGCCCCGTGAGGTGGATGAGGACGGAAAAGAGCAGAGGGCTGTGATTCTTCTGGAGGAGATCATCGAGCGCAATATGCAGGCTCTGTTCCTGAACTATGACATCGTCTCTGCCCATCCTTTCCGGATTATGAGAAATGCGGATCTGACCATCGACGAGGAGGAGGCGGTGGATCTTTTGGAGGAGATTCAGAAGCAGCTTAAGAAACGCCAGTGGGGTGAGGCCATCCGCCTGGAGATAGAGGACAATGTAGATAAGCGGCTTTTGAAGATCCTCAAAAAGGAGCTGTCCATCAGCAGCCAGGATATATTCGGGATCAGCGGCCCTCTGGATCTGACCTTTCTTATGAAGATGTACGGAATGGACGGGTTTGAACATTTTAAAGCGCCAAAGTACACGCCCCAGCCTGTGCCTGCTCTGATGAATGAGGACGATATTTTCACCAATATCCGCAAAGGAGATATCCTGCTTCATCACCCGTACCAGACCTTTGACCCTGTGGTGGACTTCGTCCGCAGCGCGGCCAGGGACCAGTCAGTATTGGCTATCAAACAGACGCTCTACCGTGTCAGCGGGAATTCCCCCATTATTGCAGCTCTTGCAGAGGCAGCTGACAATGGAAAACAGGTGTCGGTTTTGGTGGAGCTAAAGGCCCGCTTCGACGAGGAGAATAATATTAACTGGGCCAAGATGCTTGAAAAAGCAGGCTGCCATGTAATCTATGGACTGGTGGGCCTTAAGACACACAGCAAGATCACATTGGCAGTGCGCATGGAGGATGACGCATACGCCGCTATGTCCACCTGGCACAGGAAATTATAATGATTCCACAGCCAAGCTCTACACAGACTGCGGTATTTTCACCTGTGATCCCCAGATCGGGAGGATGCCACTGCTGTGTTCAATATGCTTTCGGGCTATTCCGAGCCCCTGGGCTGGAACAAGCTGTCTGTTGCACCCCTGTGGCTCAGGAGCCGGTTCCTGCGGATGATACGCAGGGAGGGCGGACCATGCCAGGGAAGGCAGGGCCGGTCATATTATGGCGAAAATGAACTCGCTCTGCGATAAGGAGATTATCACCGCCCTCTACGAGGCTTCCTGCGCAGGGGTGAAGATAGAACTGATTATAAGAGGAATCTGCTGCCTCAGGGCCGGCGTGGCCGGCTTGAGCGAGAACATAGCAGTCCGCTCCATCGTAGGCAATTTCCTGGAACACAGCCGGATCTTCTATTTTCTCAATGACGGAAGCCCGGAGGTCTACATGGGCAGTGCGGACTGGATGCCCAGAAACCTGGACCGCAGGGTGGAGATTATGTTCCCGGTGGAGGACGAGGACTTGAAAGAGAAGGTTATCCATATTCTTGAGGTGGAGCTGGAGGATAATGTGAAAGCTCATATTCTTCAGCCGGACGGTACCTATGAGAAGGAAGACAAGCGGGGAAAGGTTCTGGTAAACTCCCAGGCTCAGTTCTGCAGAGAGGCCATAATGATGGCTAATGCCATATGGAGCAGTCCAATGTTTCGGGGTCCAGAGTATTTACGCCTATAGAGAGCGGCAGCTGATGCCGGGGGCAGCCTTCGGAAGGGGAGGGAGGTTTTCAAATCACTCCCTATAAAAACAGACAGTCTCCTGCGCCAAGATATACGGTGTCCAGCGACGGGTCCCCATCCAGCATCTCCCGGAGCAGCGCCCCGGAGCAGTGGTTAAAGCCCAGAAGCCAAATGCCCATCTCTTTCATTGCCTGAATGGTTTTTTCGATTCGCCGGCGGTCTGCTCCTGCCATGTGGGTTCCCCCCACAACCGCTCTGATGGGAAGGGAGAACTGTTCCTTAACCCTGTCCAATATGTTCAGAATTCCGGGGTGGCTGCAACCCAGTATAACTGTCAGCCCGCCCTTCTCCTCCAGCGCCAGACAGATTTCATCCTCAAAGAGATCCGGAACCCATTTCTCCTCTCTTCGGATAACGAACCGTTCCGGGACGGCTTCAAATTCCCGGGTGCGTTTGAAGCCGCCCAGAGCCCAGCAGCCTTCAGCCAGAGGCAGGATATCCCTGCACTGGATATGGGGGATGTGTTTCCCGGCCAGAAAGCTTTCATCAAAGCCTGCGCCCAAAAAGGCGGCCTTTCTGCCGCTTAGAGCATACTTTTCTTCAAAATATCCCCGGCCTGTGACCAGAGGGCAGGTAAGTCCTGCTTCTGCGAAGAAGGGATATCCTCCGGCGTGGTCATAATGTCCATGGCTGCCTGCGCTATAGTCGATCTGAGACAGCTTTACATTCAGCTTTGCGGCATTCTCCAGAGTATGGATTCCTGAGCCGAAGTCGAAGAGAATCTTTACGTGCTCTGTCTCTACGAAAAAGGATAATCCGTGTTCTGCCTGAAGGCTTTTCTGTGCTCCCGGCAGATTGTCCATCAAAGTCATAATTTTCACCTGATTTGCCTCCTTCAAGGTTTCTAAAAGAATTATAACATTATCTCCCTGTTTTTTCATTGTAACATCAGAACAATTGCCACAGTTTTTTCCAGAAGAGGCAGAAACCATGAGTTTGTAACAGAAATTCCCACAATATTTCAAGAAAAAAGTAAGGAAAACCTTGCTGTCTTGTGTTAGAATAGGTATTAAGTCAGAGTCTGGGAATGAACCGGCCTGAGATTACATATAAGTTAACATAGGAGGAGGGGAAGTCATGCCCGATATTAATATTCTGGTTGTAGATGATGAAAAAGAGATTGCCGATCTGATAGAGATTTATCTGGTCAGCGATGGCTATAAAGTGTTTAAGGCGGAAAATGCAGCCAAGGGTCTGGAGATTCTTGGAAAGGAAGAGGTGCACCTGGTTCTTCTGGATATTATGATGCCCGGAATGAACGGACTGGAAATGTGCAAGAGGATAAGGGAGAGCAACAACATTCCCATCATCATGCTCAGCGCCAAGTCTACGGATCTGGATAAGATATTGGGTTTGGGCACAGGAGCAGACGATTATGTGGTAAAACCCTTTAATCCTCTGGAACTGACTGCAAGGGTAAAATCACAGCTGCGGCGTTATACCCAGCTGAACCCAAACAGCGCGTCCCACCAGACAGCCAACAACGAGATAACCATCAAGGGAATGACCATCAATAAGGATAACCACAAGGTGATTGTGGACGATGAGGAGATCAAGCTGACTCCCATCGAGTTTGATATCCTGTATCTGCTGGCCTCCAACCCGGGAAAGGTGTTCAGCACAGACGAGATATTCGAGAAAGTATGGAATGAGAAGGTTTATGAAGCCAACAATACGGTTATGGTACATATCAGGCGTTTGAGAGGCAAGATGAAGGAAGATACCAGGCAGAACAAAATTATTACAACGGTGTGGGGAGTAGGATATAAAATTGAAAAAGTGATATGAGCAGGCGCTACCATACCAGGGTAATTACCAATATTATCTACAGTGCCATTATCACCTGCCTGGTGGAAATATTTCTGGTGACCAATGTGTCCATGATTGCCAGATATCTGGAAGATTCGGGACGCATGGATCGTCTGGTGCAGGCTGTTTTGCAGTATCATACGGCGGTGGTGTTAATGTATGTGATTTTCGGACTGATACTGTTTTCCGTCACCTTTATGATTTTGCAGGAACCTTATATCAGGTATATCAGCCACATTTCCGATGCGGTTCAGAGCATTTCAGAGGGGAACCTGAACACATCCATTGACATTATCGGAGATGATGAATTTTCCAGTATGGCCTCCAACCTGAATAAAATGGTGGAGGATATACGGGAGCTGATGGATAAGGAGAGGGAAGCTGAGCGGACGAAGAACGAGCTCATTACCAATGTGGCCCATGATTTGAGAACGCCCCTGACCTCCATAATCGGTTATCTGGAGCTGCTGGCGGGAAACACCAGAATAGAGCCGGAGATGCAGCACAAATACATAGAGATCGCATACGGGAAAGCCAGACGGCTGGAAAAACTTATAGAAGATTTGTTTGGTTTTACAAAACTTAACTACGGAAAAATTTCCATGCATGTGGCCCAGCTGGATGTCGTGAAGCTGCTGAGCCAGCTTTTGGAGGAAGCCTATCCTAACTTTGTGGACAAGAATCTTTCCTACGATTTCCAGAGCAATGTTCCTGCCAAGGTTATCACTGCTGACGGAAACCTGCTGGCAAGGCTGTTTGATAATCTTATCGGCAATGCCATCAAATATGGCGCGGACGGCAAGCGGGTTGTGGTAAAGCTTCACGGGGGGGAGGATGTGGTTACTGTATCAGTGACCAATTTCGGATATGTAATTCCCCCTGAGGAACTGCCTCTGATATTTAACAAATTCTACCGCGTGGAACAGTCCCGCTCCACCCACACCGGAGGGACAGGTTTAGGTCTGGCCATTGTGAAGGAGATTGTGGATATGCATGGAGGAACCATAGACGTTACCAGCGATTTAAACGGAACTGTGTTTACGGTAAAGCTGCAGGTTCATTTTGATATTAACAAAGAAAATTTTGGCACTATCAGCTAATATGAACTGTAACCATATGAACGGAGAGACGGATGAGAATGACCAATAGGAGTATAATTCCAATCAAGATTAAAAGGGCGCTGAAAGGCTCCCTTTTTGGCTTATTGTTTGCGGGGATGTTAAGCCTGCAGGCGCCGGGGGCCCAGGAGAGCAGCCTGCCTGAGACAGGCAGCCAGGAGGAGTTAATCAATTCTCCCATAGCCCTGGATGTGGTCTACGGTTATCAGAATATAGCCAAGAGCGGACGTTTTCTGCCTTTGCGGATAGAAGTGAAAAACCAGGAAGCCCGGAATTTCAGGGGCACTTTGTGCGTGCTGGCTATGGAATCCGAGCTGAAGGGTTATACAATGGATCAGGAGTATGACGTTTACCGCTATGAATATCCTCTGGAAGTGAAGGCTTCCGGCAGTCTGGTGCAGGATCTGAGTATTTCCCTGGGCGCCAGAGTAGATCAGATGTATGTAAAAGTGCTGGATGAGAGCGGCAGGGAGGTGGTTCAGAAGCGGCTGAAGCTGAATCTTAACCTGGAAACCGCAGAGCTGTTTATCGGTGTGCTCAGCGATAACCCCGCAAAGCTGCTGTATCTCAATGGGTGGAATTAATTACAGCACGCTGCGCACCAGAACCATTGAGATGAATGCAGCCAGCCTTCCGGTGATCGGCCTGGGGCTGGATCAGCTGGACGTGCTTCTCATAACAGACTTTGACACGGGAAAACTGTCGGGCCAGCAGATAGAGGCTGTTTGGGAGTGGGTTCAGAAAGGAGGGGTTCTCCTGTTTGGAACCGGAGCCAGAGGGGAAGATACCCTGCGCGGATTTGCGGGTGAACTTCTTGAAGATCCCCTTCCCCAGCCAGGCGAGTATGTGGTAAATATGGGCGTCGAATATGCGGTGGACGGGCCGGAAGGGGCCTCTATTCCTCTCACATGTACGGAAGTGCCGCTGAACGGGGCCACCGAGGTCCTTTCCAGCGATGAGCTGTCGGTGGTGTCCTCGGTGGCCGCAGGCAAGGGCATGGCGGCAGTATCCATCTACGATTTCGGGGATATTGAGGACTTCTGCCAGGCCAATGTGTCTTATATTGACAATCTGTTTTTTAATCTTCTGGGTGAGGATAAAGTCAATCTTCTGGCCAGCTCCAGGGGAGGCAGTACATCGGAACAGTATTGGTCCGTTCAGAGCCTTATTAATACAGGAGACGTCAACAAGCTTCCCAGGGTGGGGCTCTATGTGACTCTGGCTGTGGCTTATGTGGCCCTGGCGGGGCCGGGACTTTACTTCTTCTTCAAACAGCGGGGAATGCGGCAGTATTACCAGCTGTCTGTGGCCGTACTTTCCGTTTGCTGCACAGGTATGGTAATTATAATGGGAATGAGCACCAGGTTTTCAGGCCCCTTCTTTACCTACGCAACCATCAAGGATACGGACAGCGGAGAAATTTCGGAGACGACCTTTATCAATATGAGGGCTCCTTATAACAAGGCTTTTTCGGTAGAACTGGATTCCTCCTATACGCTGTATCCCATCACAGGCAACGCCTACTATGATATGACGCCCATGCCAAAGTTTACAGGGAATGAGAGCCCTGCCATCACCATCCGTTATGGGGATGAGAGCAGCCGAATCGAAGCCGACGGAGTGGGAGCGTTTAATTCCAAGTTTTTCAGATGGAGAGAAACAAAAAGAATGACGGGGATGTGGCTTTACAGGAAGTATCAACTCCTTTGACGGCCAAGTGACAGGCACTATTACAAATCACTATGACCAGGAAGTGGAGAGCGTGGCTGTCCTCCTGTATAATCAGATGATTTTTATCGACCGCATGGCGCCTGGTGAGACGGTGGAACTGGATGACAAGGAGGTCATATACGGCGCCACCAATTTCGGCTATGCCATGGCGGAGCAGATAACAGGAGCTTCCAGGTACAAGAGGGACGGTAATATTGAGGACGCTGAGTATGTGGAGGCTCTGGAGCGGACCAACCTGCTGAATTTTTATATGAGCAACTATTTGTCGGGATATCATTCGGAGGCCAGAGTGGTTGCTTTCAGCAAAGAGAAGGATGAGACGGATTTCCTGATAAAACCGGACTATGAGACGTACGGCTCCACACTGCTTACTTCACCTGTGGATGTGAACTATGAGAAAGACGGAATGATATACCGCTCTGCAATGCAGAAAAAGCCCAATGTGCTGTCCGGGGAATATTATGCACCTAATAATACGATGTATGGGCTGACCCCTGTAATGCTTGAATACTATCTGGGAAATGATATAGAGGTGGAGAAGCTGAATTTCTACCAGCTGGACGGCCAGGTGGCGGAGAGCATGCGGTATTATTATATGGTGCCCTTCAGCGGAAAAATGTATTTTTATAATTACAATTCAGGGAATTATGATTCCATGAACAAGGGTATGACAGAATATACCAAGGATCAGTTGGAGCCCTATCTGTCGCCGGGCAACACCCTCACTGTAAAGTATGTATACGATACTTCAGGGGAATATAACTGGAATATTATGCTGCCTACGCTCACTGTTACAGGAAGGAGCAAATAATGCTGGAAATTAAGGGATTACATAAAATATATGGAAAATATCATGCATTAAGCGGTCTGGACATGACAGTGAAATCCGGGGCCCTCTACGGATTTGTAGGGCCCAACGGGGCGGGCAAGACTACCACCATTAAGATTATGACAGGACTTCTGAGGGCTGAGGAGGGGAGCATTACCATAGACGGAATCAATGCCCTTGCGGACCTGAGAAAGCTGAAGGCTATGATTGGATATGTGCCGGATTTTTCGGGGTTTATGACAACCTGACTGTGTCGGAATATATGGAGTTCTTTGCCTCCTGCCATCACCTGGACGGGCTGGTGGCCAGAAAGCGGTACACCGCCCTTCTGGAACAGGTGGGCCTGGAGGATAAACTGGACTTTTATGTGGACGGCCTCTCCAGAGGAATGAAACAGCGGCTCTGCCTCGCCAGGGCCCTGATACATGATCCGGCGATTCTCATACTGGATGAGCCTACTTCGGGACTGGATCCCAGAACCAGATTTGAGTTCAGGGAGATTTTAATGGAACTTCAGGAGGCGGGCAAAACGATTGTTATCAGCTCCCATGTACTCTCGGAACTCTCGGAGCTGTGTACGGACATCGGCATTATCGACCAGGGGCATATGGTGCTGGAGGGAAATATAATGGACATCCTCTCCAGGGTTAACACGTCCAACCCTCTGGTTATATCGGTTTTTCAAATATGGACAAAGCCTTATCGATACTAAAAAGCCATCCCTGCGTTCAGACGATTTCCATGAGAGAGCAGGATGTGTGCGTGCGGTTTACAGGAGACGCCCAGGACGAGGCTCTTCTGCTTCAGCAGCTCATAGACAGCGACGTGCTGGTGAACGGGTATACCAGAGAAAAGGGGAGCCTGGAGTCGGTGTTTATGCAGCTGACAGACCATGAGGAAGAAAGGGTGGTGGTATCCTATGATGCGGAATCCGGTATGTAGCAGGGAGTTGAAGGTAAGTTCCAGAAGTATCAGGCTGCCCCTTATTATCCTGCTGTTTAACGGCATCCTTTCCCTGGTGACGCTCCTTAATATGTACTCGGTCATAGCGCAGGTAAGAACTACGGCTGTGATTCAGTACAGCAGCTTTATGGATATGTATAAATTTGTCACCACCATTGAGATTATTCTCCTCCTGTTCATCGTGCCTGCTGTGACAGCAGCCAGCATCAGCGGCGAGCGGGAGAGGCAGACTCTGGACTTGATGCTTACCACGCAGATGACCGCTGCGCAGGTGGTCATCGGGAAGCTGATGAGCGCGCTGAGCACACTGCTTCTGTTGATTGTGTCCAGTTTTCCTGCTGTGGCCATGGTCTTTGTCTATGGGGGCATTACCTGGCCGGATGTGTTTTCACTGCTTTTATGCTATCTGGCAGCCGCATTTTTTGCAGGAACCCTTGGGATCTGCTTTTCAGCCGTATTTAAGCGTTCCACCATATCCACAGTGGTGACCTATGGAGCGCTCATCGCAGTGGTGGCGGGGACTTATTTTATCAACAAGTTCTGCCTGTCTCTGTCGGCTACGCGGATAAGCAGCGCTGTGGCCGCTTTCGGCACAGAGGCGGGCCTTAAGGCCACCTCAGGGGGAGCCTTCTATCTTCTGCTGTTAAATCCGGCGGCCACCTTTCTGGCTATTATCAGCGGGCAGACGGAGGGGGGCAAGGCTGTGGCGGAAATATGCAGTTATTTTGGAATGAATCCCGACGGTTTTGTAATGGATAACTGGGTAATAATCAGTATTATGATTCAGGTGGCCCTGGCATGTATTATGATTGCAGTTGCCATCTGGTGCGTGGAGCCTGTAAAGTCCAGGCGCAGACAAAATAAGAACCGAAAGAAAGGGGTTTAATTATGGGTATTATTAAAGCGGTAACAACAGCAGTGGGGGAGCCCTGGCGGATCAGTGGCTGGAGGCGATTGAACCTGATGATATGGGCGACAAGACCGTATTTGTGCGGGGAGTTCAGGTAAGACAGGGAAAGGGCTCCAACACAAAGGGCTCCTCGGATTTGGTTTCAAACGGTTCCATAATCCATGTGTATCCCAACCAGTTTATGATGCTGGTGGATGGAGGAAAGATTGTGGATTATACGGCGGAGCCGGGATATTACAAGGTAAGCCAGTCCTCGGAACCCTCCCTCTTTAACGGAGAGTTCGGGAACGCCCTGAGAGAAACCTTTAACCGTGTGCGCTTCGGAGGCGTCGTTCCCGGCGCCCAGAAGGTGTATTATGTAAATTTACAGGAAATTAAGGGAATAAAATTTGGCACCCGCAATCCGGTGAATTACTTTGATAATTTCTACAATGCCGAGCTTTTTCTCAGGGCTCACGGAAATTATTCCGTGAAGATTACAGACCCGATTAAATTTTACGCAGAGGTAGTGCCAAGAGTGCAGACCGTGTGGAGATTGATTCTGTAAATGAGCAGTACCTTTCAGAGTTTATGGAGGCCCTGCAGGCATCCATTAACCAGATGTCTGCCGACGGCGTCCGCATCTCCCATGTAGTATCTAAAAGCAGGGAATTGGGACGCTATATGGCGGGCACCCTGGATGAAGAGTGGAATAAGCTGCGCGGCATGGAGATTCAAGAGGTTGGCATCTCCATCACCTATGATGACGAGTCGCAGAATCTGATTAATTTGAGAAACAGGGGCGCTATGATGGGAGATCCCACCATCCGGGAAGGCTATGTCCAGAGCACCATTGCTGAGGGTATCAAGGACGCAGGTTCCAATGCCAGCGGCGCTATGGCAGGATTTATGGGGATGGGCGTGGGAATGCAGGCGGGAGGCGGATTTATGGGTGCGGCTTCCAGTGCAAATCTGCATCAGATGCAGATGAATTCAGGGCAGATGGGTCAGGGGCAGATGAATTCAGGGCAGATGAATCCAGGGCAGATGAATTCAGGGCAGATGAACCCAGGACAGATGAGTCAGGGCAGATGAATTCAGGGCAGATGACCCAGGACAGATGAGTCAGGGACAGATGAACTCAGGGCAGATGAACTCAGGCAGATAAATCCAGGACAGATGAGCGGTGGAAATGGCGTTCAGCAGGTTCCGGGCTGGACTTGCCCCGGATGCGGAGCTGCCAATTCAGGGAAGTTCTGCGGCGAATGCGGAAGCCCCAGGCCGGATCAGGGATGGACCTGTGCCTGCGGAACCTTCAATAAGGGAAAATTCTGCAGTGAATGCGGCAAGGCAAGGCCATAATCTGCCAAATAGATACAGGAGAAAAAAGATGGCAACTATAACCTATAAATGCCCGAACTGTGACGGAGCTCATATTCGATCCTTCCATCCAAAAGTATCACTGCCAGTTCTGCCTGTCGGATTTCACACAGGAGGAGCTGGAGTCGCTGAAACCGGATTCGGCAAAAGACCGGACAGTGGATCCGGAGACGGCAGGCGGAACAGAGGGCCAGGGTCAGGCCGGGGCTCCCTGGATTGTGCCTTCCTCCCAGGCAAGGGAGAAAGGGGAGCCCTGGACGGGGGGTTCCCAAATGAAAGGGGAGGAAAAGAGCGCTGCCGGATCGGGGAATTCAGAGGCTGGGGCCTTAGAGGACAGTACCCGGGCGGTTCTGTATACCTGCCCAAGCTGCGGCGCTCAGATTGTGACCGATGACACCACAGCGGCAACCTTCTGCTACTATTGCCACAATCCGGTGGTTTTGTCAGGACGCCTTTCCGGGGAGTTTGCCCCAGATTATGTGATTCCTTTTCAGATAGACAGGAAGAAGGCGGAGGAGATATTTTCCCAATGGATAGGGCGCAAAAAGTATGTTCCCGAGGCATTTTACTGCAAAAAGCAGGTGGAGAGCATGCAGGGAGTTTACTTTCCCTACTGGCTCTACGGGTGCCGGATAGACGGAGATTTGGACGCCCAGGGGACCAGGCTCCGAACGTGGACCACAGGTAATATGCGCTACACGGAGACGCAGGTGTATGATGTCAGGCGCCAGGGCTCCATGGACGTAAACCACGTGGCAAGAAACGGCCTGAGGAAAGCAAACCGGCGTCTGGTGGATGGAGTGCTGCCCTTCAGGCTGGAGGAGAAGAAGGATTTTTCCATGGGTTATCTGTCCGGGTTCTTTGCGGAGAACCGGGATATGGAGCAGCAGGAGTTTATCACGGGAATACAGGCGGAGGTGAGGGAGTTTGCCCTGGGCAGTCTCCAGGCCCAGGCCGGTTCCTATAACCGTCTCCAGATTAAGAAGAAAGAGGCCATGATCCGTGATGAGCGCTGGAGCTATGCCCTTCTGCCTGTGTGGACTATCACATATAATGACAAGGCCGGAGGAAATATCTATTACTTTGCCTTAAACGGTCAGACGGGAAAGATATGCGGAAACGTTCCCGTGGATAATAAGAAGCTGGCAGTTCTCTTCCTATCTATCTTTCTGCCCCTGTGTATAATTCTTCTGATAGGAGGGTATTTCTTGGGATGACGGTTAAGAATATGATGATACGCCTTTGGGAAATAGGAAAAAGAAGTTTCAGAGGGAGGGCTGCGGCCCCATTGCTGATAGTTGCAATTACAGCGGTGATTTTGTGGAGATGGCAGGGGGATTTTGGGTTAACTGCCTACGGAGCGGTTGGAGAAGAACAAAGCAATGAGAACCAGGAACAACGCCTTTTTGACGAAGCCGGGCTCATACCTGAGGACGAAGCCGAGTCTATAAAAGAGGGGATCGGCAGGGTCAGAACGAAGACGGGAATGGACGTGGTGGTAGTAACTGCCTACAATGACGGAGTGCGGACCGCTGAGGAATATGCCGATGATTTCTACGACCAGGGGGGCTTTGGAACAGGGAAAAACAACAGCGGCGTTCTGTATCTTCTTTACATGGATGCTCCCGGGCAGCGGGGAGGTGAATGCTGGATATCAACTACAGGTAAAATGATCCGGATTCTCACAGACAAGCGTATCGACCGGATGACGGACAACGCCATATCGCCCCTCAGAACCCAGGATTACGGCAAGTCGGTGGAAATTTTTCTTGGAGACATAGAATATTATGTAAACAAAGGGATCCAGTCCGGACAGTATATCTATGACAGGGATACGGGAGAACTCAGTTATTATAAAAGCATACGGTGGTATGAGGCTGCAGTGGCAGTCCTCATACCGGCTTTTGCCGCAGGTTCCGCATGTCTGGGAGTTAAAAACAGGTATTCCATGAAGGTGACGGAGCGGGATGTGGCCAACGGACTTCTGGCTTACCGGGCGGAATCCAATTTCCGGTTTGACCGGCGGGAGGACAGCCTTATTAACAAATATGTAACGTCAGCGCCCATTCCAAGGGTTTCCGGCAGTTCCTCGGGGGGCGGCAGTTCACGGGGCGGCGGTTCAGGGCGCAGCACCACTCACCGATCCAGTAGCGGGCGCAGCCACGGCGGCGGCGGACGCCGGTTTTAAAAGACATTCTGGAAAAACGGGAATATAAATCCGGTTTTATGCACACTTTAAAGGTATGTGCGATATAATGGAAGTATAGAAGCAATTGAAGTTTTACAGGGCAGCAATAGATTCTATCTGGTTGTGTCGCGCATCCAGCTGGTGCTTTATAATAGATTACAGGGCGACCTGGGCGGTAATGACGTGCTGAAGCGTTATTGCCGTTTACATAGATGCAGCTGTGAAGGAGCAAGTATATGAATTACACATATATTCTCACCTGTGCGGACGGAACCTTTTACTGCGGCTGGACCAACGACCTGGACAAGCGTTTGGAGCTCACAACGCAGGCCGGGGCGCCAAGTATACAAAGCCAAGAAGGCCGGTGAGTCTGTCTTATTACGAAGCGTTTCAGACAAAGGAGGAGGCTATGAAGCGGGAGTACGCTATCAAGCGCCTTACCAGAAGGAAGAAAGAAGCGCTGTTGAGACAGTTTCAGGAGATAAAGAAAAAGGGACGGCAAACCTGAGTGGAGGATTGCGTCCTTTATTTGCCACAAATTCACTTAACGTAGCCCGCTACGCTGCGCTCATTTGGGCCAAATCTCCCACAAAGTGGAACGCACATCTGACGGAACGCAATTTTCAGACACGCTCTAGGGCTTATATCTGTTTTTGGGAATATTATGCTATGAACCGGTACATCATCACATAGTGGCAAAGGCTGCCGCCCATAACAAAGAGATGAAAGATCTCATGGGAGCCGAAGTACTTGTGCCTGGAATTGAAGAAGGGAAGCTTCAGCGCATAGATAATACCGCCCAGGGTGTAGATAATGCCGCCTGCCAGAAGCCAGAGGAAGCCGGCCCTTGGCAGGGAGGCCATAATTTTTGTAAATGCCAGAATGCAGGCCCAGCCCATGGCAATATAGATGAGGGAGGAGAACCACTTGGGACAGGTAATCCAAAGTGCGTTGATAAGAATCCCAAGGATGGCCACACCCCATACCAGAGCCAGCAGGGACCATCCGGTCCGGTCCCCCAGAACAATCATGCACACCGGTGTATAGGTGCCTGCAATGAGGATAAATATCATCATGTGATCCAGCTTACGCAGCATCTTATTGACCTCCGGAGAAATATCCAGGGTATGGTAGATGGTGCTGGCCGCATATAAGCCGATCATGCTGAGTATAAACACCGCCAAAGCGCCCAAATGGCTGTATCCTGAGTTTTGTCCTGCTTTAAGAAGCAGGGGAGTAGCGGCCAGAATAGCCAGAACAAGGGCGATAAAATGAGTGAGGGCGCTCCCTGGGTCCTTGACCCTGGTCAGCTTATTTTTAAGTTTTGCTGTCATAAGTGTTTGCCTCCTTCCGGGAACTACAATATATTTACAAAACTTTCATATGTAGTTTTGATTACTATGTATGTTTGTAATATATACTATACACCTGGAAAGAAAAATATGCAAGTATTTTCAGAAAATGCTTTTGTAAACTGATTGGGCAAAACACGCCCCGTTGAATACAGATACCAAACCACCCCAGAGAATCAGGAGAAAACATATGATTTCAGTTATATATGAAGACAGAGACGTTATTGTAGTAAAAAAACCGGCCGGGCTGGAATCCCAGAGTTCCCGGAGATTTGCGCCGGATATGGTAAGCGAAATACGCCGTTATCTCAGCCAAAAGCGGGATATCCACAAGTTACCCACAGTCAGAAATGCCTCAGAACCGCCCTATGTGGGAGTTGTCCACAGGCTGGATAAGCCTGTGGGCGGAGTGATGGTCTACGGGAAAAACCAGAAAGCGGCTGCGTCGCTGTGCGCAGCGCTGCAGGAGGGGAAAATGAAAAAGTTTTATCTGGCCGTGGTTTGTGGAAAACTTGTGGATAAACAGGGCGCCTATGTGGACTATCTGCGCCAGGACAGGAAAAACAACACTTCCTGCATTGTGGATAAGTCGGTGAAAGACAGTAAAAAAGGGGTCTTAAATTACAAGGTTCTGGAAGTTATCCACAGGGAGGAGCCGGAGGAAAAAATATACTCTCTAATAGATATAGAGCTCCTCACAGGCCGGCACCACCAGATACGGGTACAGATGGCGGGACACGGAGCTCCGGTGTGGGGCGACAGCCGCTATGGAGAGCGGATATCCACAAATGTGGAAAAAGAAAGCACATCCGGTGGATTATTATCCACAGGGCATTTGCCGCTTGCCCTGTGGGCTTACAGCCTGAAATTTCCACACCCTGCAACCGGTAAAATCTGTTCCTTTGAGCTTAAGCCCACCGGCGGGGCTTTTGACTGGTTTTCATCCCTTCGGTAAATGGGGAGAACGAAATATACCAATCATGGCATCCTGCTGATATAAAAAGCTTAGTCCTGTAAAAGATGCATAAAAAAAGTGATATTTTTATATAACTTATAAACTAAAAAATAATTAATGGCCAAAAAAAGGACTCGTGTCCTTTTGCAAAGTGCACATATGCTTTAATATTAACTACAGAGCTAAACGTAATTTTCAGGAACCCAACAAAGGAGTAAACTGTAGCGAAAGGAAGGTAGAGGTGTGGAATATGTAATTGAAATGAACCACATTACCAAGCAGTTTGGAAACTTCAAGGCTAACGACGATATCACCTTGAAAGTAAAAAAAGGAGAGATACACGCCCTGCTTGGTGAAAATGGGGCGGGAAAATCCACCCTCATGAGCGTCCTCTTCGGCCTGTACCAGCCGGAAGAGGGGGAAATCCTCATGAACGGAAAGAAAGTGAAAATAAACAACCCCAATGATGCGAATGCCCTGGGGATTGGAATGGTACATCAGCATTTCAAATTGGTTCATAACTTTACGGTTCTGGAAAGCATTGTCCTGGGCAGAGAGACTACCAACATGGGGGTTCTGAGGATGGACGAAGCCAGGAAACGGGTGGTGGAGCTGAGTGAACGCTATAAGTTTAAGATTGATCCGGAAGCCTACATATCAGATATTACAGTGGGCATGCAGCAGAGGGTTGAAATCCTTAAAATGCTTTACTGCGACAATGAAATTCTGATATTCGATGAACCTACGGCTGTCCTCACCCCTCAGGAAATAAGCGAGCTGATGAAGGTTATGAAGCAGCTGGTAAAGGAAGGGAAATCAATTATTTTTATCACCCACAAGCTGAACGAGATTAAGGAAGTGGCGGACCGGTGCAGCGTCCTGCGAAAGGGGAAGTATATAGGCACCATCGACGTGGCGGAAACGTCCAAGGAGGCCATGTCCGAGATGATGGTGGGCAGGAAGGTGAACTTTATTGTTGAGAAGGAGGAGTTGGATCCCGGCAGCCCGGTACTGGAAGTGAAAAATCTCACCATAAAGTCCAGGCATGGGGGAAAGGATTCGGTCAGGGATGTATCCTTCAAAGTGAAAAAGGGAGAAATCCTCTGCGTGGCGGGGATTGACGGAAACGGACAGTCCGAGCTGGTTTACGGTATCACGGGCCTGATGCCCATTGAGAAGGGGCAGATAATACTTAACGGAAAGGATATCACCAGGGAGTCCATCCGTCAGAAATGCCTGGACGGCGTGGCCCATATTCCGGAGGACCGCCACAGGCATGGCCTTGTTCTGGACTATACTCTGGAGGAAAACCTGGTGCTTCAGTCCTACTACAGGGATCGTTTTCAGAGACACGGGTTCCTGAAGTTCGACGCTATAAGAGAGTACGCTGAAATGCTCATTAACAAGTTTGACATCCGTTCCGGGCAAGGGGAAAAGAGCATTGTCCGAGGAATGTCCGGCGGCAACCAGCAAAAGGCAATCATAGCCAGGGAGCTGGACCGCAACCCTGAGATCGTTATTGCAGTGCAGCCGGTGCGAGGCCTGGATGTGGGAGCCATCGAATACATCCATAAACAGCTGATTGCACAGAGGGATGCAGGAAAGGCCGTATTGCTGATTTCCCTGGAATTGGACGAGGTCATGAATGTAAGCGACCGGATTCTGGTTATGTATGAAGGGGAGATTGTAGGCGATCTGGATCCAAAGGCAATTACGACAGAGGAGCTGGGCCTGTATATGGCCGGAGCCAAAAGGAGTGTAGGGGATGAGAGATAAATGTAGGAATCTGTTTCAGGGCGAGGGGATTGTAAATTTCAGCTCCTCCATTCTCGCAATTATCTGCGGACTTTTATTCGGGCTGATTATCCTCCTGGCCAGTAATCCGGGACAGGCGTATAACGGATTTATGATGGTCCTTCAGGGAGGATTCACAGACGGCATACAGGGAATCGGCAGATGCTGTATCTGGCGACCCCGATTATCATGACAGGACTTTCCGTGGGTTTTGCATTTAAGACGGGGCTTTTTAACATAGGAGCCTCAGGCCAGTTTACGGCGGGAGCTTTTGCCGCAGTTTTTGTAGGCGTCAAATTCACCTTTCTGCCTCCCGGAATCCACTGTCTTGCAGCGCTGCTTGCGGCCCTTCTGGCAGGCGCTCTCTGGGGATGTGTGCCGGGATTTCTGAAAGCCTTTTTTAATGTTAATGAGGTGATAGCCTCAATTATGATGAATTACATCGGCATGTATCTTGTAAACATGCTGATTCAGAAAACGGTCTATGACCAGGTTAAGAACCAGACGCTTCCGGTAGCTCCCGGGGCAAACCTTCCAAAGGCAGGTCTGGACAAGCTTTTTCCGGGAACCAATATCAACGTGGGTATTCTGATCGCGATCCTGTTTGTAGTTCTGATCTATATTATACTGAACAAAACCACTTTCGGATACGAGTTGAAGGCCTGCGGCAAGAACCCGGACGCCAGTAAATATGCAGGAATTAATGAGAAGCGCAACATTGTGATGTCAATGGTCATTGCAGGAGCCCTCTCAGGCATAGGAGGAGCCCTCCTCTATCTGGCAAATTCAGGTAAATACATTCAGGTGCTGGATGTGATTGCCCCTGAGGGATTTTCCGGTATATCCGTTGCTCTGCTGGGCCTTTCCAATCCCATCGGAATACTGTTTGCAGGGCTGTTTATCGGACATATCACAGTAGGCGGATACAATATGCAGCTTTTTGATTTTGTGCCTGAGGTAATAGACATTATCATCGCGGCTATTATCTATTGCGGCGCCCTGTCGCTGCTGTTCAGAACGCTGATTTACAGGTTCAGGATGCGCAGAACCAAGAAAGCCGCTGCACTGGCAGAGGCGGAAGTCCCAGGGAAGGGATCCGCAGATAAGCCGGGAGAGGAGGGGACGTCATGAGCGTATTGTATTTCGTTGTCCAGCAGACTATGTACTTTGCCATTCCGCTTCTTATAGTGGCTATCGGCGCAATGTATTCGGAGCGAAGCGGTGTTATCAATATTGCCTGGAAGGAATCATGATCATGGGCGCTTTTACAGGCATCTTCTTTATCAATATTTTTCAGGACAGAATGAGCGGACAGGGCCTGCTGTTATTGACAATACTGGTGGTAGGCGTGGCCGGCGGGCTGTTTTCCCTGCTCCACGCATTTGCCGCCATCAACATGAAGGCGGATCAGACCATCAGCGGTACGGCCCTCAACATGTTCGCCCCTGCCTTTGCGATCTTTACGGCGCGGATGATTCAGGGAGTGCAGCAGGTCCAGTTTAATGACACATTTCATATTAATAAAGTTCCGGTACTTGGTGATATACCGGTGATTGGGGACCTTTTCTTTAAAAACTGTTATATTACCACCTACCTTGGGATTCTGATTTATATTGTGGCGGCCTTTGTGATCAAACGCACAAGGTTCGGGCTTCGGCTCCGGGCCTGCGGCGAACATCCCGGCGCGGCTGATTCCGTAGGCGTAAACGTTGTAAAAATCCGCTATGCAGGAGTTATCATCTCCGGTGTGCTGGGCGGAATCGGAGGCCTGGTATTCGTTATTCCCACCTCCACCAATTTTAACGCAAGTGTGGCGGGCTACGGCTTCCTGGCAATTGCAGTTTTGATTTTCGGGCAGTGGAGGAGCAATAAAATACTGATGGCAGCATTTTTCTTCGGCGTTATGAAAACCCTGGCCAGCGCTTATTCCGCCATACCGGTTTTGAAGTCGCTGCCGATACCTAATGAGGTATACAAGATGATTCCCTATATCGCCACCCTGATCGTTCTGGCATTCCTGTCTAAGACCTCTCAGGCTCCAAGGGCGGAAGGAATCCCATATGATAAGAGCAGCAGGTAAACAAAATCAAAAAATACAGTTACTAATAAAGAGACAAATAAAGGAGGAAGTAAAATGAAAAAACGTATTTTAAGCTTGGTGCTGGCGGCAGCTATGGTGACAGGCCTTGGAGGCTGCGTACAGAAGCCGGGGGCAGACAGCAAAGCAGATTCAGGCAGCGCCCAGGCTGCCGCTGAGAGCAGCGGGGAGGCGGCCGGTTCCCAGGAGGGATATGAGCTGGCCCTGATTACAGATGTGGGAACTATCGACGACAAATCCTTTAACCAGGGATCCTGGGAGGGCCTGGAGCGGTACGCAAAGGACAACAATCTGACCTCCAAATACTACAAACCCAATGAGAAGTCGGATGAGGCATGCATTAATTCCATCAATCTGGCTGTTAAAGGCGGAGCGAAGGTGATTGTGACGCCTGGTTTCCTGTTTGAAGTTCCTATCTATGAGTCCCAGTCAAAGTATCCTGACGTACATTTTATTATCATCGATGCGGCTCCCACCTCCGGCGGTGAGGTAAAAATTGATTCCAATGTAATGTCTATCTTCTACGCAGAGGAGCAGGCCGGATACCTGGCCGGTTATGCGGCGGTAACCGAGGGATATACACAGTTAGGCTTTATGGGAGGCATCGCAGTTCCTGCTGTTATCCGCTACGGATACGGCTTCATACAGGGCGCTGACGCGGCTGCCATGGATATGGGCCTGGAGCCGGGAACCGTGTCTGTGAAATACACCTATGTGGGAAATTTCGACGCTTCGCCGGAGAACAATGCAAAAGCGGCGGCCTGGTATAATGAGGGAACCGAATGCATCTTCGCCTGCGGCGGCGGCGTGGGCAACTCGGTTATGAAAGCTGCAGAGGCGGCAGACAAGGCGGTAATCGGTGTTGACGTGGACCAGTCTTCCGAGTCCGAGACGGTTATCACTTCCGCCATGAAGAATCTGGGCGACTCCGTCTATGATGCGATCGACGGCTACTATAAGGGCAGCTTTGAGGGCGGCAAGTCTGTGACTCTGGATGCAAAGGAAAACGGCATTATGCTTCCGATGGAGACATCCAAGTTCAAGGTGTTTAACCAGGAAAAATACGACGAGCTTTACAGCGCCATGAAGGAGGGAACCATCGAGATTGCCAATGACACAGTAGCGGCGGAGGCTACCGGCGTTCCTACAGAGGTAGTGAAGGTTGATTTAATTAAGTAATAAACGTACAATGGGAACAGGAGGACGTCAGCCATGGATATGAGCAGTTTATACAGCGTATTGCCTTTTCTGAACGAGCTGGATAAAGAACGGAGACAGCAGTTTGAGGAATATTTCCGCAGCGCTCCGGCATGGCTGATGGACTCCTTCCGCATTGTGAATATGGATAAGGATGTAATATTTGTCAAAGAAAATGCACCTGCAGATGCCGTATTCTTTATCGGGAAGGGCGTAATAAAGGCGGTTGACTACCGTATCTATGGAATTGCATTCGACTTTATGCGCTTTGAAGGCCTATACGCCATGGGCGGGATGGAGGTGGTGATGGATTTAGATACATACAAGACCACACTCCAGACAGTAACCCCATGCACCTTCGTTAAAATTCCCAGGGAAAAGTTTGCAGAATGGCTCAGCACCGATATCCGGGCTCTGAAGCAGGAGGCGAAGATGATAGGCGAATATCTGCTGGAACAGGGCAGAAGCAGCAGGGCCTATCTCTTTCTCCAGGGCGCGGACCGCCTGGCGCTGGTTTTCATGGATATGTACAAAAAATATTCAAAGAACGGCCTGCTTTTGGTAGACAGCACGAGACAGGCGCTGTCGGATGCATCTGGCCTCTGCGTGAAACCGTGAACCGCGCCGTGAAGAAATTTGAAAATGATGGATGGATTTCACGTCAGGGCAGCAAAATAACCATAAACGCAGAACAGTATGAGACTATAAACGCATTTTTATCCAAAATCATCGAGCAATAGATTATCAGGAAGGATGGGAGAGAGACAATGGGAACAGTTTATGAGAAATTGGAACGCTGCACAAAGGCCGTCAGGGAGAGGGTTAAGTTTCGGCCGGAGGTAGCCTTGATTCTTGGATCCGGACTGGGAGAGTATGCCAGGGAGATGAAGGTTGTGGAAAGCATTGCCTATTCCGAAATCGAAGGCTTTCCTGTGTCTACGGTTGCGGGGCATGAGGGCAGATTCCTGTTTGGGTATGTAGGACGTCCCCATTGTAGCCATGCAGGGCAGGGTGCATTATTATGAAGGGTATCCCATGTCTGATGTTGTCCTTCCGGTACGGCTTATGGGCGCTCTGGGCGCCAGGACCTAATCCTTACCAATGCAGCCGGAGGCGTGAGCTATCATTTCCAGCCCGGCGATTTGATGCTCATTACGGATCACATAACAAGCTTTGTTCCAAGTCCTCTCATGGGCCCCAACCTTGAGGAGCTGGGCACACGCTTTCCCGACATGAGCCAGGTCTATGACCGGGAGTTGAGGGAGCTGATAAAAAAAGCGGCGAGAAATACGGGCATCTCCCTCCAACAGGGGGTGTATGTGCAGTTTACAGGGCCAAACTATGAAACTCCCGCTGAAATCAGGATGTGCCGGACTCTGGGGGGAGACGCTGCGGGCATGAGCACCGCCTGCGAGGCCATGGCTGCAAGGCATATGGGATTAAAGGTATGCGGTATCTCCTGCATTACCAATATGGCTGCGGGCATGACCAGCCAGCCCCTCAATCACAAGGAGGTCCAGGAGACGGCAGACAGGGTGGCCTCTGATTTCAGGAAGCTGGTGACAGAGGCAATCAGGCTGATAGGCAGCTCTTTGCAGCAGGGAGGCAGTGACACATGAGTGAAAAAGAACTGATAGAAATGGCTTACGAGGGCAGAAGAAGGGCCTACACTCCTTATTCAGGATTCCGGGTGGGCGCGGCCCTGTTGTCGAAATCCGGGAAGGTATATCTGGGATGCAACATTGAAAACGCTTCCTACAGCCCCACCAATTGCGCAGAGCGCACCGCATTTTTCAAGGCGGTGTCCGAGGGCGAGCGGGAGTTTGAGGCCATTGCAATTGTGGGAGGGCCGGGCGAGGGTTCCGGGGGCGGTATGTGCGCACTGCGGGGTGTGCCGCCAGGTCATGATGGAATTCTGCAATCCGGCCGCATTCAGGATTATTCTGGAGGACGGCAGGGGAGGGATCAGGACGCTGCTGCTTGAAGAACTGCTTCCCCTGGGGTTTGGTCCGGACAACCTGGGAAAGGGTGAGGCGGCCCGATGATGGAGGATTATAAGATAAACCCTGAACTGGAACAAATGCCGAAACTGGAGCTCCATTGCCACCTGGACGGTTCATTGTCCAGGGGCTGTATCGAAGGGCTTCTCGGCAGGGAGGTGGCTCCCTCTCTGCTGGAGGCTGATCCGCAGTGCGCCAGTCTGGCCCAGTACCTGGAGAAATTTGATATACCCCTTCAATGCCTGAGTACGGAGGAAGGCTGAAGGCCGGATCCTACGATTTTATGCGCACTGTCTCCGGGGAGCATGTGGTGTATGCGGAGGTCAGATTTGCCCCCCTTTTATCGGTTTATGAGAATATGGACTGCCGCGCCGTAATAGAATCTGTTCTGGAGGGCCTGGAGAAGGGAAGGGAGGACTTCGGCACAGACTTCGGGGTGATTGTCTGCGCCATGCGTCACATGTCTCTGGAGGAGAACCTTGAAATGCTGAAGGTTTCAAGGGAATTCCTGGGCTCCGGCGTGTGCGCCGCGGATTTGGCGGGCAACGAGGCCGCATTTCCTATGAGCATCTTCGGGCCCCTCTTTGCCCAGGTGAAAAAGTGGGAGATGCCCTTCACTATCCATGCAGGAGAATGCGGGGATGCAGGCAATATTGCAGACGCCATATCCTGCGGAGCCGGCAGGATTGGCCATGGAATAGCCATGAGCGGACATCCGGATCTCATAGAGCTCTGCCGGAACCGGCATACCGGCATTGAAATGTGTCCCATAAGTAATATGCAGACAAAAGCAGTTCAGGATATCAGGTTATATCCGATGAAAGAATATCTGGAGAAGGGGCTTCTTGTGACGGTGAATACAGACAACCGTACAGTCAGCAATACCTCTTTAAAAAAAGAGATTGGATTTATACAAAAACACTTCGGAATTACCCGGGAAGAGGTACTGGTGATGATGAGAAATGCGGCGGAAGCTGCATTTGCTTCAGACAGCATGAAGCACAGGCTGCTTCAGATTTTTAAATAAGAGCCTGACTGGTTGGCAAAAAGGAGAGAGTTATCATGCAGAATTATTCTGGTGAAGTAGGATTGCAGTATCATTTACAAATTAGAAAGGGCGACGTGGGCCGCTATGTTATTATGCCGGGAGATCCCAAGCGCTGTGAGAAAATAGCCGGGCACTTTGACAATGCAAAGCTGGTGGCCGACAGCAGGGAATATATCACCTATACCGGTTTTCTGGACGGAGAAAAGGTCAGCGTTACATCCACCGGCATAGGAGGCCCCTCAGCTTCCATTGCAATGGAGGAGCTGGTCCTCTGCGGGGCCGATACATTTATACGTGTGGGAACCTGCGGCGGCATCGATCTGGATGTAAAGGGCGGGGATATCGTAGTAGCTACGGGGGCCATACGAATGGAGGGCACCAGCAGGGAGTACGCCCCCATTGAATTTCCTGCGGTAGCTGATTTAGATGTGACCAACGCCCTGGTTGCATCCGCAAAAGCCCTTGGTTACACGTATCATGCAGGGGTTGTCCAGTGTAAAGACGCATTTTACGGACAGCACGAACCACAGAGAATGCCTGTAAGCTATGAACTTTTAAACAAGTGGGAAGCGTGGAAACGCCTGGGGTGCAAGGCGTCCGAGATGGAATCGGCGGCTCTGTTTGTTGCGGCGAGCCATCTGCGGGTGCGCTGCGGTTCCGCCTTTCTGGTGGTGGGAAACCAGGAGCGCCAGGAGGCCGGTATGGATAACCCCATTGTCCATGACACAGAATCAGCTATTAAAGTGGCTGTGGAGGCCATCCGAGGTCTGATTAAGGAGGGCAGAGGGGAATGACAGCCCTCTGTTGAGAGCCTTCCTGGCCATCTGTCAGCGTCCCCGCTGCCCCGGGGAAAGAATTGCCCCGGGGCAGGGGATTGGCCCGAAAGGAAGCCGGAAGAATGATAGAATGTACTCTGGGAATCTCTCCCGCAGTTGCCTTCAGGGCTGATTTTGCCAGCCGCACACAAATTTAACCAACGTACGCGCCGCGTACGCCTCATAAATTTGTCCACAGCTGACAAAAAATCATCTGGCAAAATCAGGCACAAAGAGATTCCCGGCGTACAGTTAGAAAGAACAGGAGAATGATAATGGACAGAAAAGATATTTTAAGCAAGGTGGACCACACATTGTTAAAGCAGACCGCCACATGGGAACAGATTAAAAAATTGTGCCAGGACGGCATGGAGTACGGAACCGCTTCCGTGTGCATTCCTCCCTGTTATGTAAAACAGGCCAAGGAATTTACAGGTGGCAAGCTGGCTGTGTGCACTGTGATTGGCTTTCCCAATGGCAATATGACAACGGCTGCAAAAGTGTTTGAGACGGAAGATGCAGTGAAAAACGGCGCAGACGAAATTGACATGGTCATCAATCTGGGCATGGTAAAGGGCGGCCATTATGACCGGGTATTGGATGAGATACGGCGGATAAAGGAGGCCTGCGGCGGCAGATGCTTAAAGGTGATAATTGAGACCTGCCTTTTGACGGAAGATGAGAAGAAGGAGATGTGCCGGGTAGTGACGGAGTCAGGCGCGGATTATATTAAAACCTCCACAGGATTTTCCACAGGCGGCGCAACCTCTGAAGACGTTGTGCTGCTGAGAAAATATTCCGGTTCTCAGGTGAAGGTAAAGGCGGCCGGAGGGATCGCATCCTTCCAGGACGCAGAAAACTTTATTGAGCTTGGAGCCGACAGGCTGGGAACCAGCAGGCTGATACCTTAAGGGTACAGGAGCAGTATGACTTGCTTATATTGGACGGACAGGGAGAGGGAAAACTATCTTTTCCCACAAGGAGGGCTTTAAAAATGTATAAACGTATATTTGTGATTGTACTGGATTCTCTGGGCATCGGTGAGGCTGAAGATTCCGCCTCCTTCGGCGACGTGGGGGTAGATACCCTTGGACATATAGCGCAGAAGGTTAAAGATCTGAAGATTCCCAATCTGGTATCTCTTGGAATGGCAAACCTTCATCCCGCAGAGGGAATTGAAGCTTCGGAACATCCCATGGGCCGCTACATGAAGCTGAGCGAGGCAAGCGCAGGCAAGGATACCATGACCGGACACTGGGAGATGATGGGACTTCATGTGACAACTCCCTTTCAGACCTTTACGGAGACGGGATTTCCCAAGGACTTAATCCGGGAGCTGGAGAAGCGTACCGGGCGGAAGGTTATTGGCAATAAGAGCGCCAGCGGAACCGCTATCCTGGATGAACTGGCTGAGGAGGAGATTCGGGAGGGACATTTAATCGTCTACACATCCGCCGATTCAGTGCTTCAAATCTGCGGCAATGAGGAGACTATGGGACTGGATAACCTGTACCATTACTGCGAGATTGCCAGAGAGCTGACGCTCCAGGACAAATGGAAGGTAGGCAGAGTCATCGCCAGGCCTTATACGGGAAAAAGGAGGGGAGAATTCAGGCGCACCTCCAACCGTCACGATTATGCGTTAAAGCCTATCGGCAAGACGGCGCTGGATGCCCTTAAGGAAGCCGGATATGATGTGATTTCCATCGGCAAAATCTATGATATTTTTGACGGGGAGGGACTTACCCAGTCCAACCATTCGGATTCCTCTGTTCACGGGATGGAGCAGACGCTGGAATATGCCCAAAAAGATTTTAAAGGCCTTTGCTTCGTAAATCTGGTGGATTTTGACGCTCTGTGGGGACACAGGAGAGATCCTGAAGGCTATGGAAGGGAGCTGGAGCGTTTCGACGAGAAGCTGGGTCTGCTGCTGCCGCTCTTAAACAAAGAGGATCTGCTGATTCTCACTGCGGATCACGGAAACGACCCAACCTACACAGGGACGGACCACACCCGAGAAAAGGTGCCCTTCCTGGCATACTCTCCGTCTATGAAATCCGGAGGGGATCTGGGGGAGGCCGATACCTTCGGGGTCATCGGCGCTACGGTTGCAGATAATTTCGGCGTTGCAATGCCTCAGGGAACCATTGGCCATTCTGTGCTGGATGAGTTGAAATAACATGTTAGACTGAGGAACCCATAGATATCCCGCATTATAACATAAACAAAAGGCTGAAGCGTATTGCGCCATGGTTCAATGGATTAAGGGCAATTCATTGAACCATGGCGAAGCTGCTTCAGCCTTTCAGATCCTGCTCTATGACAGTCTCAAAGCCCACTCTTTACAATCCCATACATCTGTGACAATCCCCTCATAGAACTCCGGTTCATGGCAGATTAACAGGATGCTGCCTTTATATGCCTTCAGCGCCCTCTTCAGTTCCTCCTTGGCATCCACATCCAGATGGTTGGTAGGCTCGTCCAGAAGAAGGACGTTGGATTCCCTGTTAATCAGTTTGCACAATCTGACCTTGGCCTGTTCCCCTCCGCTTAAAACGCGTATCTGGCTTTCAATATGCTTTGTGGTAAGCCCGCATTTTGCCAGCGCGGACCGGACCTGATACTGGGTGTAGGCCGGGAATTCCCTCCATATTTCCTCCAGACAGGTGCTGGTGTTGCCCGGCGCCATTTCCTGCTCAAAATAACCAATAGACAGGTAGTCTCCCAGTTCCACCGTTCCTTCCAGCGCCGGTGTGAGTCCCAGAATGCTCTTTAAAAGGGTGGTTTTTCCGATACCGTTGGCTCCCACAAGGGCTATCTTACGGCCCCGTTCCATTGTCAGGTACAAGGGACGTGAGAGGGGTTCTTCATAACCGATAATCAAATCCCTGGTTTCAAAAATATATTTTCCCGGAGTGCGGGAGAAGAGGAAATTAAATTCAGGCTTGGGCTTTTCCCTGGCCAGTTCAATCACATCCATTTTATCCAGTTTTTTCTGTCTGGACATAGCCATATTTCTGGTGGCAACTCTGGCTTTATTTCTGGCCACAAAATCCTCCAGCTCTGCGATCTCGTGCTGCTGCCGCTTGTATGCAGCCTCCAGCTGCGCCTTTTTAACTTCGTAGACCTCCTGGAATTTGTCATAGTCCCCCACATAGCGGTCCAGTCTCTGGTTCTCCATATGATAAATCAGGTTGATGACGCTGTTGAGAAAAGGGATATCATGGGAGATAAGAATAAAAGCATTCTCATAATCCTGAAGATACCGCTTCAGCCAGTCGATATGCTGTTCATCCAGATAGTTGGTGGGCTCGTCCAGAAGGAGGATATCCGGCTTCTGAAGCAGCAGCTTTCCCAGAAGCACCTTGGTTCTCTGTCCTCCGCTGAGCTCGGTCACATCTTTATCCATGCCGATGTCGTTTAATCCCAGGGCCCGCCCCACTTCCTCCACCTTGGAATCAATGACATAGAAGTCATGGGCCATCAGAAGATCTTGGATAGTGCCAAGCTCTTCCATCATGGAATTCATCTCCTCACCGCCGGCTTCGCTCATGCGGTCGCAGATCCGGTTCATCTGCTCCTCCATCTCAAAAAGAAAGCTGAAAGCGCTTTTTAGCACATCCCGGACAGTCATGCCTTTTTCCAGCGCCGTGTGCTGGTCCAGATACCCAACCCGCACATGTTTTGCCCATTCCACCTTGCCCTCGTCGGGCATCAGCTTACCTGTAATAATATTCATAAAAGTGGACTTTCCCTCGCCGTTGGCTCCGATAAGGCCGATATGCTCCCCTTTGAGGAGGCGGAAGGAAACGTCCTGAAAAATTGCCCGGTCTCCGAAGCCGTGGCTTAAATGTTCCACATTTAAAATGCTCATAAATTAAAATAACTCCTTATATATAACTCCGATTTTGCGCCAACTCCCATTCTACATGAGAACGGGCAAGATGGCAATATGGAAATCCGGCGGTTTCGTTCTTTATTTCATAAAATTTTATAAACCCCCTTGACAATTTTGGAAAAAGAGGCTAAACTCATCTAAACTTCATAAGTGTTTAGGAACAACCCAAAAGGGAGTAGTTTAAATATATTGTCAACAGCCCCGGTTCCCGCAGAACCTGGCAATATATGCCGAGACGGTTACAAGACTTTTATGCGTGGTTTCCAGATATTGTACATATCCTGGAATACTGCCCGTAAAAGTCTTTTTTAATATTGGGGGGCGCCGGATATGTACTTAATCTAAGGAGGAAGCAGGATGAAAGAATGGTATCAGCAGACAAAAGAGGAAATTCTGGAAAGCTTTCATGTCACGGAGCATGGCTTAACGTCCGCTGAGGCAGAGAAAATTTTGCAGGAGAAAGGGGAGAATGTCCTTCAGGAAGGAAAGCGGAAAAGCATACTCCAGGTTTTCGGGGAGCAGTTCTGTGATCTGCTGGTGGTTATCCTGATTATTGCAGCCCTGATATCCATGGTTTCCGGTAATGTGGAAAGTACCATTGTTATTATTGCAGTGATTGTAATCAACGCCATTTTGGGGACGGTGCAGCATGCAAAGGCGGAAAAATCCCTGGACAGCCTGAAGTCCCTCTCCTCGCCCAATGCCAAGGTGCTCAGGGACGGACAGAAGATAGAAATTCCCTCAGCCAAGGTAGCGCCGGGGATATTCTGTACCTGGGAGGCGGGGGATCTGGTTGTGGCGGACGGAAGAATTCTGGAAAATTTTTCTCTCCAGGTAAATGAAAGCTCCCTTACCGGAGAATCCACCAATGTAGATAAGAGCTGCCAGGTGATTACCGGGGACTGCGCATTGGCAGACAGGGCAAATATGGTTTATTCCAGCGCGCTGGTAACCTACGGAAGGGCCGTTGTACTGGTTACAGGCACAGGTATGGATACCGAGATCGGCAAGATAGCGGCGCTGATGAATGCCACAAAGGAAAAAAAGACGCCTCTCCAGGTGAGCCTGGATCAATTTGGAAGCAGACTGGCCATGGCGATTATGGTAATCTGCGCTATGGTGTTCCTTCTGAGCCTTTACAGAAAAATGCCTGTTCTGGATTCGCTTATGTTTGCTGTGGCCCTGGCTGTAGCCGCTATTCCCGAGGCATTGAGCTCCATAGTAACCATTGTCCAGGCCATGGGTACGCAGAAAATGGCCAGGGAACACGCCATTATTAAGGAACTAAAGGCTGTGGAAAGCCTTGGCTGCGTGTCTGTGATCTGTTCCGATAAAACCGGAACTCTGACCCAGAATAAGATGACGGTCCAGAACCTTTATATAAATGATCAGGTGCTGTCCATCGATCAGATCGATCTGACCAACCAATGCCACCGCTATCTGCTCTATGACGCCATTCTCACCAATGATTCCTCGATTGTGGACGGTAAAGGGATTGGTGATCCCACGGAGTTTGCGCTGGTTGAGATGGGGCGGAAGGTATCCCTGGATGAAACAATTCTGAGGGAGCTGATGCCCAGGCTGGAGGAGATCCCCTTTGATTCTGACCGGAAGCTTATGAGCACAAAATATGAGCTTCACAATGTTCCTACGGTGCTGACCAAGGGAGCTCTGGACGTGCTTTTGGACCGTACGGTGAAAATCCGCGCAGCAGGGGGTGTGCGAGATATCACACCGGAAGATAAGGAAAAAATTACCCAGAAGAACCTGGAGTTTTCCAGGGAAGGGCTTCGGGTTCTGGCCTTTGGCTACAAGGAGGTGCCGGAGGATTACGCCCTTTCTCTGGACAATGAGAACGGATTTATCTTTCTGGGCCTGATTTCCATGATGGATCCGCCGAGAGAAGAATCAACGCAGGCCGTACACGACGCCAAACGCGCGGGAATCAAGCCGGTTATGATTACAGGCGACCATAAAATTACGGCTACGGCTATTGCAAAGCAGATCGGCATTTTTGAGGAGGGGGATCTGGCTATGACCGGCCGGGAGCTGGATGCTCTGTCTGAGGAGGAGCTGGATCAGAAGGTTGCGGACATTTCCGTATATGCCAGAGTATCGCCGGAGAACAAAATCAGAATCGTGGACGCATGGCAGAGGAGAGGCGCCGTCACGGCCATGACAGGCGACGGCGTAAACGATGCGCCGGCTCTTAAGAAGGCGGATATAGCGTAGCCATGGGAATTACAGGAACAGAGGTTTCCAAGGATGCGGCGGCCATGATACTTACAGACGATAACTTTGCCACCATTATCAAGGCGGTGGCAAATGGGCGCAATGTATACAGGAATATCAGAAATGCCATCAAATTTCTTCTTTCAGGAAATATGGCAGGAATCCTGTCCGTTTTATACACCTCCCTGGCGGCATTGCCCGTACCTTTTGCGCCGGTGCACCTGTTGTTTATTAACCTTCTGACGGACTCCCTGCCTGCGATTGCAATCGGCATGGAACCCGCAGAAAAAGATTTACTCTCAGAAGCGCCGAGAGACCCCAAGACAGGAATTCTCACCAAAGACTTTATGCTCAGCATACTGACCCAGGGCGGACTGATTGCCGTCTGTACCATGACAGCCTTTCACATGGGGCTTGATACCGGAAGCTCCGCTGTGGCAAGCACAATGGCCTTCTCAACCCTGACTCTGGCCCGTCTGTTCCATGGCTTCAACTGCAGAAGCAGGCACAACATTTTCAAACTGGGATTTAGCAGTAACTGGTACAGCGTAGGAGCATTTTTCGCAGGCGCCATACTTTTAAGCCTGGTAATGGTAATACCCTTCCTCCAAAGGCTATTCTCCGTAACCCCTCTGACCACCCGGCAAATAGGAACAGTAACTCTCCTGGCCATAGCGCCCACCGTCACAATCCAGATTTTCAAAATAATAAGAGATATTAGACGTAGGAATTAGGGGGAATGTATGGTATAATGTCCAAGTAGGCAATGAGCAGTGCAAACAGGCGTGAATGCAAAATTGCGTTGTACTTGCACATAAGCAAATTTGCATTCGCACCTGTTTATAGGGCGAAGCCCGTGAGCGAGATGGAGCGCAGCGGAATCAAGCGGCACAGCGTGGAAGCGGAGAGCGGAATCGAGCGGCACAGCGTGGAAACGTGGAGCGGAATCGGGCGGCACAGCGTGGAAGCAGAGAGCGGATATGAGCGACCATCGCTGAAGGCAGAGCAGTCTATGGGCGGCCCACGGCTCAATCCGCCGGAGCAGCTTATGAGCCCATGGCAAAAGCCAGCTGCGCAGGCAATCAGCCATAGATTTGCAAAGCAATGCCAAGCTACAAAAAACTTACAGGACATACACAGGAAAGGGGCGTGCAATATGGATAAGGTTATTACAATCAGCGAGAATTCGGAAGCGGAGGCCGTGAACTGGGAGTAAAGCTGGCGGGACAGCTGAATATTCCGTTTTATGACAAAGAGCTGATCCACATGGCAGCAGACGACATTAATATTGCGGAGGAGGCTTTCCAGCATTACGATGAGCATATAGTGGAACACAGTCCTCTGGACAGGCAGTTTTACCATGCATTTTCCGATGTGTACAAGGTCCCCATGTCCGATCAGATTTTCGTGGCCCAGTCCAATGTGATTCGCAGGCTGGCGGATCACGGTCCCTGCATCATTGTAGGGAGATGCGCGGATATGATACTTCGGACAGTGTAAACCTGTTTATCTATGCAGACATGAAGAGCCGCATAAAGCGAATGCTGGAGCTGGAGCCGGACGGAGAAACCGATGGAAAAGAGATGGAACGCCGCATCCGTGAGGTAGACCGCAAGCGCAAGGACTACTACCAGTACTACACAGGCAATTCCTGGGGACGCGCCCAGAATTACCACCTTTGTATGGACAGCGGGCTGGTGGGGGTAGAGGGCTGCATGAGAGCAGTGCTGGCATATCTTGGAGAGCCGGTGTAAAAAGAATCCTTATGCCTTATTGAATATAAGTCTGTAAATGCCGGTTTACATACATACGATTAAGAGGCTGTCCTGAAAATGTAATTCAGAGATAACCTATAAAAAAACATTCTAAATAAGCTCGCCTTCGGGCGGGCTTATTCCTTTACCCGTGATAAAATTTGAGAGGTTTTATTTTGGCTGAATAATTACATCCACCCCTAACTTTTCTAATGAATGTAGATTTCTTTTCATTAATTTATCATGATGAATAACCATATAGTAATCTGCCCCTAAATCGCAATAAAGAACTTTTTCTTTTAGCATATGATAAATTGCTATTAGCTTTGTATGGGCGATAGCTATTTACGCCCCCACCCAGTCAAATCAATCCTCCACAGCCCTAAAAAACCCGCCCTACCGCAATCACCCCTTTCAGCCCTCCAAAAAACAATCTAAAACAATCGCCCCCTATCAAAAACCAGCCCTGTCCCAAAACCCCTGTTACTTCCGCGGCAATCATAAGGCACGTAAACCATGGACGATGCCGCGCTCCGCACCCGGCGAAAACTGCTTGTGTCAGTCCTTCGGCCATAGTATAATATAGAAAGCATAAAATGCGATTTATATATTGTAAAAATGAGGAGGCAAATGATGAAGCAGGATATGATTGTAATTCTGGATCTTGGAAGTTCGGAAAACACAAAACTGGCCAGAGAAATCCGTGAGATGGGGGTTTACAGCGAGATTTATCCACATGACATTACGGCTAAGGAGCTTTCGGCACTTCCCAATGTAAAGGGAATTATTATGAACGGAGGCCCCAACAATATAATAGACGGCCAGGCGATCGATGTGCTCCCTGAGATATATGAGGCAGGATACCCGATGATGGCGGCGGGCCATTCATCTGCAGCCTGCAGCATGACTTTGGACGGGTGGGACGGCAAGGACAGTTCTGAGAAGCTTCGTTCCTTTGTCTTTGACATATGCAAGGCTGAGGCCAATTGGAATATGAAGAATTTTATCTCCGATCAGGTCGATCTGATACGCAGCCAGGTAGGGGACAGAAACGTGCTGCTGGCGCTGTCCGGCGGCGTGGACAGTTCCGTCGTGGCGGCATTGCTGATCAAAGCCATCGGAAAGCAGCTGACCTGTGTTCATGTAAACCATGGGCTTATGAGAAAGGGAGAGTCTGAGAGCGTAATCGATGTATTCAAAAACCAGATGGACGCCAACCTGGTTTATGTGGACGCATCGGAGCGTTTCCTGGGCAAGCTGGCAGGAGTTGCGGATCCGGAACAGAAGCGCAAGATCATAGGCGCAGAGTTTATCCGTGTATTTGAGGAGGAGGCCAGGAAACTGGAAGGTATAGATTTCCTGGCGCAGGGAACTATCTACCGACATTGTGGAGAGCGGAACCAAAACCGCAAAGGTAGTCAAGTCCCACCACAATGTAGGAGGACTTCCTGAGGATTTGGATTTCACCCTGGTAGAGCCCCTTCGTCAGCTGTTCAAAGACGAGGTGCGCGCCTGTGGCCTTGAACTGGGACTGCCGCACAACATGGTGTACCGCCAGCCCTTCCCCGGTCCGGGCCTTGGCGTGCGGTGCCTGGGAGCCATCACCAGAGAACGTCTGGAGGCAGTGCGCGAATCCGATGCGATTCTCCGGGAGGAGTTTGAAAAGGCCGGACTGGACAAGACGGTATGGCAGTACTTTACAATTGTGCCTGATTTTAAATCTGTGGGAGTCAGGGATAATGCCCGCTCTTTTGAGTATCCTGTGATTCTTCGGGCAGTAAACACAGTGGACGCCATGACGGCCACCATAGAACAGATCGACTATCCGGTACTCCTTAAGATAACGGATCGCATACTTAAGGAAGTAAAAATGTAAACAGGGTGTGCTATGATTTAAGTCCGAAGCCTACGGCTACGATTGAGTGGGAATGACCGTTGAAACGGCGCAAACCCGCATGAATACAGGCTTTTTGACCTATCACCTTGCCGCTTGATACTGGATTGATTCTACTTTGTATCGACCCGGTATTCAAGAGAATGATTGCAAGGGACAAGCAAAACCGCCTGCTGAACGACAAATTCAGCAGGGCGGTTTTTTGCTTGTTCCTATTCTGTTTTCCGCCATTGAATGGTAGGTTCACACTTCCCGCAATCGTCGCAGGTTTCCGGCCGGCTGAGTTTCCATTCAAAGCATTTTTTCCTGGTGATTTTTTCGGCGTGAAGCTCCTGCTGGCTCAGGATCCATTCCCGTATAAACTCGTCCACTAGGCTGTACTGGAAGCACATCCCCACGGGGGCGTGGGCGGGTCGATCGTCGCTGCCGTTGTAGCGTACATTGGTATTGTCCAAAAAATTATACTTGCCGGGATTGCGAACAAGCTGGAACAGGCGGATTGCGCCAGGGGTGTCCTCGTCCAGCCAGAAAAACGTCCGCAAGAAGTCCTCGGTGCATCCGGGAGGGGGAGCTGCTGGCGCTCACCCCTGGGGACTCCGACTTTAAAAAGCGGACAGTCACCATCTCAAAATCCTACCAGCGTATCAAGAGCCGGGATGTTGTTGCCCACCCAAAGACGGCCAAGAGCAACCGTGTCATTCAAATGCCCGTTTTTCTCTGTGAAGAAAAGGAGGATTACATCAAGAGCCTGTACGCCGTGGAGCCGTCCGACCGCATTTTCACGGTGGCAAAATCCTACCTGCACCGGGAGATGGCGGACAAGCTGGATATGGAGCGAAAGAGGGCCTAATCATGTCAATGAAAAACCTTGATAATCACAACCGATGGAGAAATAAGACGGTGGCGTTCCGGGTGTCCCCGGAGGAAGATGAACAGATTAAAACCGCTGTGCGTCTCTCCGGCCGCAACAAGCAGGACTACATCACCCGGCGGCTGGATGTGCCGGGATGTGGTGGTGCAGGGCAATCCAAGGGTTTACAAGGCCCTGCGGCATATCTCCGCCGATTATGAGCGGTTCAAGCGGGCCTTTGGCCCCCAGGAGGTAGAACAGGCGGTGGAGGCTGACAGACAGCGAGATCAGGCGGAAAAGGGCCGCAAGCGCCCCCGGCGCTGGCAGACGATAAACAGATTTTTGCTCAAAATTTATGGTAGACATTTTTAATATTCTAGGTTGTATATCTGAAAGGTAGGGATTTGCCTAATCTCCCTCTATTTTCACGCTCTCTGAATTGTTGTAGCATGGAAACGGAAACTCAAAAAGGAGAAGTTAAAATACGCATAACCACTTGTTTTTTCTGTTTCTTTCGGTTATAATCATATCGAATACTTTGGGTGAGCACCTACCGTATGCAGGCTACTGCATACGGTTTTTTGTTTTGGAGGGGAATTGCATGGGTTTGTTCGCAGAATGGCTTTCGGATTTGGCCTATACTTTTGAGAAATGTTTTATTCGTGAAGATCGCTACATAATGCTGCTCAACGGCATAGGCGTGACTGTCAAAATAGCGTTGCTTGCAGGTGCTTTTGGGCTCTTAACCGGCCTTCTGATTGCCATGTGCAGTCTTTCCAAGAAGAGACTTCCCAGAGTTTTCAGTAAGGTTTATACCGATGTAATTAGAGGAACCCCTTCTGTTACACAGCTCATGATTATCTATTTCGTTATATTTGCAAGTGTCCATTGGGAGAAATGGGTAATTGCCGCAATCGCCTTTGCCATCAACTCCGGCGCATATGTATCTGAGATTTTCCGGGGAGGTATCCTTTCCATTGATAAGGGGCAGAGCGAGGCGGGAAGATCCCTGGGCTTCAACACCCGGCAGACCATGAGATTCATCGTTTTGCCGCAGGCGCTCAAAAACATTTTCCCGGCTCTTTGTAATGAATTTATCACTCTGACCAAAGAAACCGCTATTGTCGGCTATGTTGGACTCGTCGACATTCAAAAAGCGGGTGACTTTATCAAAACCGCTACTTTTGAAGCATTTATGCCGTTGATTGCCACCGCTGTGATCTATTTCATTATTGTGAAGAGCCTCACAATCACGCTCGGCAAGGTCGAAAAACAACTGCGAAAGGCAGATATAAGGTAAGGAGGTGGAGCATTTGATCCAGGTCAAAAACCTACGGAAGAGTTTTCACGGGCAAATGATCTTGAACGGGATCAATGAGCAAATCAATACCGGAGAGGTGGTCGTTGTGATCGGCCTTCCGGCTCTGGCAAGAGCACCTTTCTTCGCTGCCTGAATTTGCTTGAAATGCCCGACGAAGGAGAAATATGGTTTGATGGATGCCAGATTAACACAGCGGGTCAAGATATCAATAAAATACGGCAGAGAATGGGGATGGTCTTTCAGCATTTCAACCTGTTCCCTCATTTGACCGTCATGGAAAATCTGACCCTTGCGCCAATAAGATTAAAGCTTATGACAAAAGAGGAGGCTATTAAAAAAGTCAGCGCCCTTCTGAACACAATGGCTTATCGGAAAAGGCTGATTCGTATCCTTCGCAGCTATCCGGCGGACAGAAGCAGCGAATTGCTATCGCCCGGTCGCTTGCAATGTCCCCTATGGTCATGCTGTTCGACGAGCCTACCAGCGCCCTTGACCCGGAAATGGTGGGAGAAGTCTTGGAGGTGATGAAGCAGCTGGCTAAAAACGGTATGACAATGGTCGTTGTAACCCACGAGATGGGATTTGCCCGCGATGTGGGAACGCGCATCCTCTTTATGGAAAACGGCTCCATTCTTGAGAGCGGCACACCGGAAGCTATCTTTGGGCACCCACAGAATGAACGAACAGAATCTTTTTTAGGTAAAGTGATTAAAGCGAATCATACCTATCATTAAGGAGGAAATTAAGATGAAAAAGCACTTGAAGTTTATAACACTGGTTTTCGCAATGGTATCTGTCTTATCTTTACTTACCGCTTGTGGAGGGAAGCCTGGAAATGAAGAAGCTGGAAACACATTGACTTTTGGCACAAATGCTGAATTCCCGCCTTTCACTTTTGTTTCCGGCGGCGAGGGCGTTGTTGGCGGGTATGACGGTATTGATCTGTGTATTGTAAAGCGTATCTGCGAGGACAATGACCTGACGCCGGTTGTTGAGAACCTGGAGTTTGACTCGCTTCTCCTGGCATTGGAAAATAAGCAGGTCGATGTGCTGATCGGCGGCATGACCATTACAGAGGAGAAGAAAGAAAAGGTCAACTTTTCCATTCCCTACTATACCGCGACACAGGTGATGATTGTCCCTGAAAATTCAGAAATCGTCTCGGCGGCTGATATGGCGGATAAACGCATATCGGTTGTGCAGGGCTACACCCGCGAGGTCTGCGTGCAGGAATTGGGATATCAATACTCCGCTTTCAAAAATGGGTCGGATGCCATTCTGGAACTTCTTAACGGAAAATGCGATGTGGTCGTGATTGATTCCGCCACAGCGGAGAAATACATTGAGGACAACACGGGACTTAAAATCGTGGAAGATACCGGCACATTTGAGAAAGAAGAATACGGTATCGCCGTTCCCAAGGATGACGAAGATTTGCTGGAAATGATCAACGCTTCCCTGCAAAAATGATAGAGGACGGTTCCATTTCGGAATGGGAAGAGCAATACGCAAATATCGGATAAAGAGAGAATACGTTTCAAACGCTTTATAGCGGGATATTCACTGGGAGCAGCCGTCTTAATTTAAAGACGGCTGCTCTCGGAGGAGCGAGGATTCATGAGACAAAGCAAGCAGGAATCAGTTTTGGGAACTGGGAAGGAATTATTCCTTTTCAGCGTACCACTCATTTTAAGCGGAATATTGCAACAACTTTATAACTGGGCAGATGCTTTCATTGTCGGACATTCAGTAGGCGAAGAAGCATTGGCGGCGGTTGGCGCAACATCTACTATCACTAATTTATTCATACTTCTTATAACAGGATTTACACTCGGATTGTCTATATATGCCGCATATAAAAATGGTGAGAAGGAGCAGGAAGAAGTCCGTGGCATTCTATCTTCTTTTCTCTTGATTTTAGGGGTTACCTTTCTTGTATTGTCCATGGTGGGAATTGCACTTGCCGGCGTTATTCTCACAGCCATGAATACCTCAAACGATATGTTTCTTCCGGCAAGCGACTATCTGCGTGTTATTTTATTGGGTATTCCAGTCCTTGCGGTTTATAATCTTTATTCCGCACTTCTTAGGGCGCTGAATGACAGCAAGGCGCCGTTCTATGCTGTCTTGATTTCTTCTGTTTTGAATGTAGTTTTGGACATTCTATTTGTAAGTAGTTTGTCCCTTGGCGTAATGGGAGCTGCGGCGGCAACCGTACTGTCTCAGAGCGCAATGACTGTGTTTATTGTTTTTATTCCATCAAGAAATATCCGGTGTTAAGATTTACGCTCAAAGAAAAACTGTTTCACTGGAAAATCGTGCAAAATGGCGCTAGGATGGGCTGTCCCCCTGCGATCCAGTCCGCTATAAACGCCCTTGGAAGTATTGCTCTGCAAGGTTTCATGAACGGCTTTGGCACACATACGGTAGCCGCCGTTACAACCGCATATCGGATTGACAATATCTTATTGCTTCCCATCACGAATTTAAGCTCAGGTATTTCCACAAAAGTTGCAAACAGCATGGGGAGAGGCAGTAAGAAAAAAGCGACTAACTATTTATATACCGGCCTTTTTATGATGATTGTATTTTCGGTTCTGTTGATGGTACTGATGCCAGTCTGCGGAGGTTCAATGGTCGCTCTTTTTGGCGTCGGCCCAGAGGCTGCCGAAATAGGCAAGCATTATTTCATAAACGTAGCGAAGTTTTATTTGTTCTTTGGCCTAACATCTGCGCTGCGGGGATATATCGAAGGGATCGGCAGAGTTTTTGTGTCAAGTATGATTGGTATACTGGCGTTGTCCGCCCGTATCGCTCTTTCCTATGGTCTTGCCCCGTCGCTTGGGAATATGTCTATCGCATACTCCGAGGGACTGCAATTTATATTGATGTTTACCCTCTATTTGGCCTATTTCTTTTTTGTCATAAAGAAAATGAAACGGGAGGAAATCAGAACAATTTGATTGGACAAATAGTATACATAGCAGTCCCCGGCGTGGTAATCAAGGTGGGTGATGGCTGTCATAATTAGTCTTAATTTGAAACTAATTATGACAAATCATTGTAAGGAATGAAAGCGTTGCAATTTCTCGTATTCTGTGATACTATTTTGATACTAAGAGTATCAAATTTTTCAGCTTCCGCGTCGCGGAACTAAGATATGATAAAGCGGATACAGGAATTTGAGCGCCAGTTTATTAAAGGGCTTGTTTTTCATGGAACCTGGATTTTACAAAACTAACCCAGGAAGAACTGGAAAGGCTGGAAGCGGCAGCACAAAGAATTGACGGCGGGGAATATGTAAAAGATAGTGAAATTGAATGAAAGTAAGAACGAGCGGTTGAAAGCTGAAAAGGCAGGCAGCCGCTTGTTTTATGGGCGTGTCCCATTCGGGCGCTTGCTGTTATTAACCGTACAGAACCAACGGCATCAGACTATCTTTCTCTTTTCCGAAGATGAAAAGTGTGATAAAATATTAATTAACTGCAGGTGAAATGGGGAAGATGCAAAGACGATATACGAACGATGTTACCCCGGGTGTGTGTTTGAAACCGTTTTGCCCAGACAGGGCATATATATTTTATTGCCAAAGTGAACAGATGGGGGACTATGTAGTGTCGAAAAGTGATAAACTAAAGAAATATCAAAAGTCAGCCACAGTGATGGCGTTTTTTATGGTCGTAATTATGGCCGGATACTATCTGGTTTCAGTATTCTACACAAAGAATATTGTGGCCGGCTTGGAAAGTATTAAAGAGCACCCATTTCCTGTTACGATCGCCGCAGGCGATGTAAAAGCGAATGCCCTTCAGGTGCGCCTGTTAACAGAACGGCTCTGTACAGACAGAACAGAGGAAACGCTGGAAAGTGTAAAAGCCGCTCTTGTGGAAAACGAGGAAACCAGTTTCCAGGAATTGGACACAATTGTTGCATTGTATCTCACAGACCCATCTTCCGCAGTAAAGATCAAAGAACAATATAAAGAGGTGATGATTCAGCAGGGGCTCTTGCTGGAGTTGTGTGAGCAGGAGGGAACGACGGATGAGAATGTTTTCCTGTTTGCCAATAAAAATGTCATACCATTGCTTGATGAGATCGATGGAGGCCTAAAAGTCTTGATTCAAAATGCCAGCAACAAATTTGATGATTTTTACGGCCAGTCTTTGTGGTACAGAAAAGTAATGCTCATTTTAGTTACCATTTTAGGAATTGCAGTTACCGTCACTTTGGCCATTTACCAGCGCATCTTAAAGAAAAGGGAAGAAGAAGCGGTTGCGCTGCAGAAGCAGATCGCCGTGGCGGCTCAGGCGGCAAACGAGGCAAAATCCCAATTTTTAGCAAGTATGTCCCATGATATTCGAACGCCTATGAATGCCATTATAGGCATGACCTCCATAGCCAGCACCAGGCTGGAGGACAGGGAGAGAGTGAAGGATTGTTTGGGAAAAATCGCTACCTCATCCAGACATCTGCTCAGCCTTATAAACGATATTCTGGATATGAGCAAGATTGAAAACGGGAAAATCGTTCTAAATATGGAGCCTGTCTGCCTGGCAGACTTTATGCATGACTTTGTGACCATCATACAGCCTCAGGTGAAGAGCAAACAGCAAGAGCTGGATCTTTCCATTCTGGGTATACGGGATGAAATTGTTCTGACGGATTCCCTGCGCCTCCATCAGGTCATGCAGAATATTATGAGTAATTCCATTAAATTCACCGGCCAGAATGGGAAAATTTGTCTGCGCATGGAGCAAAAGCCCTCTGAACGGAAAGGTATTCGCTCTATGAATTTCAATTCAGCGACAACGGCATCGGTATGAGTGAGGAATTTCAAAAGACGATGTTCCAGCCGTTTGAGCGGGCGGCCACCTCTACCGTCAGCAAGACGGAGGGTACCGGGCTCGGTATGTCCATCACCAAACGTATTGTTGATCTCATGGGAGGAACCATCTCTGTATCCAGCCGTTTGAACGAGGGGACAACGATTACGGTCAGTCTGCCTATGCAGACGGAGCAGCAAACGGAGGAAATCATCCCCGATTATTTTAAGGACCTGCGCTCACTGGTGGTGGACGACGATCGGGAAGTGTGTGAGAACACGGTGCAGATGCTGGAGGAGCTGGGAATGCACAGCGACTGGGTGCTCAACGGCGCAGAGGCCGTGACCCGCGTAGACGCCGCGCACAAACGGCGTCAGGATTATCACGCCGTCATCCTGGACTGGCTGATGCCTGACATGGATGGCGTGGAAACTGCCCGGCAAATCCGCAGGAAAGTGGGGAGGATCTCCCGATTATTATTCTTAGCGCCTATGACTGGACAGACATCGAGGAAGAGGCCCGGGAAGCCGGGGTTACTGCATTTATGGCAAAACCCCTCTTTAAATCCCGCCTCTATAACACCATGTGTGAGGCTCTTATGCCTGCACCGGAGGAGAAAGGCAAAGAAATCGGACCTGGCGTCCGGCGGAAAGTATCCGGACAGGTGCTGCTGGTGGAGGATAACGTGTTGAATGCGGAGATCGCCCAGGTGCTGTTGGAAGACTATGGAGTCCGGGTAGATACAGCCTGCGACGGGAGCGATGCGCTGGAGATCCTTCAATCGGACGCCGTTCGTTATGATATTGTATTTATGGATGTACAGATGCCGGTGATGGATGGACACAAAGCGACCATGGCGCTGCGCAGCCTGGAAGCCGAGAACCCTGAGCGCCGCCGCACAGCCGTTGTGGGCATGTCGGCTAATGCATTTAGGAGGATGTGGAGATGGCCTTGTCACTTGGCATGGATGATTACATAACGAAGCCTATCGATGTTAAAGAGCTTCAGCGGGTGTTGAATAAGTTTTGCAGGGGATGAGGGACAACGAAGTGTTTGCTGGACTGAATGGCTGCAGCGTATCGGTATCGGCGGCTGATAGTAAGTAACGGGCAGCCGGAACCGGAATATCAATATTCATATCTGTGAAGGGTTTGTTTTATGAACGTGCTTTAAAAGGCCGGGGTCATAAAACGGAGTTGCGAAAGCCTGCAGCCTCAGAGAGATTGAGCCTGCAGGCTTTTCGCCGTCTGCCGGACCGCTTTCTCTTTACTGCTTTAAAAATGGAGCGTATAATTAAGTATAATTTGTAAACAGGGACATGCAGCCAGGTCACAGGCGGCCTGCCGGAGCGCTTCCTTTTATATGGATTTGAGCCCTTGAACATGTGCATGTTGGGAGCCGTCTGTGCAGGATTGGGAAAGGTATTTTTTGAGATAGGTAAAAGAAAAACAAAAAATAGATATAATATAAATTCAGCAGGAAAAAGGAGCAAAAAAGATGAAATGAAAAGAAACGAAAACAAAATAACAACTGCCATTCCTCTCCCGCAGCAGGCGGCAGAGCGCATACGGCAGTATATAACAGAGAACAACATGAAGGTGGGAGACAAGCTTCCCAATGAATTCCAGCTGGCGGAGCTGTGCCAGGTGGGCCGCAGCACGATCCGGGAGGCAATCAAACTTCTGACTTTTGAGGGAAAGGTGGAGGTTATCCGGGGAAGCGGCACCTTTATCGCCCAGGAGAAGCAGTCTATATGCGAGGATCCTATGGGGTTTCAGGACGACCCGGATCTGGGAAAGAAGGCACTGGAGTTTTTGACGTGCGCCTGATGCTGGAACCGGAGGTGGCGGCTATGGCGGCGGTCAATGCCACCTACAAAGACTGCCAGAAGCTGGCGGAACTTCAGCAGAAGGTGGAAGACTGTATATATGCAGGAAAGGATCACCTCCAGGCGGACATACAGTTTCATACCCAGATAGCAAAATGCTCTAAAAATAAGGTGGTCTATAAACTGATGGAGATCATCGTCACAGGCATTCCCGTGTTTGTGGAGGCGACCCAAAACAGCTTTGCCGTGGATTCCGTAGAACAGCACCGTTCCATTGCCCGGGCTATCCAGAGCGGCGACTCGGTGGGCGCCAGATGCGCCATGATAACGCATCTGAACCATAACCGGGAACTGATTTTAAAAACGTGTAGCTGAGGGCGGTAACACGTCATACGTCTGATGATAATAGGGGTAAATCTGGAATAAACCATAAAAATTAACAAAATATAAAGGACTTATTGACAAAAGATGTCTGATGTGTTAGCATAAAACACGTCAGACATCTTATTTTTATAATCGTTTTTACGAAAGGAAGGTATTTTATTATGAGAAAAGTGATCGCATTGACTCTTTCGGTTTTGATGGCAGCCGGCTTGACGGCCTGCGGCGGGGGCGGATCAACTTCAGGCAATACGGCGGCGGCCGGTGCAGACAAGACGGAGGCGGCAGCTGCCGCACAGGGGAATTCCGGCGAACGCATTAATTTTACCTTGGCCATGGTAGACAACACCTCTTCCAATTACTATAAAGGAGCGATGAAGATCGCCGAGAACGTGGAGAAGGCAACAGAAGGCAGGATTACCATTACAGTTCAGGCGGGAGGAACCCTGGGCGGCGAGGGAGATACCCTTGATATGGCCATCCAGGGGGATCTGGATATTGCATCCTGCGCTAACTCTGTACTGGCCAACTACATACCTGAGATGAGCATTTTGGATCAGGCGTTTCTCTGGGACAGCGCAGACCAGGCCAACTATGCGGTTCAGAATGAACTGGGAGATTTAATTCAGGAGAAAGCCAACGCACAGGGCCTTCATGTGATCGGTTATATGGAATCCGGCTTCCGCGACGTATTTGCAAAAAAGCTATCCAGTCTATGGCTGATTTCAAGGGCGTTAAAATCCGTGTAATGCAGAATGAGGGACAGCTGGCGGCATTTACCTCTTTTGGCGCAAATCCAATTGCATTGTCAGCGTCCGAGCAGTTTACAGCCCTTCAGCAGGGAACTATTGACGCATGTGAGAACGCTGTTTCCAACTGCTGGATCAACAAGTTCTATGAGGCGGGGTTAACTCTGTAATTAATACAAAGCACTGCTTTGTATATATCCCTCTGTGTATGAGCGACAATGCATGGAACAAGATTCCTGAGGATTTGAGGGAGACGTTTGTAAGCGCCGTATGGGAAGGCTGTGAGGCGCAGTGGCAGTATCTGGACGAGGCCAACGGGGAAGCGAAGAGCAACCTGGAGGGCGCAGGCGTAACCTTTTATGATATTGACACAGAGGAGATGAAGGCCGCCTATGAGGCGGAACAGAAAAAGAACGGCGCTTCCTACGACGATGCCTGGACTGCAGCTGTGGAGGCTGCAAAAGCAGCTGTAAAATAACTGGTTTCCGGGGCAGAGGGAGCAATCCTCTTTGCCCCTGCAAATTCACGGAAAGGGATAAGATATGAAGGGGTTAAAAAAGATTTTATCTTACATAACCAAGGTAGAGTACGCCATTATGATCGTCACATTTGCAGCAATGGTTATCGCCTACTTTATCTCAGTGGTAAACCGCAACATAATAAAGGCCTCCATGCCCTGGACCGAGGAGATCGCCCTGTACAGTATGACCTATATGGCGCTGCTGGGTACGGAGGTGGGACTGAGGGACGGCACCCAGGTAGCTGTTACGGCCGTGATTGACAAACTCCACGGTGTGGTTAAGAGGCTGGTATCTGTGGTGGAGCAGATGGTTCTGGAGATATTTTCCTTTGTTATGCTGAAGGCAGGTACCGCATTATTTTTAAAACAGATACAGACAGGGCAGACCACGCCGGTTTTGAAGCTGCCCATGGCGGCTATGTATTTTTCTCTTGTCCTTGCCTTCGGGCTTATATTTGTGATACAGGCAGTGGTTCTTGTGGAGAAGATAGGGGAACTGCCTGAGAAGAAGGAGGTAACGCCATGAGCGCAGGTGTGATTCTGTTTGCTGCATTTATCTTATGTCTGATAATCGGGGTTCCGGTTTCAATCTCCCTGGGAACGGCCTCCCTCTGTGCGGTGGTGTTCGGCGGGCTTTCCGCTTCCTCCACAGTTATTGCACAGCGTATATTCGGCGGACTTCAGTCGACCTCTATTATGGCCATTGCATTTTTTGTGCTGGCAGGCAATCTGATGACGAGGGGAGGTATATCCCGGAGGATTGTAAATTTTGCCAACTGTCTGGTGGGCAATGTGCGGGGAGGCATGAGCCTTGCCCTGGTACTGGCCTGCGCCTTCTTTGCAGCCCTGTCCGGCTCTGCGCCTGCCACGGTTATTGCAATCGGAACTATGCTATACGGAGATATGATTAAGCTGGGATATCCCGGCGACAGGACTGCGGGCCTTTTGGTGGTATCGGGAGGTCTGGGTCCCATCATTCCTCCTTCCATTATTATGGTCATCTACTGCACCCTCACTGGCGCATCTGTGGGAAATATGTTCAAACAGGGCATGATGATCGGCCTTACGATTATGGCGGTTCTGATGGTAGAGGTAGTCTATTTTGCCCATAAGGAGAAATGGCCTAAGCAGAGTGTTAAGAGAAGCGGCGGAGAGGTGCTTTAAAATTTTCATTGACGCAGTCCCTGCGCTTCTTACGCCTGTTATTATACTGGGCGGTATTTACTCAGGGCGCTCACTGCCACAGAGAGCGCTGCGGTTGCGTGGTATGGGCTGCCATTGCAGGTATCTTTATATACAAGGAACTATCTTTTAAAGATTTGATACCCATTATCAAGGATTCGGCCAAGAGCTCGGCTATGCTGCTGTTCATAATTGCAGCGTCCACTGCCTTCTCATGGGTGTTCACCTTTTCCGGAGCGTCCCAGGCGCTGGTTAGCACAGTGATTGGAATGAACCTGAATTCCACCCTGTTCTGTTTCGTGGTGGCAGTTATCTTGTTGATATTTGGCACTTTTTATGGAAGGAACCGCTATTGCAGTTCTTCTTGTGCCTGTACTGTGGCCTATTGCCCAGAGCATGGGAATTGATGTAATCCATTTTGGCATGATCGTCTGCATCTCCAATGTGGTGGGAACCATGACGCCGCCTGTGGCAGTGAATATTTTTTCGGCGTCCACTGTATCCAAACTTAAAATGGGAGATATTGCAAAGGCGGAGATTCCTTTCCTCATCGGTTATGTGGCGGTATTTTTCCTCTGTGTATTTTCTAAAACCTTTTGCACGTTCCTGATATAGAAATGAGATTGGAAGAAGCAGGAGTGAAGCGTTAACAGTGAGAGCAGGCCCTTAGCAGGGCGGCAGAAAGTGAGATTAAAGGAGGCCATGATGGTATCAGGAAAACTGACGAAGGAACGGATGGAACAATGGAAGTTTATTTCTCCCGGGGAAGAAGGATTGCATGAAATTATCGCTCCGGGAAAGGCGGACTGCCAGCAGGTTTACATTTACCGGCTGAATCTGCGGGCGGGGCAGACGTACCGTCTGAGGACGGAAGAGAAAGAGATGAATGCGGCCTGCATTATGGGATGGGCCAGGGTTTCCTGCCCTGCCTTTGAGGAGGACTGCAGGCGGCTGGATTCCTTTTACGTAACCTCTGAGACGGAAGTTGTAATCGAGGCTGGGGAGGACGCCGTATTTTACATAGGAGGCGCTGTGGACGAGGGCTACGGAAAATCGTACTTCCGCAAATTTGACCTGTCGCTGCCTCTGGGGGAGATCCACCAGATTCACGGCAAGGGCGTGGGCCGCAGGGAAGTATTTATGACGGTTAATCCTGAGACGCCTTCTTCCAGGCTTCTGGCAGGGCTTACCTGGGGCGGGAACGGCACATGGACCAGCTGGCCTCCCCATCAGCATGAGAAGGATTTGGAGGAGGTGTATTGTTATTTTGACATGGATGCGCCTCACTTCGGCCTCCACCTGAGCTACGGGGAGCCGGGAGACGTCCACGGCATTGTGGCCCACACTGTGACAACCGGGACCATGGTGCTGGCGCCCAGGGGCTACCATCCCACAGTAGGTTCACCCGGAACACAGAACGCCTATTTCTGGGTGCTGGCAGCCCATTCCCACGAAAGCTGCCGCTATGACCTGGCGGCGCTGGATCCGGAACGGGAGCAATTGAATTAGAGGCGGCAGTTCGGGGCTGCAGGAAGATGTCCCGGCTGTTACAACCAGAGAAAGAAGGAAAATCATGAGCAGACAAACATCCATTTATCTTCCCCAATTTACAATCGGCGAGGATGCCTTTGAAGCCTTTGGCACAGAGATGGGGAAATATGGAACAAAAGTGGCTGTGGTACACGGTGAGAAAGCGTGGAAGGCTTCGGGGAAATATGTGACCCCGGCACTTTTAAAGGCAGGGTTTACCATTACTGCAGAATTCCTCTACGGCCACGACGCTACCTACGAAAATGTGGAACGGATTGTCTCTGAACCTGGCGTGCTGGAAGCGGATATGATTCTGGCTGTGGGAGGAGGAAAATGCATTGACACTGTAAAGCTGGCTGCAGACCGGCTGGACAAACCGGTATTTTCGGCGCCGTCCATAGCGTCCAACTGTGCGCCAATCACAAAAATCAGTATTATGTATCACGAGAACGGCTCCTTCTGCGATATTCCCAGATTGAAAAATGTTCCTGTTCACTGCTTTATCCATCCTAAAATCATACTGGCGGCGCGGTTCGGTATCTGTGGGCGGGAATCGGAGACGCAATGGCAAAGCATGTGGAGTCGGAGTGGTCCGCCAAGGCGGGAGAGGAGCTGGACTTTGGAAGTGAGCTGGGAATCGCGGCAGGGAGAATGTGCTTCTATCCTATGCTGGCATATGGGAAACAGGCTTTGGAGGATGCGAAAGCAGGTATAGTCAGCGATCAGTTGCAAAATGCTATTTTAAATATTATAATTTCACCAGGGATCGTTTCTGTTTCGGTCCATCCTGATTACAACGGAGGAATCGCCCACGCGCTGTTTTACGGACTTACCAGCCGTAAGCATATTGAACAGGGCCATCTCCACGGCGAAGTAGTTTCCTATGGAACACTGGTGAACCTGATGGTGGATAAGAATTGGGAGAAGCTGAAGCAGACCTACGACCTTAACCGTTCTATAGGACTGCCTGTGTGCCTGGCTGATTTGGAACTTACCAGGAGGATTCCCTGGAAGACGTTTTGGATGTGGCCATGGTCAACCAGGAGCTGAAGCACACCCCTTATCCTGTTACCAGGGAAATGATTCGCGATGGAATCCTTGGACTGGAGGATTATAACGGTTAAGGCAAAGCCAGGAAAAGAGAGGATGAAAGCTATGAACCGTTTAAACGTCACGAATCAGATTGTTCAGTATTTTAAGGATAATATCATACTGGGAAATTGGAAGGTGGGGGAGAGAATTCCCTCAGAGAAGCAGCTGACAGACTCTCTTGGAGTGAGCAGGGCCAGTGTGAGGACGGCTGTCCAGCAGTTGGTGGGCATAGGAGTTCTCAACACGGTTCATGGAAAAGGAACTTATTTAATAACAGATAATTTAGATGATGTGCTGCGTTCGGAAATTGTGGTAAGCCCTGAGGACTGCGGTGATATTTTAAAAATAATGGAATTCAGACGTATTGTGGAGCCTGACGCCTGCTTTATGGCGGTTACCAGGATGCCTTCTGATTTACTCCAGAACCTGGAACGCCTGTATCAGGCCATGGAGCAGCATAAGGAGGATAAAGAGCGGTTTGTGACTACGGACATTGCCTTTCATAAAGAAATCTGTAAGGCGTCGGCCAATCCTCTGGTGGAGAAGATTATGAACCAGATTTTTGATGAGTACCGCAGAAACCACGATCAGGTGAACCGTCTTCACGGATACGGCGACGGCCTGCATTACCACAAGCTGATTTTAGAGGCGGTCAGGGAACGGGACGCTGGAAAGGCTGGCGAAATCATGTTTGAGCATTTACAGCACACCATAGACCGCATCGAAAGTGAGCAGCAGCCGGAGAGGAATAAGAATGGCTGTAAGGATTCAAAATATAAAAGTAATCTGCACTGCTCCCGAGGGAATTAACCTGGTAGTCATAAAGGTTGAGACTAACCAGCCGGGGCTGTACGGCCTGGGGTGCGGAACATTTGCTTACCGCCACCTGGCGGTGAAGCTGGTGGTGGAAGAATACCTACGTCCCCTGCTGACAGGCAGAAATGCAGAAGATATAGAGGAACTATGGCAGCTGATGCATCAAAATGGATATTGGAGAAACGGTCCCATTGAGAATAATGCCATATCAGGGGTTGATATGGCTCTCTGGGATATCAAGGGTAAGCTGGCCAATATGCCCGTGTATCAGCTGTTTGGAGGAAAATGCAGGGAAGGAATACCTGTGTACCGCCATGCCGACGGCCGGGATTTGGAAGAATTATGCCATAATATCGAAAAATTCCGGGAGATGGGGATCACGAATATCCGGTGCCAGTGCGGAGGCTACGGGGGAGGCAGCTACGGCAATACGCCCGGCACAGCGCCCGCGGGAGCGCTGCCGGGCGTGTATCTGGACTCCGGAAAGTATATAAGGGATACGGTAAAGCTATTTGAGGGTATCCGCAGTAAGCTGGGGTACGGTATAAACCTGGTTCATGATGTCCATGAGCGCATTGCTCCTTCTGAGGCGGTAAAGCTGGCCAGGGAGCTGGAACCATTTGACCTGCTGTTTTTAGAAGATCCGGTATCCATCGAGCAGACGGACTGGCTGAGACGTCTCCGCCGGCAGAGTTCCATCCCCATTGCGGAAGGAGAGCTCTTTAACAATCCGGCAGAGTGGAAACGCCTGATTGCGGAACAATTGATTGATTATATCCGGGTACATATAAGCCAGATAGGGGGAATTACACCTGCCAGAAAGCTTCAGATATTTGCGGAACAATTCGGTGTTCGGACTGCATGGCATGGCCCTGGGGATATGTCCCCTCTGGCTCATGCGGCTAATATCCATATTGATTTGGCAGCTCCCAATTTCGGAGTTCAGGAGTGGTCCGGTATCGAGCCTCCCAATTTTGTCATTCAGGAGCTTAAAGGACCAAGAGGCGCTCTCCTGGAGGTATTTCCCGGACTTTTGGAGTTCCGGGACGGCTATGTCTACGCCAATGAAAAGCCGGGGCTGGGCGTGGATTTAAATGAGAAGGAAGCCGCAAAATATCCCTGTGAGAACACAGTTACTATGTGGACCCAGACCAGGCGCAGGGACGGTTCCCTGCAGACCCCTTAAGGAGTTTTAAAAAATGTTCAATGGGCCGTCGGCCACGTTGTGGGAGCCTGATATTAGAGAGACGGTTTATCGGGCATGACAGTGGCATGCAGAAAAAATATGGAAGAGGGGAGCCGGTGAGGGCTGCCCGGAAAGGAAGGAATATAATGGCATACGATTATAAAAAGGCATTCAGCGTAGAGGGTAAAAAGTGTATAGTAACAGGAGGAGCGCAAGGGCTGTCAAGAGGAATGGCAGAGGGGCTTTTAGAGAACGGGGCGGAGGTGGTTTTGATGGACCTTCAGGCGGAAAAGCTGTCTCAGGTAGTGGAAGAATACAGAGCTATGGGGTATAAGGCCCACGGGGGTATCGGGAGATTTGTCCAGAAAGTCTGAGATTGACCGCATGTTTGACGAGGCTATGGAGATACTGGGCGGCCGTCTGGATGTCATGATTCCTGCAGCAGGAGTACAGAGACGTTATGAGCCGTGGGAGTTCCCCGAGGATATGTGGAATCTGGTGATCAATGTAAACTTAAATCATGTATGGTTTATGTGTCAGAAAGCGATCCAGGTGATGCGGGACAAAGACTCGGTGGGTAAGATTATCAACATTGGTTCCATGTCCTCCTATTTTGGAGGGACTACGGTTCCTGCATACACGGCGGCAAAGGGAGCTGTAGCCCAGCTTACAAAAAGCATTGCTTCGGACTGCGCCGACCACAGTATCTGCTGCAATGCCATTGCACCGGGATACATGGATACTGAAATGTGCGCGAACATGACCCAGGCCAGAAAGGATGAGTGCACAGCCAGAATCCCCGCAGGGCGGTGGGGGACCCCGGAGGACATGAAGGGCCCGGTTCTGTTCCTGGCATCTGCCGCAAGTGACTATTTAAACGGTGCGCTGATTCCTGTTGACGGAGGCTATCTCACCAAATAGGCAGGTATTTGCCGGTAAAGGGTTTTGAAAATGTCGGAGGTATTTAAAAATGAAAGAACTTAACAGTCAGAGGGTCCGCAAGCTGGCCCCGGAGATGGATCCATTGCGCATGGGAATGGGGTGGACACTGGAGGATTTGGAGAAACCGCAGATTATGGTGGAGAGCACCTTCGGGGATTCCCATCCGGGCAGCGCCCATCTGCTTCAATTTGTGGATAAGGCTATGGAAGGCATCCGGGGATGCAGGGGGCAAAGGATCACGGTACTTCACTACGGATATCTGCGACGGTATTTCCCAGGGCCATGACGGTATCAACTACTCGCTTGCTTCCAGGGATATGATTGCCAACATGATTGAAATACACGGAAATGCAGAGGGCTATGACGCAGGCGTGTTCATTGCCAGCTGCGACAAGTCGGTGCCCGGCTGCCTTATGGGCATGGGGAGGGTCAATATGCCTTCCGTCATGGTAACAGGCGGCGTCATGGACGCCGGACCGGATCTGCTGACTCTGGAGCAGATTGGCATGTACTCTGCGCAGTACCAGAGAGGCGAGATAACGGAGGAGAAGCTGACCTACTACAAACACCATGCCTGTCCTTCCTGCGGGGCCTGTTCCTTCATGGGCACTGCATCTACCATGCAGGTCATGGCCGAGTCCCTGGGGCTGATGCTTCCGGGAAGCGCACTTATGCCTGCAACCTGCAGGGATCTGGAGGAGATGGCCTATAAAGCGGGCAGACTTTCTGTGGAACTGGCAAAAAAAGGCGTGAACGTGCGGGACATCGTGACGAAGGAGTCCTTTGAAAATGCAATCATGGTACACGCAGCTATCTCCGGTTCCTCCAATTCACTGATCCATATTCCAGCCATTGCCCATGAGTTCGGGATTCAGATGGATGCGGGCACCTTTGACAGGATGCACAGAGGCGCCCATTATCTGCTGGACATCCGGCCCGCCGGAAAATGGCCTGCCCAGTATTTTTATTATGCCGGAGGCGTTCCGGCTATCATGGAGGAGATCAAATCCATGCTCCACCTGGACGCCCTCACTGTCACTGGGAAAACCCTGGGCGAAAACCTGGAGGAGCTTAAGAGGAACGGGTTTTATGAGAAATGTGACGCCTACATGCAGAAAACCGGAATCAAGAGGACGGAGGTAATTCGACCCTTTGACAATCCCATCGGGACAGACGGCACCATCGGCGTTCTTATGGGAAATCTTGCCCCTGAAGGGGCTGTGGTGAAGCACTCCGCTGTTCCGAAGGAGATGTTTACCGCCACCTTAAAGGCGAGGCCCTTTGACTGCGAGGAGGACGCCATCGCCGCTGTGCTGAACCATGAAATCAGGCCGGGAGACGCGGTTATTATCCGCTATGAAGGACCCAAGGGAAGCGGTATGCCGGAGATGTTCTATACCACAGAAGCCATTTCTTCCGATGAGGAATTGAGTAAGACCATCGCCCTTATAACAGACGGCAGATTTTCCGGCGCCAGCAAGGGCCCTGCCATCGGCCATGTATCCCCTGAGGCTGCCAGCGGCGGCCCGATCGCTCTGGTAGAGGAGGATGACTTGATTCATATTGATATTCCGGGGAGAAAGCTTGAGATTGTGGGAATAAAAGGGGAGAAATGCAGCCTTTTGGAGGTTGAGGAGGAGCTGGCAAGACGTAAAGCCGCATGGAAGCCAAGACCCGGCAAATACACGGGAGGCGTGTTGAAATTGTTCTCCGACCGGGCGGTATCGCCTATGGACGGAGGATATATGGAATAGTTGTCAGGAATGTTTCCGGGAACCACAGGAGCAGCCGATTTCAGGGTCGGACGTCTGCTGCCTGTGGTTCTTTTTGGGAAAATGGGATGGAGTGCGGCAGTTGGCGGCCTTGGTGTTTAAAATGCGGAAATGATTCCCTGTTCCAAAGGATTGACAAAGACAGCGGGGATAGATATACTATAAATGAACATGTTCATTTATGAGACTTCTCAGGAAAGGCGGATTCGTGTGAGAAGAAAAGACGACAGGCTTCGCGGCGCACTTCTGGATTCTGCCCGTAAGATTGCGGATGTTGAAGGCATAGAGGCGGTTAACATCCGTTCCATAGCCCGGAGCGCCGGGGTAGCCACAGGCACAGTATATAATTACTTCGCAAATAAGGATGAGATCCTTCTTTCACTGACAGAAGAATATTGGAGGCAGGCGCTGCATGAGATGAAAAAACAGATTACCTCAGGATCCTTTTGCGGGCAGCTGGAAGAAATGTTTGCCTTCCTGAGAGAAGGGATCGACGGGTCGGCCGGAAAGCTTATGAACAGTCTGGGCAAGGCTGAGACAGCGGGTCAGGAGAGCATGGCGCATATGCAGCAAACGCTGGAGCTGTCTCTGGTACGGCGCCTGGAGAGCGACGGCAAAGTGCGCAGGGATATATGGAACGAAGTCTTTACCAAAGAAGAATTTGCCCATTTTATTATGATGAATATGATGTGGCTGTTGAGGACGGGGGCTGCCGATATCCGTTTTTTTACAGCCATTGTGGCCCGCGCCATATACTGACGAAATGCCGGCAGTGTGGGACGCCGCCGGGCCGGAGCGCCGGGGGAATGAGAAATGGAAGTGAAGGCGGGCTTTGAAATGCCGGGCCGGAGCGCCGGGGGAATGAGAAATGGAAGTGAAGGCGGGCTCATGAAATGCCGGGCCGGAGCGCCGGTAGAATGAGAAATGGAAGTGAAGGCGGGCTCTTGAAATGTCCGGGCCGGAGCGCCGGGAGAATGAGAAATGGAAGTGAAGGCGGGCTCATGAAATGCCGGGCCGGAGAATCAGGAAAACGGATTGAGGGAGGAATAACATTATGTTGAAACGCTATGCAAACCTGGCTTTGATATATGCAGCCGCGGCTATGATATTTGGAGTATTTTACAGGGAGTTTACGAAGTTCAGCCACTTTGGGGGAAAGACCAATCTTTCCGTGATGCATACGCACTATTTCCTGTTGGGGATGTTCTTTTTTCTTATACTTATGTTGTTGGAGAAGGCCTTCTCCTTTTCAGAGGGCAAGGGTATCAGGCTTATTTTAACCGTATACCAGGCGGGACTTAATATTACAGGCCTTGGTTTTCTCATGAGGGGGCTGACACAGTGCGGGGAACAGAGTTAAGCGCCGGTATGGACGCATCCATCTCCGGTATTGCCGGTATCGGCCATATTCTTATGAGCGCCGGAATTATTTTCCTGCTGTTGCAAATCAGAAAAAATCGGCTGTTAAAATGTAAATAATTACAAGTTTCCCATTGGAAAAATGGCCGTATATTTTCCGTACTCTGACTCATACTAAGAAAGTACAAAGGAAGTACGAAACAAGAAACAGGTGAGTCCATGGAAAAGCCCGGTAAAAAACTGAAGAAATTATTAATCATAACAGGAACCACGGGAGCGGTGTATATAGGGTTTAAATACCTTCTGCCCCTCGTGGCTCCTTTTTTCGTGGGTTACGTGATGGCCCTGCTGCTGCGCCCCTCGGCCCGCTTTTTAGCTTACAGGATGCGTATTACAGTGAAAGGGCGGCGTTACCACATGCCCATCGGGGTCATCGGCGGCGTGGAGTTTATCATAGTCCTTTCGGCTTTATGCGCCCTTCTCTATGTGGGCGGCGTAAAACTCTGCGCTCAGGGAAAAATGTTTATGACAGAATTTCCGCTGTGGTTAGAGCGTTTTGACCTGTGGCTTACGGGGAGCTGTCATCAGATGGAGGCGGCTCTGGGACTGCAGGAGGACAGCGTGGCGGATTTGGCCGGCGAACTGCTCTTTAATCTGGTGACAACCGGAAAACGGACGGCCATGCCCTTCTTGATGACAAATTCTCTTGGCCTGGTGGCAGGGCTTGCAAAGGCGGCGATTGTGAGTCTGGTGACATTTCTGGCTGCAGTTTTAAGCCTGCAGGAAATGGAGGATCTGCGGGTGCGCAGGGATCAGTCCGCCTTCAGGAGGGAGTTTAACCTTATCGGAGGCAGAATGGTTCAGACAGGGAAGGCCTGGTTCAGAAGCCAGGGAATTATTCTTTTTATCACCACAGGGCTTTGCATCGGCGGCATGGCTCTTATGGGCAATCCCTACTATATTATGGCGGGAGTGGGAATCGGAATTCTGGATGCACTGCCCATATTCGGCACAGGTACGGTGCTGATTCCCTGGGCTGTTCTCCGGCTGTTGGTGGGAGACTGGGGGCAGGCGCTGATTCTCACAGGATTGTATCTGGTGTGTTACTTTGTACGTCAGATACTGGAGGTTCGGATGATGGGAGGAGAAGTGGGGCTGTCGCCTTTGGAAACACTTGCTTCCGTTTATGTAGGTCTGGAATTACTGGGGTTTTTTGGATTTATATTAGGGCCTTTGGGCCTTCTGCTCATAGAGGACATGGTGGAAGCGTGGACAAAGGAATACACAGAAATAAAGAGGGATGAATGCCACCCCTCCTCTGAAAACGGGCCATGCTCTAGTAAGCCGCCCTAACTGCAAACTGTTTTTTTGCAGTATCCGTATAGAAGTATTTTACACTCTCCAGTGTTCCCTTTTTTTCCAGCAGCTCTGCATTCAGCCTTATAGGAATGCCTGGAATGGAGGGCAGCCAAAGTCGCCCGCCTTTTTCCTCCGGTTTGATGGAGAGGCAGTCTCCGATAGGATCCGTCATAGGCTCATGGATTTCCAGCAGTTCATCTTCGTCGTAGAGAGCTCCGAAAGCTGCATTGAGCCAGACAGTGCCGCCGGAGGAGAAGCGCAGGCCCTTGTCCTTTGCCAGCTGGCGGATCTTGAACAGATCGCTCATACGGCTCATACGCCCCACCAGAGGCATCAGATGGTCCACGCCCTTTTCGGCGTAAGTTTCAAATGCGTAGGCATTTCTCATGGATTCTCCATATCCGATTTTCATACCCGGCAGGCGGTTCTTTAAATCCTTAATGGCATTCATGTCATGGGAGTGGACCGGTTCCTCGTACCAGGCCGGATTGAAGGGACGTATCATATGGGCAAATTTCACCGCATCCTCTGTCTCCCATACCTGGTTTGCATCCACGGCAATCTCAATATCCGGTCCAACTGCCTTCCTGACCAGCTCCATCCGGCGCGCATCCCGTTCCATATCCTGTCCCCAGTTGCTGCCCACCTTGAATTTAACAGTTTTATATCCTTCCTCTACATAGCGTACCATATCGGATACCAAATCCTCATCGCCGGACAGAAGGGAACCGCCGCCTTTGTAAGCGGCTGCCCAATCCTTTGAGGCTCCCAGGAATTTGTGAAGGGGTTTCCCCTCTCTCCTGGCCAGAATATCCAGCATAATCAGGTCCAGCTGCCCTAAATCCACAATCTGGCCGCTCTGAAAACCGAAGTTGCGCAGTTTCCAGTAGATATAGTGATACCATTCCTGGCAGGTGCGTGTCTCTCCGGTGAGAATCAGAGGAAGAATATTGCTGACAATGCCTGTAGAACAGAAGGTTTCTCCGCAGCTGCCCTCCGTGTCGTAAATCCGGATCCATCCCTGAAGGGGAGCAAAGCTGCCGAACCCTCCGGTAGCGTCCCGCCAGGGTTTTTTACGGGAACCGGGTTGAAATTGTAGTAGACTGCTTTGGAGAAGGTAATTTTGTCATTTAGTTTGAATTTTTCTTCATATTGAAACATACTGTGCCCTCCTGATTTTGTGGAAAATAAACGTCTTATCTGGACGTATTATAAGTAATGTTGAGAAAAAAGACAAGAAAAAGGGAAATGGCAGAAATTTTGGCTGCATTTTGTTTCAAATAAGTTGTATAATTGTTCTATATATGTTTATATAAAACAAAACAGGGAAGTGAGAATGGACATGTCAAAGATATTAATGATTGCTTCCGGCGATCACATGGCCGCCTGCGTGGGCGAGTTTATAAAAGAGCTGCCGGACCCCTCGGAATTTGTGATTCTGCAGGGCTGTATGGAGGAAGCTGTGAGCGCTGTGAGAAAGGGACTCAGGGAGGATATCGGCGTTGTGATGGCAAGGGGAAATACTGCCAAACTGCTGAAGGCCTCCCGGCTCCCTGTGCCGGTTGTCACCATTCCGATCACCGATTATGAGATAATCCGGTCCATAGAAAAGGCGCGTCAGCTCTACGGCCTTATAGATTCCCACATCGGATATATCGGTCTGGAGGATGTTATCAATACAGTGAAGGGATTCCTGGAAATGCTCGATTGCCAAGTCCGGCTCTATCCGGTAAACAGCAGCCGGGATATAGAAAGACAGGTCAGACAGGCGGTGGAGGATCAGGTGGATGTAGTGGTGGGAGGGACTTATACCAGGCAGAAGGCGGAGGAGTACGGCATCAGGTGCGTTCTTTTGGAGAGCTCGGTTTCTTCCATCCGGGAGGGGTATGAGCGGGCCCTGGAGGTAAAGCGCAGCGCCCGGCTTCAGCAAAAAAAGGTACAGGAGCGGCTTACCCTGTTAAATGCGATCTCCCAGGGAATTGTCAGCGTCAGTGAAAAGGGCAGGATTACGGCCTGCAACCAGGCGGCCAGGACTTATTTCCGGGTGGATCCGGAACAGATGGCAGGTAAGTATGTTACACAATTCCTGGGGCAGAGTGAGAGCGAACTGGTACAGCAATGTCTGCTGACAGGAGAACAAAAAAAGGGCTGTCCGGCAAAGGTGGGAGGCCGTGAGTGCCTGATGGACGTCTATCCCATTAAATTGAACCGGAAAACGGGAGGAGTAATTCTTTCACTGAGCGCTCCCTTTACAGAGGGTTCCGTCCTCTTGCCGGCTGCAGAAGAGGCGGAAAGAGAGAGGGAGAAGGGAATCTGCTCATTGGGAGAACTGACAGGGGAAAGTACGGTTTTTAAAATTCTTTGTGCCAGAGCATTGAAGGCCTCAAAGGGAAAGGGCCCCGTTTTGCTTATAGGAAAACCCGGGGTAGGTAAAGAGACGCTGGCGCGGTGCATGCATTATGAACGGGGGGAGAAGGCAGGGCTTTTTGTTTCCAGATCCGGGGAAATGCTCCAGGAGGAGGATTTTTGGCGGCCCACAAAGGAACCTTGTATATCAGCCATGTGGAAGAGCTGGATCGGAGGCGCCGGAGATTATTGCTGGAATACCTGGAGAAGGGCAGCGTGCCTGCTGCAGGACAGGGGCGGGTTCCTGTAAGGGTGAAAATACTCTGCGGGACAGACTGCGATCTGTATCAGGAGGCCCGGGAAGGACGGTTTGACAGGGATCTGTATTACATGATTTCTTCCTCCTGCCTTTCTGTGCCCGGCCTGGAACAGCGCAGGGAGGATATTATTCCGCTGTTTCTGTATTTTATGGAGCAGAGGGGGGAGAAGCTTCACCGACACTGTATGTGCAGCCGGGAGGGCCTGGAATATCTCAGGCACTGTGAGCTGCCGGGAAATCTGGATCAGCTGGCCTGCCTCGCGGGACGGCTCACATTTCTTGTGCAAGAGGGGGAGACAGTCGGGGCGGGATCACATAAAAGAGAGCTTTGTGAAGAAGGCCGCTATGAATGTCTGACGGGCTGCGCACATATACCGCAGAAGAATAAGACGGCGGAGGAATCCGACAGGGAGCCGGGCTTTATGATACGGGGCAGGTGGTATACCTATGAGGATATCCGGGCGCTGGATGCATATTATCATGGAAGGAAAGGGCGGATTGCCGGTGAACTGGGAGTCAGCCGCTCCACACTGTGGAGATATTTAAAAGAAATAACCGGGGATACACATTGACAAAATTTCCATTCTGGCGTAAAATCAACAATACGTGATGAAACGATTCCTTCCGCTATGTTATATTAGGATAAAATAAGAAAAGCATGGAAGGGGAATAATAAGCTGAATGCCCGTTACAGAGAGAGAACCGCAGGTGGAAGGTTCTCACGTGCGCACCGGCCCAACCCGCCCTGGAGCTTTGCATGATGAATGCAGCGTAAGTCCGGCGTTAACGGATATGGAGCTTCGCTGACCGCTATCCGGTGTCAGGACCGTAACAACAGCGTTCAGAGGCGTTCCGGAGAGAGAGCCTGGGGATCAGTCCCATAGAAGGCTAACTTGGGTGGTACCGCCGAGCCATTCGGTCCCTTGCGTAGATATAACGTATGGGATTGAATGGCGTTTTTGTTATTGCGGCTGAGAATTTCCGGAAGCTGTCCGGGACAGAATGAAAATACTTATAAAAAAGGAGAACCAATTATGGCAGACAACAAAAAAATGGTAGAGGCCATCACATCGATGGACGTGGATTTTGCCCAGTGGTATACGGACGTGGTAAAGAAAGCGGAGCTGTGCGATTATGCCAGTGTGAAGGGATGTATGGTAATCAAGCCGGCGGGCTATGCTATCTGGGAGAATATCCAGAAGGAGCTGGACAGACGGTTTAAGGCCACAGGGGTACAGAATGTATATATGCCCCTGTTCATTCCGGAAAGCCTTCTCCAGAAGGAGAAAGATCATGTGGAAGGCTTTGCGCCTGAGGTGGCGTGGGTGACCCATGGAGGCTGGAGCCTCTTCAGGAGCGCATGTGTGTAAGGCCTACCTCAGAGACTCTCTTCTGTGATTTTTATGCCAAGGATATTCATTCCTACCGGGATCTCCCCAAGGTATATAACCAGTGGTGTTCAGTTGTCCGCTGGGAGAAGACCACCCGTCCTTTCCTCCGTTCCAGGGAGTTCCTGTGGCAGGAAGGACATACGGCCCACGCCACAGCCCAGGATGCTGAGGCCAGAACCATCCAGATGCTGAACGTGTACGCAGATTTCTGCGAGGAAGTGCTGGCGATCCCTGTGGTGAAGGGACAGAAAACAGATAAGGAAAAGTTTGCAGGGGCTGAGGCTACCTATACAATTGAGTCCCTGATGCACGATGGAAAAGCCCTTCAATCGGGACAAGCCATAATTTCGGAGACGGCTTTGCCAGGGCCTTTGACATACAGTTTACAGATAAGGACAATACGCTTAAATACGTACACCAGACTTCCTGGGGGATGACGACCCGCATGATCGGAGCCATCATTATGGTACACGGCGACGACAACGGGCTGGTGCTTCCGCCCAGAATCGCTCCGGTTCAGGTGATGGTAGTGCCTGTGCAGCAGCAGAAGGAAGGCGTGCTGGATAAGGCATATGAACTTCAGGCCGCCTGATTAAGTCCGGCTTTGCCGTTAAGACCGATGATACGGATAAAAGCCCGGGCTGGAAGTTTGCCGATTGTGAGATGAGGGGAATTCCCCTGCGTGTGGAGATTGGCCCCAAGGATATTGAGAAGAACCAGGCTGTTCTGGTCCGCCGGATACCCATGAGAAATCCTTCGTGTCCCTGGAACAGCTGGAGGAGCAGGTTGCCGGACTTCTGGAAACCATTCAGAAGGATATGCTGGAGCGCGCCAGGGCCCACAGGGATTCACACACCTATACAGCCTCCAGCTGGGATGAATTTACAGATATTGTAAATAATAAGCCTGGTTTTGTGAAGGCAATGTGGTGTGGATGCCAGGAGTGTGAGGATAAAATTAAAGAAGAGACAGGCGCCACCTCCAGATGCATGCCATTTGAGCAGGAGAACCTGTCCGAAACGTGCGTATGCTGCGGCAAGCCTGCAGCGAAGATGGTTTACTGGGGCCGGGCTTATTAATAAATGAAGGGCTGTTACGTATATGGATATAAGAATACCTGCTCCTGCTGCGGAGATTATTGATAAACTGAATAGCCACGGATATGAGGCCTATATAGTGGGAGGCTGTGTCAGGGATATGCTTTTAGGCCGGGAGCCGGGGGACTGGGATATTACCACCAGCGCCCTGCCCCGGCAGGTGAAGCAGGTATTCAAACGGACGGTGGACACGGGAATACAGCATGGCACTGTAACGGTATTGATAGGCAAGGCGGGGTATGAGGTCACCACCTACCGGGTTGACGGGGAGTATCTGGACGGACGCCATCCTGATACCGTTTCGTTCACGCCGGATTTGAGGGAGGATCTGAGACGCCGGGATTTTACAATCAATGCCATGGCTTACAACAGCATGAAGGGGATTATAGACGAATTCGGCGGCCAGGAGGATCTGAGGGCGGGGATTATCCGCTGCGTGGGCAATCCCATGGACCGGTTTTCCGAGGATGCACTGCGGATTCTCAGGGCCATCCGGTTTTCGGCCCAGTTAGGATTTGAAATTGAAGAAAAAACCTGGGAAGCTATCTGTGCATCCGCTCCCAGCCTGGCCCGCGTCAGTAAGGAGCGGATTCAGGTGGAGCTGACGAAGCTTTTGCTGAGCGGCCATCCGGAACACATGGCCCTGGTCTGGGAATCAGGAATCAGCCCTATGTGTCACAGGCGTTTCACGGCCTGGCGGCAGGCCCGAAGGAGCTGCCTGCAGCGCCTGTCTCTGTCCCCCCTGTGAAACACATGCGGTGGGCGGCTCTGTTGAGGAAGAGCGATCCGGAGAGGGCTGTCCGGGTATTGAAGGATCTGAAGCTGGACAATGACACGATTTACAAGGTTAAAACGCTGGTTACATGGACAAATGAAGCTTTAGAGCCGGACAAGGTCCAGATACGCCGTGTGATGAGCCGGATGGAACCTGAGCTTTTTGATGATCTTCTCACATTGAAAGCATGCCTGGCGGAGGCGGCGTCTGCAGCTGACCGGGAGAGCCTTCCCAAAATCCGTTCCCTCACCGGAGAAATCCGCAGGGACGGGGATTGCATCAGCTTAAAAACTCTGGCTGTAGACGGCCGGGATATTATAGAGGCCGGCGTAAAGCCGGGAAAGGAAGTGGGAGCCTGCCTGGCCCGTCTTTTGGCTTTGGTTCTCGAAAAACCTTGCCGCAATACGAAAGAATATCTGTTGCAACATTTGAAATAATCAGATATAATAATTCTGGGGTTCGCGTAATCGCGGGAGAATGAAAATTTAGATAATGGGGAATAGTGATAGTACGGACATTTCCCCTAAATGAAGGAGGAGACAAAATGAACGTAATCAGTACAGAAAAAGCACCAGGCGCAATCGGACCATATTCTCAGGGATTTGAGGTTAACGGAGTTATCTATACTTCCGGACAGATACCTGTAAACCCGGCTGACGGCAGCGTTGCAGAGGCATTGAGGGCCAGGCAGAGCAGAGCTGCAAGAATGTGGGCGCTATTCTGGAAGCGGCAGGCAGCGGCTTTGACAAGGTATTTAAGACCACCTGCTTCCTGGCAGATATGGGTGACTTTGCAGCATTTAACGAAGTTACGCCAAGTATTTCACTTCCAAGCCGGCCAGAAGCTGTGTGGCAGTTAAGACCCTTCCCAAGGGCGTGCTGTGTGAAATCGAAGCAATTGCCGTTAAATAAGCTGTCTGAACAGACACATAAAAGCCGCATTTTCCTTTTCTGGGGAGGTGAGGCTTTTTCTTTTCCAGAAAAATCCCTGCTGTCTGGTTTTTTTCCGAAAGGGGCTCTATCATGAAAACGGAAGGCATACTGAAAAAAATAGTAAAACTATGTATCATACTGGCGCTGGCTGGAGGGCTCCTTCTCTTTGGAGTTAACCTTTATGTGATCGAAAAGGAGAAGGATTTTATCTTTACGGCCCAGGAGGCGGAGCAGCTGGAGGGTGTGGACTGCATTATGGTTCTGGGCTGCGGCGTGCGGCAGGACGGGACTCCCTCAGCCATGCTCCAGGACCGGCTTCAACAGGGAATCGATCTTTACAGCCGCGGCGTGTCGAACCGGCTTCTCATGAGCGGGGATCACGGAAAGGTGAATTACGATGAGGTGAATCTGATGAAACAGTTTGCCATGGACAGCAACGTCCCTTCCCAGGACATTTTTATGGACCACGCAGGCTTTTCCACCTACGAGAGTATGTACAGGGCCAGGGATATTTTCCAGGTGAAACGGATTGTCATTGTGACTCAGCGCTACCATATGTACCGCGCCTGTATGTGGCTCAGGCCATGGGGATGGAGGCTTACGGAGTGGCGTCGGATCCCCGGGCCTACGGGGGGCAGTATATAAGGGATGCGAGGGAGCTTCTTGCGCGGCCCAAGGATTGGATCTATACAATGGTCATGCCGAAACCACTTATCTGGGGAGGCCATACCTGTGAGCGGGGATGGAAATGTGACCAATGACAAGGAGGAGAACCGGGGAGCGCGCCGTGGGAGGGATTCGGAGACGGAAAAGAAGTGAGGGAAAGCCATATATGAAAACACCCCTGTGATGCCGCCCATAAAGAGAGCAGCACACAGGGGCATTTTCCGGTTATCCCTTAACCAGAGGCGCTGCAGATGTGGAGTACAGCGCCGGATTCAGGCCAAAATTGGGGTAAAAGCCTGAAACCCATATCTATTGACAAATATAAGAAGGAAGGCAGATTAAAGTTTTACAAAATAACTGGCGTCTTTGCCGCATACAGGACAGATAAAATCATCAGGCAGGGTGTCGGACTCCAGAATATAGCCGCATACAGTGCAGCGGTAGCCCACAACCTTTTCGGTTTTCTCCTGATAGGAGGGAGCATTGGGCGGCGTAGTGCCGTTTTTCTTCAGGTGATAATTGGCGTAGGTCAGAGGCTGGGCGGCCTCGTCCATAACTTCCGCCTCCACCACCTCGCCGATAATCAGGACATGAGTCCCCACATCCAGGGTGGAAATCACACGGCAGGTAAATCTGGAACAGACGCCCTCGGTGGGATAGGGATTATTCAGACTGTCCCGCCCCATAGGGATGCCTTCATATTTGTCAACATCCTTTCCGCACTGGAAGCCGAACCTCTTAATTTGATCCATCTCCACATCCTCAGACAATACGACGCCGGAGAAGGAGCCTGAGGCCTGGATGAGCTTCAGGGTATAGTTGTTTTTATTCAGGGCCACAGACAGTCTCGCCGGCGAGGATGTGACCTGGGTCATGGTGTTGATTACACAGCCGCCGTCTATTCCTCCGTCGCTGCCGGATACGATATAAACGCCGTAACTTAATTTAAAAAATGCTTTTGGATCCATAAATGTGATACCTCCTGTTTATTTAGTTTGCCTTTAAGGCATTCATTTGATACTATGTATGTTAGCTGTATTGTAACACAGAATAAATATTAAATCAATAATAATTACTATTATTAACAATTATTTTATTTAAAGGTATCAGTTCGCACCACTTTTCACATCGGATGCTTCCTGACCGGTTTTTTCGGTCAAGAAGATGCTCCGCCTGAACTGTTACTTTTAAAGGATAAAAACCGGGGTGCTGTAAAATGAAAGGGGAAGAGAATCAAAACAAGATGATAATTATGGATTTCACAGGCGTCTACGGGGAAGCAGCCTTTTACAGGGGAGAACCGCACCTATGGCTGGATTTGAAGGGGGTTCAGGGGACCAACTGTTACTGCGGCCCGGAGGCGGAGGAAGAACTGGCAGGCATAATAAGAAGGCTTGGGCCTGAGGGGATTCATTTTCTGGATTCCGGAAATTATCATTATGCAAGCAAGCTGTGGACAGATTTGGTGGAGGAGGAATTTGAGCTTCTGGTTTTTGACCACCACACAGATATGCAGGAGCCTATGTTTGGGGATATATTGTCCTGTGGAGGGTGGGTCAAAAGGGCCCTGGAAACCAATCCGCGGCTGAGGCGGGTATGGCTGGCAGGGCCGGAAGAAGCGGCCCCGGATTTTGGCGGCCGGGTGGTCTGTATCAGTGAAGCGGATATGGAGAATGTGGACAGCTGGAGGGAGCGGTTGGGAAAAAGGGGCCTTCCGCTGTATATTTCTGTGGATAAGGATGTATTTTCCAGGGAGGAGGCTATAACCAACTGGGACCAGGGAACTGCGAAACTGGTGACGGCGCTGAATATTATCCGGCTTGCGGCAGAAAGGCGGCGGATTATCGGTATGGACGTATGCGGGGAAAATCCGCAAGAAGCAGGCCGGGATCAGCTGGAAGGGGGCGGCCTGAATCTAAATGACAGAGCCAACAGAGCCCTGGCCGAAGTTTACCTTAAGGCCTGCACCGGCGGAGGAGGGGAGTAATTCACAGGGCGGTATTTCTGCCTGGAATTCAGGTTTTTCTGTCCGCCGTGAACCTGCATTTGAGATAAATCTTCTGCAATGTGCGGCGTACATAAGGGGCTAAACAGGTTCCGCCAGGGGAACGTGAGGGAGGAGAGCTAAGGTGAAACAGGATCTGACAACAGGAAGTATAACGGGAACAATGCTGCGGTTTGCGCTGCCAATGATATTGGGAAATCTTCTGCAGCAGTTCTATAACATAGCAGACACCCTTATCGTGGGCCGCTATCTGGGAGCCAACGCCCTGGCGGCTGTGGGGTCGGCCTATGCGCTGATGACATTTTTGACATCCATTCTTCTGGGACTGTGCATGGGAAGCGGAGCAGTATTTTCGTTGAGATATGGAGAGAAAAATTGGGAGGTGCTTAAGAACAGTATTTTCGTATCCTTCGTTCTGGTTGCGGCAGTGGCCTGGTCATTAACACAGGGGTATTTCTCTTTATAGACCGATTATGGAGCTGCTGCAGGTGCCGGGGGAGATATACGGAATTATGAGAGAGTATCTGTGGGTGATTTTCTGTGGAATCGGGGGCGTGTTTCTCTACAATTTTTTTGCCTCGCTGCTGAGGGCTGTGGGAAACTCCTTTGTCCCTCTGCTGTTTTTGGGAGTGTCGGCTGTTCTCAATGTAGGTCTGGATCTGGCCTTTGTGCTGGGGTTCCATTGGGGGGCGGCCGGGGCGGCGGCAGCTACGGTTATCTCACAGTTTGTGTCGGGAATAGGAATCTGCATTTACACCCTTATTAAGATGCCGGAATTCAGGCCTGCCTTAAAAAACATGAAAATTGACAGGCAGGTTTTGTCGGAAATATCCCAGTTTTCTTTTCTTACCTGCGCCCAGCAGTCGGTTATGAATTTTGGGATTCTGATGGTTCAGGGGCTGGTAAACAGTTTTGGAACGGTTGTAATGGCAGCTTTTGCCGCTGCCGTGAAAATCGATTCCTTTGCCTATATGCCGGTTCAGGATTTCGGAAACGCCTTTTCAACCTTCATTGCCCAGAACTATGGGGCAGGTGAGAAGGAGAGAATCCGGGGCGGTATCAGGAGTGCGGTCAAGACTTCCCTTCTCTTTTGCCTGGCCATCTCCGCCGTTGTGTGGATATTTGCAGAAAAACTTATGCTTATTTTCGTCCAGCCTCAGGAGAGGGAGATTCTGGCTGTGGGCGTGCAGTATCTGAGAATCGAGGGCGCTTTTTACTGGGGAATCGGCTGCCTTTTTCTGCTGTACGGGCTGTACAGGGCTGTGCGGATGCCGGGCATGTCGGTAGTACTTACGGTGATTTCCCTGGGAACCAGGGTGGCGCTGGCATATGTGCTGTCGGCCATTCCCTCTGTGGGCGTGGCGGGAATATGGGCGGCTGTGCCCATTGGCTGGATACTGGCCGATCTCACCGGTTTGGTTTATTACTGGAAAAAGGGCGTCGTTTTTAAATGATCGGGAGGGCGGGGCTATCCCTTCCAGTCCCGAATCTCTTTTAATCCGGGAATCAGTACCTTTGCGCTGGTTTCCAGGATTATTTTCCCCTTTTGTGCCGTGGCCCCGGAAGGTCGCCGCCTATTCCGATGGGCTTTCCTTCCAAGGTTTTCCAGTCCTCGGAAACCCAGCCGATGGAGACATTTCCGTAAGGTTTTAAGGCTTTCGTATCCTTAAAGGCAGTGGGGATTCCGGCTTCGGATGTCTCCAGCTTTACCAGGGAGGGATCCACGGCATTACCATGGAGGTTTCCATCTCGCCTCCGTGAAAGTCCCAGATATTGCCTTCCGACACAGTGGCGGTCACATCGGGATGGCTGAAAGCGCCGGAGGAGAGAATGAAGGGGGAGATTCCGAATTCGCTTCTCAGTTCCCGGCTCAGCACCTGGACAATGGGCGCATTTCCGCCGTGACACACCAGGAAAGCCAGCTTTTGAAACCATGATGAACCAGGCTTGCGCTGATGTCGTAGAGCATGTGGTAATAGGTGTCAGGCTTTATGGTGACAGAACCGCAGAAATTTTTGTGCTCTGTGCTGAGGCCTACTGGGATGACCGGGAATAACAGCATGGGGAAATCAGGCTCCTCCGCATCCAGTTCCTTTACAATGTATTCGGTCATGGCTTCGGCTATTATATCGTCGGTGCCAAGAGGAGCCTGGTTTCCATGCTGCTCCAGAGCGCCCAGGGGAATCAGGACAATGGTGTCCTCTTTGTTTACCTGTTCCATTTCCAGTCTTGTTAAATCGCGGTAATTGCGTATCATGGTATCCTCCCGGGTCAGATTCATAGGGCCGGCTTAAACAGCCGGGTGTAGTTTACTGCCTGCGGCAGCCGGTTTCTAAGCGGTTCTGGCTGCAATGGGGCGGGCCGCCATAAGACGGGTAAAGAGAAGATAGCCTACGAAGCAGTTAAGGCCTACTTTGATAATGTTGAAAGGTATGGTAGCCATAATAATAAAGGTTGGCAAATCGCTGATGGCCGGGTTTACGGAGGCCACCATCGTGATAATATTGTTCAGGGGAAGCCCCATAGCCTTGGCGTAAAGGGGAAGGGTGATAAAGGCATTGCAAAAGCAGGAAAACAGGGTGCGGACAGGCACGCTCACCGTGAGGGCGGTTATTGCCGCCTTTTTTGTTTTGCCCATCTTTTTGTATACAAGCCATATGGGCGCAACAAAGAGGGCCACTCCGATGAGGTTCGCCAGCTCTCCCACAAACATCGTGCTTGTGCCCACGGTTACAAGCTTAATAAGAATTTTGATGATTTCAACCCAGGCGGCAGAGGCCGGTCCGAGAAGGAACAGGGCAATGACGGAGGGCACGTCGCTGAAATCAATCTTATAAAAAGGCGGCATCATGGGAACGGAAAATTCCAGGGACATTAAAGCCCCTGCAACAGCTGCAAGCATACCTGTGTAGATAAGTTTCTGGATACTCCAATTTGTTTTCATAACAAAACCTCCTGTAGAATTGTGATTTTGGCAATGAAACAAGTTCTCTGGAAATAAAAAATCTCAAACCTGAAAGGGCTTGAGACAGATGTTTGGATTCAATATAAATAACCGGAACCTTCCGATTATCCAATATCTTTTATTCGTCTTCTCTCATCCAGACTATACTGTCGGTTTTGGAATCTCACCAAATCAACCACCTGCGTGGGTCGCGGACTATACCGCCGGTAGGGAATTACACCCTGCCCCGAAGAACTTATTCAGTTGCTGCTTTTAGGGTAGCACAAAATCAGGGCCGTGTCAATGGAGGAAAGGCAGTTTTATTATCTGTTCTGTTGAAGAAAAAGGGAGAACTGTTTTCTTGGATTTGCTTTGAAACACGCAAAAGAGCATCATCTTGGCCGAGGGCGCTGAAAAAGCGCCTCGTCTGTCTTTCACCGCTTTCCGCGTTAATATTGCGGCAGTCTCCATCCCCAAAAATCTTGTATTTAACACGATCCTATAGTAAAATAGCCCCATCCCTCAATAAAATCCAATCTTACGGAGGACTCGATATGAACTGGAACACACTTCTATGCGACGACAGAATCCGCAGTTACCGGAAAGCTTCATCTACAGATCTGCGGACGGAATTTGAAAAGGATTATCATCGGATTATTGGCAGCGCGTCTTTCCGGCGGCTTCAGGACAAGACACAGGTCTTTCCCCTGGACCGCAGCGACTTTATACGAACCAGGCTGACCCATTCCCTGGAAGTCTCCTCTCTGGCCAAGTCCCTGGGGCAGAATATTTCCCAGAGTATCAGGACCAGGATACAGGATGACAGCTTTACCCAGGAACACAAGGGGCTGTCTGTGATATTCTCCAGTGCGCCGGTTGATTCATGACATTGGAAATCCGCCCTTTGGACACTTTGGGGAGACCTCCATACAGGATTGGTTTAAACAGAATCTGGGGAGGCTGAAGTTTAAGGGGGAGACGTTGGAGCGTCTGCTGGAGCCTCAGATGCTTCAGGACTTTTATAATTTTGAGGGAAATACCCAGGCGTTCCGGGTGGTCACCCGCCTTCACTTTCTGGTGGACGAGCATGGAATGAATCTGACAAAGGCTTTGCTGGGAACGATTATAAAATACCCGGTGTCCTCCCTGGAAATTGACAGAAACAGCGGCGATATACGAACGAAAAAAATGGGATACTTTTATGGGGACAAGGAAAATTTCCTTGATATTCAGGAGTCTACAGGCACCAGGGGAAAGCGGCATCCTCTGGCCTTTCTGCTGGAGGCGGCGGACGATATCGCTTATAAGACTGCGATATAGAGGACTCGGTAAAAAAAGGCTGTATATCCTATGAAAAGCTTTTGGAAGAATTGAGAAATTACAGAAGAGAACGTCAGACAGACCGTTATGCAATGGCAGTATCCTGGCTGGAAGAACGTTACCGCAAAGGGGTAGAGCGGGATTACAGCCGTCCTGATTTGTATGCGGTCCAGAATTGGATTATCAGCGCCCAGGGGCAGATGATATCAGGCGTGACCGATTGTTTTACTAAGAATTATGCTTCTATTATGGAAGGCGCCTACAGGGATGATTTGTTTGCAGGAACGGATGTAGAGCTTCTGATGGACGCGCTGGGAGATATTGCCTACAGGTATGCCTTCTGTACGAGACCGATCCTCAAATTGGAGATAGCCGCCCAGACTATTTTTAACTTTCTTCTGGAACAGTTCGTGAACGCTGTTATTCCTTATGATACGGACCTGCCTATGACCCAGGTTCAGAAAAAATTGGTGTCTCTTATTTCGGATAATTATAAAAAGATATATTCCTCTGTTCCCGGGAAAGAGGGAGGAGGAGAGGCTTTACCTGAGACTGCTTTTGGTGACTGATTATATTTGTGGAATGACGGATTCCTACGCCAAGGATATGTACCAGGAGCTGAACGGAATTGTATAAAGGACTGAGAGCGGCATAAAGGGTTCCCGGATTTGTTGGATAACAGCCGCCGCTCTGAAAAATAGGGAAAAAGACAATCCGCAGTTTGCTCTAAAAACTGCGGAATTTTTGTGCAATTTATTAGAAAAAACCGCTTAAATATCAGAACAAATTGACAAATTGACGGAAAAATGCTACTCTTACATTATAAAAATCAAGAAGCTTTTGGGAAAGGAGGTTACATATGTTACTTTCAAAACCAGAAATTACACAGATGTTCAGAAAGATAGCCCAGGTTTGGAATGAGAATAAAGACTATCTAAGTGAGATTGATTCCAGATTCGGGGATGGGGACCATGGAATTACCATCGGAAAGATAGCCTCTCTCATTGAGAAGAGCATTGAGGAGTGGCAGGATGAGGATATGGAGACATTTCTGGAGGATCTGGGTGACAATACCATGGAGATCGGAGGCGGCAGCGCAGGACCTTTGTACGGCACCATGATAGGAGGGCTGTCGGGGCCCCTCCAGGGGAGTAAGCCCATTGACGCCAAGATTTTAAAAGAAATGTTTACGGAATGTCAGTCTGCCATGGAGGATATCACTACGGCGGGAGTGGGAGACAAGACCATGATGGACGCTTTGATACCGGCTGTGGAAGCTGCGGTGGCGGCAGAGGACGATGTTATGGCTATTCTGGAGGCTGCCAAGGAGGCGGCTCTGAAGGGGGCCAGGGACAGCGAGAATTATGTATCCAGGTATGGGAGAGCCAGAAGCTATAAAGAGCAGACAATCGGGACGCCTGATGCAGGCGCAGTGAGCACATCCCTGTTCTTTACAGGCTTATGTGACGGGTTAAAGTAAGCGGTTTAAGCAGCGAGATTATAATATGATGGAGAGGTAACGACTATGAAGATGAAGAAATTTATCAACAACCCCGAAAATCTGACCCAGGAGCTTTTGGAGGGCTTTGCAGAGGCCCACAAGGATTTGGTAACTTTGGGAGAGAACCGTACGGTTATCAACAATAAGCTGGCAGAGGCGGATCGTGTTACCATTGTGACTCAGGGCGGTGCAGGTCATGAGCCTGCTATCAGCGGTTTTGTGGGCGAGGGAATGGTGGACGTGTCGGTAGTGGGAGATATTTTCGCAGCCCCCGGACCCCAGGCTTGCTTAGATGCCATCAAGCTGGCCGATAAAGGCAAGGGAGTGCTCTATATTGTTCTGAACCACGCAGGAGACATGCTTACCGGCAATATGACCATGAAGAAGTGCGCAAAGGAAGGCCTGAATGTCATCAAGGTAGTTACACAGGAGGACATTGCCAATGCTCCCAGATCCAACTCCGACGACAGAAGGGGCCTGGTGGGGTGCATTCCCACCTATAAGATAGCGGGAGCTGCTGCGGCAGAGGGCAGGAGTCTGGAGGAAGTGGCTGCTGTGGCACAGCGTTTTGCAGATAATATGGCAACACTGGCGGTAGCGGTTACTGGAGCCACCCATCCAGCTACAGGAAGCCTGCTGGCCGACCTGGGAGAGGATGAGATGGAAATCGGCATGGGGCAGCATGGTGAAGGAGGCGGAGGCCGCCAGAATTTGAAGTCTGCGGATGAGACGGCCAAGATTATGCTGGACGGCCTGATTGCCGATTTGGGTATAAAAGAGGGCGAGAAGATTATGCTGATTCTCAACGGAACCGGCGCTACCACGTTGATGGAACTCTTTATCATCTACCGCAGGTGCGTGGAGTATCTGAAGGAGAAAAATATAGAGATAGTTGCCAATTATGTGGGCGAGCTGCTGACTGTACAGGAGCAGGGCGGTTTCCAGATGTTTATGGCCAGAATGGACGATGAGCTTCTTCGCTACTGGAATGCTCCCTGCAACACGCCTTACATGAAAAAATAGAAGATGAAAGCAGCCGGGAACAAAGCGGACTGCAAGGTAAATAAGAGCGCGAAGGAGGAGGTTATATATGGCGGCTGAATATATGCATATAGGAATTCCGGTCCTTAATAAAAAAGAGGGTATGACCTACAATGAGTCTATGAAGTTTTGGGTCAGCAATGTGGACGATTACGATTTCAAGATAGAGTATCTGAAATTTGAGGAGGGGACTCCTTTCCCTGAGATCCTTTCCAAACAGCCCCATGTGGCTTATAAAGTAGATGATTTGGATCACTATGCAGCCCAGGCCCAACAGGTCATCTTCGGCCCTATGGATTTAGGACCGGCGTTCGGCTTGCCTTTGTGATCTGGGATGACGCTATCGTAGAGCTTTATGAAGAGAAGTAGGACGGGGCTTTGCGCCCTTTAGGCGGAGGGAGTCCCCAAACAGGCTTCATTTTCCGAGAAAAGAGCTGTCAATCTGAGGTCGCCACAGACCCGGAGGACGGCTCTTTTGCCTGTCCAGGCAGCTTTCACAGATAGAGGATGGGGATACTATAGAAAATTCAATTGCTTTGTCCCGGCGGGAAGCTGGAATATTACAATGCAATACCGGTAACAACAGGCGTAAAAAGAAAATTGGGACGTCTGTGATTTCCGTAGTTTCATAATATCTCACAATATTTAGATAAAAAAGATATTTTGAAACCAATTGTCCTTCCAAATATACAAAGCTCATGGTATACTAGTTACAAATCGTTACAAAAGACCATATGTGCAGGGGGATAAAACGTTGAAGTCAAAACAGGGAGGAGAGATTTATAATATTATATTGTCCATAGCTCTGGCTGTGCTGTTTATAGTATTTAGCAGTATTTCCATATCTTCTGTTAAAAATCTGCAGGGGGATGCCAGAGTTATCAACTATACAGGAATTGCGAGGGGAGCTACCCAGCTCCTTGTTAAGCAGGAACTGAACCAAGTGGAGAACGACGCTCTGATAGCCAGATTGGACAAAATTCTGCGGGGGCTGGCGGAGGGCAATGAGGACATGAGGCTTGTTGCTATGAACTCCCCTATTTACCAGTCCTATATCTCCGATATGAAGAATTACTGGGCAGAGATGAAAGAAGAAATTTATATAGTGCGCCGGGGAGGAGACAGCGGGAAGCTTTTTGACATGAGCGAAGTTTATTTTGAGCTGACCGATAAGGCCGTGTCTGCTGCGGAGGAGTATTCTGAGCAGAAGATACACAGAAGCCGATCCTGGCAGCTGTTTCTCATAGTTCTCTTTGCAATATTTATTGTTCTGTTTTACTTCCTTGAGAGAAGGCAGAAAAAAATTATGGCAGAGCTTCAGGCGGCAGAAGCCGCCAGCAGGGAAAAGAGCGACTTTCTGTCCAGAATGTCCCATGAGATCCGGACTCCCATGAACGGCATTATCGGAATGACGGAGATTGCCAGACATTCTCTGGAGGACAGGGATCGCATGGAGGACTGCCTGAATAAAATCAAGCTTTCCTCCGACTATCTGCTGGCCCTGTTAAACGACATTCTGGATATGTCCAGAATTGAGAGCGGCAAACTGGAACTTTACAATGAGGCGTTCAACATCAGGAGCTTTGCCCAGCGCATCAGCACTATGTTTGCGGGCAAGGCGGAGGAGGCCGGTATTGACTTTTCCGTGAATTTAGGAAATCTGAAGGCTTCCGGCGTTGTGGGGGACGAACTGAGCTGACCCAGATTGTTGTAAACATCATTTCCAATGCAATCAAATTTACGCCTGAGAAGGGCCGTGTGACAGTGACCATCAACAGGAACCGGTGGAGGAAAACCAGGTTACGCTTATATTTAAAATTGCAGATACAGGAATAGGAATGACCAAGGAGTTTCAGGAGAAAATCTTTGAACCCTTTAAGCAGGCGGAGCCTTATATTGTGCGCAAATACGGAGGTTCAGGACTGGGACTGGCTATCTGCAGCAGCCTTTTGGCGCTTATGAAGGGAGATATGACGATTAACAGTGAACCCGGGCAGGGATCGGAGTTTATAATCCGTTTAAAGCTGCCTGTGGCTGAAGGCGGAGAAAATAATTCCGCAGAGCAGATATCTGAGGAACCGGAATGCGGGTCTGACATGCACCTGGACGGATACCATGTGATACTTGCGGAGGACAATGAACTGAATGCTGAGATTGCAGGCTTTTTGCTGAAAGAAAAGGGAGCCGTAGTCTGTAGGGTTCAGAATGGAAAGGAGGCCCTGGCCGCCTTCCTGGATCATCCGGCTGGCACGTTCCATGCAATACTCATGGATGTCCAGATGCCGGAGATGAATGGTCTGGAGGCCACCCGGGCTATCCGCAGTTCCGGTCACGCCCAGGCCAAGTCTATCCCAATTATCGGCCTTTCCGCCAATGTTTTTCAGAAGGATATTCATCAGGCGATGGACTGCGGTATGAACGGTTATATATCAAAGCCCATCGATATCAAGGAACTGATTCGCGTCGTCAGGGGTTTTTACAGGGAAGCAAACGAATAGGAAATTATGACATAGGCTGTTCTGGAAGCGTTAAGCGACGGAAGGGCCTGTTTTTGTCTTGTCTATTTTAATTTCTTTGAGGTTGTCAGGCATGCCACGGCTGTTTCCTGCATAAGATATAAAAAAATCCTCAGGAGACTCATTTTGAAGGAGTATATTGAAGAACGTGCGGTAGCCATCGCCAATTACATCATAGACCAGAATGCCACTGTAAGGCAGACGGCGAAGAAATTTGGGATCAGTAAATCCACCGTACATAAGGATGTGACCGACCGGCTGGAAAACATCAACCCCACTCTGGCAGCCAGGGCCAGGGTGGTTCTGGATGTGAACAAGTCTGAGCGCCATATCAGAGGTGGTCTGGCTACCAGAGAGAAATATCAGCACAGGCTTCAGATGTGCAGTAAGGAAGACGAATAGAAGAATATTTGAAGAAGGGGAAAGGGCCTGTCCGGTTGCGGATGGGCCTTTTTGCGCCATAGAAAAGTCTTGCTCTGATATAAAACACTCTTCAGACAAATTTGGGCCGGGCCGGTGAGAAATGATGATGTCCAAAAGTCCTGCAGCCGGGGAGGGATTACTGAGGACAGAATTCTTTTTGCTGATATAGGTGAAGATGCATAAATAAATATGTATAATATATTAAAAAATATGAAATTTTTTATATATAAAGCAAGATATGGGATAGAAATGTCTTATAAATGATAAAAATCAATAAAAATTCATTGACATTTGTGCAATGTGGTGATAGCGTATAGTTAAAACAAGACCTGTAATACAACTGACAACATAAGAATAACATCAATCAACAATCTCAAACCAAAGGGTTTGCAGATAAGCAGGCAGGATCGAAATATATAGAAGCTTTTGAGTCTGCAAAGAAAAAGTCAATAGTAAATTGACGATTTAAGGTAAAAAAGTTTTATGCAGATTTTAGAATACTGTAAAAACGGAACTGCCGGTTCATGGTTTTTAATTGACTGTGTAATTCATCCATAAGACCATACGGTCTTAAAGTCTGCCAGCTGTGAAGACCGCATCGACCAATATTTACATCGTCAGCCTTATCAGACTTTACCTTATGGAGGGAGTTACCTGAAAAATCCTTGATGCGTTTCGGGTTACCAGCCTTATAAAAGGCGAAAGCCAGCATGGCGACTACGCCGGAGAGCGGGCTTTTATCTCAGGAGAAGGATGCGGCCTTTTAATTTATGGGCAGGCAGTGTGTAACAGCTTCAGAGTTTGTAATACAACGAGCAACATAGAAATGACATTAATAAATGCTCAAACGCAGGCCAGGCGCGTCTGAAGATGGTTTATCGTCAGATGTAAGCCCCGGTTTGCGGGAGGTTCGTGAACAATGACGGTCATATAGCAGGCTGTATAACCTTTATTTGGCGCAGATATATGCCTGAAGCAGAACGCGCAGATGGCGGGAATAAATTTTCAAACAGGCCCTGGGACATGATTCCGTAATGACAGGGGACAGGAGGATAAAATGAAAGACAGAAAAGAGATAATCCGTGAACTAGAGGCGAAAGCCAAAATCCTTAGAAGAGACGTGGTTATCAGCATGGGAGTAGGGGTAGCCGGTCATCTGGGAGGTTCCAATTCATCTGCTGATATTGTTGCAGCCTTATATTTTTATAAGATGAAATATGATCCCAAGGATCCTGATCTGGCCGACCGGGACCGGTTTGTATTGAGCAAAGGCCATGTGGCGATACTGCAGTATGCTGCATTGGCAGAAGCCGGATTTTTCCCTGTGGAGGATCTGAAAACGGTCAAAGCCATCGGATCCTATCTTCAGGGACATCCTGACAGGCTCAAAACGCCTGGAATTGAGGCCGGGACGGGCTCCCTGGGACAGGGGCTTTCAATCGGCCTGGGCATGGCCCTGGGAATGAAACTGGACAAAATTCCCAGAAAGGTTTATGTCCTTATGGGCGACGGAGAGGTGGAAGAAGGGCAGATATGGGAAGCGGCTATGGCGGCCGGCAAGTACAAATCAGATAACCTGGTTGCATTTGTTGACAGAAACGGATTGCAGGCCAACGGCAGGACGGCTGAGCGGATGGATAGCGCTCCTCTGGCCGGGAAGTGGAAAAGCTTTGGCTGGCATGTAATTGAGATTAACGGACACAACATGGAAGAGATTATTGAATCTTTGGACGCTGCGGATAGGGTGAAAAATAAGCCTACGGTCATAATTGCCGATACTGTAAAGGGAAAAGGCATCAGCTTTGCTGAAAATGTTGTATGCTTTCATAATGGAGCGCTGACAGAGGAAACCTACAACAAAGCCTTAAGTGAATTATCGTAAAGCGGGAGGTACGGGATGAGCTATACAAACCAAAGGACAGCTTATGGCAATACATTGGTGGAATTGGGGAGAGAGAACAACAAGATTGTAGTGCTGGATGCGGATCTGGGAGGATCTACAATGGGGAAAATGTTTGAGGAGGCATACCCTGAACGTCATTTTGAGATGGGCATAGCTGAGGCCAATATGACTTCGGTTGCAGCCGGACTGGCCCAGATGGGAAAAATTCCCTTTACCAACAGCTTTGCGGTATTTTCAGGGGGCAGGGCTTATGATCAGATCAGGCAGACCATCGCCATTGGCAGATTAAATGTTAAGATATGCGGTTCATCCTCCGGCTTGTCCGATTATGGAGACGGAGCCACTCATCAGTCTGTGGAGGATATGGCCATTATGAGAGCGGTTCCCAATATGACCGTCCTCTGTCCGGCGGACGCCAATGAGACGGTAGGGGCGGTCAGGGCAATGGCGGAGATGGAGGGACCCTGCTATATAAGGTTAAACAGAAATAATTATCCCAATGTTACAGAAGAAGGAAAAAAATTTGAAATAGGTACGCCTTCTGTACTGCTGCAGGGAGACGAGATTGCGGTGTGCGCCACAGGTTATATGGCAGGACTGGCAATGGAGGCGGCAGAGGAACTGGAGAATGAGATTTCGGTAAGGGTTATCAATGTGTCTACTATTAAGCCGATGAGCCGGATCTGTTGAAAGCTGCCATAGGAGAATGCAGGGCAATAGTCACGGCGGAAGAGCATAGTATTGTAGGCGGATTGGGGAGCGCAGTTTTGGAAGCGCTCCGGGATGAGCCAAAGCCTGCGGAATTTGTGGGAATCAATGATGTCTTTGGATGCAGCGCCCATTGTTATGAGGATGTTCTGAATTTTTACGGACTAACAAGGGAACATGTTACGGAGGCGATCAGAAAAATGGCTGCCAAATGACGGTAAATGTTGTAATATGGGGACAGCAGAAAGGAGAGGGAAATGAGATTTGGCTGCTGTTTGAATATGGTTTCATCGGAAGCTGACGGAACGGGTATTGAAGCAATTAATGCCCTGGCAAAAGCAGGCTATGATTATGCGGAACTTCCGCTGGCTGAGATGACGGCTCTGGCTGACAGGGAATTTCGCAGCCTGGAGGAGCAAGTAAGGCGGTCGGGCATTTCCTGTGAAGTATGCAACAATTTTTTTCCCGGGTCAATACGCCTCACAGGAGAAGACGCCCGATTGGATACAGCCCTCAGGTATGCAGATAAAGCCTTACGGCGAGCCCATATACTGGGTGCGGAGATTGTAGTGTTCGGAAGCGGCCAGGCTAAAAATGTACCTTCGGGATACCCGGCAGATAAAGGATACAGCCAGGTTGTCCAACTGCTGAAGAAAATAAATGTCTGCGCAGGGGAACAGAACATTACCGTTGTGATTGAACCCCTCCGGAGGCGGAGTGTAATTTAATCAACACCTTTGCAGAGGGCTGCCGCCTGGCAGATGATGTGCAGGGAGAGAATATAAAGGTTTTGGCGGATTATTATCATATGACTGAAGAAAAGGAGCCTTTAAGTCATATTGCCCGGGGCGGAGAATACCTGCGGCATGTGCATTTCGCAAATCCTTCAGGCCGTGTTTATCCCGAAATCGCAGATGGCGGGGATTATGCCGGTTTTTCAAAGCGCTGAAGGATTGCGGATACAACGGGAGGATCAGCTGCGAGGCCTACACGGAGGATTTTGAAAAAAGTGCGGAGAAAGCCCTGGATTTATTCAGGCAGATGACAAAATAAGACAGGGGGCCTGCCCTGAATAACGGCCGCTTGCCTGCTCAGGAGCAGCCTGTAGAGATTTGTTTTTGAATGGTTTGGTAAATGGAAGTATATGCCTGCGGATGCAAAATTATTTGAACAAAACATCGACATTTTCGTTTAAATAGAGTAAGATTCTATAAGATAGTTTTATAAGAGAGGGAAAGCAGGAATGGAAATCAAACCAATTCAAAAGGTACATGTAGGGGAGCAGGTTTTCCAACAGATGAAGCGGATGCTTATTCTGGGAGAATGGATGCCGGGGGATAAGCTGCCGTCGGAAAATGAATTAGCTTCCTTGTTTAATGTAAGCCGGATAACAGTCAGACAGGCTTTGCAGAAATTGATTGCCCTTAATCTAATAGAAACGCGGCTGGGAGAAGGCTCCTTTGTAAGAACACTGGAGGTTGAACAGAGCTTGGACAGGCTTATGCCCACCATGTACCTGGGGGAAAAGACCAATATCCAGGTTTTTGAATTTCGTGAGCTTATGGATGTGGAGAGCGTGCGCCTGGCCACAAAACGCCGGACAGATGAGGATTTGGAACGGATGAACGATATCATTTCCCATATGAAGAAAGCTGCAAGGGATAATGATTCTCATGAGTTTGCAAAACTGGATTTGGAATTTCACTTTGAGATTGGGAGAATTACAGGCAATCCGCTGATTATTAAGACCAATGCTATTTTAAAAGATATATTGGAAGTTTCCATGGACGATGTTATCGATCGCATGGGATATAAATCGGCGATTGAATACCACAGCAGGATTCTTGAAGCCATAAAGCTTCAGGATTCAGAATTGGCTATGAAGCTTATGCGGGAGCATATAGAGAAGAATATAGATTACTTTGAAGGCAGAGTAGAATGAGCTGCATAAGCATTCCTGGTGAGTGTCCCTTGATTTACAAGGCGTTTTGTGGTGAGGGACCGGCAAATAACGCTGTATCCCGGCGAATGTCGTTTTTTCAGAATCTGCAGGCGCTTTGGCTGAATCGATTTATTATAAAAATGCCCGAGAACATTTTTGCGTTTTCGGGCATTTTTTCAGTATTTAGGCTATATTGCTTTTTCTCAGATGGACAGGGAGATAACTGTCTATTTCCTGATCTGTATAGGTAAAGCCCTTATCCTGCTTCAGGGCTTTTTCTGCCAAACCGACGGCTGCAGCAGAAGGGTCAATGCTGCCGTCGTAGACTGCTTGCAGGCTGGACAGGATTTCATCCCTTTTTTTAATAATGTCCTCTGTTTTCAGCCTTTGGATTTTGATATCACTCAGCAGGGAGATCAACTGTTCTCGAATGTGAAGCAGCTGAAGGCTGGAGGATTTATGCTGATTCATAAGCCCAGGCAGATCAAAGGTTTTAAAATAGGTTGTAATTCCTATTGATATCATAGAAATAACAGCCGTAATGAGCTTGAGATAAAAGTCATCCATAAAAATGATAGATATAATTCCTGCGGATGTGATGGCTGATATAACGATTTTGACGGTTTCCAAAATATTATACCGGTTGCGGTACATATCTGCCTGTTTTTCCTGTAATTTCTGAGTCCAGACCACACCGCAAAGATTTGCCGGATTTGGTCCTCCAGAATTTCATTGTTTTGTTCCATAATACTGCCTCCTGCTAGTTAATTCAGGGAGTCTGGAATGAGGCCCCGGTGTAAAACCATTCAATACATACCGATGTTCTGGCGCCGCCGGCTGAGGCGAAGGTGCGTATCTCACACATGGACCAAAGGCTGGTTGCGGGATCCTGCTGGCGAATGCGTATCCAATGCATTTCCTGGGACATACTGTATACAGTGTCGTCCAGAGTGACGTTGGTGGATATTTTAGTGCTGTTTAAGGTCTGAGATTCAATGGATGAGCCTTCATATATACTGGTGCGGCGGATGTCAGCTAAAACAGGAACGGATGTGTCGGCAGCGCGTATGACAAGACGGATGGAGGAGGTGCTGGCGAATGAAACCGTAAAAACCAGCTTTCCTACAGGAATGTTGTAGGTGCTGCCGGAAGCGGAGAGATTCAGGTTATAACATTCCATGCTGGAACGGAGATTAGGGCTGGCGATTTCCTGCTTATCGGACTTAAACATGAGTTTGTAACTGGTGGGCGTATCTTCCGTCACCGTAATATCAGGCGCCGGCCCTGTGATTCCCTGGGGCCCGGCAACGCCCTGTTCCCCCGTAGGCCCGGTAGGCCCCTGAGGCCCGGCAACGCCTTGTTCTCCGGCAGGTCCGGTATCGCCTTGAGGCCCGGCAACGCCTTGTTCCCCCGTAGGCCCTGTGACGCCCTGAGGCCCGGGTAACGCCCTGCTCACCCG
>BBZN01000017.1 GCA_001304855.1 Clostridia bacterium UC5.1-1D2
GGGAAAAAAAGCTGTACCTGCTGTCAAAAAGCGGAGAAATCCGTATGGGAAGCGGGGTTGCGAAAGAGGGCGGAACGCCTACCGCATACATGGGGCTGGCGGAAACAAGGGTGGATATATGCGGAGAGAGCGGGACTTTGCTGGAGGCATCCGGTTTCCAAAAAAACGAACCGTATCCAGATGGGCAGCAGGAGGGAAAATTCAACTGGGAAAAGGCAGCCAGCCAGGCGGTAACGGCGGTAGTGGTGGTAGGAGGAAGCGTAGCGCTGATAAGATTAACCATGGGGCGTCCACGCCGATGGTGGTAAACGTTTTTATAACAGCGGGCCTGGCGGGAGCGAGCCTGGTGGCAAGCGACGCGATAAAAGGCGAGGTAAGCGGATGGGAAGCCTATGCGCTGTCGGTGGCAGGTGCAGAATTGATGTATTTCACAAATCAGGCGGCAAACCAGCTTATCAATAAGACAGGAATGGCTATGTAAGCGGCGCCATTGTAAAAGCATTGAGTGAAACCGCAGCTGAGGCAATCCTGGATTTAATGATAGAAGGCGAGATGGACAAAGAGCGGGTGAGCAGAAACCTGGCGATAACGACGCTTGTTGAGTTCGGGTCTGTGATAGTTAGCAAAGAGGTCTGGAAGGGAGTGGAAGATGGTTTGAGGTGGGAAGTGGAGCTTTAAAAAATATAGATGAACCAGTAGTGGCAGGGCCAATCTTAGTACAGCCAGGTAAGGGGTATAATTTAAAAGAAGCTGCTACAAAAATTAAATCTATAGAAGGATATACTGATGTTGTGATTCATGGTACACCAGATTCGTTTGGAGTATGGCATAATGGTAGATGGGAGTATATTGACCAGCGCTCATTAGCAACTTTTTTAAAGAATAATTCTGAGTATACTGGTGGTCCGGTAAGGCTTATTTCATGCTCAACTGGTGCGAAATCAGATGGAATTGCTCAACAATTAGCTAACAAGCTCGGAGTAGATGTGCTGGCACCATCAGATACTCTTTATATCTATCCTAATGGTACAATAGTGATTGGACCAAGTCCATATAAAAACACTGGAAGTTGGGAAGTATTTACTCCGGGAAAACACTAAAAGTGAGATAAATTATAAGGAGATTTGAGTATGAAGCTTAAAAGCGTTGGATTTTTTAGAGAGTTGAGGCATGGAGATGAGCAAGGCTTATCTTTAAAAAAAGTGATTCGCAATAGTCCGTCAGATAATGAAGATAAAATAGTAAAATATTTAGATAGTGGTGTAGCTTTTTGTGTAACAGCAGGATTAGTTTCGGATGTTTTAGATGAATCCAAAGGCGTAATTGGAAGTTTAGAAATATTAACGGATGGTGAATGGGCTTGGCCTTCAGATTTATCATACTATGTAAAATATTACCACATAGATTTAGATACCAAATTTATTGAACATATAAAAAATAGCAATTGGATTATATCCAATAAAAAAATATCGATTTATTAAATCTTGAATTGTAAATGAACTATTCGCCCGGCTTTGCCGGACGATGTCCTCCGTCTGGGTGGCATCAAGCACCCAGCCTTTAACCTGCGTACTTTTCGACCCTAGCAATATCGGCGGATTTGGAGAGAAATGTCTCTGTTCCACATCGGCCCAACGAGCCGAGATACCTGTTCCATGGTACATCTTTCCGAGCCGGGTCTTAAAACCGGCACACGGGTGGTCACGGTGCGTCACAGGGCTAAGAGAAGGCGGGGAAAGAATCACTTGACGGCATTCGGCAAGGATATCCGCTCTGTTTTGTAGAAAAGATCCGGAAATCCGCCGGGTATTGCGATTGAATCAAAGGATTCCCCTGTTTGATGCCGGGAAATGCCTTAAAACCGTTGGTTTGGGTGAAATCAGCGTTGCCTAGCGGCATAAGTTTTTCTGGAATGCAGGAAAAGTTATTCAAAAAACAGGGGCCTCCGGCATAACAAATTCAGGCTTTGCTACCCGGTAGTTTTCTTATTTTCAGCAGTGTTTTAGATGTGACGGGTGGCAGAATCCTGCACATTAAAAAAGCTGGGTGCCGCCAAGCCACCTATGAATAACGATTTTTATCTTTTTCGACACATGGAATCCATTCGTCAGTAAGATTTCAGTAAAGAAAACGCAAGGGAATCGAAATTGACACTCCGAATAGTTCCATGTTACAATGGCGCGCACCCGGGGGGTTTAAGGGGGTAAAAACACACTGCTTTCCAGACCTGGAAGAAGAACAGAAAAAAGAACACTGCCGATTCTCCTGTGCCATGGAGAGTGGCAGTGTTCTTTTTCTTCTGTTACAGGCCGTTGATAAACTTCATGACCCGGATGCCATCCCGGAATCCACCGGCGTAGAGAACCGGTTCCATATCGGCCATATGGTCTGTCATGGACTCCAGATACTGTTCCATGAGAGCGTGTTCCTGCTCTGACAGCCGGTTTAGTATGCCTTGTGCCTGATCCATCAGCAGACGAGAGTTTTCCCGTTCCGCCGGAGTCCGGACTGATTTCATTTCCTGCACAAGAATCTGAATCCGCTCTGTAACTATCATTTCCAGCAACTCTTTTTCATTCATGGCTGAATCACCTCCTTTGCCACCAAGGATACTGGAAGTTCCGGTCAAAGTCGATACCACAAAGCAACAAAGTGGGGCTGGGGTTTTGAAGCACCTTACACAAATCGGAAAAATATCCGGGACAGGACTTGAATCCCGCCGTCACCAGAGGTAACATACGACACACTTCCAGAGAGGTTTATCTCCGGGAGGAATAACCTGTGAAACCTTTGGCTAAAGGAACGGATAGGCTTGTCCCCACTTGCGATGGCCGTGGCCGTATGGCGTAAATCGGCACATAACGCTTATCAGTTGAGGTTGCCGGCGGATTTGTGGCTGAAGATGTAGACAGGAGAAAAAGGAAGGATGGTAATTGAGAAAGGAAAACATCATTTATGTGGGGATTGATCTGCATAAGGAAACCCACACAGCGGTCATGCTGGACTGCTGGAACCAGAAACTGGGAGAAATCACGATTGAGAATAAGCCAGCGGAGTTCCATAAACTGACGAGAAAAGTCAGCCGTTTCGTAACAGAGGAAAAGACACCCGTCTATGGATTAGAGAATGCGTATGGCTATGGACGTACCCTGCGGTGTGGCTGATCGAGAAGGGAAACATCGTCAAAGACGTAAATACAGCCCTGTCCTACGCCCAGAGAAAGAGTGTTCCTATGTACCAGAAAAGCGACAGCTACGATGCGGAGGCGGTTGCCTTGGTGCTGATTAACATGCTGGACAGGCTGCCGGATGCTGTCCCGGATGATAAATATTGGACATTGAGCCAGTTGGTCAACCGAAGAGACAATATCAATATCCATCAGCAGAGATTAAAGAATCAATTGCACGAACAGCTGTGCATGGCCTATCCCAGCTATAAAAAGTTCTTTGAGGATATCGGCCGTCCGACTGCTCTTTACTTTTTTGGAGAATACCCATCCCCAGTGCATCTGCAAGGAAAGACAGCGGAGGAACTGGCGGGAGAATTACGCCCGGTGAGCCACAACAACTGCTCAGTCAAAAAGGCGGAGAAGATACTGGAACTGGTAAGAACAGACGGGGAAACCCTGAGAGACTGCCAGGAGAGCCGTGATATCATTAGCAGAGGACTGGTGAGGGATTTGCAGCATTACCGGGAACCGATGTTGGAGGTGGAAGAGGCGATAAAAGATATCCTCCCTTACTCTCAGTGTACCTTGATGACGATGCCGGGAATTGATGTCGTGACAGCGGCAAACATCCTGTCAGAAATCAGGAACATTGAGCGGTTTCCCAATGCCAATAAGCTGGCAAAATTCGCCGGGATTGCTCCAGTAAACTTTTCGTCGGCAGGAAAAGGAAAAGATATGTGTCCGAAACAGGGAAACAGGCGATTACAGGCCATCTTTTATTTTTTGGCAATCCAGATGGTTCAGGTATCGCCCAGCGGGACACCGAGACATCCGGTATTCCGGGAATATTTCCAGAAGAAACAAGATGAGGGAAAGAATAAACAGCAGGCGCTGATCTGTATATCAAGGCGTCTGGTAAATATCGTGTATGAAATGTTGAAGAACCACACGGAATACCAGGAACCGGAGAGAAGAACAGAGGAAGAAACTGTTTGAAACCAGCTGCCGGATTGTTTATAATGGAGAGAAACACAGCAGAGAGAGGACTTCCCCTGTTCTTTTTCTGTTATAAAAGTTAGAGGTTAAAAACTGCCGGAATCACCATAAGGCAGAACGCTTTTTCCAAAGAGGGATGGAAAAGGCGTAAAAGATATGAGGGTTCAGTGTCAGTGCCAAGGGGGGAAGTGGGGCAGTTCAAACTATTAAAAATAGGTATCCGAATGAACTGCAAGCAGGAAAAGAATTTAGTTATACAATTGAAGAAGGCAAATTGTTTGTTCGTGATGGTATTCAAGAAGTGGATTTTGTAGTCGATATGAATGGAAATTTACATATCGGAAGGGGACATTAATTTTTGGCGGGAGGTGGCGATGTTCAGGCAGCCGGTACATTAAAGGTCAATAGCCAAGGATATGTTAGAAATATTACAAATGCATCGGGACACTATGCGCCTACGCTTGAGCAGGGACAGCTATTTCCAGATATACTCGATAATTTAGGAATAAAAACTAAAAATACATGGCTAGAATTAGGAGACTATTATTTTACACCTTCTGGATATGTAGATACAACAAAATCTACGATAATTTCAAAGCAAATAAAGAGAGGATATCATGATTAAAGAAATGAATAAAGAAATTTTTTTACAATGTTTAGACATGGCTATTCAAGAAATAAAACAAAAGGAAGGGATACAATTTACTGAAGATGCTTTTATTATTAATACAATTTTTGAAGAAGGGAAGATATTAAATGGAAAAGAAGAGGTAATGAGACTTAATATACTTAATAAGTCCAGAATTGATAAGCACATTTTCACTAAAGATGAAGTGGTTTCAATGCTAACATTTTTTAGTCCCCTTGTTCCAATTTGGATAGATATAAAGTATGTTCCAAATTATGAAGGTAAATCGGTATTTGAATTAAATTGTAGTTTAAGACTTAGGAAACCTTCCTTACTTAAGAATCAAGATTCGGGCCATCCACCATTTAGAACTATTTTTAGAAGCTGCATATAATGTATTTTTCGCCCGGCTTTGCCGGGCGATGTTCCCTGTCTGGGTGGCGTAAAGCACCCAGCCTTTAACCAGCGTACTTTTCGACCCAGGCAATATCGGCCCAACGAGCTGAAATACCTTCTCCATGGTATATCTTTCCGAGCCAAGTCTTAAAACCGGCACACGGGCCGACACGGTGCGTCACCTATGTGCTGTCGGTGGCAGGTGCAGAATTGATGTATTTAACAAATCAGGCGGTAACCAAGCTTATCAATAAGATATGCTGGAAGAGGAAATGAGCCTGACAAGCAAAAAGGAGGAACGGGCATAACGCTCTGCCGGTCAAATGTAAACCTGAAGGGCCCGGAGATTGATATACTGGCCAAAGAAGTGAATATAAGGGAAAAAAGCTGTACCTGCTGTCAAAAAGCGGAGAAATTTTTGTGTTAAATCTGGAATATAGTGATTTAAATATATCTGATATTACAAAACCATTAGCAGAATATCCTATTGATACTTTAAGTCAACTTATAATTATAAAAAACGGTGATTGTTATTTTCTTTCATTCTAAGATAACGGAGGATATAAAATGTTTTGTGATTTTTATTATAGCTCAAAATATTGTTATGAAAGAACAAAAACAAACTATAATTAATGAAATTTGTCAAAGACCAGGAATTCGCGTATATGATTCTTTAGATGAAATACAATTGAGAAACAGGCAAATAGAAAATGTTGTTATAATATTTGATGCGTTTTCTTTTGAGCTATCCGAGCTAGAAGAATACCAAAGTTTTAAAAGGGAGGACTATAATATTAATATCGATTTTCACGTACATCTTGAAATACATAATGGTGTTGAAGATTGGGATAAAGAATGATGACTTTGTTAAACTATCTGCTTGGAGAAATAGTGAATAATTGTGTTCTAGAGTATTATGGAAAACCGGTTATGGTGAGCAGAGATGGAAAAATAGAAATAGATGAAAGTAAAACTGGAAGGCTAGTTGGCTTGCCTTTTGATTTACTAAGCAATATTTAATAAATTAAATCTAAAAATTTATTTCATGATAGACATTTTCAAGGTCATTTCGCCCAGCAAAGCTGGGCGATGTCCTCCGGTAGGGTGACTTCAAGCCACCTTGCCTTTAACTTGCACACATTTCGCCCCTGGCAATATTGGCGGATTTGGAGAGAAATGCCTCTGTCTCACATCGGCCCAACGAGCCGAAACACCTGCTCCATGGTACATCTTTCCGAGCCGGGTCTTAAAACCGGCACACGGGTGGTCACGGTGCGTCACAGGGCTAAGAGACGGCGGGTAGAGAAAGGGTATCGGTGTACGGACGAAAAGCTGCTCTGCTTTTTCAGTAAATAAATGATATTCGCTGATTGAACCTGACTAAATCAAAGCTTTTCCTTGCCAAAAACCGGGAAATGCCTTAAAACCGTGGGTTTCAGCAGTATCTGCACTGTCTGCCGGTATAAGTTTTACTGGAAACCCGGAGAAAGTTATTCAAAAACAGAAGCCTCCAACATAACAAATTCGGGTCATGCCACCCGTCAGTTTTCTCATTTTCAGCAGTATTTTAGAGGCACCGGATGGCAGAATCCTGCACATTGAAAAAGCTGGGTGCCGCCAAGCCACCCATGAATAACCGAGGAAAGAGAGAGCGCCGACAATTGGGGCTGGCCATGGACCCCTCCCACAGGAAATTTCATGTATCTGATGCCTAAGGAAGGAAGCAGGTGTCGCTACACTTTGGGAGCGAGGACGAGAGAAGCGGCCGCGGCATCAACTGTATTGCCCAGGGAGGAGGCAGCCCAAACCAGCGGTGGCTGAGAAGGGAGCATGGAAAAAGCCTGGATATGCTGGAAGAGGAAATGAGCCTGACAAGTAAAAAGGGAGGAACGAGTATAACGCTTTCCTGGCGGGAGCGGGCATGGCGGTAAGCGACGCGATGAAAGGCGAGGTAAGCGGCACCTTTGTAAAAGCATTGAGTGAAACCGCAGCTGAGGCAGTCCTGGATTTAATGATAGAAGGCGAGTTAGACAGAGAGAGGCTGAACAGAAACCTGGTGGTAACGGTGTTTGTTGACTTCGGGATTGGGATATTTAGCAGAGAGGCCTGGAAGGGAGTGGTTTGCAATGGTATTTAAACCGAAAGGGGATAGAAACAACACCATTAGGGTAAGGGCATTTAGCGGGAGTACCCTATGAAAATGGTGGCGGATTTAATGCACACTATAATTCGGAATATGAAGCAACATATGTACAGTATCATCAGTAAGTGGACATCATGGGGAAGGAGCGTATTATAAAGTATCTTCAGGGAATAGCTTTTCTTACTCAGGGAAGTCTACCGGGACGCAGAGATTTAATTTAGATGGGACGGTGATGAAATAGTGGATAAAAGCAAGTGGTTTGAATCTTATTGTGATATGTCTGAGGATGAGAAATGTTTATAGAGAATTTGAGATGGAGGAAGATTGTAAAATACAATTGAATATATACAAACGAATGTATGATGCTGTATCACTAATGGCATTAGATTATAAAAAACAGATAGACGCTTTACCAAAAGGAATTAATATTGCTGATGAAATTGCATTAGTATTTGATGATGAAGTTATAGCGGTAATGGATGCCTTGCATAAAAGCGGGATGCTCTCTTTAGATGCATGTGCATTAATTAATAATATAGGAAATAAATTATCCGAAATGGGCATAAAGCATGATGCAAATCTTTGGACATTAGAAGCGCTTAAACAATCAAATTTATGGGAGCAGTGTAGAGAAAAGGCTAAGCAGTTACTTTCAATATTATGTAAATTGGAATGAACGTTTATCAGATATAACAGCCGGTTTTGCCGGGCGATGTCCCCAGTCTGGGTGACATAAAGCCACCCAACCTTTAACCAGCACACTTTTCGACCCTGGCAATATCGGCGGATTTGGAGAGAAATGCCTCTGCCTCACATCAACCCAACGAGCCGAAATCCCCACTCCATGGTACCGAGCCAGGTCTTAAAACCGGTCACAGGCCGTCACGGTGTGTCCACAGGACTAAGAGATGGCGGGGAGGAATCACTTGACGGCATCCGGCAGGGATATCCGCTCTGTTTTGCGGGAAAAAGCCGGAAAACACGTTGGGTATCGCGATTGAATCAAAGGATTTCCTTTCTTGAAGCTTACATACCCGGAGATGCAGATGGTAATCCCATTCCGTTAGCAAAACAGAGAGTTAATGGGCAAGACATACCTTTACCTGATCCACAAGCAGCAGGTTCTCACACAGTATTAGGAGGAAAAGTAAGCAGTGAAACAGGTGAGGTGTATAGACTATCAGTTCCTTTCAGGTGATATTGAATTTGACAACTTAATTATACCAGTTAGGGCTGATTGTATCTATAAATTGATAGTGATAACGAGGTTTGCCATGCCTTACAAACCCGTATAAATACCGACTATGCAGAGTTTTGCTCATGGCTAATATATATTTTAACGGAGGTAATTAAGTTTTGAATAAGATTACAGTTGGTAAATTATTTGAATTATATTTAGATACATTAAAAATGTGTAGCGAGGATACAAAACTCTTACCAGATGATTTGATAGGATACAATATATTTGAAGAATTTATAATTGGTATAACTTCTTTTTTAGCGCCTGTCAGTTTGGAACGACTGATAGATAATGGTCTAATTGATGAGCAAATTTATAATGATAGTGAATATCTTAGAGCTCTTGTATTAGAATTAGATGGAACAGCTGAATGGAATGTCTCATCTTTTAGAAATTCAGAGTCATGGAATGAAATTATAAAATTATCTGATAAAAATTAAAAAAATTATAGGAGATAAATGGACTGAACAGGATTTATTAAAAATTTATCAGTTATAAAGTGATAGCTAAAAAGATATTAGGCGCTCATCGATTTGCCGGGCTTTGCCGGGCAATGTCCTCCGACTGGGTGGTGTCGAGACACCTGCTTCATGGTACATCTTTTTCTAGACGGGGGTTAAAATCAGCACACGGGCGGTCACGGTGCGTCACAGGGCTAAGAGAAGGCGGGGAGGAACCACTTGGCGGCATACGACAGCACTGTCCGCCCTGTTTTGCAGGATAAAGCCGGGAATACGCTAATTAGTGCGGTTGAATCAAAGGATTTCCTTTTTTGAAGCCTGGAAAGGCCTTAAAACTGTTGATTTTAGCGATATCCTCTCTGTCTGGCGGCATAAGTTTTCCTGGAATGCAGGAACGGGTTTTTCAAAAAACAGAGGCATACAGCATAACAAATCCATATAAACCATAAAAATCGATGGAGGAAGGACTATGCAGCTAGAAGAAATTAATATAATAGAAAAATTTGAAAATGAAGGTGAATTAATTAAAGTGGTGGAAGAAATAGGCGATAAAATTACTTTTAAAGGTTATCAAGAAGAACAAGTGATGGCATTGATTAATGCATTACTAAAGCTGGATTTTTTATCAATGAAATACGAAACACGAGAGGAAGTTTTGAGTATTTTATGTGATTCTGTTTCAAATTACAAAATATCTTCAAAAATAAATTGGGATAGTATTTCTAAGGTGGCAGATCGGTTGGAAGATGATTTAAAAGAATATGTTGACGAATTTCTACACAATTAAAAAATTCGCTCGTGCTCGTCCATCGGTGAACTAACACAAGTCTGCACGTTTTTGACCGCCCGTTCCGTATATCCAAAGGGGTGGAAATCTGGCTGGAAAACACACTGTTTTCACGCTCTCGGAATTGTGGTAGAATGGAAGATAGCAGAAGGAATCGGAATTTATGGAGACATAGAAACATGAAAAAAATTAGTTTATTTATTGCAATGAGTCTTGACGGATATATTGCAGATAGTAAGGGCGGTGTTGATTGGCTGGCCGGACAGGGTAATGACGATGATAACATTGACGCATATTCCGAATTTGTGAAAGATATTGATACTGTAATAATGGGGTGGAATACCTACCATCAAATTGTTACTGAACTTTCACCAAATGAGTGGGTTTATGATAATGTTACAACCTATGTTGTAACACACAACAAAAAGACATCTTCTGATAAAATTCATTTTACCGGTGAAAGCCCAGTTGAATTGGTAAAAAACTACGAGAAGAAAATGGTAAAGATGTCTGGATATGTGGTGGTGCAAATCTTATTCAGCAGCTGGTAAGGGAAGATTTGATTGATTGTTATTACATCACAGTTATTCCTACAATATTGGGTTCAGGTATTCGGCTTTTTGAAAACGCAGACCATGAAATCAAATTGAGATTACTGAAAACGCAGACATATAATGGAATGACAGATTTAATCTATACAAGAAGATAACTTCCAGTTCAGCGAAATACACGTACCACGCTCCAAAGCGCTATTGCTAACCAAAAACCAGCGCTCCATACAATCAATTCTTTTCCACAGTTTTACATTCTTTTCATCTTCGGGAAACGTCGTAATTCTGGCGCGCAAACAGCCGCCATAATTCTATTTTTTGATACCTCCTCAGTTTGCCTCTTCAATATAGATGGTTGGCCCAGAAGGGTCTTAAGTTGTCAAAAAAGCAAACTATGGTAAACTGAACACAATGAGCACATAAAAATCAGATACCAATGGAGAGGAAAATGATGAAAAATGAATACTGTATAACGTGGAAACTGTATCAATCATGGGCGTTTGAAAATCTGCTCAAAGGAGTTCGGCTCGTATTTCTAATCGTTTGGTCCCTGTTTGGCTTGATTTTACTCTGGTTAGGTCTTTCTGACGGATTTAATATATTTTTCATAATTCTTACCATCTATTGCTTTCATCGCGCATTTTTAAGGAATTTTTTATTTGTAAAAAGGCAATATCAGCTCCTGGCAAAATCATACGGAAAGGAAAATTGGACCAGGACGATTACGTTCGAGGATGAATGCATATTATTGACAGAAGGCCCAATGTCCATCCAATACCAATATGCAGACCTTGCGGGGATTCGGGAGAGTGATAATAAAGTATGGTTAACTTTTAAGAACAAGACCGTAATCAGGCTCTATAAGAACGCGTTTGTTGACTCTGACTGGGCAGAATGTAAGGCCTTTTTATCAGCCAAACGCCTTGAAGCAGCCGGAAACTAAACGTCGAATCATGCAGAGAAAAAAGAGGGCGCTTGATTTCATGCGCCGCTGTTGACAGAGCAGAGCGTATAACACATTGCACTTTGCTCCGCAAAGTCGTGAGCCCAAAGAGGCGCTGCCCCCTCTGGATTCTCCCACAACAAAACGGCCCAACGAGCCCAAATACCCGGCCTTAAGACTGGCACACGGCCGGTCACAGTGCGTCAGAGGGGTAAAAGAATGGCGGGGAATGGTACAATAGCACACCCTTGTAGCAGGACGGCGTTTTTTCTGTGACACAAGAAAATAGGGAAATCACCGATTTAACTGGTGATTTCCCTATTTTCCTTCTCAGCAACAGCGTTCTCCCTTCGGAAACCTTCGGGGTTCCGTCGCAGTTGCGGTTTATCTGGCAATAATGGGGGCAGCCTCCGCAGGCTTTTCCTCCCACATGCATTCCGCGTTTCCGTGAGTCGTCAATAAGCCAATAGCAGCGCCAATCAGAACAAGCACAACGATCATAATAATCCATTCAACTAAACTTATGTTTGTGGGTAATTGCATTGGTACCTCCTTTGTGATAACGATTATAGTAATTGTTATCATATTACCATATTTATCCTTCTGCGTCAAGTGCGGATCCAGTTAGAAAATATATTTTCGGGATGCACGCTCCATCTATCTTCATGAAGCCTCCGCCTGATGATTCATTATGGACAGGCAGCTGTTCAGCTGCTCTATTTGCCGTGTCTTTATGATTATTGCAAACATTTGTTGTCAATGTGCGGGTATCGCTGCGAGGTATTTAGTTTCGCAGCAAGGCGCTGTCCATGGATGAACTATCTCAAGTGTATACTTTTTTGACTGCCTGTGCCGTATGTCCATAAAGTCGGAAATCAGCCCGGCAAAGAAGATATTTCCACGTACTCGGAATTGTGGTAGAATGAAAGAAGCCGTAAGCTGACAAGGAGGGCGAGCCATGAAAATGCCAACAGAAAAAATTGATACGGTTATGTTTGCCCCCTGTGGCATGAACTGCTTAGTTTGTTATAAACATTGTTATCATAAAAGCCCTGTGCGGGTTGCTTAAACAGCGATATGGGAAAGCCGGAACATTGCCGCATATGCAAGATAAAAGATTGTATCAAAGACAAAGGAGGGTCTTACTGTTCTGAATGCCCCGATTATCCCTGCAAGTTGATAAAAAGCCTTGAAAAAAGCTACAACAAACGGTATCAGGCGAGCCTTATGGAGAATAGCGACTTTGTTCGTCAACAGGGTTTGGAAAAGTTCATGGAACAGCAAAAAAGGATATACACCTGTCCAAAATGTGGGGGTATCATTTCTATCCATGATAGAGAGTGCAGCGAGTGCAAGAAAGCATGAAATAAGCATAAGAGGGTGTGTGCGGTTTGGCGTTGACAATACAGGAACGCCTATAAGACTTGCATGTGGAGCGTGGGTTGAGGCTGGAATAGCTTGCAGAGCAGACGCAACTTTCCAAGTCTGCGCTGGGCAGTTATGAAGCGGACGACTTCAGGGATATTAACCACTGTGCCCTTATCAAGCTGGCGAAGTTTTACGGCGTGACCGCCGATTCTCTGTTGGGGCTGACTGAAACAAAAAATCACCCAAACGCCGATCCTGCAGACCTGCGTTTAAGTGATGAAATGATTGACCTGCTGAAAAGCTGTCCGAAGAAGAATAGCAGTGGTTGAAAAAGATTGCGGAGAAATCGGACTTGCTCATATTCTGTATTTACATTGCATTAGGGATTTCGCTTTTAATCATTGGATTTAAAATTGACGTGGATTATTATTCTACAATGATTTTTGCAATGGAATTGGACTGACGCTGGGCAGTATAGTACAGTTTGTACGGCTTTGGCGCAATACAAGACCGAAAAATATCAGGAAAAGAATTTCAAAATTATTAGCGATTCTGATTCTCCCTTTTATTTTCATACATAATCTGGTCGGCCCGTACAAACGCCTGCTCCACTGCATTGTTCTCTTCTGCGTTCACAAAAGAATAGCCGCAGGAGAACATGATCTCTGCGGGTGAATCCGATTTCTTCCGCCTTTCCTCCAGTTCCTGAAGCTTTGCTTTCAGTAGTTCCTCGTCTGCGCCTTCGCAAAGCGCCACAAATTCATCGCCGCCAATGCGATATAAAAAGAAGCGTTTTCCGCAAAATGTTTCGTGTAAAAGTTCCGCCGCCTTTTTTAGAACCACGTCACCGATATTATGACCGAACAGATCATTGATGTTTTTGAAATGATCCAGATCAAAAACCACCACCGCAATCATCATTCCACGGGTACGCATACGTTCCAGTTCGCTCTGCTTTTCCATGTAGGCCATTCGATTTTTACACCCTGTCAGCGCGTCTACATAGGCTTTCTCATACCACTTATCCGCTACCTCCAGCAGTTTGCTCTGCTGAAAAAGCTGGCGCGTCTTGCGCGCAGAAGTAATAAATACCCCATAGCAGGAAATCACCACAATGCAGAACAGCAGATATTGGGGACCATATTCTACCCGCGTAATCAGTGGTTTGGGATATGCGGCAAAGAAAATCAGCGCGATATATATGATTGCCGCAGAGATCGCCATCGCACCCCAGCCTGCGTCTGCATATACCAAAAGCTCCCGGTATCGCCCAAAATATGGACTGCCAAGTTTAAAGATGGCGGCGCATAGCAGCAGAAGTCCTGCCAGCACCACTACTTCCGCTGTTCCGTTTTGTCCCCCGAAAAGAACTCCGACGTAACGGGCCAAAAACGCAAGAATCATGGATATGGTATCCACAAAACAAAACGTCAGGAAGAAACGGGCGTCTTTATAAGCGGACAGATACCAGAACAGGAGCATACTTGGAACGGTCATACACAGCATTGATGCGATGGAGGACGGCACCTGGTACAGATAGGTCGTTACAAAATATCCTGCCAAAATGACCGTACATCCCAAATACATGATAAATTTCTGCGAAAAAGAATCCTGCTTTAAACTAATCATACGTGTAAAAATCAGCAGATCAAAAAACACCACGCAAATATCAATAAAAACCAATAACAGAGTAATGTCCATTCTTCCTCCTATGCCATGAAAAAGCATCTTCCCTTTTACATTGAGAAATGCCTTGGTACTTGTATGATTCTATCTAAAAATCAAAATCTGCACATTTGATTCATGCGGCCTTTGGGTTGAAACTTATGGGCCATACCGGATATCTCACTCGTATTACGAAGCTCTTTCATTGGCACAGTAACCGGTATAAAATCATCCTCTCCCAATCAATACGATGATAGCATAATTATGTCCATTCCGCAATGAAATCACGTTACTTTATTTCAGCAGGACGAAGAGTAACACGAAATTCATCCCCCCTGCATTAGAGCGTGTCTGAAAATTCATTCCCGCCATTGCACGTCCCGTCACGCCCCGATATATTTGGCCCAAATTCACTTAACGTAGCCCGCTACGCTGCGCTCATTTGGGCCAAATCTCCCACAAAGTGGGACGCACATTCGACGGAAAGCAATTTTCAAACACACTCTAGCGCAACGGAACGAGAGCTTTCCATTGTCTGAAACAGACAAATGCGGTATAATGTGACTATTCCATTCGCCTTTGGCGAAATCGGCAAATTGGAGCTGCGTTGCGGACTATTGGGAAAATTTGAATTTGTGTAAAGGTGAATTTATTTGAATGAGTATATTGTCAGTTTAGAACGAGAATTTTCTTTGGTGGAAAATGGCTTTAAAGTGGAAGAAAATAGAGCCTTAAGTGATTATAAATCGCATGATAATGAATATATCAAAAAATTGGCGTTTTTAGCATACAAATCCGCAGTATATCAAGTAAGAATGTATGCCGTATTTCTTTTTGGGCATCTATCGGAAGATGATAATATCTTGGCTTCATGAGAGATATAGTTTCTAGAGATGATAACTGGAGAGTTCAGGAAATATTAGCAAAATCGTTTGATGAATTCTGTAAGAAAAAAGGATACGAAAACGCCCTTCCAACCATTGATGAATGGTTGAAAAACAGAAATCCTAATACTCGAAGGGCAGTTACAGAAGGTTTGAGAATCTGGACGAGCAGACCTTATTTCAAGGAGAACCCGGCGGAAGCGATTGAACGGTTAGCTGATTTGAGAGAGGACCCCAGCGAATATGTTAGAAAGTCGGTGGGTAATGCTTTAAGGGATATAAGCAAAAAATACCCAGAGCTGATTAAGGCCGAACTGGATAGTTGGAATTTGGAAAGCAAAGAAATCAATCAAGTATATAAATTGGCAAATAAGTTTGTTAAGTAACAAATTTCGGTTTATCTATCACTTTATCTGTAATAGGTCTGTCGGACGACGGCTTTTTTCTTTGCTGCCGTCCGGCAGTTTTAGTGTTATTTTATTTGATGTAATCTTGTAACGCTTTCGCACGATACGTTAAAAGCGGCATTGTGGTTCAAAGAAATCATGCGCGAGCTGTTTTGCCATGTTGGAAAAAATGTATGGATTGTGCCGAAGTTACAATCGGTGAACATTCGCTGCTCGGTCCGAATATAGGGATATATGCGGTAAATCACGCAACAGATGCGGAAGAACGCATTCATGGCGGCTGTTATGGAAAACCAGTTCATATAGGTAAAAGAGTATGGCTTGGCGGTGATGTGAAGATAGTGGCTGGTGTTTCTGTTGGCGACGACACTATCATTGGAACAGGAAACATTGTAACAAAAATAAACCCGCCGGTGTTATTGCAGCAGGAAATCCCTGCAAGGTAATTAGAAACATTACGGAACGGGATAAAACCGATTATATGAAGAAAATGGAGAAAATGTAAAATGACTGAAAAAGAGAAAATGAAGAAGCAGATGCTGTATGATGCAAACTATGACGTGGATTTAATAAATGAGAGGGCAAAAGCAAAAGACCTGTGCTATGATTTCAATCAGCTCCGTCCCTCTGAAACAGAAAAACAGGCGGCAATATTGAAAAAACTTCTCGGAAAGATAAAAGGAGAATGCTGCATGGTTGCTCCTTTCTGGTGTGATTACGGGTATAATATTGAGGTGGGAGAAAATTTCTTCGCTAATCACAATACGGTGATTTTAGATGGTGGAAAGGTTATATTTGGAGATAACGTGTTTATTGCGCCAGATTGCGGCTTCCATACAGCAGGCCACCCTATCGACTTCGACAGAAGAAATCAGGGCTTAGAATACGCATATCCAATTACAGTCGGAGATAATGTCTGGATTGGTGCGGGTGTTCAGGTGATGCCGGGCGTTACAATCGGCAGTAATGTAGTGATTGGCGGCGGAAGTGTTGTCATAAAAGATATTCCGGATAATTCAGTGGCAGTAGGAAATCCCTGCAGGGTAATTAGAGAAATAACAGATAAGGATAAGGAAACCTGCTTTGACCGAATCGTATAAAATAGTGGGAGGAAGTTATTATGAAAAGCAGAATCACAACTGGCATTTACTAATATTATCGGCGGCGCAGATGGAACGACTACAATATTCTTAGCTGGAAAACATAGCTGAAAACACTCGTTTTTCAGTAAAGGAACACGAAAATTAATCAAAATTAAAAGCACACAAAGTTAGCGTAGATGATTCTAATACCTGTAGAATTATCGAAGAAGGAGAAAAGACAGCCAGTTTTCTGTTTGAAAGCTGATTTACAAACTCCGATTTGTAGGGCAAGTTAGTCAAGTCAGTATTGATGAATGGAGGCAAAAAATGGGAACGCTTCACCGGTGCTTTGAAAACACAATAACAAAAATCGGCTTTGAAAATTCAAAATTCCCGGTAGCGGTTTTTTATAGCACACCCATTGGCATTCGCTTTGAAATTGGGGGACAAGAAAAAGTTTATCTGCCGGGCAGTCAGGAAATGAATCCAGCTTATATTCGTAAGGCCTTTCAAAGGGCTGTTACATTATTTTGTGATTTGCCTTGTCAACCGAACATACTTAGGATAGACAGTTATCCAGAGGAAGAAAATAAAATCACGCCACAAATTCTTTCGCAACTGGATTTACCTGTTCCAGATGAATCTACTATAGAAAAGCAGATTGAGGACGGGGATATATTTCTTCAAGAGCATTTATACTGGGATTTGGCAAAAAGAAAATATCAGATTGATAAATTGCTTCTTGAAATCATAAAAGGAGAGATTGGTGGTTTTTCAAACTTGAGTTCAAATGTGTATATTATTAGTACAGAGCGTCCTCTTTTATATCACCTGTATGATGACAGAGGTGCAGACATTGTTGCAAATGATAAGAAATTATTACTGCCCTTATACAAGCAGCATAAAGATTGGATTCTTCAATATGATAAAGCCAGAATAACGCAACAATTTACGGAGGCTACATAATTTGCATCAACTAAATTCCAGTTTATCAGGAAGATAGCAAAGCCAGCCGTTGACAGCCCCGCAACTGCCCGAACCAATCACCACGAATCAACGGGGTTGCGTCATAAATCCTTACTTCCCCATTATCGTGAGCCTGATGCAGGATACCCATACAGGAATGGGAATGCCCATGGGCGGTGTTAGCGCCTGCGATAGCGTGGTGATTCCCAACGCAGTGGGAGTGGATACCGGCTGGCATTTCTGCCTGTGGATTCACAGGAGGAAAGAAGGGGGCGGGACGCAGATACTCCAGAAAAGGGGGCCATGGACGCATTTTAGGGAGTCAGAATTACGTTTGGCTGTACTATAACGGAATTTTAACAAAGCCTTCAGGAAAACTTGCTTGAAATTCCCCTTAAATCCTGTATAATTGTGAGAGAAACTTATACAGGAGGACAACATACGTGCTGCTTAACGGAATAAGAGGGTTCTGCATGGCGCTGGCGGACAGTGTGCCGGGAGTGTCAGGCGGAACCATTGCATTTTTACTAGGATTTTATGATGAATTTATTAACGCATTAAATGATCTGATGGGCCGGGACAACGGAAAAAGAAAAAGAGCCCTGATATTTCTGTTTAAACTGGGAATCGGCTGGGTGACAGGCTTCTGCCTTTCCGTTCTGATACTGTCACGACTTTTCCATACTTATATCTATGAGATAAGTTCTGTGTTTATGGGACTGACTCTCTTTGCAATTCCTATGGTGGCAAAGGAGGAAAAAGAGGTCTTAAAAGGCCGGTATGGGAATCTGGCATTTACATTTGTGGGAATGGCCCTGGTATTCTGCATTTCCTATTTTAACCCTGCAGGGGGAACGGGCCTTAATGTATCTGTGGAACACCTTTCCATCGGCCTTGTAGTCTATGTGTTTATCACAGCTATGGTGGCTGTCACAGCATGGTGCTGCCGGAATATCCGGTTCCACCCTGCTTTTGATCTTCGGCATCTATGTGCCGATTATCGGAGCAGTGAAAGAATTTCTTCATCTCAACTTTAACTACGTGCCGATTCTGACCGTGTTTGGCTTAGGAATTATCACCGGTATTGTGAGCGTTATCAAGCTGATTAAATTATGCCTGGAGCGTTACCGCTCCCAGACCATTTACACCATAATCGGCCTTATGGCAGGTTCCATGTATGCCATTACCATGGGGCCTGCCACGCTGGATGTATGGCAGCCTCCTATGAGCTTTCAGACCTTTCATATACGGTTCTTTCTGCTGGGGGGACTGATTCTGGCAGGTCTTGAATTTATGAAAATGCGTCTTGAAAAATCAAACCATCCGGAATAAAAGCGGGGTGACAGTATGGGAAAGATCGTCCTTCTGGTGCCCAGGGAGGAAATGCTCTACCTGGCCCACAATATCTTACAGGAAAAGAAATATGCCATCAGCCATATGATGGCCATCCAGACAGAACATACGGTGGTCGAGGCCAGAAATGCCATAGCGGCCGGCGCTACCATACTGATTGCCAGAGGACTTCAGGCTTCCCTTATCAAGCAATATACGGACGTGCCTGTGGTGGAGATCGTGGCCACAGCCCAGGAGATGGCATTGCTGGTGGTAAAGGCAAAGCAGATTGTAGGGAAAGAGAAGCCCACCATAGCAGTGGTGGGCTTTAAAAATATGTTCTGCGATATGACTTACTTTGAAACCATCTATGATATAAGTTTGAAAACCTACTTTGCAGCCAACGGATCTGAGTTGAAGGAGAAAGCGCTGGAGGCCATGGCGGAAGGCGCAGATCTGATGATTGGGGGCGATATTGCAGTGGAGGCTGCCAAGGAAGCAGGCGTACCTTCCTGTTTCTCTCCATTACAGAGGATTCTCTGCGCACTGCGTTTTCCGTAGCCGAACGGATGGACTTTGCCATGGGCGCAGAGAAGCGCTCCAACGCACAGATTGAAACCTTGCTGGACTACTCCTTTAACGGAGTAGTGAATCTGGACCGGGAGGGCCGGATCACTGCCATAAATCCGGTAATGAAGGATATCCTGGGGGCCAAAGGGGAAGCCGCAGCAGGCAGGGAGCTTACGGCAGTTTTTGGAGACATGGATGGGGATAAGCTGGCCCGGGTATTGGCCGGCAGAGAGGAGAGCTACTCTTCCTTTATGCAGGTTGGGGGAACGGGTATCTTTGCTATACTGGCTCCTGTCAGAGTGGGGGAGGATATAGAAGGCGCTATCCTCACCTGCCACAAGGTAAAACGCCAGCGTCCGGCAGGCGCCGGGGAGCAGGAGAATCAGCAAAAGTTTCAGGGGCTCATAGCAAGGGGCAGTTTTGCAGGGCTCATGCAGCAGTCCAGGGCTATGCAGGAAAGCGTTCATCTGGCGCGTCTCTATTCCCAGTCCCAGCAGCCGGTCCTCATTCTGGGCGAAACAGGAACGGAGCGGCGTATGCTGGCAGAAAGTATTCACAATACGGGACTTTGCAACGAGGGAGCATTTTTCGCCCTGTCCTGCAGCGGCCTTTCAGGGGAGGACCAGCAGGATATGATATTCGGAGACAAGGGCGCCGTATTCCTGGCCAATGGGGGGAGCCTGTATCTGGAGGATGTGGAACAGCTTTCACTGAAGAACCAGTACAGCCTTTATCAGCTCATCCGTTATAAAACCGGCAACAGCCGGGATTTTGCCAAAACCATGCGGTTCAATATCCGGCTTCTGGCAGCCAGCACCCTTAGGGCGGAGGAGCTGGGAGAACTGATGCGAACGGGCAGTTTCCGTTCTGATTTGTTTTATCTGCTGATGAGCCTGGTGTTAAGGGTTCCGTCCCTTCGGGAGAGGCCCGAAGATTTGGCACGGCTCATAGAGGACAAGGTGAAGGAAAGCTGCGAGCAGTATTCCAGGTACCATATACTGACAAAGGGGGCTCTGGATTGTCTGAAAGAGTATTCCTGGCCTGGTAATTATCTTCAGCTGGAGGGGTTTATCCGGCGCCTGATCCTTACGGCGGAGAAACGCAGTATTGACGAGATCGCAGTGAGAAAGCTCCTGGGACTGCTCTATCCTGAGACAGCAGTACCAGGGAAGAGGAGCGTCATAGCTGCGGCGTCAAGAGGACAGGAAGTTCTCAGAGAAGTCCTGATATCCGGGAGGAGCAGGAGATAAGAAAGGCTCTGGCGGAAAACAGCGGCAACAGGGAAAAAACGGCGGAAGCCCTGGGGATCAGCAAAGCTACGTTATGGAGAAGAATGAAAAATACAGTATAGAGTCATTTGAGAATTTGTGAAATCAAACCTTCAATTAAAGGGTGATTTGAAATATATATTTCAATATTGAATTTTATTGTGAAACACTGGGCGGCTTGTATAAAAAGGGCCGCCTTTTTCATTTACAATGTCAATTGTAAGAAAGATTCATAATTACTATAATGTGGACATAGGTCGGAGTTACACAGGAATTCCTGGAACATTTGACGCTGCCTGGCAAAATGACAGGGAGGAGTGTACGTTCAGACGATGTAAATACTAACAAACAGTTTCTAAGAAAGGTGAGGTAAGGAAATGAAAGTAGGTTTTATCGGATTGGGTATCATGGGAAAGCCAATGAGCAAGAACTTAGTAAAAGCTGGTCATGAACTGGTTGTTTTCGATTTTAATAAGGATGCAGTAAATGAGCTGGTAGCGATGGGAGCAAAATCAGCTGAAAGCGGCAAGGAAGTAGCCCAGCAGTGTGAAGTGGTTATCACTATGGTTCCAAACTCTCCACATGTACGTGCGGCTGTTTTGGGCGCTAACGGTGTTGCAGACGGCGCAAAGGCCGGTTCTGTTGTTATCGACATGAGCTCCATCGACCCAACCGAGAGCAAGGCTATCGGCGCTGAGCTGGCTAAGAAGGGCATCGACATGCTGGACGCTCCCGTATCCGGCGGAGAGCCAAAAGCCATTGACGGAACCCTGTCTGTAATGGTGGGCGGTAAGAAAGAACTTTTTGACAAGTACTATGACCTGCTGATGGTAATGGCCGGTTCTGTAGTTTACGTAGGCGAGTTAGGTTCCGGCAATGTTGCCAAGCTGGCAAACCAGATTGTGGTGGCTGTAAACATTGCTGCCGTATCCGAGGCCCTTACCTTTGCAAAAAAGGCGGGAACTGACCCGGAGTTAGTATACCAGGCAATCAGAGGCGGACTTGCAGGCTCCACCGTTATGGATGCAAAGGCTCCAATGATGCTTTCCAGAAACTTTAAGCCGGGATTCCGCATTGAACTGCATATTAAGGACTTGAACAACGCCTTAAACGCTGCCCATGCGATCAGCTCCCCCGTTCCTTTAACAGGACAGCTGATGGAGATTATGCAGGGCTTAAAGGCGGACGGCTTCGAGAAGGAAGACCACTCCAGCATTGTTAAGTACTACGAGAAGATTGCAAATACTACTGTGGAGTCATAATCAGGGCCAAAAGGAGAAGGGATATGAATACAGATTTTATCAAGGGCGTAATTGTTCCCATGATTACCCCCATCAATGAAAATGAGAACATTGACGAGGCAAAAATCAGGGATCAGGTAAACTATTGTATTGACGGCGGACTCCACGGAATTCTGGTATTCGGCAGCAACGGCGAATTTTATATGATTGAAGAAGACGAAATGGAGCGTGGTTTAAAGATTGTTGTGGATCAGGCTGCCGGACGTGTTCCCGTATATTTTGGTATCGGCGCTATCAGCACGAAGAAGGGCTGCCGTCTGGCAAAGATGGCGGCGGCAAACGGCGCGGCAGGCATCTCTATTCTGCAGCCGATGTTTTTAAAGCCCACGGAGGATGAACTGTACTGCCACTTTAAGACCATAGCAGAGTCTGTGCCTGAGACTCCCGTACTGCTATATAACAATCCGGGCCGCGTAGGCTACACCATGTCCGGCAATCTGGTTGATCGTCTGGCCCATGAGATTCCCAATATCGTGGGAATGAAGGATACCAGCGGAGACATCACTCAGACGGCAGAGTTTATCCGCAGAACCAGAGATGTGGGCTTTAAGGTGTTCGGAGGCAAGGATACCCTGCTGTACGCTTCCCTGTGCCATGGCGCGGTAGGCGGCGTGTGCACTGCAGGCAACTTTATGCCTGAGCTCATCTGCGATGTTTATAATAAATACATAGCAGGCGATCTGGAGGGTTCCCTGGAGGCCCAGTTTAAACTGAATCCTGTCAGACTTTCCATGGACGGCGCCAGCTTCCCCGTAGCAGCCAAAGATATGGCTAATTTAAGAGGAAGAAATATCGGCCTTCCCTATACGCCCAACCTTCCTACTCCTGAAGGGCCGGTTCTTGACAAGATCAAGAGCGCCATGAAGGAAGCGGGACTTCTCTGACAGCATTCTGTGAGACTTGGGGCGCAGTTGAAAAAGATATTTTACTCCCGCTTAACAGCGGATTCGATTACTCCATAATAGTTGTTGAAAGCAAGAGACCGGCAGTTCCCCATGTAGGCTGCCGGCCTTTTGCTTTTTTACGGATGTCCGGGCTGTCAATGTTCCCCTCCATCTCTGCGGCGTGAGGGCCCAGGCTCCTGCTTTTATTTAATCCGCCTCAATCTGAGCATCCTGGTCGCTCCACTGTTCCCGCATCAAATCGATAAAACTGCGTGCGGGGCGGCTGAGGTAGCGGCCTTTTTTATAGCTTGCACAGAATTCCCAAGTTGGACGTGAGGGCAGATGGAAACAGGCATAGTCCTCTTCCGTTAAATCTTTAACGTAATAATAGGGAAGAAGGCCGCAGCACATGCTGGCTTTAATCATGGAAGTATGGTATGGTTATTGCCTGTCTCAAAAAGGATTTGAGGCGAGAATCCGGCTTCCGCGAATATCTTGTCCAGTATCGTGCTCATGGTGGAATGCCGGTCCATCAGAACAAAGGGCTCGTACTGAAGCGTGCGTATATCCAGGGTTGCAAAGCGCTCGCCCTTTGGCGGCTTTATATTGGCAAAGGGATGGCCGGAGGGGATAACCAGATAAATCTCCTCCTCATAGATAGGCTCATAGATATCCTCCGTTTTGTCCTTTTCCATCAGAGTAAGAAAGGCGATATCCAGATCCCCCTGTGAAAGCCGTTTCTGGAGATTCCGCACAATGCCTTCCACAGGCTCTATGATTACATTGGGATAGCCCGGTGGAATGTGGCGTAAACCTGTGTGAACATGTTGATGCCCCGGCCTGCGGTAAATCCCACGGATAAATGACCGCACTTCCCGTCGGACAGGTCGTGGATCGTCTGGTAAGTCTCACGCTTCAGACGCATGATTTCTTTGGCATTCCGTATGTATATTTCCCCGGCCTCGGTCAGGTGCCAGTTGGTGCGGGAACGGTGGAAGAGGGGAGTGCCGATCTCGTTTTCCAGTTTAATCAACTGCTGGTTCAATGCCGACTGGGTAATAAAAAGCTTGGCAGCAGCATGGGTTATATTGTTTTCTTCTGCAATTTTCAAAATATATTCTATTTGTCGCGTATCCATGGCGTTCTCCTTAAGGAATCTCTACACAATACCGGTTACTCTATATTCTACATGATCAGAGACGGCAGCGCAAGAGAGACTATAAGTTAAATTAAGAGTAATCATAAATTTTACAAACTTTACTTGTTGAACATTCTGATATATACTTAACATGTATTAAGAAAGTATAAATATGATTAAATCTTTTATAAGGACGCCATTAAGATTTTCCGGCATCAATGATTAGAGATTCTTATGGCAACAATCACAATTAACAATTTGCTATAGCGGTAAACCTTTGGTATAATGCATATATAAGTTAACAAAAAATTTACATTATATGCATAATTTATACATAAATTCATGCATGAGCGTTAACCAATTTGTATGCAGTTCAAACATAACAGGAAAAGGGGATTAAGATTATGGAACACAAAGGTACACCATTGGTAACAGAGATGCAGGTTATTCCGGTAGCAGGCTACGACAGTATGCTGATGACCTTAAGCGGGGCGCACGCTCCCTGGTTTACCAGAAACCTGGTTGTATTGACGGATGACGCGGGACATCAGGCATAGGTGAGATTCACGGAGGCGATTACACCTGCGAAGCGCTGAAAAGCTGTATTCCCCTGGTTGTAGGCCAGCCCATAGGAAAGTACCGCAATATATTAGACAGCATTCACAAGGCGAGCACAAGAGCCGAGGAGGACGACGGAGAGGGTATTCAGACGTTGGATATCAGCAAACTGAAATTTGTCGTCAAGGCGGAATGGGCAATCGAGTGTGCGCTTCTGGATCTCCTTGGCCAGTATCTGGATCTGCTATGTGCGAGCTCCTGGGAGACGGAAAGCAGAGGGACCGGGTGGAAACCCTTGGATATCTGTTCTATGTAAGCGATAAAAACAAGGCGGTTCCCAATCTTCCCTACATAGATGAATCTGACAGCAGCGACCCGTGGTTTAAGCTTCGCCGTCAGGAAATGCTCACACCGGAGCGCATCGTGGAGCAGGCGCAGGCGCTTCATGAAAAATATGGTTTCAGGAATTTCAAATTAAAGGGCGGCGTCCTTAAGGGAGCTGAGGAGATGGAGGCCGTCAAGGCGCTTAAAAAATCATTTCCTGAGGGACGTATCAATATAGACCCCAACGGGGCGTGGAGCTTAAAGGAAGCCGTGGAAATCTGCAAGCCCATGGAGGGCGTGCTGACGTATGTGGAGGACCCATGCGGGCCTGAAGCAGGATTTTCCAGCCGCGAGGTGATGGCGGAGTTTAAGAATGCAGTAAACCTCCCTGTTGCCACTAATATGATTGCTACGGACTGGAGACAGTTCTATCATGCAGCCGCCCTTAAATCAGTAGATATCGTTCTGGCAGATCCTCATTTCTGGGGATTTGGAGGAAGTGTCCGCATGGCTCAGATTTTAAACGACTGGGGTCTGACCTGGGGAAGCCACTCCAACAACCACTTTGATATCACACTGACCGCATTTGCCCATGTGGCAGCTGCAGCGCCGGGTAACCCGACTGCGCTGGATACCCACTGGATTTGGCAGGATGGACAGAACCTTCTGAAGGATACGCCTCAGATAAAAGACGGATATCTTCAGGTGCCAAAGAAAGCCGGTATGGGTGTCACTCTGGATATGGAGAAGGTGATGGAGGCCAACGCGCTGTACAACAGACTTCCTTCCCACGACAGAGACGACGCATTAGCAATGCAGTACCTGATTCCTGACTGGAAGTATGACTGTAAAAAGCCTGCGTTGGTTAGGTAGTAAAACTTATGAAAAGGGGTAGAGATAATGTTTATTAAAAAGTATGGCGATATTATCGTTGGAGCATTTTTCATGATATTATCCGCCGGAATGATGTATCTGGCCGCTCGACTTCCAAAATCGACAGTTATGGATATCGGACCGGATTTCATGCCTATGTGTATCGGTGTGATGACATTTATTATGGCAGCAGCGCTGGCGTTCTTGAATATTAAGAATTTGAAACAGCGCATTGCAGACGCAGAGGCTGCGGAGCCTGAGGAAAGCGACTATAAGCGTGTGCTTATCAGTTTCATTCTGATTCTTGTATATGTATTTATCCTCAAACCTGTGGGCTTCATCGTGAGCACCTTGTATACCTGCCGTTCCAGATGTTTTTCCTGGCTCCGGACGAGCAGAAGGGTAAGAAAGATATTATTAAGCTGCTTTTAATCGACGTATTGTTTACCTTTGTGGTATTCTTCTTGTTCCGCTACGGATTCAAGATTGTGCTGCCCGCTGGTATCTTCACCATTAATTTATAGGAGGGAAAATCATGAACGCTTTAGCATCTTTAGGCGGTGCATTTGTCAGCATCTGTACGCCCATGTCCCTTCTGCTTATGGCAGCAGGCGTGGCAGTAGGTATTGTATTTGGTTCTATTCCTGGACTTTCGGCATCTATGGCAGTGGCTCTGTTTCTGCCTCTTACCTTCAGCATGACCCCGTCACTGGGCATGAACCTGTTGGTAGCCGTATATATCGGAGGTATCTCAGGAGGTTTGATTTCCGCAATCCTTCTGAATATGCCGGGTACGGCATCCTCTATTGCAACCTGTTTTGACGGTCATCCCATGGCCCAGAAGGGCGAGGCCGGAAGAGCGCTTGGTTACGGCATTGTATTCTCTTTTCTGGGTTCCGTATTCTCTTTCATTGTGCTGACCTTCTGTGCGCCCCTTCTGGCTGATATTGCACTGAAGTTTACGCCTGCGGAGAACTTCGGTATTTCCTTCTTTGCGCTTACCATGGTGGCGGTACTGGCGTCAGGCTCCATGCTGAAAGGCGTGCTGGCCGGTATGCTGGGACTCATTTTTGCACTGGTAGGTATGGCGCCAATTGACGGAACCGCCCGCTTTACCTTCGGAAACAGTCAGTTAATGGCTGGCTTTGACACGCTTCCCACGCTGATTGGTATATTTGCCATCTCAGAGATTCTCGTCACTGCCGAGACTATGGGACACGGCAAGGTTGAGGCTATGAAGATGAAGCCTGTGAAGGGCTTTGGATTTACCTGGCCTGAATTTGTCTACCAGATACCCAATGCCATCCGTTCTGCTTTAATCGGTACAGGCATCGGCATTCTTCCGGGTATCGGCGGCAGCACTTCCGGTATGTTATCCTATGTCACTGCAAAGAATATGTCCAAACATCCTGAAGAGTTTGGAAAAGGATGTCCCGACGGTATTGTAGCCACAGAGACTGCCAACAATGCAACCATCGGCGGCGCTATGATTCCGCTTCTGGTTCTCGGTATCCCGGGCGACGGCGTTACGGCTATGATGCTGGGCGGATTCCTGATTCACGGTCTGTCTGCAGGCCCTCTGCTGTTCGTTAAGAATGCGGATGTAGTTTACGGTATCTTCGCAGCTTGTATGATTTGCAGCCTCTTCATGTTGATTATTGAATTTTTCGGTATCAAGGGATTTGTGCAGCTCCTCAAGATTCCGAAACACATCCTGATGCCTCTGATTCTGGTTCTGTGCTGTGTGGGAGCTTATGCCACCAACAACCGTATTTTCGATGTACAGTCCATCATCCTTTTTGGAGTGGTCGGATTTTTGTATCACAAATTTAAGCTGCCTACCACGCCCTTTGTGCTCTGTTTCCTTATTGGAGAAATGGTGGAGACTTATCTGCGCAGGGGTATCATGCAGTACAAGTCCTTCGGCGCATTTTTCAAGAGGCCCATTTTTGACGTGTTCTTCTTTATCGCTATCGGCGTAGTGGTATGGTCCATCTACAAGGAACTGAAAATGTACAAAGCGAAAAAAAGCCCAGCAGTAACCGGATGCAAATGATATACGCCCGCTGCCCTGAATTCCGGGGCGGGGGGTTTATATAGAGGGGTTTTTAACCATAAAACCGGGCATTGTGATGCCTGAGGAAAAGGAGAGTAAAAACTATGAAAAAAAGATTGTTAGCAAGTGTTCTGGCAGCAGGTATGGTTTTAAGTCTGGCAGCGTGCGGAGGAACGGAGACCGCAGCGACCACGGCAGCCGCAGCTGATACTACAGCAGCCCCGGCCGGGAAAGAGGAAGTCGCCGGCGCAGAAGCAGAGGGCGAGGCAGCCCCGGCAAGCGACTGGGCGCCGTCCACCACCGTATCTATCGTTGTTCCCGCAGGGGCAGGCGGCAATACCGATCTTTCCGCCCGCGTATTTGCCGAGTATGCAAAGAAAATGACAGGCGCTGATTTTATCGTCGTAAATGCCAACGGCGCTGCAGGTTCCGTTGCCGCTAACCAGGTTCTTTCGGCAGCTCCCGACGGACACACCTTCCTTTACGGACACAATCTGGTAAACGTAGCTAATATTGCAGGCGTTACCGATTACAATTACACTGCATTCAAGTTAGGGCCTACCTTCGCTCTGGACCCTGCACAGCAGTTATATGCAAATCCAGACAAGTATAAAACCCTGGATGAATTTATCGAGGCTGCAAAGGCGGCTCCCGGCCAGCTGAAGGCTTGTACGGAGGTTGGCGCTTACACCTACTATGAGCTTCTTGCTTTTGAGAAGGCGGCAGGCATCGATCTTGACCTTGTAGACGTTGGTTCCAACTCTGATAAGATTGCAGCCATGTTATCCGGCCAGGTTGACTTAATGCCAGGGGCTTATATTAACTGCAAGGATTACCTTGAGGCAGGACAGTTCGTATGCCTGGGCGCGCCTACAGAGGACAGATATGACTTGATTTCCGATATCCCCACTCTGAAGGAGCAGGGCGTGGATTTGGTATATCCTAACTGCGAATTCTCCTTCTACTTCCCGAAGGAAACTCCCGACGATGTGATCGCCTGGTATGACGCGCTGGTTAAAAATATGACTGCAGATCCTGATGCTCAGGAAGCAATCAAGAAGGTGGAGATGGAGCCATACTACTTAAGCGCAGCAGATTCCGAGAAAAATGATGAGAGAATCTACAATGAAATCAAGGCAATTGCCGACGACTTAGCTCAGTAAACAGCCTTTATATGAAAAGCCCCGGACGTCTGCCGGGGCTTTATCTGTTCTTTATGAAAAATAACCTTTGACAGCTTCGCACAGGCTGGTTTCAGGCTGGTTCATCATCCAGTTTTTCCGGGTTACCAGGGCGTTCAGGCGGTACAGCTTTGGTTCCACGGAATAGTAGGCAATGTGTTCGTGATCTGTAATGCAGGTATCGCCGATAAAGGTAACTCCGATGCCCATGGCTACCATGCTTCTGGTGGCTGTTATGCTGTTGGTTTCACAGACGGTGCTGGGAATCCATCCACCGGCCTCGAATATCTGATCGGTGAGGACGCGGAGGGTAGAGCCTTTCTTTGCCATAAGTATATTGTCCTCGCTGAAGTCCTGTGCAAACTCGCTTATGGTAATGGGACGCCGGAGAGGGTTTTTGCGCAGTAGGGATGGTTTACCGGTATGGCGAAATACACCTCCTCCCTGCGGAGAATGTGGACCTGTTCACCGGCAAAGGGCTCCACCGTATTTAAAGCCATGATACCGCAGTCTATATTTTCCTCCAGAATCAGCTGGGTCAGGGAAGGGACGTTGGTTTCCGATATCTCGATGGTCACCTGGGGAAACCTGGATTTAAAAGGAGGAATAATCTCAGTCAGCATTTTCAGGCCGAACTGGGAGGTAACTCCTATGGTTATATGGCCCCGGTTGTCCAGATTCTGAATGCTTTTGTAGAGATCGTTTTTTATGGAAACCATCTGCTCTGCGGCCCGGATATAAAGCTTTCCGGCAGCGGTCAGGGTCAGGCGTCCCTTGCTGCGGTAGAAGAGAGGGGTGCCGATTTCACTTTCCAGCTTGGACAGATACTGACTGAGGGTAGACTGGGAGACGTAAAGCTCCTCTGCGGCCTTTGTCATATTTTCTTTTTTTGCAATCGTCAGAATATAAGTAAGGTATTTGGTATCCATAAAAGGGCCTCCTTGGCGTGGTAGGGATTAATCTTAAGTATAGCATAAGAGGCGGCCTTTTGCACAGAAGAGGTCTTAATTTTTTTAATGGTAAACTTAAATCTAATAATTTTACTTTAGAATATGGGATTGATATAATAGGAGCAGATAAAGGTTTACTGCACACAGTCGTTTCAAACATAATAATGCACGCCGGGAATCTCTCCTGCACCTGCCTTTGGGGCTGATTTTCCGCCGGCCCCACATACGTACGCGCCCGCAAAGAGATTACCGGCATACATAACACTTATAAGGAGGAAAAATGAATGGGTGTTCCCTTATACATCAAAATTAATGACAAAGACAATGTGGCTATCGCTGTAAATGACATCAAAGCGGGAACTCAGGTTATGGAAGGAGTGGTTGCCGGGCAGGATATTCCCCAGGCCCACAAAATTGCGCTTTGCGACATTCCAAAGGACGGGGCGATCATCCGCTACGGAGTTGTTCTGGGCTACGCCATTGACCCTATAAGCAAGGGACAGTGGATCAATGAGAAGATGCTGGTGCTTCCCACGCCTCCTTCTGTGGATGAAATGACATTTGCAACCAACCTGGTTACGGATCTGCCCAATCCGCCTGTAACCACATGGGAGGGATATGAGAATCCCGACGGAGGTTATGGCGGAACCCGGAACATACTGGGCATCAGCACCACGGTTCAGTGCGTCACAGGCGTTCTGAACGTGGCGGTGGAGCGGATGAAGAAAGAGCTTCTTCCAAAATATCCCAATGTGGACGACATTGTTCCCATCAACCATGCCTATGGCTGCGGCGTTGCCATCAATGCACCTGAGGCAAAGGTTCCCATCCGGGCTTTGAGAAACCTTGCAAAGCACCCCAATTTTGGCGGGGAGCTTATGGTGGTGGGCCTTGGCTGTGAGAAATTCACAGTGGAAATGCTCCTGGACGAAGCTGACATTTCCCCTGAAAATGTGATTATCCTCCAGGAGAAAAAAGGCTTTGACGATATGATCGAAGCGCTTATGGAGATGGCAGAGAAAAAGCTTCAAAAGCTCAATGAGAGAAAACGGAAAACCCTTCCTCTAAGCGATCTGCTCATCGGTATGCAGTGCGGCGGCAGCGATGCGTTCTCGGGGGTTACGGCTAACCCCAGCGCCGGCTACGCAGCGGATATGCTGGTGAAGGGCGGAGCTACCGTCCTGTTTTCCGAGGTAACGGAGGTTCGGGACGGTGTGTACCTGTTAGGCCAGCGCTGTGTCAATGAGGAAGTAGGTAAGAAGCTGGCGGCTGAGATGAAGTGGTATGACAATTACCTCTTAAACGGGGAAGTGGACCGAAGCGCAAATCCGACTCCGGGCAATAAAAAAGGCGGCCTTTCCAATATCGTGGAAAAAGCCATGGGTTCCATTGCCAAGTCCGGTACGTCTCCTATTGTGGAGGTTCTGTCTCCGGCTGAGAAGCCTTCTAAAAAGGGTCTTATCTATGCGGCCACCCCTGCCAGCGATATTGTCTGCGGCCCCTGCCAGCTGGCCAGCGGAATCGGCCTGCAGGTGTTTATGACCGGCCGCGGCACTCCTTACGGTCTGGCGATTGCCCCTGTCATTAAAGTATGTTCCAGAAATGATATGAAGATGCAATGGCAGGATCTTATCGATGTGAACGCCGGCCCCATCGCTACGGGCGAGGCTACGATTCAGGATATCGGCACGCTGCTGTTCCATCAGATTATCGATGTGGCAAGCGGAAGAAAAGAGAGCTTTGCAGAGCATTATAAATTACATAATGATCTGTGCATCTTTAATCCGGCGCTATAACCTGATTTTTCCGAAACAGGGGAACAAACAGACTTGAAACCCGGAGGGGATTATAATGAAAAATTATGATGTGATCGTAATTGGCGCCGGGGTGGTGGGCTGCGCCGTTGCAAGGGAACTGTCCAGATACCGTCTGGACATCGCTGTGCTGGAGAAAGAACCGGATGTGGCGATGGGAAATTCCAGCCGGAATACAGGTATGCTCCACGCAGGCTTTACCTACAAGCCCGGAAGTTTAAAGGCAGAATGCGCAGTGGAAGGCAACAAGGAGTTTGACCAGGTGGCTGCCCAGCTGGGCGTGCCCTTTAAGCGCACAGGAAAACTGGTGGTAGGTTTTACCGTTCACGATATGGAAAATATCCTGAAAATTCAAAAAAATCGGAGAAACCAACGGCGTGGAGGGAATGGAGGTCATCGACAAGAAGCGGATCGAGGAGATCGACCCCCACGCAGGCGGTGAATTTGCCCTCTATGTTCCCTCATCCGGTATCCTGGATCCTATGGAATACACCATCGCCCTGGCCGAAAACGCTTGTATGAACGGCGCTGTTTTCTGCTTTGAGTCCGAGGCGGAAGATATTTCCCGAAAAGATGGGTTCTATGAGATTAGGGATTCAAAAGGCGCTGTCTACAGGACCAGGTGGATTGTAAACTGCGCCGGTATGTATGCATCTAAATTATCCGCTATGCTGGGCTATCCCGACTACCCTGTAAAGGGCTTTAAAGGAGAGTATTTTGTGCTGGACAAGAAAGCCGGAGCCTTTCTCTCCATCCCTGTATATCCGGCCCCCAATGACAACGGCGGCTTCTCCACTCACGCTACTCCTACCATAGACGGCAATGTGCTGGTTGGGCCGGACTCCTATATCACGGAGGGCCCTGAAGATTATGCAGTTACAAAAGAACATATGGACGGACTCTTTGCAGACGGCAGAAAGATGTTTAAAGAGATGAAGCGGGAATATTTCATCCGAAATTTTGCAGGCATACGCTGGAAACGGGTGGATCCCCAGACGGGCGCTGTGCTTGATTTTATGCTGGAATCGGATGACGCCCACCCTAATACCGTAAATCTGGTGGGAATCGAGTCCCCGGGGGTTACCTGCGCTCTGCCTTTGGCCAGAAGGGCGGTAAAGCTTCTGATAGAAAAGGAGAAAGCTCTTACGGGAGGATTTTGATCCGGTGCGTCCGGTGAAGAAGCGGTTCTCCCATATGACCCATGAGGAACAGGAACAGGCCATACGGGAGAATCCTGCTTACGGTGAGATTGTGTGCAGGTGCGAGACTGTTACCAGGGCTGAGATTCTGGAGGCCATACACAATCCGCTGGGCGTACATACGGTTACAGGAGTCAAGAACCGCACCAGAGCCACTATGGGCCGGTGCCAGGGAGGATACTGCGAAACCCGCATTACCCAGATGCTGGAGGAGGAGCTGGGCCTTGCCCCTGAGGAGGTTCGTTATTCCAGGGGAGATTCGTATATGTTTACCGGAAAGGTCAGGGAAATTCTATGAAAAACGCAGATGCAGTGATAATTGGGGGAGGGCCTGCAGGATTGGCTGCCGCCATCGCTCTATATAACAAAGGAATTACCAATCTGCTGATCCTGGAGCGGGAAAAGAAGCTGGGAGGGATTCTGCGCCAGTGTATCCATGACGGGTTCGGGCTTACCCGCTTTGGAGAAACCTTGAGCGGACCGGAGTATGCCTCACGGTTTGTGAAGCAGGTGGAGGAACTGGGAATCCCCTATGAGACTGACACCACAGTGATCGACATTACACCGGACAAAAAAATTTATGCGGCCTCCGCAACAGGCTTTGAAGTGATTCAGGCCAGGGCCGTGATACTGACCATGGGATGCAGGGAGAGAACCAGAGGCGCCATCAGCATACCGGGACAGCGGCCCTCCGGCGTGTATACCGCAGGCGTGGCCCAGTCCTATATCAATCTTCATAACAAGATGGTAGGCAGGGAAGTGGTGATCCTTGGATCCGGCGATATCGGTATGATCATGGCCAGGAGGATGACGCTGGAGGGGGCGCATGTTCAGGCTGTCTTTGAAATCCAGCCCTATGCCAGCGGTCTGCCCAGGAACATTGAACAATGTCTGAACGATTACGGGATTCCCCTGTATCTGAGTCACTCTGTAACGGATATAAAGGGAACAGACCGCCTGGAAGGGGTGGTTGTCTCCCAGGTTGACGAACATCTGGAACCTGTGCCCGGGACTGAAAAAGAGTATCCCTGTGATACGCTTATCCTTTCCGTTGGCCTCATACCTGAAAACGAACTCTCTCTGGCGGCCGGAGTAACTCTTTCCGGAGATACGAAGGGCGCTGTGGTGGATGAACATTTTCAGACCAGCGTGCCCGGCGTATTTGCTGCCGGAAATGTGCTCCACGTCCATGATCTGGTGGATTTCGTATCCCTGGAAGCGGAGGCGCTGGCAGTTTCGGCTGCAGAGTACCTCACAGAAGGAACCCTTGCCGGCTCTCCCTTAGAAATCTGCTCCGACGGCAATGCGGGCCAGATGATCCCTCAAAAATTCAGCGGAACCAGGGACTTTACCCTGTATCTGAGGGTAAGGCGTCCTATGAAGAATTGTGCCATAGAGCTGTACCAGGGAGAGAAGCTGATTCTGTCCAAAAAAATGCGCAAGGCCCTTCCGGCAGAGATGATCCAGCTTGAGGTGAAGGGCCATACGCTCTGCAAAGACAAGGATCTGGAGGTAAAAGTGGTATGCTGAGAGAATTTACATGTATCATGTGCCCCCAGGGCTGCGATATTACTGCAGAGACAGAAGGGGGAAAGGTGATCTCCGTAAGCGGTAATCTCTGTCCGAAGGGAAAGGAATATGCAACGCAGGAGATTGTGAACCCTATGAGAAATATCGCCACCTCCATCCAGGTGGAAGGCGGCGAGCTGCCTCTGGCCAGCGTCCGTCTCACAAAGCTCATACCGAAATCGGCAATCTTCGACGTGATGAGGGAGATCAAAAAGATAAAAATTACCGCCCCTGTCTATGAAGGAACGGTAGTGATGGAGAATGTGCTGGGCCTGGAGAGTGACGTTATTGTGACGAAAACCGTTCTTCCTGGTCGGGGAAATTGAGTTCCGGAGTCTGGTTCCAGTAATCAGCTGCCAGTTCAATAAAAAATTTAGCCGCATTTGTGAGATAATGGCCCTTTCTGTGGACAAGGGCCAGCTCGCACTGGGGTCTGGAGGGGAGCAGGAAGTATACCACATCTTCCTGCTCTTTTGCATATGCTTCCGGAAGAAGGGTGCAGCCCATCTGACTTTTAACCATGGAATAGAGCGTGCGGTTGCTGGACGTCTCGAAAAGGATATCCGGCAGAAATCCTGCGCTTTTAAATAACGGGTCAATGAGATTGCGCAGGGTGGAGCCCTGGAACATGAGGATAAAGCGGTCATTTTTAAACAGGGACAAGTCGATCTCAGCCAGCGGCTCTCCAGGCGCGCCGGCTCTGGAGGACAGGGGATGGGAACGTGGGACAGCCAGAAGGATCCGCTCATTTTTATATGTATAAACTCGTCTGCAGTCTTGTCCTGGTCCGTTATATTTACAAATCCCAGATCCAGATATCCTTTAGCTATCATGGAAAGCTGCTTTTTTACACTGATTTCATAGGGCTCTATGGTTATATTGGGATATTCTTTGTAGAACCGGGGATAGATTCCCATCAGCATGGCGATTCCCCCGTTCCGGCGTAAGGCCAACAGTGAGCCGGCCTCTTTTGTTGTCCGCCAGGTCGCCCAGTATGTTATAGCAGTCCGATTTTAGCTGGAGAATCTGTCTGGCGTAGTCCACATAGATTTTCCCTGCCTCCGTCAGCCTCAGATCGTTTTTGCTTCTGTGGAAAAGCTGAAGCCTCAGTTCATTTTCCAGTTTTAAAAGCTGCTGGTTCAGCCCCGACTGGGAGATATAGAGCTGTTCCGCCGCCCGTGTAATGCTGCATTCATCCGCTATCTTCACAATATATTCAAGCTGTCTCAAATCCATAAGCTGGTTCCCCTTTTCCAATGTAATACAATAAGTTTTTCTTAGAGAAAGAATCGAATTAAGTAATTTGACTAAGTGCTAATTATTTTATACAATAAAAGCAGAGAAAACACAAGTTATATAAACAAAACAAAATAAAAAAGGAGAATGATGTTATGGTACCAGTAATTACTAAGATGGAAGTTTATCCGGTAGCAGGAAAAGACTGTATGGAGCTGAATTTAAGCGGCGCCCATGCTCCCTATTTTACCAGAAATATTGTTGTACTTTATGCAGATAACGGGGAAACCGGAGTAGGCGAGGTTCCCGGAGGGCAGAAGATTACCAAAGCCCTTGAGGAATGCATTCCCCTGGTTGAGGGAACCAAGGTTTCAGAGTACAAATCCACTCTTTTAAAAGGTAAAAAATATCTGGATTCCAAGGGTGAGGAGGATGTGAGAGGAAACCAGACCTTTGACCTTCGTACCGGCGTGCATGTGATTACCGCCATTGAAGCGCCCTGTCTGGACCTGTTGGGCAAATATCTGGGCGTGCCCGTATGTGAGCTTTTAGGTGAAGGCCAGCAGAGAGACAAGGTGAGAATGCTTGGTTATCTCTTCTTTGTTGGCGACCGCAATAAAACCGATCTTCCCTATGATTCCGAGCCTGACTCTGATTGTGACTGGTACCGTCTCCGCCACGAGGAGGCGCTGGATGCGGACAGCATCGTTGCATTTGCAAAAGCCACCCAGGAGAAGTACGGCTTCCAGGACTTCAAACTGAAGGGAGGCGTTCTGGCCGGCAACGAGGAAATGGATGTTATACGGGCGCTGAAAAAGGCGTTCCCCGATGCCAGAATCGACCTGGATCCCAACGGCGGATGGCTGCTTGAGGAGGCTGTGGAGTATGTGAAAGGAATGCAGGGCATTCTTACATACTGTGAAGATCCCTGCGGAGCTGAGGGCGTATATTCAGGCAGAGAGATTATGAGCGAGTTCAGACGCCGTACAGGCTTCCCCACCGCTACCAACATGATTGCAACAGACTGGAGAGAGGTCGGCCACTCCCTGGAATCGCAGGCAGTAGATATTATCCTGGCAGATCCTCATTTCTGGACGATGAACGGTTCTGTAAGGGTAGCTCAGATGTGCCATGATTTCGGCTATACATGGGGCAGCCATTCCAATAACCACTTCGATATCTCCCTGGCAATGTTTACCCAGGTAGGCGCAGCTGTTCCGGGAGAATACAATGCGCTGGATACCCACTGGATCTGGCAGGAAGGACTGGAGCGGCTTACGAAAGAGCCTCTGCAGATTGTGGACGGCTGCGTGGCTGTTCCGAAGAAGCCGGGACTTGGAATCGAGGTTGATATGGATCAGGTAAAGAAGGCTCATCAGCTGTATCTGGACAACTGCCTGGGCGGAAGAGATGATGCCATGGGTATGCAGTATCTGATTCCGGGATGGAAGTTTAATCCTAAGAAGCCCTGCCTTGTCCGCTAAGCTGCATCAAATACATTGAAGTCCGAAGCGCTGTTACAAAAGCACCTTTACCTGTGATGTAAAATAGACGCCCTGCCGCAAACGGCGGGGTGTTTGGCCGTCATGGAAACTGTAAGACAGCGCTTTATCCTATACGTGACAGGAGAGTGGAGAAAATGAAGATCGTAAAAGGCGGAAATGTTTCCCGGCTTTTGGAGGGAATCGAGATCCCTAAAATGTTTCATGCAAAGCAGACTTTTCCGGGAGGGAAAATCAGGCCGGAGGAAATTCCTGCAATGGTGTACAAAGAACTGTCAAAGCCTGAGATAGCCGGGACGGTTAAACCGGGAATGAGCATTGCAATTACGGCCGGAAGCCGGGGGGTAGCCAATGTAGATGTTATTACGAAGGCAATTGTGGATTTCTGCAGAGAAAGAGGGGCACAGCCTTTCATTGTCCCTGCTATGGGAAGCCACGGAGGGGCCAGGGCGGAGAGCCAGAAAGAACTGCTGGCCGGATATAATATAACGGAGAACTCCATGGGCTGTCCGGTAAAATCCTCCATGGAAACAGTTCTTTTGGCTATTCCCGGTATGGAAAACCGGTTTACCAGGACAAAAACGCCAATGAAGCCGACGGCATCATCATTTCCTGCCGCGTAAAGCCTCATAATGCCTTCAGAGGGCCCTATGAGAGCGGCGTATGCAAGATGATGGTAGTGGGTCTGGGAAAACAGACGGGAGCGGAGAGCGTTCACAGCGATGGCTTGGGCAATATGGCCAGGAACCTGCCGGCCAATGCCCAGGTTGTTCTGGATAAGTCCAGAATTCTTTTCGCAATTCCATGTGTGGAAACGCTTACGATGAAACCGCCCTGATTGAGGCAATCCCCAGGGACAGCATTATGGAGCGGGAACCGGAACTTCTCAAACTGGCATTTGCCAATATGCCCGGCATTCTGGTAAAAGAAGCAGATGTGCTCATTGTAAATGAAATGGGCAAAAATTACAGCGGTACAGGCGTAGACCCCAATATTTCAGGAACCTGGTCCACAGAATTCGGAAAAGGAGGATTAAAGGTTAAACGTACCTGTTTCCTGGATTTGACGGACTGTTCCCATGGAAATGCCAACGGAATGGGTCTGGCTGATATTATCACTGCAAGGCTGTTTGACAAATTGGATCCCGAGGTGATATATCCCAACTGCTTTACCAGCACAGTTCTCAGATCCGGCATGATGCCCCTGCTGTCGCTACGGACAAAGAAGCCATACAGGCCTGCATCCGTACTGCGAATCAGATTGACAGGGATAACTGCAGGATCGTCAGGATCAAGAATACCCTTCATCTGGGTGAGATTATGCTGTCTGAGTCCTATTATAAAGACGTTGTAGAGGGAAGGTATCCGGGAGTAACTGCCGTGTCGGAACCGGAAGCTTTGCTGTTTGATGATGATGAGAACCTGATAACAGAGATTCCTTCATTACATTTTAAAGGAGGAGCATCAGCAGCGGAATCGTAAAAAGAGAAAGCACAGTAGTTGTTACGATACACCGTGACGCATAATCCTCATCCGCTCCATATTTTGCAGCCAGGAGAGCGCTGGTGCTGCGGCGGGCATTCCGGTAAGGATTAAAGATACCCCGGCTAAAACCGGGTCAATATTCAGAATGCGCAGAATCATAAGGGCCACCAGCGGGAGAGCGATGAGACGCACAAAAGCCAGGTAGAAAATACTGGGCTCCAGAAGTTTTTTCCATGGGACGCCTACCAGAAGCGTTCCGATAACCATCATGGACAGAGGCGAAGTGACAGACCCGATATTCGCAGCGGCTGTATCCAGAAATTCCGGAATGGGGCACCCGGTCATCCGCCTGGAAAGGCCCAGAAACACAGCGATAATACAGGGATTCAGAAAAATATTCTTGCAGGTGGTTTTAAAGTCGGCAGTGGTAAAGACGGCCAGACCTGCGGTCCACATAAATATACGATTTGGAATGATAAAAATAGAAGCGGCAAACAGCCTTCAGGCCCGTAAACGGAGGATACCATCGGCATGCCCAGAAATCCCGAATTGTTTACCAGCGTACAATACTGGAGAATACTCTTTTTTCTGACGGATACCGGTTATAGATAAATTTTCCGAGAAGGTAGGACAGGACGGCAATGGACAGGGCCACAATCAGTATAAGGCCGGCCTGAATGAGGACCTCCGGCGTCAGCGGTTTATTAAAAGAATTGAATATCATACAGGGCAGGGTTATTTTCAAAATAATATCTACCAGTTTATCTTTCGTCTCATGGTTGATGAGATTCTTCTTTATACAGTACATTCCTACTGCCATATACACCAGAAGAATCAGCTGTGCATCCAGCATTTTTCTAAAAGCTTCCATACCCTTACTTCCTTCCTGCCAATAAAACATCCTATAATACATTTGAGCGTGCCTGAAACATTCAGACACGCTTTAGTATAACGCAAAATCTTACATAAGGCTAATTACTTTTTTAAAGAGCAGCTATAAGTAATTTTAATTCATTGACAGCAGCCACGGATTCTCATATAATCATTCTTGGATTATTTTTTTGAAAAATGGATTCGCTCCTCAGAGACAGGGGTGGGGGTAACATACATGTACGCTGGGAATCTCTTTGCGCTGCCTTTGGGGCCGGAGGAAAATCAGCCTCAAAGGCAGGCGCAAGGGAGATTCAGAGGTACATACACATAGAAAAGGGGTAAATATGCGTAAGATAGGGTGTATGCTGTTAAGTCTCATAATGATTCTGAATGTTTTCCTGGTGACGGCTTTTGCCAAGCCGGAATGGCCGAAAGATACGGGCGTTCTGTCCGAGGCCGGTATTGTCATGGATATGGATTCAGGGACTGTGATTTTTGCCCAGGATATACATACTTTAAGGATTCCTGCCAGTATTACAAAATTGCTGACAGCGCTGGTGGTGATTGAGAATACGGAGGATCTGGATGCGCAGGTAACCTTTTCCAGAGACGCGGTCTATAATGTTGAGTCCGGCAGCGGAAATAAATTTTCCTTGGATGAAGGGGATACCATGTCTGTCAGGGAATGCCTGGATGTAATGGTCCTTCAGTCCTCCAACCAGGCCGCCAATGCACTGGCGGAATATGTAGCCGGAAGCAGATCCGCCTTTGTGGATATGATGAACGAGAAAGTGAAGGAGATAGGATGTGTGGACGGAAGCAGGTTTGCCAACCCTTCCGGCCTAAACGACGACTCCCAGAGAGTTTCCGCCTATGACATGGCGCTCATTGCAAGGGCTGTGTTCCAGAACCCCCTGGCGCTTGAAATCAGCTCCACCAAGCGGGCTTCCATACCGGCTACAGCCCATTATCCTGAGGGAGCGTCGTTCTCCATCGAACACCAGCTGGTTCAAAATAATGAAAACCCGGACAGTGAGTATTATTTTCCTTCCGCTAAAGCAGGAAAAACAGGATGGACCTCACAGGCAGGCCAGACGCTTGTGACCTACGCGGAGCGGGACGGACGGAGACTGGTGGCGGTAACCTTAAGGAGCACAGAGAAAACACATTATTCAGACACCATGACCATCCTGGAATTTGCATTTTCAAGATTTAAAAATGTAAGTATACCTGATAATGAGGTGGATTATGTCACAGGAACCACCCCCGTACTGACAGGCGAAGAGACTTACCAGCCTTCAGAGCTTACGTATGACGCGTCTGCGGTGATTACCCTTCCGCTGGACGCCCAGTTTACAGACGCGGAGAAATCGCTGGCAACCGATCTCCCGGAAAATCACCCGGAAGGAGCAGTGGCCAGGCTGAATTATAGTTACAATGATCGGGAGATAGGTTCCGCCTGGCTTATAAGCACACGCCCCAAAGCGGTAGATACGGCGGCCACCCCCGGAGAAATCCCGGAAAAGGACGGTTCCCAGGACGGCAGTGAATCACATAAGGGTGGAGGCTTCTTAGGGGGTTTTAAATTCCATATATCAGGAACGCTCATACTTGCAGCAGGTATACTTGCAGCTGCGGGAATTCTTTGCACAGCGGGAACCATTGTGTTCAGAAAGCGCAGGCAGGCGGAGCAGGAACGTCTGCGTGAGCTGCGCCAAAAGCGCAGGCAGCGTCTGGCAGACATCGGATTTACAGAAGAGGAATTTGAACGGATCGTGGAGGAGCGGCGGCGCCAGCGGGAGGAGAATTTCTAAACCACTGGCCGGGACGCCGATGATTTATCCTGAATCATGTCCGGCAGAGTGACAATATCTGACGCGCTTTATGCAAAGCGCCGGATTGCCGGAAAAGAAAGGCAGGGCGCAATGGGGTACTTTCCTTTTTTTGCAGATATAGAAAACAGCCGGTGGCTGATTGTGGGCGGGGGAGCCGTGGCCTTTCGTAAGACATGCGAGCTTCTGCCCTTTGGCGTCCGCATCCGGGTGGTATCTCCTGAAATATGCAGGTCCTTTGTAAACCTGGAAAAAGAAGAAACATGGGGAGACAGAATCCGGCTGGAAAAACGGGACTTTGAGGAGCGGGATCTGGACAAAATCCAATTTGCAGTTGCTGCAACTTCCAGCCCGGAACTCAACAGACAGGTCGGGGCTTTGTGCAGACACAGGGGGATTCCCGTCAATGCATCTGACAGCAAAGGAGAATGCTCCTTTCTATTCCCGTCTGTCATAAAGGACGGGCCTGTGACCTTGGGGATTTCCACAGAAGGAACGAGTCCCGCGCTGGCCCGCCTCCTTAAGCTGCGGCTGTCCGCTTCCCTGCCGCCGGGTGTGGGAGCACTGGCTGAACAGCTGGGAGGCGTGAGAGCGCAGGTTAAGGAATTATATCCTCATTCCCCCAAAATCAGATCTGCTGTATATGGCCGGCTGGCCAGGGAAGGCCTTGATAACGGCTGCAGCCTTACGCCGGAAATGATCCATGAAATTATAAATAGAAAGCTGGAAGATGAACATGACTAAAACCCTCCGTATCGGCACCAGAAAAAGCGTGCTTGCGTTGGTTCAGACAGAACTGGTTGCAAATGCCCTGAAAAGGGCGTGGCCGGATATCGAGATAGAGATCCTTACAAGGGATACTTTGGGGGACAGAATATTGGATAAACCGCTCCAGGAATTCGGCGGAAAAGGCGTATTTGTTTCAGAATTTGAACAGGCGATCCTGGATGGCGTTATCGATTTAGCGGTCCACAGCGCCAAGGATTTGCCGATGGAATTGGCTGCGGGGCTGGAACTTGTGGCTGTATCAGAGCGGGAAGATCCCAGGGATGTGTTGGTTACTCTTAAGGCTGAGGAACAGCCAGGCATGTTTAATGAAGGGATCTCCGGCGGAGCGCAGCGTTTTCCGGGCAGACAGGAGATCCGAATCGGAACCTCCAGTCCCAGGCGTCAGCTTCTGGTGAAAAACCTGGCTGCTGCTGAAGGCCTGTGGCCGGACACGGTGCCCGTCAGATGTGAAACCCTCCGCGGAAATGTCCATACCCGGTTAAAAAAACTGGAGGAGGGGATGTACCACGGTATTATTCTGGCAGCTGCAGGACTTAAACGTCTGGGAATATTCGACTCTCCCGGCGAGGAATGTCCCTTTAACTTCCATTTTTTTGATCCGGAACATTTTATTCCGGCAGGAGGGCAGGGGATCATGGCTGTAGAAGGGCTGGCAGGAAGCCGGGCGGCCGCCTGTGCGCAGCTGTGGATAACAGGGAAAGCCGGATTTGCCTGACTCTGGAGCGCAGGGTTCTGGAGCGCCTGGGGGCCGGCTGCCATGAACCAGTGGGTGTTTACTCCCGCGTCTGTGGTGAAAAAGTTACGTTATGGGGAGTCGGTTCCAGAAACAATTGTATAAGACGAGTCTGTCTGGAAAGCGGACTGACGCCGGACCAGCTGGAAGATTTAGCAAAAGAGGCAGCGCAGAAATTGAACCCGCAGGGAATTGAATCCGTTTTGCCGGTTCAGGGGAGGATTAAGCCGTTATGAAGAAACAGGGAAAGGTATATCTCATAGGAGCAGGTCCCGGAGATCCGGGACTTATTACATTAAAAGGGTTGGAATTGCTGAAAATCTGCGATGCCGTGGTCTATGACCACCTGGCCTCCGAATCCCTGCTGGATTGGACCCGTACAGACTGCAGGCGTATATTCGTGGGGAAACAGATTGGCCACCACTCTATGAAACAGCCGGAGATCAACCGCATTCTTCTGACGCTTGCCGGGGAGGGCCTTACCGTAGTGCGGTTAAAGGGAGGGGATCCCTTTGTATTCGGTCGGGGAGGAGAAGAGGTTTTAGCTCTGGAACAGGAAGGTTTTCCTTATGAACTGGTGCCGGGGGTTACATCTGCCATCGCAGTCCCGGAATGCGCCGGAATTCCCGTTACCCACAGGGAAGTAAGCCGAAGCTTTCACGTGATTACAGGACATACCCAGGGCAGGAAAGACTGCCTTCCGCCGGACTTTGAACTATATGGGAAGCTGCCGGGAACACTGGTGTTTTTGATGGGGTTAAAGCAGCTCCCGCTCATAGTTAAAGGTCTCCTGGATTCCGGGAAACCCCCTGAAACTCCGGCTGCCGTCATTGAAAAGGGAACCCTCCCGGAGCAGCGTATCGTACGGGCAGCCCTAATAAATCTGGAAAAAAGGGTAGCTGAAGCAGGGCTGAAAACCCCTGCAGTCATCGTTGTGGGCGAGGTTGCAGCTTACAATATGTGCTCCGCATTGGATAAACCTCTCTCGGGTTTCCGGGTGGGTATAACCGGAACGGAGCGCTTTGCAGGAAAGCTTACAACCCTCCTGGAGACGAAGGGCGCTTCATGTACTTGGATTTACGCCATGGATCTGCTTTCCAAAGCAGATTTACCGGAGATGCAAAATGCCTGCAAAAACCTGGGAGCTTACAGCTGGCTGATTTTTACCAGCGCCAACGGAGTGACGCTGTTTTTTCAGGGACTTTTTAAAAGCCGGCCGTGATTTCAGGGCTTTGGGGCGGCTGAAGCTTGCGGTTATCGGTCCCGGAACAGCCGAAAAGCTTCGTGAATATGGCTTCCTCCCTGACTATATGCCGGAAGAATACAGCGCGAAAGCCTTAGGAACAGGATTGGCGCGGTTTCTGTCAAAAGACGATCGTGTTCTCATCCCCCGCTCCATGGGAGGCTCCAGAGAATTGACGGAGGCCCTGGAAAAACCGGCGCCGCCATTGACGACATTATCCTGTACGAGGTGAAGGGCCGGGAGAAAACAGATTTATCTGAGGCCGGCAGGTTTGATTGTCTGGTATTTGCCAGCGCATCCGGGGTCAGGTCGTTTTTTCAGGATTCCAGGATCCTGAAAAATTGTTTTTAAACAGAGCAGAACCAGATAATACTCCAAAGTTGATATGCATCGGCCGTGTCACCGCCGCCGCGTTGGAATCCCTGGGATTAAAGGCGGACGTTACGGCAGAGACATATGATATCCGGGGACTTGCAGAAGCCATGGAAGTTCTTGCAGAAGAATAATACAGCTGGACAATTTCATTGTCACAAGACAGCATTTTTGTTATAATCATATAGACGGCCACCTGCCGGCAGTAAGTTTTCGGAGGCGTAAAAATGATACTTATGAATGAAGTACCGGACCGGTTCTGGAGCTTATTCCGTTCCATCAACCGGTCCACTTACATAGAAGCGCTCTTAAAAATCAATGAGGAATATGAGTACAGCAATTACTTTCTCAGCAGGGAAGTCTGTATCCAGCTTCTCGGTGAATATTTCTCCCGGAAAAAATATGTTATCTGGCAGGATGAGACGGAGGACGACTGGGACACCCTTGAACCTCCTGCCACCAGAGTTTTGAACTGGCTTTTGCGCAACGGCTGGCTTAGAAAAGTAGACGACTATGCCTCCATGACAGTAAATATTGTCATTCCCGACTATGCAGCTGTGATGATAGAGGCATTTGCGCGTCTGGCGTCTGATGAAGAAGACGAAACGGTAGTTACATTCAAAATGTCTACGCCATTCTGTTCTCTCTGCGGAATGATCCCAGATCCAACCTGTCCCTTTTAAATACAGCGCTGGTAAACACCAAAAGGTTAAATAAATCCCTACAGGACATGCTCCACAACATGGACAAATTCTTCGGCAGCCTTCTGGAACAGAAAAACTACGGACAGCTCCTGAAAGACCACCTGGAAGGCTATGTAACCGAAATCGTCAACAAAAATACCATGTCCTGAAAACCTCCGATAATTTCTATCTCTACAAAACGGACATTAAAACCTGGATCACGGCTATGCGGGACGACGGCCGGTGGCTGGAACAAATGTGCGCCAGAGGCGTCGGCGCCTTCACGCAAAAGCAAAAGATTGTATCCCAGGCGCAGGTCATTGAGAAATTAGACCAGCTGGAGAGGGGATTTGACGATATTGAAAAGAGGATATCCAATATGGACAAGGAGCACTCCCGCTACGTGAGGGCCACCGTCACGAGGCTGGGCTACCTTCTGAACCAGGAGGATAACATGAAAGGGCTTGTAATTCAGCTCTTAAACCATCTTTCCGACAGGGATTGCAGCGACGGCGACGTAAGGGCCGTGGGGGCCAGGATGAATCTGTCCCAGTTTAATATTTTGTCTGAGGAATCCCTCTGCAAGCGCAGAAAAACCAAATCCGATTTCAGGGAACAGCTGAAGGATCAGGAGGAAAGTCCCGAACTGTCCATGGAGGAGGTTTTGAACCTGAATAAAGTTAAAAACCGTTACAGCAGAAAAGAAATCAGCGCCTTTATAAGCAGCCGCATGATCCATGGCCGCATGGAGGTAGGAGAGGATTCAGTAACCACAGACGAGGAATTTGAAAAACTAATACTGGCATACGACTATTCCACCAGGCGGGAAAGTTCATTCGCAGTGGAGGACAGGGAGCCGGAGATGGTTCATAATGGGAGATACAGTTATCCCAGGCTTGTATTTGTAAGGAGGAACAAGGATGCCCTTTGACAATGGATTAAATGCAGAAAGCATTCCTTACTATGACAATCTTATGCAGGGAGAGCAGGAGGAGGTAACAGAATGTATCCGCCGGCTTCTCCGCCAGACGTTTGTTCTGGAGCGGAAATATGAGAAGCGCACAGCCCGTTTTCAATATAATCATGATTTCCGGGTGTGTACAAAACATCTGGAATTTATCAGACGGTATTTTTCCATCAGCGGAATTACAGTGAGGGAGAACAGCCAGATGGGAGTCATCTATATCCAGGGCGAAACATTGGTGGAGATAAGCTTCCCAAACTGGCCACACTGTATTTGCTGGCCCTGAAGCTGATTTATGACGAACAGATGGAAAGCGTGTCCACCAGCGTTAACGTATACACCTCCTTGAAGGAGCTCCATGAAAAGCTGGGCAGCTACCGTCTTTTCAGACGCCAGCCTTCGCCTACCGATATCAGGAGAACAGTGGCGCTCCTGAAAAAATACCAGATTATTGAACCGCTGGATTTGATGGAGGATTTAAGCGGGGAAAGCCGTATGATTATCTACCCTGTATCAATGTAGTGCTGATGGGAGACGACGTGCGCCAGCTGCTTTCTACCTTCGACGAGGACAGGGGAGAGCTGCCGGAATCATCTGACGGAGCCCTGAAAATAATGCCGGAGGACGAAGGGGACGACGAGCCGGAGAATGAGGCGGAGGACGATGGGGCAGAGGAGGGCGAACCGGAGAATGAAGCGGAGGACCATGTATCGGGGAATCCTTCAGCAATGGGTAAGCAGACCAACTGTTACAAAAATAACGGCCAAGAGGCTGTGACCGACGGGAAAACCATATGGGAAGAAGGGCGGAACAATGGAACAGACAGCAATAACCGATAAAAGGGAAGGCGCCTTTCTGGCCCTGTCCCGCATATGCCTGAACAATTGGCATTACATAACAAAGAAAACCCTGTCCTTTCACAAAGAAATCAACTTTTTCACCGGCCATTCCGGCAGCGGTAAATCCACAGTTATAGACGCTATGCAGATCCTTCTCTATGCCAACACGGATGGAAGGGGATTCTTTAACAAGGCTGCTGCCGATGACTCCGACCGGAATCTCATTGAGTACTTAAGGGGCATGGTCAATATCGGTGATAATAACGAATTCTCCTATCTGCGAAACCAAAATTTTTCCACCACTATTGTACTGGAGCTAAAGCGCAGCGATACAGATGAATGCAGGTGCGTGGGAATCGTCTTCGATGTGGAGACTGCTTCCAACAGCATATCCCGGCGTTTTTTCTGGCATAAAGGTCCCCTGTGGGAGAATGCCTACCGCACAGAAAAAAGGGCCATGTCCATACAGGAGACAGAGGAGTATCTTCAAAAAAATTACAACAGGGAGGCATATTTTACTACCTCCCACAATGAACGGTTCCGCCGCCTTCTCTATGATTCGTATCTGGGAGGACTGGATGCAGGGAAATTTCCTCTGCTCTTTAAACGGGCCATTCCCTTCCGCATGAATATCAAATTGGAGGATTTTGTAAAAGAATACATCTGTACAGAGGAAGACATCCACATTGAGGATATGCAGGAAAGCGTCATGCAGTATGGACGCATGCGGAGAAAGATTGAGGATACCTGCCGTGAGATTGATGAACTAAAAGAAATACGGCAACGCTTTCTGGCCTTTGATGAAAAGGAGCAGGAGCTCTCTAAATACCATTACTTCATCAAAAAGCTGGAGATACTGGAGCTGCGGGCCAGGTTAAAACATATAGCGGACAAAATCAATGCTTCGGGCCAGGATTTGGAACGGCAGAAGCAGGCGATGAAGGAGACAGAAGCTCAAATTACAGGACTGGAAGCTCAAAGCGATGAACTGCTGCGCCGGATTTCCTCCACCGGCTACGATGAACTGAAAAACCAGCTTGCAGGCCTCAATGAGCTTCTGGAACGTCTTGGAAAAAGCGAGGCCAGGTGGCAGCAGACCTCGAAGGCGTTGACACTGTGGACAGAGGAGGACACGGCCTCCAATCAGACTTTGTGGGATATCGAAGAATTTGAATCCCGGACCATCGATTTGAACACGGTAATCCGCCTGAAAGATTCCATACAATCCATGCGGGACGACGCTGAGAAACAGCGCCAGGAGACGTCTGCTTTTCTGAGAGATATAAAACGTCAGGAGAAACAGGCAAAAGAAGAGCTGGAAAAGCTCCGCACCGGAAACAAAGCATATCCAAAATATGTGGAGAACGCCCGGAGCTTCCTGCAGCGCCGCCTCTATGAGGAGACAGGGAAAAGTGTGGATGTCCATGTGCTGGCGGATCTTCTGGAAATACGGGACGATCAGTGGCGCAATGCTCTGGAGGGGTATCTGGGCAATAACAAGCTGTGTTTGATAGTACACCCCAGATACGCCGGAAAAGCCCTTGAAATTTACGGCGAGCTGGATAAAAAAGAATACCACGGCGCAGCTGTCCTGGATACAGAGAAAGCCTCCTCCTATGAGGCGTCCCCGGAAGCCGGATCCATCTGTGAAGAAATAAGAGTCAGGGAATCCTATCTCCAGCCTTACATCCATTTTCTTCTGGGTAAACTGATCAAATGTTCCTCTGTGGAGGAACTGCGCTCCTGCCGGATGGGAGTTACCCCCGGACTGTATGCTTTACCACTCCTTCCGCCTGCAGCACATGAATCCTGACAGCTATACCAAATACGCCTATATTGGCAAGGACAGCGTAAGAAAGCGGATCCGTCTGTTGGAAAAGGAGATTCTCACACTGGAAGCTCAAAAAAAGCCTCAGGAGGAACTTCTCAGGGAATGTGAACGGATTCTTCTGCTGGAACCCCTTGCAGGCCGGCCGGAAGAATATATGGAGTGGCTGCAGGATATGGAGGATTATAAATCCAAGGAGAGAGAAAAAAAGAAACTGGTGCAGAAACTGGAGACTTTAAAAGCCCAGAACGTCGATCAGCTGGAGGAAGAGCGGAGGGCGGTGACTCTTCTCTGCGATGGAAAGAAGCGGGAAAGAGACGAACGAAACCGTCTGATTCACGACAAGGAGCGGGAAATCGGACAGCTGAATCAGGAGACTGTAGAAAAGAATGAAGCGCTGCTGGAAAGAGAAGCCGATCTCAAACAGCGCCGGGAATATGATGAAGAGCTGACTGCTTACCTGTCCGGCCAAGAATACCCCAGATACGACAGGGAGAGGGAGCGCTTCACCTCTCTCTGCCATAAGCTTTCGGAGGAGCGGGAGTCAGCCCGCAGCAGGCTTATAGATATACGGACCGAATATCTGAGAAACCGCCCCAACCGGAATTTCCCTGTAAGCGCAGGGGACAATCAGAGCTATGACCATCTTTTGGATGCGCTTCAGTGCGAACATCTGGAGGAGTACAAGGCAAAGGCCACAGAACAGGCCAAAGCGGCAGTGGAGCATTTCCGTGATGATTTTATCTACAAGATCCGCAGCGCCATACGGGAGGCCCTGATCCGCAAGGATGAATTGAACCGAATTATAAGCCGCCTGGATTTCGGAAAGGACAAGTACCAGTTCGTAATCGGGAGGAACCGGGGATTAGACGGAAGATACTACGATATGTTCATGGATGACGCCCTGGAGGTAAATCCCGCCTGCTTAAATCAGTCCTTTGAGAATCAGATGGACCTCTTCACAATTGAACATGAGCAGCATTACGGCCAACTCATGAATGAGCTCATCAGTATTTTTATTCCTCCGGAAAATGCCGCGCCGGAGCAGATGGAGGAAGCCAGGCGCAATATGGACAAATACGCGGATTACAGGACCTATCTCTCCTTTGATATGCAGCAGCTGGTCCAGAACGAGGATGAAGTCATAAAAATACGTCTCAGCAAGATGATCAAGAAAAACTCCGGAGGAGAAGGCCAGAATCCCTTGTACGTGGCCCTCCTGGCCAGCTTTGCCCAGGCCTACAGGATCAGCCTTTCACCCAGGATAGAGCGAAGCCCTACTATCCGCCTGGTAGTCCTGGACGAGGCATTCTCCAAGATGGACGGAGAAAAGGTAGCCAGCTGCATCCAGCTTATCAGAGGCCTTGGATTCCAGGCTGTCATAAGCGCTACCAATGATAAAATCCAGAACTACGTTGAGAATGTAGACAAGACCTTTGTCTTTGCAAATCCAAACAAGAAATCCATCTCCATACAGGAGTTTGAGCGGGACAGGCTCACAGAGCTGGTCAAAGACATACAGGAGGATGGGTATTAACGCACAAATAATTTAAAAGTGACAGGAGCGGATATGGTATATGAGATGAAGCCTCCGGGGAAACTGGCGCCTCTTTTTGAAAACTGGCAGGAAACGTTAATCTGGTCCTGTCTGGACGGTTCCATGGGAAGAGCCTTTGCAACGGATTGTGAGAATCCTGAATCTGCCCGGATCATCACGGCGGACTTCAGTTTTTTGCCGGAAAGGCCGACTATGAGCTGGCCGCACTGCATATCCCCGGGTTAACAGACAGGTTTATGATTCTCGTGCCTGAGCATCCGGAGTGGGAGAGAACCATCGAGATGACATATGGCTTTAAAGCAAAGAAGATTGTCCGGTATGCCACAAAAAAAGAAGGGGACACATTTGACCGGAACCGTCTCAAAGAGCTGGCAGGCAGGCTGCCTTCAAAGGCCCATGAAGCTTATGCGTTAACAGCTATCCATGAGGGATCTACAGAGAAATAATGTCCCTGGACTGGTCCAGGGATCTGTGTTCCCAGTTCAGAAACTATGATGACTACAGGAACCGCGGCCTGGGGTTTGCCGTTCTTTTTAATGGCCGGATAGTGGCGGGCGCGTCCTCCTACACTGTATATCAGGGAGGAATCGAAATTGAGGTGGATACCAGGAGCGATTTCAGAGGCAGGGGCCTGGCGTCCGCCTGTGGAGCCAGACTGATACTGGAATGTCTGGATAGAGGCCTTTATCCCAGTTGGGATGCCCACACCTCCGTCTCCCTGTCCCTGGCCCAAAAGCTGGGATACCGTTTTGACAGGGAGTACACGGCTTACGAGGCTGCCGGGACGGAAGCATAAAGGCGGATATCTGATTTAAAATTAAAATGTCAAGTAAAAACGCTTGACATCCATCGTTCTATCGTGTATGATAGCACAGGTGGTTGAAATGGAAAAAATAGTAGAACAAGGTTTGCTATATGATTTTTACGGTGAATTGCTCACCGCTCATCAGAGAAAGATATACGAGGACGTGGTGCTTAACGATCTGTCTCCCAGCGAGATAGCCAAAGAACAGGGTATCAGCCGTCAGGGAGTCCATGATTTGATAAAGCGGTGTGACAAGATACTGGAGGAATATGAAGCCAAGCTTCAGCTGGTAGCCAAGTTTATGAAAATTCGTGAGATGGCAGCCCGGATAGAGCGGCTGGCCGACCAATGCGCCAGGACAAAGGATATGACACTAATCGGTCAAATCCGCAAACTGTCGGGCGAAATCACCAGCACCCTCTGATCCGGGTGCAGCCCTTAGGAGGTTTATTCCATGGCTTTTGAAAGCTTATCCGATAAATTACAGAATGTATTCAAAAATCTGCGGGGCAAGGGCCGCCTCACAGAGGCAGACGTAAAGGCTGCTTTAAAGGAAGTCAAGATGGCCCTCCTGGAAGCGGATGTAAGCTTTAAGGTAGTGAAGCAGTTTGTAAGCTCTGTGCAGGAGCGGGCTGTGGGCGAGGATGTATTTGGAAGCCTGACGCCTGGCCAGACCGTTATAAAGATTGTGACGGAAGAACTGGTTAAGCTTATGGGCTCTGAAACCACAGAAATCGCCTTGAAATCAGGCAATGAGATTACCGTCATAATGATGGCGGGCCTCCAGGGCGCAGGTAAGACCACCACTACGGCAAAGATTGCAGGAAAGCTGAAAGCAAAAGGCCGCAAGCCGCTTCTGGCCGCCTGCGACGTCTACCGGCCTGCAGCTATCAAACAGCTGCAGATTAACGGAGAGAAGGCGGGAATTCCCGTATTTTCCATGGGAGACAAAAACAAACCTGTGGACATTGCAAAAGCTGCAGTGGAACATGCATCCAAAAACGGCATGAACGTGGTCATTCTGGATACGGCCGGCCGCCTTCATATTGACGAGGATATGATGGATGAACTGGTTTCCATCAAGGAGCATGTGGACGTGCACCAGACAATACTGGTAGTGGACGCCATGACAGGACAGGATGCCGTAAATGTGGCAGGAACATTTAACGACAAGATAGGTATCGACGGCGTTATCCTTACCAAGCTGGATGGCGATACCAGGGGCGGTGCGGCTCTTTCCATCCGCGCAGTCACAGGAAGGCCGATATTATACATTGGTATGGGCGAGAAATTGTCCGACTTAGAGCAATTCTATCCCGACCGTATGGCCTCCAGAATTCTGGGAATGGGCGATATCCAGTCTCTGATTGAGAAGGCGGCGGCTGAGGTGGATGAACAGCAGGCTAAAGAGCTGAGCCAGAAGCTGCGAAAGGCGGAATTCGATTATAATGATTTCCTGACCCAGATGCAGCAGATTAAAAAGATGGGCGGTATGGGGAGCATTCTTTCCATGATGCCCGGCATGGGTAATCAGCTGTCAGGCGCAGATATGGATGAGGGCGAGAAATCCATGAAGCGTGTGGAGTCTATTATACTCTCCATGACAAAGGAGGAGAGGGCTAATCCGGGCCTTATAAATCCCTCCAGAAAGCAGCGCATCGCTAAGGGCGCGGGCGTGGAGATAAGCGAGGTCAACCGTCTGGTGAAGCAGTTCGACCAGATGAAAAAGATGATGAAGCAGATGCCCGGCCTTATGGGCGGCGGCAAGCGCAAAGGCGGATTCGGAGGTCTGGGAGGACTTATGGGCGGTAAGATGAAAATGCCCTTTTAAAACCAGGTAGTCAAACAGGATAACCTGTATGTCTAATATAAACAAAAATATCAAGGAGGTGAAATCACATGGCAGTAAAGATGAGATTAAGAAGAATGGGACAGAAGAAGGCTCCTTTCTATAGAATCGTAGTTGCAGATTCCAGATCCCCAAGAGATGGAAGATTCATCGAGGAGGTTGGTTACTATGATCCGACGAAAGACCCAAGCGTAATCAAATTCGATGAGGAAGCAGCCAGGAAGTGGTTAGCAACAGGCGCACAGCCCACTGAGACCGTTGGAAAGCTCTTAAAGATCGCCGGCATTCAGTAATTGGTGTAAGTGAGGTGGAGAGATGAAGGAATTAGTCGAAGTGATTGCAAAAGCACTGGTAGATAACCCCGCCGAGGTGGTGGTTACCGAGACCGTGAAGGGTGAGGATACCTTGATTGAACTTAAGGTTTCTCCCTCCGACATGGGCAAGGTCATTGGCAAACAGGGCCGAATTGCAAAAGCAATCCGTTCCGTAGTCAAGGCCGCTGCATCCAAGGAAGACAAGAAAGTAATCGTTGAGATTCAGTAAGCAGGGACCGCCGGCAGATACGCCAGGCGGTTCATTTTCAATTCTATGATTCTGAACCGTTGCGATTATCATTATTCACAGTTTTACAGGAAAGGGTTGCTAAATATGGAAGACATGCTGAGAGTAGGCGTCATTTCCTCCACTCACGGAGTGAAGGGTGAGGTAAAGGTATTTCCCACCACAGACGACGCCGCCCGTTTCAAAGAATTAAAGGAAGTAATACTTGATACAGGAAAAGAACAGATACCGCTGACAATTGAGCAAGTGAAGTTTTTTAAAAAGATGGTTATCCTGAAGTTTAAAGGATATGACAATATCAACGATATCGAGAAATATAAATCCAGGAATCTGCTGATCCCCAGGGAGAAGGCCGTGGAATTAGGCCCTGATGAATACTTCATTACCGATTTAATCGGGCTGAAGGTTATAACCGACCAGGGGGAACCTTTGGGCGTTATGAAGGATGTCCTGGAAACAGGAGCCAACGACGTCTATATAGTGGAACTGGAGAACGGAAAAGAACTTATGGTTCCGGCTATAGGGGACTGTATTCTGGACATAAATCTGGAAGAACAAACCATGAAAATCCATCTGTTGGAAGGTCTTATGGACCTGAATCCGTAAAATCCGGCCTCGCAGTGAAAGCTTCGGGGCTTCCTTATATCTGAGGAGATGAAAATATGGCAAATATAACCGTATTGGACCAGAATACAATTAATAAGATAGCGGCAGGAGAGGTCATCGAGCGTCCGGCGTCCGTAGTAAAGGAACTTCTGGAAAATGCCATTGACGCCCAGGCCACGGCTGTGACGGTGGAGATAAAAGATGGAGGCATCTCCCTGGTCCGCGTAACGGACAACGGCAGCGGCATTCCAAAAGAACAGATACCCCTGGCCTTCTTGCGCCATGCCACCAGTAAGATCAAAACCGTGGAGGATCTGTTTACCATCTCCTCTTTAGGCTTTAGAGGGGAAGCCCTGGCCAGCATCGCCTCCGTATCCCAGGTGGAGCTTATAACGAAAACAGGGGACAGCCTTACCGGTTCCAGGTATCAGATTGAAGGCGGCATTAAAAAAGATTTGGAGGAAATCGGCGCTCCGGAGGGAACCACGCTTATCGTGAGAAACCTGTTTTATAATACTCCTGCCAGAAGAAAATTTCTTAAGACCCCCATGACGGAAGGCGCCCATGTGTCCGCTGTGGTGGAAAAGATCGCTTTATCACACCCGGATATCTCCATCCGTTTTATTATGAATAACCAAAACAAGCTTTATACTTCGGGTAATCATAACCAGAAGGATTTGATTTATACGGTTTTCGGACGTGAGATAGCGTCAAACCTTCTGTCTGTTAATATGGAAATCGACGCCATAAGGCTTAGCGGCTTTATCGGTAAGCCTGTGATTGCCAGGGCAAACCGCAATTATGAAAACTATTTTATCAACGGGCGTTATATCAGGAGCAATATTATTTCCAAAGCCATAGAGGAGGCGTATAAGCCTTTTATGATGCAGCACAAGTATCCCTTCACCATGCTGCATTTAAATATCGCCCCCGGCACTCTGGATGTAAATGTGCATCCCACGAAGATGGAACTGCGTTTTCAGACGGAGAGCAGGTTTACCGTACGGTGCTGAAAGCCGTGAGTGCAGCCCTGGCCCACAAGGAACTGATTCCCGAGGTGAGTCTCACAGATACCGGAGAAAGGGAAGCGAAAGAACAGGCGGACCGCCAGTCCCCCAGGCCTGAGCCCTTTGAGGTTCACCGAAGAGGAAATCTGGGAGCAGGCCAGAGCCGGGAATCCCAACATGACGGGACTCAGAAGCCGGGCCGGTCTGCAGGCGTTGCCCAGCCTCTGTTCCCGGACAGCGCTTCCTCTCCTTCCATAAATTACAGCCAGACGCCTCCGCCCAGGCCATCCTTTGTCAACGATCTGATGCCTCAGTGGCTGAAGGAGAGAAGAGACGCCATGGCTAAGGCTGAGGCGCCCGGAGACAGTTTTCGCAGAGATAAGTCCCCCTCCCCAAATGAGCTCCCGCCGGAAAAAACGGGGCCTGCCCTATCCCGGACAGAACCTGCAGGGGCCGGTTCAGGGACCTCCTCTGATGCAAAGCAGCTTGAACTTTTTGACGGAAAACTGCTGGATGTCAAATCCCGTACAAGGCATAAGCTTATCGGACAGCTTTTTGACACCTACTGGCTGGTGGAATTCAACGACCAGCTTTTTATCATAGACCAGCATGCGGCTCATGAAAAAGTGCTCTATGAAAAAACCATGAATATCTTAAAAACCAGAACTTATGATACACAGATGGTAGAGCCCCCAATTATCCTCACCCTCAATATGAATGAGGAAGTGCTTTTAAAAAAATACATGAGTTATTTTACCGGGATGGGATTTGAGATTGAGCATTTTGGCGGAAGGGAATATGCCGTGAGGGGAGTTCCCGCCAATTTGTTTTCCATTGCCAGGAAAGAACTCCTGATCGAAATGCTGGACGGACTGTCGGAGGATACGGCGGTACACAATCCAGATATCATATATGAAAAAGTTGCCTCCATGTCCTGCAAAGCAGCCGTTAAAGGCCATATGGCCTTATCCGCCCAGGAGGCGGACAGTCTTATCGATCAGCTTCTGGATTTGGAGAATCCCTACGCCTGCCCCCATGGCCGGCCCCACAATCATATCCATGACCAAATACGAGCTGGAGAAAAAGTTCAAACGGATTGTTTAGAGCCTGTTTGAACGTTGCTTTCCTTCAGCAAAAGCGTGACTGAAAGGAGCTTATGGCAGATGAAACAGCCTTTGATTATACTTACCGGTCCACTGCAGTGGGAAAGACAGCCCTTTCCATCAAGCTGGCAGGAGCCATTGACGGAGAAATTATCAGTGCAGATCCATGCAGGTATACCGCCACATGGACATTGGTTCCGCCAAGGCTTCCAGAGAGGAAATGGCTGGTATCCCCCATCATCTCATCGACGTCCTGGAGCCTGATCAGGAATTCAATGTGGTAACCTTTCAGTCCATGGCAAAGGAGGCTTTAAAGGAAATATACGCCCACGGGCGCATTCCTATCATTGCAGGAGGAACCGGATTCTATATTCAGGCGCTTCTCTACGACATTGATTTCAGGGAAAATGACGAGGGCGGCGCCATACGCCGTGAGCTGGAAGAACTGGCCCGCTCCGAGGGGGAGAGAGCAGCCGGAGTTCTCCACCGTATGCTTCAAGAGGCGGACCCGAAAGCTGCCTCTGAGATTCATCCAAATAATATCAAGCGGGTGATACGGGCCATCGAGTACTTCCGGCTGACAGGCGAGAAAATCTCTCTCCACAATGAGCAGTCCAGAGCCAAAGAATCTCCCTATAACTTTCTTTACTATGTAGTGACCACCGACCGGGCCGAGCTGTACCGGCGTATTGACCGCAGGGTGGATCAGATGCTGGAGCAGGGGCTTGTGGAGGAGGTGCAGAAGCTGAAACGTATGGGCTGCCACAGAGGCCAGACTTCCATGCAGGGCCTTGGCTACAAGGAGATCCTGGACTATCTGAACGGGGACTGCTCCCTGGAGGAAGCTGTGTACCGGTTAAAGCGGGACACCCGCCATTTTGCAAAACGGCAGCTGACCTGGTTCAAACGGGAGCGTGAGGTGCGCTGGATTAATCTGGATGAATTCCGTCAGGATCGGGCTGTGGTTTTGGAACATATGATAGAGGATTGCATTAACCGGGGGATTGTGCTACAATAACAAACCGGGCCGGAATTATGGGATGGTCCGCAGAAAAAAGCAAAGGGGTATGCCTTTTGCAAATGGGAGAACAGACAATGATGGAACAAAAAGGCGTAAGTGAAATTTACGAAGCTCTGGGCATCGGCAGAGAGGTTCTGAACTTCGGTTTATCCATAGAAAAGGAATTGATTCCACGGTTCAGGACCATAGACGAGACTGCCGAATATAACCAGTTAAAGGTCATTAAGGGAATGCAGGACAACCGTGTCAGCGACATTCATTTTGCCGCTACAACCGGTTATGGTTACAATGATCTGGGGCGGGATACTCTGGAGGACGTTTACGCCAGTGTATTTCACGGTGAAAGCGCCTGGTCCGCCCTCAACTCATCAGCGGCACCCACGCCCTTCATGTGGCTCTGTCCGGCAACCTTCGTCCGGGAGACGAGCTTTTATCTCCTGTGGGAAAACCCTATGACACTCTGGAGGAGGTTATCGGCATTCGCGATTCCGTAGGTTCGCTGAAGGAATACGGAGTCAGCTACCGTCAGGTGGATCTTCTCTGCGACGGCGGCTTTGACTTTGAGGGTATTGCAAAGGCGCTGAACGCCAAAACAAAGCTGGTAACGATCCAGCGCTCAAAAGGATATGCCACCAGGCCAACCCTGTCTGTTAAACGCATCGGGGAGCTTATTTCCTTCATCAAACGTATAAAGCCGGAGGTTATCTGTATGGTGGATAACTGCTACGGTGAATTTGTGGAAACCATAGAGCCCATGGACGTGGGAGCGGATATGATTGTAGGCTCCCTTATAAAGAATCCGGGCGGCGGCCTTGCCCCTATCGGCGGATACATCGTAGGCTCCAGAGAGTGTGTGGACCGGGCCTCTTACCGGTTGAGCGCTCCCGGTTTGGGCAAAGAGGTGGGGGCCAGCCTGGGGATCAACCAGCAGCTCTATCAGGGACTTTTTCTGGCTCCCACTGTCGTTGCCGGGGCAATAAAGGGTGCGATCTTTGCAGCCAACATCTATGAACGCCTTGGGTTTGACGTAGTGCCAAACGGCAGCGAACCCCGCCACGATATTATACAAGCCATCACTTTCGGTACGCCTGAGGGAGTCATTGCCTTCTGCAAGGGAATCCAGTACGCGGCGCCTGTAGACAGCTACGTTACCCCGGAACCCTGGGATATGCCCGGCTATGACAGCCAGGTCATCATGGCAGCCGGAGCCTTTGTTCAGGCTCATCGATCGAGCTCTCCGCAGACGGCCCTATCAAGCCCCCCTACGCCGTATACTTTCAGGGCGGCCTCACGTGGTACCATGCAAAACTGGGCATTTTAAAGTCCCTCCAGCAGCTGATAAACGACGGAGTCATAAAGAAATTATTATAAATTTTTAATGCCCTCCCCGCCGTTTGTTACGGAAATATTAAGATGACACTACAGGTATATTATGGTATAATGTCGGCAGACATTATACCGCGCCGGTCCGGTTCCGACCACAGGGAGGAAAAAACACCCGGCCGGACCGTGTGCATCCCCCAATATCCACAGTAATGGAACACCCCGGAGGAACTACACATGCATTATAAGAATTTCTGGATATTACTGATTATGCTGCTTACAGGTATTGTCCTGGGCGGTTTCATGGGACAGCTGGCAGAAGGCGTCTCATGGTTGGAATGGCTGAATTTCGGACAATCCTTCGGATTGGATTCCCCCTTGTAATCAACTTCGGAATTCTGGTAATAACCTTTGGGCTGACCATCAAGATCACCATGGCAAGCATCATAGGAGTGGTTATCGCCCTGATTATTTACCGGTATATTTAAACGGCGTCACATTTTTCTCAAACTTTGTACTTGGAGAGGTGCGTAGTCAGGAGAGAGATGGAAAGAATAAGAATGAAGGATTTGCCCCCCGCAGACCGCCCTTATGAAAAATGCATCAAAGCAGGTCCCCAAATCCTGTCTGACGGTGAGCTTCTGGCGGTTATCATACGCACAGGCAGCAGGGAGGCCACTTCCCTTGAACTGGCAGACAAGCTACTGGCCCTTGGCAGCCCCGGCGACGGATTGCTGGGGCTTTTACACCATTCTCTCACCGATCTTACAGGTGTAAAGGGAATTGGAAAAGTAAAGGCCATTCAACTGCTGTGTATAGGCGAGCTGTCCAGGCGCATCTGGAAGCGCAAGGCCAATGAACACCCTCTGATTTTTGAACATCCTGAGGACATATCCGATTATTTTATGGAGGATATGCGCCATCTGGAGCAGGAGGAAATCCATGTGATGTTTTTCAACACCAAACAGGCGATGATCAAGGAACTCCTCATTGCCAGGGGCACAGTGAACGCATCCGTTATGACGCCAAGAGAGCTTCTCATTGAAGGCCTGCGCTGCAGAGCAGTGGGAATGGTACTGGTCCATAACCACCCAAGCGGGGATATCTCACCCAGCCGGGCAGATATTCTTCTCACCAAACGTGTAAAAGAAGCAGGAGATTTAATAGGAATCCAGCTAATCGACCATATTATAATCGGTGACAGATGCTTTCTGAGTTTTCGCCAGCAGCATCTGCTGTGATGGAACAGTAAACAAAATACTTTAAAAGGAACGGTATCCATGGAATCGAAACACAGTAAATATATATTGACGGCTCTCACCGTACTCTGCGTACTGCTAATCGGTATCACTTCATTAAAAGACGGAATAATGGAACCGCTGCGTACCGGAGTGGGATATTTTCTCATACCCATCCAGTCCGGCGTCAATGCGGTGGGAACCGGCATATATAATGAAATAAGCACATATGGAACCTTGAAAAGCGCTTTAAACGAAAATAAAGAGCTGAAAACCAGATATCCCAGTTGACGGAAGAAAACAACCGGCTCCAGGCGGAGCAGTATGAGTTGGAACGTCTGCGCCAGCTCTATGAGCTGGATCAGGAATATATGCAGTATGAAAAGATTGGGCCAGAGTCATTGCCAGAGATTCGGAGAAATGGTTTCAGGTTTTCCGCATTAATAAAGGTTCTGCCGACGGCATAGCCGTGGATATGAACGTAGTGGCCGACGGCGGGCTGGTGGGAATTGTCACGGACGTAGGGGCCAATTATGCCACGGTGCGTTCCATTATCGACGATTCCAGCCGTGTGGGCGCCATGAAGGTGAACTCCTCCTATGGGTGTATCGTGGCGGGAGATCTGACCCTCTATGAGGAAGGAAGGCTGAAGCTCACCGACTTTTCCAAGGAGGCGGTGGTCCGGGACGGCGATCAGATTGTCACTTCCAATATAAGCACAAAATTTCTCCCGGGAATTTTGATCGGTTATGCGGCAGATGTCACCATCGATTCGGAGCATCTTACCCAGTCGGGGTATCTGATTCCGGTTGCTGATTTTGACAATCTCCAGGAGGTGCTGATTCTCACAGATATCAAAGAGACAGGAGAGGCGGCGGCCAATTGAAAAATGCTAAAATAAAACAGGTTCTCATCAATATATTATTTATTGTGCTGGCTTTTACAGTGCAGAACTGCGTGTTTCCGCTGCTGCCCTTTTTGTCGGTTACACCTAACCTTTTGCTGATTCTCACATTTTCCTTCGGTTTTATCCATGGAAAAATGCAGGCATGTTCTACGGTGTTCTGTCAGGGCTTCTGCTGGATTTGTTTTACAGCGGCCCCTTCGGATTCTATACCTTATATATGTGTACATCGGCTATATGAACGGCATCTTTACAAAATATTATTATGAGGATTACATCACCCTTCCTCTGATTCTCAGTATTGTAAACGGATTGTGGTACAGCTTTTATATCTACATTTTCCGTTTTCTCATAAGAGGCAGGCTGGATTTACCCTATTACTTCTGGACCATCATTTTACCGGAGACTATATTTACCGCGGTAACCACACTGCTGGTATACCGGTTGTTTTTATCAGCCAGCCGGCGTGTGGAGGATATAGGAAAAAGGAGAGACAAACATCTTGTTTAACGAATTACTGGAAATCCTCCAGGATTTCTTTAAAAAATTATTTGCATCCAGGCTCTTTGCGCTTTCTGTCATATTCACCCTCATGTTTGCGGGCCTTATTGGAAAGCTGTTCCGCATGCAGATACTGGAGGGCAGCAGCTATCAGGAAGAATATATGCAGCGGACGGAGAAAAGCACCTCGACGCCCGGAACCAGGGGAAACATTTATGACTGCAAAGGAAACTTGCTGGCATATAATGAACTGGCCTATGTAGTCACCATCCAGGATACAGGGGCTTACCCCAGGCCTGCGGACCGCAACGCCATGCTGTACCGCCTGGTGAGTATTCTGGAGCGCAGGGGAGAGGCTGTTGAGGGAAAACTGGAGCTTGCCATTGACCAGAACGGGGAGATGGTGTTCACATATGGAGGGGAATCTGCCAGAAACCGTTTCCTGCTGAACTTTTACGGACTTCCCAGTACCGATAAACTGGATGACGCCAAAGGCAGATATCCTTCCAACATAACGGCCCGTGAAGCCTTTGAGTATAAAAAGAAATTTTATGAGCTGGATAAAATGAAGGATGACAAGGGAAATCCTCTCATTCTTCCGGATAAGACGGCTCTGAATATTATAAATATCATTTACACCATGAAGCTGACGGAGTACCAGAAATATGAGACTACTACGGTGGCCAGCGGTATTTCCGAAGAAACCATGATGGAGATAAATGAAAACACAGCCAATTTGAGGGGTGTGACTGTGGAACAGTCCTCTGTCCGCAAATATAACGACAGTCTCTATTTCGCCCCAATTATCGGATATACGGGAAAGGTTCAGGAGGAACAGATCGCAGAGCTTAATGTGCAGTGGCGCCAGTCCGACGAAGCCAAAGATCTGCCTGAGGACGCAGACGACAAATACGATTTAAACGATATTGTGGGACGGACAGGGATTGAGAAGTCTATGGAACTGGAGCTTCAGGGGGAAAAGGGGTACTCCAGCATGTATGTGGACAATATGGGCCGTCCACGTGAAATAATCCGGCAGACGGATGCAAAAGCCGGCGACGACGTATATCTGACCATAGATAAGGACCTGCAGATTGCCATCTATAATCTGATTGAAAAGCAGCTGGCAGGTATCCTTGCCTATCAGCTCGTCAATGAGGACGTGGATCTTTCCAAGATAACGGACTCCTCAAAGATTCCCATCCCTGTAAAGGACGCTTATTATCAGCTGATCAATAACAATGTTCTTTCCCTGTCAGCCATGTCCGGGGAGGACGCAAGTGAGATTGAAAAGGAGATTTACCGCATATATGACGGGTCCAGAGAGCAGACTTTAAATATCTTGGGCAACGAGCTCAAGAGCCCCCACGCAAGGGCTATGAACCAGCTGCCCGAGGATCTGTCCGCCTACATGAACTACATCTACACCTTTCTGTCCGACGCCTCCATCGGTATTATACAGAAAGACAAGATCGACCAGAGCTCCCCGGAATATCTGGCCTGGAGTGAAGGTTCTATGAGCCTTCGGGATTATATTTACAGCGGAATATCTGCCAGCTGGGTGGATACGACCCGGCTGGATGTGACTTCCAGCAAGTATTCCGATGCAGACGATATTTTCAATCAGCTGGTGGATTATGTAACGGAGTCTCTTCGCACCGACAACAAATTTACCAAGCAGATGTTCCGCTACCTTATCAATAATCAGGTGATTACAGGACGCCAGCTTTGTCTGGCTCTCTATGCACAGGGCGTACTTGAGAACAATCCCCAGGAAATTGCAGCGCTCCAGTCCGGGGATGAGAATTACGCCTTTGTATTCATCCGGGATAAGATCTCCAAGATCGAACTGACGCCAGCACAGCTGGCTCTGGATCCCTGTACCGCAGGCTGTGTGGTGACAGATGTGAGAACCGGGGAAGTCAGAGCGCTTGTTACTTATCCCAGTTATGACAATAACCTTTTGTCAGGCAGTGTGGACGCTGCATATTACAGCCAGCTCAACGATGATATGTCCCGTCCTCTCTACAACAATGCCACTCAGGCCAGAAAAGCTCCGGGTTCCACCTTTAAGCCCATTACGGCAGTGGCTGCTCTGGAGGAGGGCGCCATTGATACGGTGGCTACCATTGAGTGTACCGGCGATTATGTGGAGGTAACGCCTGATATCAAATGCTGGATTTATCCGGGCCGTCACAATCATCTCAATATCGAAGGCGCTCTGGAGAATTCCTGCAACTACTTTTTCTCGGAGGTTGCCCACAGAATGGGAACCAATGAGTACGGAGTATACTCTACGGATTCAGGCCTGGAGATTATCCGCAAATACGCATCCATGTTCGGGCTGGATCACACCTCAGGCGTGGAGATACCCGAGAACGATCCTCAGCTGACGGACAAGGATCTGGAGCGTTCCGCTATCGGACAGGGAACCCACTCCTACACAAATGTACAGCTTTCCCGCTATGTGGCCGCTATAGCCAACCGGGGAACCGTTTTTGAATTAAGCCTTCTGGATAAGCTTACGGATTCCGACGGTAATCTGCTTAAGGATTATTCGCCTGAGGTCCATTCTCAGATAGAAGTTGCCGACAGTACATGGGATGCGGTGCAGACAGGTATGCGCCGGGTAATTACAGACAGTTCGGCCAAACGTATTTTTTCCGACCTGCCGGTGGAAGTGGCAGGAAAGACCGGTACGGCACAGGAGACAAAAACTCGTGCCAACCATGCATTTTTCGTATCCTTCGCGCCTTACAGCAATCCGGAGATAGCAGTTACCATCAATATCCCCTATGGCTATGCTGGAACCAACGCCGCAACCCTTGGCAAAAAGGTATACGAGTATTATTATGGATATACGACACTGGAACAGATAGAAGGTTCCGGCGCCTTAGGTGTATCAACAGTAAATATTGGTGATTAAAGCCAGCAAAAGAGGTGATTGTATGCACAATGCGGTAGTAATCAAAAGCAGTAAAGCAGGTATGACGGTGATCCTGGATCCTGAACTGCCCTTCGGCCAGCTTCTGGAAGCTCTGGGCAAAAAGTTCCGGGAAAGCGCCAAATTCTGGGGTTCTGTCCAGATGACCCTGACACTGGAGGGACGTAGTCTCACAGCTGCCGAAGAGTTTGAAATTGTCGATACGATTACGAGAAACTCACAGATAGAAATACTCTGCCTTCTGGATACGGATGCAGAGCGGATCGAACGCTGTGAAAAAGCACTGAATGATAAACTGATGGAACTGAACTCCCAGACAGGCCAGTTCTACAGAGGAACTCTCAGAAGAGGAGACACACTGGAATCGGAGGCCAGCATTGTCATCATCGGCGATGTGGACCACGGCGCCAGAGTGACCGCCAAGGGAAATGTGATTGTGCTGGGAGAGCTGCGGGGAACGGTGACGGCCGGCGTAGCCGGCAACCGGGATGCCGTGGTTATGGCCACCCTGATGGCCCCTTTGCAGCTGCGGATTGGAGAGTGCAGCAGCCGTTTTAACGAGAAGAATAAACGGCTGGGAAGAGGGCCTATGCTTGCTTTTTTGGAGAACGGCAAGCTGGAAATCCGCCCCTTAAACAAAACATTTCTAAACAACATGTTAAATTTTGCTTAATGCCAAAAAAATACTGGTAAATTAGTGAAATTTAATGTACAATAGGAAGGTAAAGTAATTTTTCAGGAGGTTCCTATGAGTGAAGTCATTGTGATTACTTCTGGAAAAGGCGGGGTAGGCAAAACGACTACTTCTGCCAATGTGGGAACAGGACTGGCTATCCTGGGTAAGCGGGTAGTGCTGATTGATACAGATATCGGCCTTCGCAACCTGGACGTAGTTATGGGACTGGAGAACCGCATTGTCTACAATCTTGTGGACGTGGTGGAAGGCAACTGCCGTATGAAGCAGGCCCTGATAAGAGACAAAAGATACCCGAACCTTTATTTACTGCCATCGGCACAGACCAGGGACAAGACGGCTGTGAACCCGGAGCAGATGATAAAACTGGTTAATGACTTGAGAGAGGAATTCGACTACATACTGTTGGATTGTCCCGCAGGCATTGAACAGGCTTCTACAACGCCATAGCCGGCGCAGACAGGGCGCTGGTGGTAACCACGCCTGAGGTTTCAGCCATCCGGGATGCAGACCGCATCATCGGCCTTCTGGAACATGCAGAGCTGGGAGAGGTTGACTTGATCGTAAACCGGATCCGGGCCGACATGGTAAGGCGGGGAGACATGATGTCCCTAAGCGATGTATCGGACATTCTGGCAGTAAACATCATCGGCGCAGTGCCCGACGACGAGAATATCGTTGTCTCCACCAATCAGGGAGAACCTTTGGTGGGGATGGGTTCCACGGCAGGACAGGCTTATCTGGACATTTGCCGCAGGCTTCTGGGGGAGAGCGTACCTATGACCAATCCCGGACAGGCGGAGACTTTTTTCGCCAGACTGTGCAGCATACTAAGGCGTGCATAGAAGGGACGGTGTCAAGGTGAGATGGTTTTCAAGAGTATGTACCCGGCGTTCCGGAGAGACAGCTAAGATGCGGCTAAAGCTTTTGCTGGTATCCGACAAGGCAGGCTGCTCACCGGAGATGATACTGATGATGAGGGATGACGTGATTCACGTCATTTCAAAATATATGGAGATAGAAAAGGACAAAGTCCGAATACAGGTGGAAAGGGAGGAACTCAGTTCAGGAACTGGACAGGCCCTGCCTGTGCTTCACGCCAATATACCAATTCGTTCCATGTCGAATAAGGGGCTATATTAACATGTTTTTGGATTATGATTTCAGATATTTTAATTTTCGGCTGATACTTTATATGATTGCTCTCAATGTCATAGGCGTTCTGGTTATACGGAGCGCCACCAATCTTGACGCAGATGCGGTCAATAAGCAGCTGTTAGGCGTACTGGTAGGGCTTGCCATAGCAATCGGACTGTCGTTAATCGATTATCACAAGATTTTGAATTTCAGCATGATTATCTATGTGTTTTGTATCGCAAGCTTGATAGCTGTGCTGATATGGGGCAGGGAAGTCAACAATGCCAGGCGCTGGATTGAAGTGCCTGCCATCGGACAGCTTCAGCCTTCCGAGTTTGTGAAAATCGGCTTGATTGTAACCTTTTCCTGGTATTTCATGAAATATCAGGAAAGGATCAATCAGGTCAGTACGGTGATTATAGCTGCAGTGCTGTTTTTGATTCCGGCATTTCTGATTTTTGAGCAGCCGAATCTCTCCACCTGCCTTGTGGCTATGGTGATGGTTTTGGGGATTGTCTTTGCCAGCGGTATCAGCTACAAGTGGATTATGGGAACCCTGGCGGTGACCATCCCGGTGGTGGCCACCTTCGTTTATCTGCTCCTTAACGGTATGATTCCTTTTATTAAAGAGTATCAGGCGGGACGTATTCTGGCATGGTTTTATCCGGATCAGTATGGGGAGGCCAGGTATCAGCAGAACAATTCCATTATAGCCATCGGCTCCGGTCAGCTAAGGGGCAAGGGGCTGTATAACACTACGATTGCATCTGTTAAAAACGGTAATTTCCTGTCGGAGGAACAGACGGATTTCATCTTTGCCGTCATCGGTGAGGAATTGGGATTTATCGGCTGTGTAGCCGTGATTATACTGTTTTTACTGATTGTATACGAATGTCTTATGATGGCCGGACGGGCCAGAGATTTATCAGGCAGACTTCTCTGTACCGGTATGGCGACCCTGATTGCATTTCAGGCCTTTGCCAATATCGCCGTAGCCACGGGTATTTTCCCAAATACGGGGCTGCCCCTTCCTTTTATCAGCTACGGAAGCAGTTCCCTTATCAGTATTTTTGTGGGTATGGGGCTGGCGCTCAACGTAGGACTTCAAAGAGAAACAAGACATTACTAATCCAAGGAGGGTTATGAGATATGACGATTGGTCTGATTGCACATGACGCAAAGAAAAAACTGATGCAGAACTTCTGCATCGCTTACAGAGGAATACTCAGCAAAAATACTCTGTATGCAACCGGGACTACCGGTAGACTGATAGAGGAGGTAGCTAACTTAAATATCCACAAATATCTTGCGGGCCACCTGGGCGGCATGCAGCAGATGGCGGCCCAAATTGAACACAATGAGATGGATTTAGTTATCTTTTTGAGAGATCCCCACAATCCCAAATCCCATGAGCCTGATGTGAATGATGTGGTGCGTCTCTGTGATACCTACAATATTCCTTTGGCGACAAACCTGGCTTCGGCAGAGCTCCTCATTAAAGCTCTGGACAGAGGCGATATGGAATGGCGCGAGGTAATCAGATAATGTTTAGCCTCAAAGGCTGCTGCAGTACCGGAAAAAGGACAAAGGTTCTTGTTCTGGCTTTTGTAATGGCAGGAACCCTGTCGGCCACAGGCTGCGCTTCCGCCATGAAAGACACCTATTCCCTGGAGGAGCAGATAGGGACGTTTGCAGACACAGCCGCCGGTTCCGCTTATATCGATGGCTTTGCTTCCCAACTCTGTGTGGTGCCGGAAAACGCGGCTTTTGATCCGGACTTTGCCACCTCTGAAGCCGCGGCTCTGTTTGACATCAGCGACAGGGAAGTGTATTACAGCAAAAACCCCTTTGAGCGTCTGTATCCGGCCAGCATTACCAAGGTGATGACTGCGCTGGTTGCAATCAAGCACGCGGACTTAAAAGAGCGGGTTCTGGTGACGGAGGATGCGGTGATTACGGAGGCAGGAGCAACACTCTGCGGTATCCGGCCGGGAGACACCCTGACGATGGAGCAGCTTCTCTATGGACTTATGCTTCCCTCGGGCAATGATGCAGGGGCGGCTATTGCCGTTCACATGGCGGACAGTATCGAAGGATTTGCAGATATGATGAATGAGGAGGCTGCCTCTCTGGGAGCTACCGGCACCCATTTCATGAATCCTCACGGTCTCAACGATCCGGATCATTACACAACAGCCTATGATTTATATCTTATTTTTAATGAAGCTTTAAAATATCCCGTGTTCCGCCAGATTATCGGCGCATCCGCATTCACTGCCAATTATCATGACAAGAACAGCCAGCCGGTATCCAAAACCTGGAAAGGCGGCAACTGGTTCATGACAGGAGAGAGGGAGACTCCTGAGGGCCTGACCGTGTTCGGGGGCAAGACAGGTACGACACAGGCGGCGGGCTATTGCCTGATTATGGGAACCAGGGGGCCCGATGACAGGGAATATATATCTGTTGTGCTGAAAGCAGACAGCCGGCCTCATCTTTATGACAACATGGGAAATATAATTTCTGAAATCGTCAAATAGTGATTGCGTTTCCTATGAATTTATACTATAATTAGAGTAATCTTAATTGATTTTTATACAACATATATAACTCAAGGAGGAGATTGGTATGGTTCAGATTATTGCAGGAAAAAAAGGTAAGGGAAAGACCAAACATCTGTTAGATATGGCCAATGCAGCAATCAAGGGGGCCAACGGCACTGTCGTATATCTGGATAAGAGTGCCCAGCACATGTACGAGTTAAACAACAAGATTCGTCTCATTAATGTCAATGAATTCCCAATAACAAGCAGCGAAGGATTTTCAGGATTTATCTGTGGTATTATCTCCCAGGATCATGATTTGGAGACTATGTATCTGGATAGCTTTTTAAAGTTGTCCTGCCTGGAAGGAGAGGATATTTCCGATACATATATGACGTTGAAAAATATCAGTGAAAAATATCATATAACTTTCGTGTTGAGCATTTCCATGGACAAGGATGAGCTGCCGGAATGCGCTCAGGGCGATGTGATTATTTCATTGTAATGATACAGTTTCTGTGATAAGATAGGTGACAGGAGTGATAGCTGCCAACCTGCCGGGGACGTAAATGCCTGGTATGGGAGGCAGTTTTTTCGCCGTAGTTTATGGGATATCTGCGGGCAGCAGGGCGTTCTGCTGTCCAATACTGTAATTCAAGGTCTATGGAACTAAAAAGGAGAGAACTTGTTCATGGCAAAAAAAAGAACAAGAAAGTCGTGCGGTATAGACGGCCGCTGAATATCAATGTAGGCATGATTATCTTTGCTATTATATTCCTTTATCTGGTATTCAGCGTCTCCACCTATTTGAAACGTGAGAAGATCCAGTTTTATGAGGTGGTGGAGGGCGGTATTGTAAACAATAAGATTTATACCGGACTGATACTCAGAGAGGAACAGGTAAAACTGCGGACCGCACCGGTTATATCAATTATTATCTGCGGGAAGGAAAAAGAGCTTCCGTGGGGAGCAGAATTTACTCATTAGATGAAACGGGAACGTTGGAAAACCTTTTAAAGGAGAATGCAGAAGCAGGGGGCGCTTCCCTGTCTTCGGAGAATCTGTCCGATCTTAAAAAGCAGCTGTCCTCCTTTGTTCTGTCCTTTGAACCGGCCAATTTTGCATCTATCTATGACGCCAGGCTGTCCCTGGAAACTTCGGTGATGGAATACTCCAGTTTCAGCGCTCTGGATCAGCTGGACAAGCTGGCCAAAGAGTCGGGCAATCTTTTTCAGCAGGTGAAATCCGACGTGTCGGGAGTTGTCTCCTATGGCATTGATTCCTATGAATCTATGAAGCCGCCGGATGTGACTGCGGAAATTTTTGACAGGAGCGGCTATAATAAAACGATTAAAAAGTCGGGAGATCTTATTGACAGCGGTACTCCCGCATACAAGATTATCACTTCGGGAAACTGGTCGGTTATCTTTCCTCTGTCGGCGGAGGATGGGGCTCTCTTTGCAGACAGGACTGTCTTGCGGGTTAATTTTAAAGATGAATCCATGAGCACAGTGGAGCTTACTCCACAATCACCGGTGCAGACGGGGCTGCCTATGGCAAACTGGATTTCACGAAATATATGGAACAGTTTATATCCGACCGTTTTGTGGACTTTGAGATACAGACGGAACAGGTTCAGGGATTAAAAATTCCTATCAGCGCAGTGACAGACAAGAACTTTTATCTGATACCGGTTGAATATATGACCCAGGGAGGAGATTCCACCGATACGGGATTTAACAAAGAAGTGTACAATGAGAACGGAACTTCCGTTGTTTTTGCCCCCACTACCATATACTATTCCGACGAGGAATATTATTATGTGGATATGGATGAAGAGGACGGCTTTAAAGCCGGAGATTACGTGGTAAAGCCTCAGTCCAATGATCGGTATCAAATCGGAAGAACCGCATCGTTGAAGGGCGTTTACAATATTAATAAAGGATATACTATATTCAAACAAATTGATGTGCTGGATTCCAACAGCGAGTTCTATACTGTGCGCAAGAATATGAGTTATGGTCTTTCCGTATATGACCATATTGTGCTGGACGCTTCCATGGTGGAGGAGGGACAGCTGCTGTACCAGTAAAACAGAGAAAGGCAGGTAAATACCATGATAAAGACACAGTTGGAGGAAGTAAGGGAACATGTAGAGGCAGCTTGCCTCAGAGCAGGCAGAAAGCCTTCAGAGGTAACACTGATTGCAGTGAGTAAGACGAAACCGGTTCCTATGCTTAAGGAGGCCTATGACTGCGGGGCAAGAGACTTTGGGGAAAACAAGGTTCAGGAAATTGTTACTAAAAACCGGAGCTGCCTGAGGATATCCGCTGGCATATGATTGGCCATCTCCAGCGCAACAAGGTGAATCAGGTCATTGACAAGGCCGTCCTCATCCATTCCGTAGATTCCCTGCGTTTGGCGCAGCAGATAGAGAGTGATGCGGCCAGAAAGGGCCTGGATGTGGATATTCTTCTGGAGGTTAATGTCGCAAGAGAGGAAAGTAAATACGGATTTCTGATGGAGGAAGTGGAGGAAGCGGTTATGACGATTAAAGATTTTCCTCATGTGCACATCAAGGGCCTTATGACAATTGCGCCTTTTGTAGAGAATCCAGAAGAAAATCGGGAAATTTTTAAAAAATTATTTGATTTTGCTGTTGACATAGGTAGCAAAAACATTGATAATGTTACTATGGATGTGCTTTCAATGGGAATGACTGGGGATTATGAGGTTGCCATTGAGGAGGGCGCAACTATGGTGAGAGTCGGCACCGGCATCTTCGGTGCACGATAAGGTGCGCTTCCCAGAGTGCACGAATAGAGATTGGAGAGTGTAAGATGAGTCTGTTAGGTAAGTTAATGGATACCATGAGATTAAGTCCTGAAGAAGATGAGGATGACTACTACCTGGACGATGACTTTGATGAGGAAGTACCCCGCAAGATTGTTCTCAAAGAGAAATACGGAGTATGACGAAGATGAAGAGCAGGACAAGCCTCGGTTTTTAGGAAAATCCAGTCCAAAGGTAGTGCCAATGAGACGCAGCATGGAGGTCACCATGATAAAGCCCACTTCCATGGAGGACTCCAGGGATATCTGTGACTACCTGCTGGCCGGAAAAGCTGTGGTTTTAAATATGGAGGGGATTCATACGGAGGTGGCTCAGAGAATCATCGATTTTACATCCGGGGCGACTTATTCCATGAATGGGAATTTACAAAAGATATCCAACTATATCTTTATTGCGACGCCTGATTCTGTAGAATTGTCCGGTGATTTTCAGGATATCCTGGCTGCAGGAGGCGCTATGGGCATGGATGTGTCCGGCCTTAATATCCGTTTATAATACATAGGGAGCATGAAGACTATATGGACGTAACGCGGCAGACCCTTGAGGCGTCTGCCGATTTGTCGTTAAGGAGGTAACCTAAGATGGCTGACAAACTAAGTGTATGCAGGGAAGGCCTGCCGATTTATGATATTGTACTGGAGAATTCCTTTGCAGGGTTGGAGAAGGAAGTGGATAAGCTCTCGCTTAAAGACAGAAAAATCTGTATTGTAACCGATTCTAACGTTGCCGGGCTCTATCTGGAGGAAGTGAAGGAGAGGCTGGAGTCCTGCTGCAGGCAGATCTCAGTCTTTGTGTTTCCAGCAGGGGAGGAGAACAAGAATCTGGATACGGTAAGGAGGCTGTATGAGCATTTGATCCTGGAGCAGTTTGACAGAAAAGACATGCTGGCTGCCCTTGGAGGCGGCGTGGTGGGGGATCTCTGCGGTTTCGGGGCGGCAACCTATTTGAGAGGCATCGATTTCTTTCAGATTCCCACCACCTTGCTGGCTCAGGTGGATTCCAGTATCGGAGGCAAAACAGGGGTGGATTTTGACGCCTACAAGAATATGGTAGGAGCTTTCCATATGCCAAAGCTTGTATACACCAATCTTGAAACCCTTAAAACCCTTACTGAGGAGCAGTTCTCTTCCGGCATGGGCGAGGTCATCAAACACGGACTTATAAAGAATAAGGCGTATTACCAGTGGCTTAAGGACAATCGCAAAGGAATTTTAAACCGCAATTTGGATCTGTGCCGGAAGATGGTTTACGAGAGCAACCTCATTAAAAAACAGGTGGTGGAGAAGGACCCTACAGAGCAGGGCGAGCGAGCGCTTTTAAACTTCGGCCATACCTTGGGCCATGCAGTTGAAAAATCTATGGATTTTTCTATGCTACACGGGCATTGCGTGGGCCTGGGCGCCATAGCCGCCGCATACATTTCCAAAATCCGGGGTATGCTGTCCCAGAAGGAATGGGACGATATCAGGGATACGTTTAAGTCCTTTAATCTGCCGGTTCATGTTGACGGGCTGGCCTGGGAAGAGATATTCCAGGCTGCGAAACGGGATAAAAAAATGGATGCAGGCATAGTTAAATTCATTCTTCTGGAATCAACGGGGAATGCATATGTGGATAAGACTGTAAAGGAAGAAGAGATGCAGGCGGGATTTGCATGCATAGGAGGAAGTAAAGAATGACAAGACAGAAACGCTCCATGATTTTCAGTTTTTAATAGGGTTTGTGATCCTGGTGGGACTGGACCAATGGACTAAGGGGCTTGCTGTAGCCCATCTGAAGGATCGGGCCCCTGCTGTGGTCTGGAAGGGCGTCTTTGAATTTTATTACTCAGAGAACAGGGGAGCGGCTTTTGGAATGATGCAGGAAAAGCAGCTGTTCTTTTTCCTCATCGCCCTTCTTGTGCTGGGAGCTGTTGCATATCTTATGTGGAAAATGCCTGTGGAGAGAAAGTATATGCCCCTGGCTCTGTGCCTGATGATGGTCTGTGCAGGAGCTGTGGGCAATATGATAGACCGCGTCAGCCAGGGGTATGTGGTGGATTTTCTGTATTTTAAGCTGATCAATTTTCCAATCTTTAATGTGGCGGACTGTTATGTGACCATAGCAGCGGCCTCTCTGGTGCTGCTCATCATGTTTCACTATAAGGACGAGGATTTGATGTGCTTTTCACTTAAAAAAAGGAGGAGTGAGCCCATTTGAAGCAGGAATTTTTCCCCACGGACCTGGAGTGTGACGTGAGGATTGACAAATATCTCTCTGCCCTCTGCCCGGATTTAAGCCGCTCCTATATCCAGAAGCTTCTTAAGTCAGGGCAGGTTCTGGTTAACGGAAGGAGCGTGAAAGCCAGCTATGTGGTTTGTGAGGAGGACCGCATAGAGCTGGAAGTCCCTCAGGCTGTGGAGCCTGAGATAGAAGCGGAGCCAATGGCTCTGGATATTCTATATGAAGACGAGGATATTATACTGATCAACAAACCCAAAGGGATGGTGGTTCATCCTGCCGCCGGTCACTACAGCCATACTCTGGTCAACGGGCTGATGTACCACTGCAAGGACCAGCTATCTGGAATAAACGGCGTCATGCGCCCCGGCATTGTCCACAGGATTGATATGGACACTACGGGGGTGCTGATCGTGTGTAAAAATGATCTGTCTCACAGCTCGATTGCAGCCCAGTTAAAGGATCATTCCATCACCAGACGGTATCAGGCCATTGTACACGGCGTCATAAAGGAGGATGAAGGGACTGTCAACGCCCCCATCGGCCGTCATCCCGTACAGAGAAAGAAAATGAGTATCAATTACGACAGCGGCAGGGAGGCGGTGACTCACTACAGAGTGCTCCGCCGTTATAACCAGTTTACTTATGTGGAATGCAGGCTTGAGACAGGCCGTACCCATCAGATACGTGTCCATATGTCCGGCATCCACCATCCCCTTTTAGGCGATCAGGTCTATGGCCCCGCCAAATGTCCTGTGGCAGGACTTCAGGGACAGACGCTCCACGCCGGTGTCCTTGGGATTGTCCATCCGAGGACAGGCGTATATATGGAATTCAGCGCCCCTCTGCCGGAGTATTTTGAAAAACTTCTTAAAATACTGTAATTTGCGGGCTCTTTTGTCGGTATAAATGGGGGATTCACAGAGACGCTATCAGACAAGTTGTCACTTTTGTTAAAAAGCTTCAGGATATTTTATGCTTTTTTGTACATTTCTATGTACTTTTCAGAATTTTTGAGTTATAATATTTAATAGATAAAATATGACTCACTTAGGCATGACATATGTTGCAGAAAGGGGAATGTTCAATGACTAATAATCTTGTTATTACAATAGGCAGACAATGCGGCAGCGGAGGTAAGTTAATCGGAGAGATGCTGGCGGAGAAGATGGGCGTTAAGTGTTATGACAAGGAATTGTTATCCATGGCCGCAAAGCACAGCGGGCTTTGTGAAGAGCTTTTTGAAAAGCATGACGAGCGTCCCACCAGCAGTTTTCTTTATTCTCTGGTTATGGATTCCTATTCTATGGGTTATACGGCCTCAGGATATTCCGATATGCCCATCAACCACAAGATTTTTCTGGCACAGTTTGACACGATTAAAAAGCTGGCGGACGAGAGTTCCTGCGTTATGGTAGGCCGCTGCGCAGACTATGCTCTGGAGGATTACCCCAATGTAGTCAGCGTATTCATCACTGGAGATGACAGGGATAAGCTGGACCGCCTCAAAGAGCTCTACAAGGTAGATGAATCCAAAGCCAAGGATATTATGATCAAGACCGACAAACAGCGCTCCAACTATTATAATTATTATTCCAACAAGAAGTGGAGCGACCCGCGCAGCTACGACCTCTGTATCAACAGCAGTAAATCGGCCCGGAGGGGCCGTGGAGGTTATTATGAATTTTGCAGAAGTCAAGCAGCGGTGGAATAAGCAGAAATAACACAAAACCATTGATTACAGGCCTGGGATCTCGGACGGTACTGGGGCCCCCGGATATCGGACTCATCAAAAGATGAGACGGAATCCGGCCTTCTTTAGTGGCTTATTCTACCGTTACCGACTTTGCAAGATTTCTGGGCTGATCCACATCCAGATTTTTTCCCACAGAGGCATAGTAAGCGATGAGCTGGAGAATTACCGCAATGGGGAATACGGTAAAACGGTCCTCCAGGCTGGGAATCTGAATCAGGTCATCGGCCACTCCCTCCTCCACAGAGGCATTTTCCTTTGTCAGGAGAATGATATAGGCGCCTCTGGCCTTCACTTCCCGCACATTGGATATGGTTTTGGCAAAGATGGACTCCTGAGTGGCAATGGCAATTACGGGAACATCGTCGGTAATGAGAGCAATGGTTCCGTGTTTCAGCTCTCCGGCTGCATAGGCTTCCGCATGAATATAAGATATTTCCTTCAGCTTCAGAGCGCCCTCCAGGGAGAAGGCGTAGTCCAGGCCCCGGCCGATAAAAAATGTATCCTGTTCCCTGACAAGGTGTCTTACAAGCGATTTAATCCTGCTCTCCTGGGCAATCATCTTTTTCATAGCAGGGACAGCCTCCAGCAATTCCCTGGTGAACGCCTTTGCCTCCTCCTCATTGAATGCGCCCCGCGTTAAAGCCATACGGCAGCCTATCATGTACAGGGCGGCCAGCTGGACAGAGTAGGCTTTTGTGCTGGCCACCGCTATCTCCGGACCTGCATGGGAATAGAGCACGTAATCGCTTTCCCTGGCAATGGTAGAGCCTTTACATTTACAATGGACAGGGTGGTTGCTCCCAGGCTCTGAGCCAGGCTCATGGCAGCCAGGGTATCGATGGTTTCCCCGGACTGGGAGATGATGATCGCAAGGGTATTCTTGTCAACGAGAGGATTCTCATAGCGGAATTCCGATGCAACAGACACTGTGACGGGAATCCGCAAAAGGGGCTCCATCAGCGCTCTGGCAACCATTCCTGCATGCATGGCCGTACCGCAGGCAATGATGCGTATCTGGCTGCACCGGGTAAAAATCTGATCCGGAATACAGTCCGCTGTAAAGTCGGGCACACCGCCCAAGAGACGGGGAAGGATGGTATTGTGAAGGGCGTCCGGCTGCTCATGGATCTCCTTCAGCATAAAATGGGGATATCCGTTTTTCATGGCTGCATCCATATTCCAGTTAACTTCCATCATCTCTGGCTCCACACGGCTGCATCCCATGTCATAGACCCTGGCTTTATAAGGAGTCAGGCGGAGAATATGGCCTTCAGGCACTACAAAGTATTCCTTTGTGTAGGTGATCAGAGCAGTCAGATCCGAGGCTACCATAGCGCCGGAGGAGGTATATGCGGCTACCAGCGGGCTTACGTGGCGCACTGCATAGATTTCTCCGGGACGGTCGTCAAAAAGTATACAAAAGCCGTAGGAGCCCTGAAGTTTCTCAGTAAATCCGGCAATGGCAGTGAGAGGATCCCGTCCGCATTTCTCATATACTGAATCCAGCACACCGGCAGCCACCTCGCTGTCGGTCTGGGAGGCCAGCCGGCCCTGCAATCCGTATTTCTCTGTGAGCTGATGGTAATTTTCGATAATTCCATTGTGAATCAATGTCACCTGGCCGAAACGGTGCGGGTGTGCATTTTCGTCGGTAACGCCTCCGTGGGTGGCCCATCTGGTGTGTCCGATTCCGCAGTGGGAGATATCCTCCCTTTTCTTTAAACAGTTCCTGAGGGCGGCTACCTTGCCTACCTTCTTTACAACTTTAATTTGGGATCCGGCGTCAAAATAAGCTATCCCTGCGCTGTCATATCCCCTGTATTCCAAACCGGCCAGTCCGTTTACAAGGATTTCCTTTGCATTCAAAGGTCCCGTATATCCGATAATTCCACACATAATGCCTTTCCTTCTTTCACCTTTTATTTCCCTGGAGCGTGTTTGTTAAATTCTGTTTATCCAAAAAAGACGCACGAAAATAAGCTGTCATGGACCGACAGTTTTTTAACGCTTCTATTGTTTCAGGGATTTTTTTCTGAATCCGGTTATACCGCCTTTGTTTTGCAGTTGCCCGCATATTTAACGGCATATTACACGCCCGGACGGCATGGGAGAGTACCCGCCGAACACTTCGATAATCTCTCCTCCTCGTTAACCTCGCTGCCGGCAGCAGGCAAAAGCTGCTGTTCACGTTCCCGGCAAAAGGTGCATGGCGCTTAGCTTTGCTATTGGCTTCTATTCCTCCTAAATAGAATGTGATTATTATAGCTCACTCTATTTTATGCGTCAACCGGAAATTGGTTTCCCCTTCGGAGCAGGATGATATCTTAATGATTACTTAAGAGTTTTTTAGTGTTTTTTTTTAATCTTTGTGTTATACTGCCTTAGAGTATATTTGAACATTTGCTTTGATAAGTCAAATACACCCTGAGAACAAATACACAGATTGCAGGATCCCAGGATTATGATAGAAAAATTACGAAAGAAAGCTACAGATATTATTGAAAGCTGCAGATATGGGACAGTGAAAACTTCTGTTTTTCTGGCTGCAGTTTTTGGCGGATGCCTTGTTTCTTTTTTGCCGGACAATATGTTCAGTCCGCTGCTGAAAAGGCTGCCGCCTCAGATAAAAACGGAACACCAGCAACCCCCTCAGAGGCGGCTGTCCAGTCAGGAGCACTGACGGCTACGCCTTCCTTTTTGTTTCCGTCTGTGGCCTCCTACTCCGATGCAGAACCCGCAAATGCGGAAATGATGCGCCCGGATCAACTGAATCTGGCCTGGTTATATGAGGAAGGAGAGGACAGCTCACAGCCCTCGGACAGTATGGCCGGAAAACTTTATAATAAACTTGCAGTTAAGGATGCGCAGTGGATTTCGGGTATTTATGATTTATATAATTACACCCCAGAGCAGGCGGCGCCTCTGCTGGGATTACCCATTGAAGCGGTAACTGCTCCCTCCGGTATTATAGAGGATTTTAAACGTATACAGGTGCAGTTTACGACGGAGACGGGCAGGAATCCGGCGGCAGTTCCAATGCCAGAAGCATCGTCTCCATGGCGAATACCCTCCATTACTACGGCGCTTTGGAATCTATGGAAGATCTGGACGCATATGTATCAAAACTATGGGATGATTCGCACAGTTACAGCGTGGAACTGGCGATATATACTACTGTGACGGAAGCTGTCTGCTGGAGAAAGAGGAGCATACGGAGGAAGCCGCCGCCGGCGGTGTGGACAGGCCGCTGGCTTCGGAGATGGAAGCCGGGGCCGGAGGCAGTCCGGCTCAGGAATCTGAAAACGGCAGCAGAACAACGATCCCCAGGCTTTGGACGGCGGCAGCCAAGCCCAAAATTCCGATGCAGGAGGCGAGTCCCAGGCTTCGGGCGGCGGCAGTGAAGCCCGGAAATTCCGATGCAGGAGGCGAGTCCCAGGCTTTGGACGGCGGCAGCCAAGCCCAAAATTCCGGCGCAGGGGGCGAGTCTCAGGCTTCGGGCGGCGGAGCCAGCCGGTGGAGAGTGGCAGTGGAGGAAAGGCTTCGGGTTCAGGCAGCACAGGTCCCGGTCAGGCCCCTTCCTCAGCTTCAGACATAGAAAAGGGTGAGGGCGACGAAAACTCCCGGTGTCCCGGCCATCTGGATCTCTCCATACATATCACAATAAAGGGGCTGCGGGAAAGGGCCAGTCTCTATGAAGCAGATCCCCTCAACCCCTCTTTGGAAAGTTCTCCCGGAGATTGGCAGGGCTGGAATGATACGGCCAGAGGCTGGGTAGAGACTCTCGACAGTCAGGATTGGTACGGGCTCTACGGGCTTAATACGACAGCCCTTTTGATGGGCAATCCCTTAACCTCATCTGAGATTGACACCTATATGAGTATGCTCCCTGACGATGCAAGCCCTATGAGAAGAGCCTTTGTGAAATATGCCCTGACTTCTGTAGGGAAAATCCCTTATTACTGGGGCGGGAAGCCCACAGCTCCCGGATATACAGGCAATGATTTCGGAAGCGTAATGACTCCGGACGAGGACGGACGCTTTCTGCGGGGCCTGGACTGCTCAGGATGGGTGAACTGGGTTTACTGGTCGGGTTACAGGCAGGGGGCTGGGTTCGGAAAGTACGGGAACCCTTGTAGGCAGCGGAACGGCAGTTTCCAAGTCCCAGCTCATCCCCGGTGATATCTGCATCCGCACCGGGCCGGTGGGACATGTAGTTATATTCCTTGGCTGGACGGCAGATGGAAAAATGCTGTGCATTCAGGAAACTACAGGAAATGCCAACAATGTTGAAGTGGGGATTGTAGCTTCTGACTGGAATAGTTACCGCCGGATTATAGACTAAAATAGATAAAGAGGTACCAGACATGAATTATAGAGATCAGGATGATGAACTGGAACGGATGAGAGCCAGGAGAAGCTCCTCCGCCCGCATCAGACGGCCTGCTCCTGCCAGACGGCGGGATGAGTACGAAGATAATTACTATGACGATGATTATTATGAGGAAGAATATCCATATGAAGAGGATGATGTTCAGGATATTCCGGCGGAGGATGAGCTATGAATGGGAGCAGAAGCCTTCTGTAAAACCCAGGGCCCGCAGCGCTTCGGGAGCCCGCAAAAACTCTGTCTCTTCCGGAAAGGGAAGAAGCAAGGCGGCAGCCGCTTCAAGCCCTTTCTCCCGCAAAAGCAACCAAAGAGCCGGGAAAAAAGCGGAGGGACGTGACAACGGCCATAATACATCAGGAAGGGACAGGGCCGCCTCAGGGCAGCAGGGCGCCATGGCAAAAAGAAAGAAAAAACGCAGTTGGAAATCTGTACTTTTATTCCTTCTCGTGCTCCTCATCGGGTACGGGGCCTGGCTGTTTCTTCACAGGCCCACCGGCTACTGGACGGTTGCAGTTTTCGGTGTTGACAGCAGAGACGGCAGTACCAATAAGGCATTGGCGGATGTCCAGATGATCTGTCAGATTGACCGTTCTACCGGTGAGATAAAGCTGGTGAGCGTATACAGAGACACCTACCTTAAGATTAATTCTGAGGGGACCTACCACAAGATCAATGAGGCGTACTTCAGAGGCGGATACAAGCAGGCAGTGAGCGCGCTGGAAGAAAATCTGGATATAAAGATAGATGATTATGCCACGTTCAACTGGAAGGCAGTGGCGGAAGCGATCAATATACTGGGCGGCGTTGATCTGGAGATTACCCAGGCCGAGTTTAATTATATAAACGGTTTTATCACTGAGACAGTGGAATCTACAGGCATTGCGTCCGTTCACCTCACTCAGCCGGGGATGAATCATCTGGACGGCGTCCAAGCAGTGGCGTACTGCCGTCTGCGCCTTATGGATACAGACTTCCAGAGGACCGAGCGGCAGAGAAAGGTAGTTATGCTGGCCCTGGAAAAGGCCAAACAGGCAGATATATCTACCTTAACAAGCCTTGCAGGTTATCTTATCCAGCAGATCTCTACCAGTGTGGGCGTCAGCGATGTGCTTCCTTTGGTTAAGGACATTAACAAATATCATATTGGCGAGACGGCAGGATTTCCGTTCTCCAGACAGAGTATGCGCGTGGGCAGGATGGACTGCGTCATAGCTACCACACTGGAGAGCAATGTTGTCCTTCTTCACCAGTTCCTATACGGAGAAGATGTAAGCTATCGTCCCTCGTCGGCTGTAAAAAAAATCAGCGCCCGTATTTCTGAGGAGACGGGACTTTACGAGGAGGGTAAGGCAGCGCCTTCGGGCGGTTCCTCCGGCGGCGGTTCTCCACAGGTGGAGGCAATGTCCCCGTTTCCACAGCGCCGCCTGAAACGGCCCCTGCCGAAACAGTACCGGTAGAAGAGAGCACAGAGGAAACCACAGTGGAATCCACGGAGGAAACTACGGAGGAGGAGACTACAGAGGAAACGAAAGAGACAGAGGAAGAAGAAATAGGCCCCGGTATATCTGATATACCTCAAAAGGCCCCTGAAACTACGAAAGACGGAGAGAAGGGCCCTGGAGCAGACGGGCCCGGAACAGACGGGCCGGCTGAGAAACCTACTGAGGCGCCTGCGAACCCCCCGGAAACAGAATCGGCAGCAGAAGGCCCGGGAAGGGGAGGCGCCGGCGCCCCTTCCGGCGGTCCCGGCGAGGCAGGTCCCGGAATCTGACGAATGGAAGTTTCCTGCTGCGAACCCCTTTATTTTACGGCCTGAGGCCAGCCTTTGATATTGCCGTCCAGCACAGCCCTGAACAGGCAGTCCTTTAAATGAGGCTGGTCTTTCTGCAGTTCTCTGATGAGATCCTTTACATACTGCCGTTTGGTATATCCGTCCATAGGGCAGGGGTTTTTACAGACAGGAAGCTTATATTTGTTTTTAAAACCGATCACATCCGCCTCTGTGACAAACATCATGGGACGAATTACAGTCAGATCCATCCGGTCCAGATAGGTTTTGGGCGAGAAGGAGTGAAAGCGGCCCTCATAGAACAGAGACATCATCATTGTTTCGATTACATCATCCCTGTGATGGGCATAGGCGATTTTGTTGCAGCCCAGCTCTCTGGCCTTTTCATTTAATGCACCTTTGCGCATCTTGGCACAGAGGGAACAGGGGTTGCCTTCCTTCCGTATATCAAAAAGAATTTTCCCAATCTCTGTGGGAATAATAGCGTAAGGTATCCCGAATTCTTCGCATATAACTTTTGCAGGCTCCAGATCCATATTACCCAGGCCTAAATCCACAGTAATGGCGGAAAGGGTGTAAGTTTTTGGATAAAACCGCCTCAGATGGTGAAGGGCGTAGAGCAGCGTCAGGCTGTCCTTCCCTCCGGACAGGCCTACTGCAATGCAGTCTCCCTCCTCAATCAATTCATATTTGTCAAGAGCCTGGCGGGTCAGGCTCAGTAAACGCTGGAGTTTCATAGTCTGTAATCGGTCCTTTCTCTTTACGGCTTTGCCGTCCATAGGCAGTTAAAGCATTTGCACTTCCAGTCTATTTAACTACACACGGACCTGGTTGTCAAGAAAAGTTAACTATGGTAAAATAGGAGGAGGAAAAAACAAAGGATGATGAATTATGATAAGCTATGAATATGTAGTTTCTGATAGGCAGGGCCTTCACGCAACAAATGCCATGAGCCTGTGCCGGGCAGCCGGTGAATACAAAAGCATTATTACTTTAAAGAGCCGTAAGGGAAAGGCAGACTGCAAAAACGTGCTCTCCCTTATGAGCCTTGGCATACGCCAGGGAGAATGTCTGGAACTCACTGTAGAGGGTGAGGATGAAACCCAGGCAGCCGGTTTTCTCAAAGGACTTTTGAGAACAATACTATAGCCCGTGTTCTTAAAAGCTTGTAGTTTTGATGTTTGCATGCCCGAGGACTGTGTGAGATACACAAGGTAAGAAGGGTGACTGATTATGTTGGAGATTTGCTGTGGCAGCTATTACGACGCTCTCCAGGCGGCAGCCGGGGGAGCCCAACGGATCGAACTGAATTGCGGTCTGCATTTGGGTGGCCTGACGCCATCCCTGGCCTCACTGGATCTTGTAAAGGAGCACTGCCGTCTTAAGGTGATTGCAATGGTCCGTCCCAGAGGGGGAGGGTTCTGCTACCGCGAGGAGGATTTCCAGGTAATGCTGAGGGAATGTGAGGATCTGGTCCGTCACGGTGCCGACGGCATAGCCTTTGGCTGTCTGAGGGAAGACGCCTCCATAGACAGAGAGCGGAATATGCGCCTGATTTCCATTATTCACAGCTACGGCAGGGAGGCGGTGTTCCACCGCGCCTTTGACTGCACCGGTAATCCATATGAGGCCATGGAAGAGCTGATAGAGATGGAGGTTGACCGGGTATTGACCAGCGGGCTTAAGCCCAAGGCCGCGGAGGGGAAAAAACTGCTCAGACAGCTTCAGACGGTCTACGGAACCTGTATTCAAATTCTGGCAGGCAGCGGCATCAATGCATCTAACGCTAAACAACTGATGGAGGAGACTGGAATTACTCAGGTCCACAGCTCCTGCAAAGACTGGTACAGGGACCCTACAACCGTTGTAAAGGATGTATCGTACGGTTTTGCACCCCGGCCTTATGAGGATTGCTATGATGTGGTATCGGCCCCCTTAGTGCGCGAACTGCTTGAAAGTTTGAAATGAACCCTTGATCGTCTCAACAGCATAAAATGCATACGACTGCAACATGCATTCAGGTTGCATTTTACCCATCGCTAAATATGCGGATACAGCAGAAATCACAGGGACAAACTGTGAAAATCTTAACAGCAGCAGAATGGAAAATTTCTGTGACAGCACAAGAGAAAATCTACTGGCGGCTGAAGAGCCGCAGGACCATACCAACGGGCGTCCCAAGGGGCGCCCGTCTTTATATATGAACTTTAGCCCGGTAAGGGCATTGTAGTTTTTCGCGTGGGGAGGCAAAACGCTATAGCCGCCGCCCATAAGAGCCGCGAAACGCAAATTTCAAGACCCGCCGGTAATGCGGAGCCTTCGTGATTTCGGAAACACATCCTGCAGCTTACTCCAAGATAAAGTTTACATAATATTTTTATGTATACTTTCCGCCGGACAGGAAAATTTAATTTCCAGACAATGGAATTTAGTGTATAATAGAGATATTCAACTCCCAAGGAAAGCTGGTGACTTCAATGAAAACCAAAAGGTTCCATATGCTTATATTATGCACCCTTTTTTATCCCACTTGTGTTCACCTCTGATTGTCCTGGGAGAGCCGGATTCAGACGCGGCAGCCAGGCAATACAGGGAATACTGCGGACGTCTGGATGCCATAGATACAAAGGCTGCAATCACGGATAAAGGATTTGAGATTGTGGAGGAACATATATTTCCCATGGAGATGGATGGGGTGGGAGAGGTGTCGGTGATTCCTGCCTACGACAGTATTTATAACCGCCTGGCTCTGTTCTGGGTAGATCAGGAAGAACGTGTGCGGTACAAAACCGATCAGCTGGAAACAAACAATCAGCGCAGAGGAGTTTTGGAGCAGCCCAACGAATGGCTGGCAGCCGTATCGTACCAGGACATGGACGGCGACGGACTTACCGATATGATACTGATCACTGCCTGTGTCAACAAAGAAAGGAATTCCCCGGGAATGTCCTACAAGGTGGGAGACGTACTGTTTCAGCGTCAGGGCGCATTTTACAGGGATTACAGGCTGTCGGATAAAATAAACCGGTTCGGCATGAATAAAAGTATTGGTTTTATCACCTCCTTTGTCCGGGACGGGTACTCCACAGAATTTCTGTATACTGCAACCACGAAAAAGGAACTTCTGGATAAGGGTATGAATCTTATCAATGAACAGAGTTTCTCCCATCGGTTTGAAAAGCTTGGCCAGCTGCAGGTGGTTCCGGGAATATACCGTATGGCGGAATATACCGTATTTATGATTTACCTGATCAATGAGCAGGGGTATATCGTGTGGAGTTTTCAGCCCATGGGGACTTATGAACATTTTTATGGATTAAAAGGAATTAAGGTTCAGGATATAGACGGCGACGGACTCAGCGATATTGTGGTTCTGGCCAGCTACAGTTACGAGGGAAGCCAGGGAGAATCTATTGTGGAATGTGATTATTCCGTCTATTATCAGAGGACCAGCGGATTTTATGAGGACAAGGATATAAAAGAAAAGGTTCCGTGTACGGAGGAAACTGCCATGCCGGAACTGTTGGAACGCCTTCGGGCATACTGGGGATGGAGCGCTTAAGTTATGATAAAGATACTGATTGTAGATGATGAGAAGCCAATTTGTGATTTGATTGAAATGAACCTTTCCACAGGGGGATACCAGTGCAGCGCCTGCCAGGACGGCGTCACTGCCCTGAAGCGGATCGACGGGGAGTCCTTTGACCTGATTCTTCTGGATATTATGCTTCCTGGAGTAGATGGGTACGATATTATGGAATATATACGTCCTCTTGGAATACCTGTCATTTTTATCACAGCCAAGCATGAGGTGAAAGACCGGGTAAAGGGCCTGAGACTGGGGGCGGACGACTATCTGGTAAAGCCCTTTGACGTGGTGGAGCTGATGGCCAGAGTGGAGGCGGTGCTCCGGCGGTACAACAAGACGGAGCACCTGCTCACTGCCGGGGATGTGACTGTTGATGTGGAAGCCCACAAGGTCACCAAGAGGGGAAGGATTATCGAACTGACCAACAAGGAATTTGGCCTTCTGGTACTATTTATAAGGAATAAAAATGTTGCTCTTTTCAGGGAAACGCTGTATGAGAAGGTATGGGAAGGGGAGTACACAGGAGACAGCCGTACCCTGGATCTCCATGTGCAGCGTCTGAGACGGAAACTTGGCTGGGAAAGCCGCCTCACTGCCGTTTATAAGGTTGGATACCGATTAGAGGTGCCTCAATGAAATTTTCATTCAAATTACTGTTATGGACTATGATTGTCATGGCCCTGGGATTTGGATTCAGCGGATTTTATTTTGTGAACTATGTATTTCAGCGGTCCATGGACCGTGAGGTGAGCCAGGCGCTGGACGAGAGCAGTATTTTAAGCTTTGCGTTTGAGACGGCGGCTCTCAATGTGCCTGCAAAATATGACGTTCTCCAGGACACCACCATCGGTCAGATCGCCCTGAATTTGGAGTCGGGCGGCAGAAATGCAGGCCGTATGCTTCGCCTGTCCGATGAGGACAAGCAGACACTCTACATCAGCAACGGTTTCCTGGGGGACAATGGGATTCTGGCCCAGACGGATCCCGCTGCCAGGACCTACCGCATTGTAAATCAGAGGGGAAGGTACTACATACAGACAGGCTCTACCGTCAATGCTCTGGACAGGCTGCTTTACCTGGAAACGATGAAGGATGTGTCCGAGATATTTAAAGACAGGGATATGGGATTTTCCGTTTACCGCAGAGTAACCGTTGTAATGCTTCTGTGCGGCACCCTGGTCATGCATTTGATTTCCTCCCTTCTTACCAGACCTATCCGCCTGCTTACAAGAGCCACCAAGCGGATGGCAGCAGGGGATTATCATTACAGGGCCAGAAAGGTCAGCAATGACGAGCTGGGCCAGCTCACCATCGATTTTAATCAGATGGCCAATGCCCTGGAGGACAATATTGACATGCTGGAGGAGGAAATACAGAACCGTGAGGACTTTGTTGCTGCATTTGCCCACGAGCTGAAAACGCCGCTGACCTCCATCATTGGATATGCGGACATGCTGCGTTCCCACAAACTGGATGAGGAGAAACGCTTTGTGTCAGCCAATTATATCTATACCGAGGGAAAGCGGCTGGAGGCGATGTCCTTCCGCCTTCTGGACATCATTGTAACAAGGCGGGGGGAGGTTTCCTTTCAAAAGGTTTCTGCGGAATCTCTGTTTTTGTACCTCTACGATATGTATGTAATTAATAAGACCATGAAATTCTACTTCAACTACGACGATGGTGTGGTCTGGGCGGAAGCCAACCTGATCAAATCCGTACTCATCAACCTTTTGGACAATGCCTGCAAGGCTTCGGAATCGGAAGGCCTTATAGAAGTCTATGGACATCAATTGGAACGGGGTTACCGCTTTGAGGTGAAGGACCACGGCATGGGAATTCCCAAGGAGGAGCAGCACAAGATAACCCAGGCATTTTACATGGTAGATAAATCCCGGTCCAGAAGCAGAAACGGCGCAGGTCTGGGTTTGGCTCTGTGCGCGGAAATTCTGTTTCTTCATGGAAGCCGCCTTGAGATTAAAAGCCAGCCAGGTAAAGGCACCTGCATGAGCTTTGTCCTTTCCAAGCCAGAAAAGGAGGTTGAAGTTTGAAGAAAGTGATAAAGAATCTCCTTTTCCTTCTTTTTGCCTGCCTCATTATGGCCTTTTCCATTGCCGGGCCACAGCAGCTTACAAAATACAGGGACAAAGCGATGATGGAGGAAGTCCACACTATATTAAAGGAGGACGAGGGGGAAGGTTACAGATACACTTTAAGCCCCAACGAAAAGGTTTATATATTATCTCAAAGCCTCAGCAGCCAGACTCTTCCGGAAAGCGAGCAGTACGCCGGAACAAAGATGACCGGTGCAGACGGAGAGATGGAATACGGCGGATCGGAAGGCAACTTTGCATTTGTAGTCAACCACCGGGGACCTTCCGGAAGTGAAATTACTGACTCACAGATCTTTGAAACCTGCAATAAAGGGCTGGACGCGCTGAAGGCAGCCAATGTTCTGCCTGATTCCGTGAGAAACGTAGACGGAACAGACTACGATGGGACAATGTATTCTGCCATTGATGTTCTGGAGCCCAGGAACAATGTCGCTGTATGGAAACTGGGCCTTTCCAATGAGCTGAAAAACGCAGATAAGGAAAACCGCCTTATTGACGCCTGCATTGATGCAGATGACGGCAAAATATATGAGTTCTATGTGAGAACTCCTCTGCTGTGGGAGGACATCGATCCGGACGCTGTTGTCGCAGCCTGGAGCAGCTACATGGGTCTGGAAGGCGGCGCTGCGATGGAGGACCAAAATCCACTGATGGAGACCACTCCCTATTTTAAAAAGTATCTGTTTGCAGGAATGGGAGAGGAGAGGACTGTTGTGACTGTGGGATTTTATGAGGGTATCAACGAGTTGTTCTTGAAGATAACCAGGTGATGTGTTCACTAAAAATGGGCTTAACAAATCCTGGAAAAACCTGTATAATAGCTTTGCAGGCTGTTTGAGCGAAAATAGCAGCCTGTGGGAGGCAATATGGATAGAATCCGCAGGTTTCTGAATAAAAATATTCTCGTATTTTCCGTGAGGCAGGGTCTTTTGCTGACTATACCTTTTTTGATTATGGGTTCTTTTTCCATGGTCATTATGAATTTTCCCGTGAAAGTATGGCAGGAATACCTTATTTCCACGGCAGGAGGCGTCATCTATACCTTTCTTATGGGAGTGTATCAGGCCACCTTCGGCTCCCTTTCTTTTATCTTTATTCTGATGATCGCCTATGCATACGGGGAAGAACAGAGGGTTTATGACAACACACATATTTTTTTTCCGGCCACAGCCCTTTGCGCTTTTATTGCATTCTGTTATCCCACAGGCGGTATGGCCATATGGGGACCGGAGTGGAGTTTTACCGCAATCTGTCTTGCCCTGGCCTGCTGCTGGATGCTCACCTATTTTTATAAGTGGATTTCAGGGTATCAAAGGCTTTATACCATAGGCGTAGCTTACCATTTTAACGCATCTATGCAAAGTCTGATTCCGGCGGCTGCCGTAGTGGTAATCTGTGGTATCGCAGGCCTTATTTTATATCTGGCATTTGAAGATACCAATATTATGAATTTCGGTTCCTATCTCTTTCTGAAGCTGTTTGGGCATATGGGAAACGGCCTGTTTTCTGTGCTCATTTATATTCTTATATCTCATGTACTGTGGTTTTTCGGAATTCACGGCACCAATACCCTGGAGGCAGTTTCCCGCAGGCTATTTGAGGCGGAGGTAGCCGCGAATCAGAGTATGCTTGCCCAGGGAGCTGTGCCTACTCATATATTCAGCAAAACATTCCTGGATACCTTTGCTTTCATGGGCGGCAGCGGCTGTGCCCTCTGCCTGGTGCTGGCTCTGTTTCTGGCCGGAAGAAAGAAGAACAACCGGCGCCTGGCCAAGCTTTCCCTGCCTGCCGTAGTCTTTAATATCAATGAACTGGTGTTGTTCGGATTTCCTATTATCTTCAGTATGGATATGATACTCCCCTTTATCCTGACTCCCATGGCGCTTGCAGTTATCAGCGGCCTGTCCATGTCTCTGCATCTGGTGCCTGTGGCATCCCGGAGTGTGGAGTGGACCGTACCGGTTATCTTCAGCGGATATATGGCAACCGGCTCTGTGAGAGGTTCCCTGCTTCAGCTCTTCAATCTCGCAGCCGGAACCCTGATTTACATTCCTTTTGTGAAACACAGCGAGAAGGTTCAGGAGAAGGAGTTTCTTGAAAAAATCAAAAATCTGGAATCCGTCATGATCCAGGAGGAGCATTCCGTCTGGGTGAGGGACTTTCACTGGAAGAATTATGAGAACCGGCAAACGGCAAAGCTGCTCACCTCTGACCTGCAGTATGCCCTTGCAAAGGGAGAGCTTAAGTTGTTTTACCAGCCCCAGATGCGCCGTGACGGGACCCTCTACGGCTGCGAGGCCCTGCTGCGTTGGAATTATATGGGGCGCACATACATTTATCCGCCTTTGGTAATAGCCCTGGCGACCCAGAGCGGATTTGTGGATGAACTGGGACTATCCATCATTTCCATGGCTTGTTCCGACATGAAGGAGGCGGAGAAAAAACTGGGCTATCCCCTTCCGTTTTCTGTAAATATACTCCCTCTGCAGTTGGAGGTTCCTGGATTTGCAGGACATGTAACGCATATTCTGAAAGAGCTGGATGTGGATGGGGCCTATGTAACCATTGAGCTGACAGAGCAGGTGGCCTTAAATCCCGGCCCCAACCTGGAAGCGCAGCTGGAACAGCTGAAGAAAGCGGATATCCGCATCAGCATGGACGATTTTGGAATGGGTCATGGTTCCCTGAATTACCTGAATTCCGCCGATTACGACGAGGTAAAGATCGACGGTTCTCTGATCAGACGGCTTCCCGACCATATTCAGACATGTGAACTTGTAGGCAATATCATGAACATGTCCCGTATATTAAAGGTGAATACCGTGGCAGAGTGTGTGGAGACCGAAGCCCAGGCCGCAAAACTTGAACAACTGGGCTGTATGATTTATCAGGGATATTATTACAGCAGGCCCCTCCCTCTGAAGGAGTTTATTGAATACGTTAAAAACCTCCCCAGGGCGCACTGATTGCAACCCCTGGGATGTGTTGAAAATTCAGTTTTCCCAAATCCGGGTGGGAGATTAGGGCCCGAATAAAGGGGTATAGTGGTTCTAATGCTTCAATTCAGGCTAAAGATATGCTGGAAAGTGGGGGATGCAGTCAGGTTTCCTCAGGGGAATACAAGGTAGTTTATGGGACACAGAAGAAAGTTTGCGGATATCAATAACACCTGCTTGGGATCTTTAATTTGCAATTGCTGAAAAACTATGGTAAAATGCAGTTAAGTGTATAGACAAATTCACAAGAAAGAAGGGATATTTATTATGAACAAAGAAGTACAGGATTTTGTTGTAGCTAAAACACGGGAATTGATCAGTGCGCACACATGCAGCAGTGAGACGAAAGCCGCCGCCCAGGCTTGGCTGGACGCGATTGGAACCGGGACGGAGGCCGCTGAGACAAAGAAATACATAGATGAGCTGGAAGCGGATATTATGCCCATTGACGGTTTAATTGCCTTTGCGGAATCTGATGCCGGAGCACAGGTCTTTGGCGCAGATACTGCGAAGAATGTAGCTGCTCATGCCAAGGAAATCAAATCTGCAGGAGCAAAATATTGTGATTGTCCGGCCTGTGCGGCTGTAGAGGCAATTCTTGAGAAGAAAGACAGTATTCTTGCATGACCTGACATTTAAGTGATTTCAGAGGTTAAATATCTAAAATAAGGCGATGATGAACGGCCGTATGATTTTGCGGTCGTTTTTCCATGCACACCTTTTTCTTTCTACTTTTTAATTCTTCTATTGTATAAGCTTTATAAAACTATCCAATGGCCGAAAATGGCAATAATTAGAAAAATGTAAGAAATCTTTATTTGACCCAGGGCCTTTGATGTAGTAGATTGTATACATATGAAACTGAAACAGGAAAGGCAGAGGAGAGGGGTTATTTTATGAAACGTGCAGCATGTGCAATATTAAGCGGGGCGCTGGTCCTTGGAGGAATCGGAAATACAGGATTCACCGGCTATGGAGCGGAACCAGGTTACAAAGAGGCCAATGCAGTTGGCCCCGGGGTAAATGCATCTGTGGGAATCAATGACTTTCTGGATAAGGAAGTGGCGAATCCCATTGTACAGCCGGCAGATAAATATTCCTATGAGCAGATGGAAACGGATATTCAGTCCTTGCGTCAGGCTTACGGAGACAAACTTACTGTAAATATAATCGGGACATCCCGGGATGGGCGGAATATCTATGATATTATACTTGGCAACCCACAGGCTGAGGCGCACATTCTGATGCAGGGAGCTATTCATGCAAGGGAATACATGACGCCTCTGGTAATGATGAGCCAGTTGGAATACGCCCTGGTCAATTATGATACAGGTCATTATAATTACAAATCTGTCTCCGATATGCTGAAGAATGTGGCGATTCATTTCATTCCTATGACAAATCCCGATGGAGTGACATTGAGCCAGTCCGGTATCGACGGAATCCGCTCTGAGGATTTAAAAGAGGTTATAAAAAATTGCTATACATCGGACGTAAATCTCGGAAGGACATCAGACACTTTTGAAGTCTATCTGACAAAATGGAAGGCAAACGCTGGGGGAGTGGATTTAAACTATAATTTTCCTTATGGCTGGAATGAGATATCTGCCAATCTGGCTGCTCCGTCTTATGCATCCTACAAGGGACCCAATCCCCTGTCTGAGCCGGAGAGTCAGGCATTGGCCGGCATTGCAGATCAGTATCCCTGGGCCATTACCATAAGCTATCACTCCCAGGGTGAGGTGATTTACTGGACTACCAGCAGCAATGGGGCAAAAATGGCATCCAGCACACTGGCAGAGGACATTTCCATAATGACTGGTTACAGGATGGATTCCAGCGATGGAAAAGGCGGTTTTAAAGACTGGATGCAATCGAAAGAAACGGCTGTGCCCGGAGTTACTCTGGAAGTCGGAAGAACCCCTTGTCCCGTACCATTTTCAGAGTATAGCACTGTATGGAAACAGAACAAGGGCGTATGGGTTCAGGCTCTGGATTATGTGAGTAAACGGTTATAGACGATTTATGCTGGATGTGAAAGAGTGACTTACCTTGATAGACACAACTATTCGCGAAACAACACTTTAACGAATAGTTGTGTCTATGGAATCTAAAGAATCTAACTATCTTATCATATCGAATGTTACCCAATAAACTATCAATTACGAATAAGACCCTAGTACATCCCCGATAAGCATGTGGGAACAACGCAGTGCGACTCATGCCGGGGTGGACAACGCTTACACGGCATGAACCCCTAATAAAATCGGCCCGTGAGGAACCGGCCCATAGGGAATCGTCCTATGGGGAACCGGCTCATAGGGAATCGG